>CAJTPM010000141.1 GCA_910578085.1 uncultured Lachnospiraceae bacterium | reverse complement strand
GTCATGAAGTTTGACAGGGGAAGTTAGGCGGTATGTCTGCATGGAGGTAATGAACCGCTCGGACTTATTACATGGGAGCAGGGGCGGCTCTGAACGACAGAAGGGCTGCCATTAAAATAATTAATAACAATGGAGGATTTGAAAAATGAACGTAAATGGAATAGGAACAACAGGATATCCGGCATGGCAGGGAGCAAGAAAGGCACAGCAGAATGCGGCAGGAAGGAGTTTTGCGGAGCAGGTAAACAATGTGGCAGGCGCAAAGCCACATACATCTATTGTCTATATGAAAACGGATGATATGCTGTACTCTGGCGGTAACGGGACAGGGCTGTCTTTCTACATCAAATATGCGGAAGGCTCAACAGAGGATGATCCGACTGTGATTGCAAAAGGTGTTGATGAGAATGGGAATGAATTTGAGCAGAACATACATATCAACAAGATAAATCCCCGGAATGCTTCATTAGTGGAAATGACAGCATTGGAATCCTATATGG
>CAJTPM010000140.1 GCA_910578085.1 uncultured Lachnospiraceae bacterium | reverse complement strand
AAAATCCAAGCCGTAAAATCAGCAAAAGAGCTTGGCGGTGCAAAAGCTGCAGCCGAGTTAGGTATCCCTGAAAACACTATGTACGCGTGGACAAAGGCTGCCAGAGAGGGAAGGCTGAATGCCGGTTCCGGATCACATACTCCGAAAACTGCCATGAATCTTGCAGAAGAACTGGCTCTCCTACGCAGATAGGCCAAGGAGCAGGAAAAGGAACTCCGCCGCCTGAAAGAGGAAAACGAATTTCTCGAAGAGGCAGGCGCTTCTTTTAAAACAGCCGGAAGGTGTCCGCATTCCCAGTGAACGCACTGTCTACCGCATCATGGAAGAGATCGGGCTGAGCCATCGTCCGAAACACAGACCCAATGGGATCACCAGGGCAGACCGTGAGGCGAGTAAATCAGAGGACCTGCTGAAAAGGGATTTCAAATCCAGGGAACCACTCAAAAAATGTATCACGGACATAACCGAGATCAAAGCAAGAGATGGGAAACTCTATGTATCCGCCATATTTGGCTGCTTCGATGCTGCAGTACTGGGCATGGCACAGAAAGAATGACAGTAGAGGAACTGAAAACCCTCATCTGGAGATATTTCATC
>CAJTPM010000139.1 GCA_910578085.1 uncultured Lachnospiraceae bacterium | reverse complement strand
AAGAGGAATTTCTTGACGAGGACGATGATGAGGAGGACGAGGAAGAAGAATACGAAGATGATGAGGAAAACGAGGATAGTGAGGACAATTTTTTTGAGGATAAAGAAGGAGAGGATGAATAAATGCAGTTAGTGATAACGGAAAAACCAAGTGTTGCAAGAAGTATTTCAGAAGTAATCGGCGCAACGGAAATCAGTGACGGATATATGGAAGGGAACGGTTATGTTGTGAGCTGGTGCGTGGGGCATCTGGTGGAGCTGGCACAGCCGGAAAGCTACGGGGAACAGTGGAAGAAATGGACGTATGAGAGCCTTCCCGTAAATCCGGAAAAATGGCAGTATGAGGTCAAGCCGGACACGAAAGCGCAGTATGACGTGCTTTGCCAGTTGATGCACAGGAAAGATGTCACCGCCACAATCTGTGCCACTGACGCCGGGCGGGAGGGCGAGCTTATCTTCCGTCTGGTGTATGAAATGGCAGGCTGTGACAAGCCGATCAAACGCCTGTGGATTTCCTCAATGGAGGAAAGCGCAATCCGGGAAGGGTTTGAGAATTTACAGCCGGGGAGTGATTACGATAATTTATACCATTCCGCACTGTGCAGACAGGAAGCGGACTGGCTTGTGGGCATCAACGGTACAAGGCTGTTCACTGTTTTGTATGGCGGGAAAGTCCTGAAGGTGGGCAGGGTGCAGACACCTACCCTTGCGATGCTGGTGGACAGGGAAGCAAAGATTATGAATTTCCAGAAAGAAAAATATTACATGGCGCATATCCTGATGAATGGGATAGATGCCGCCACCGGGCGCATTGATGATAAAAAGAAAGCAGATGAGATTGTGGGAGCTTGCCAGAATGGGCAGGCTCTTACCACGTCGGTTGTAAAAGAAGAAAAGACAGTCATGCCGCCGAAGCTCTATGACCTCACTACGCTCCAGAGGGATGCGAACCGTCTGTTTGGGTTTACCGCAAAGCAGACCTTAGAGTACACACAGAGCCTTTATGAGA
>CAJTPM010000138.1 GCA_910578085.1 uncultured Lachnospiraceae bacterium | reverse complement strand
CTTTGACAGGCCGCGGAAGTTACTACAGCACATATTATCTCCCCGCGCAGGACCGACGCGAGTTTGAGAGGGTGTTTGGCCGGAACGCAGACTATAGTAAAAACAGTTGAAAAAAGGTATGGCAACGAGTAGAATAAAATCATGAGCTATTCAAGAAAGTATAGGGAACGCACAATAGAATATCGACAGGCAGGACATAGCTTGGAAGCAACCCATCAAGTCTTTAAGGTTTCCAAATCGACGATACAAAAGTGGGAAAAGCAGCTGAAAGAAACGGGAAATTTGGAAAAGAAAGATCTCCATAGAAGCTTCCGAAAGATCGATCCAGAAAAGCTGAAGGCATATGTTGCGGCCCACCCAGACGCATACCAATCAGAAATGGCTGAGGCATTTGGATGCAGCGAAAGCGGCATTCGAGACGCATTGCGGCGGCATAAGATCACAAGGAAAAAAAGACGGTCAACTATCAGGAGCAGGACCGGCAAAAAGCAGCAGCATATCAGGAAGAGATCAAAGATATACCGCTGGAAAAGATCGCTTATGTGGATGAAAGCGGTATAGATACATACTTGTATCGGGAATATGGGTATGCGCTGCGGGGTCAGCGAGTGTTCGGACAAGTTCGTGGACGAAAGTATCAGCGCTGTGGTATTGTCGCTGCTCAGATGGGTGACAGAATTCTTGCACCCTTTCAGTATAACGGGACGATGAACAGCAGGCTTTTTGAGTTTTGGTTTTCCAACCAGCTTCTGCCTTCTCTGGAACAAGGAACCGTAATTGTAATGGATAATGCTTCATTTCATTCTAAAAAGCGGCTGCTTTTTGCTGCCCAAAATGCCGGGTGCAGACTCCTCTTTCTTCCACCCTACTCCCCGGAACTCAATCCTATTGAACATTTCTGGGCTTGGCTGAAGCGCTTTTTGAGAAAAATCCTTCCCGCTGTCTCTTCCTTTGATGATGCCCTTGCTACCGCTTTTCAACTGTGGTGACTATAGTTGATCGTCTTTTTTCCTTGTGATCTTATG
>CAJTPM010000137.1 GCA_910578085.1 uncultured Lachnospiraceae bacterium | reverse complement strand
CGTTCTATCGCGTAACAAATCCACAACCAAAGGAGTGATGAAGTAATACTGAAAGGGCAGAACCTCTTTAGATAGTGTCTACACGTGTTAAGCACGGATAGCAGCCCAAATAGCGATACAACGGACGTGTACCGCAGCGATAAAGGCATCAGAAGTCTTGGCATAACGAGTGGCAATCCCTCTCCAGCGTTTCAGGGTAAGGAAACAGTTTTCTACCAAATGACGCAGTTTATAGAGATATTTATCATAGTCGCGCTGCTCTTTGCGGTTTTTCTTCGGTGGGATCACAGGTTCCATTCCTGCCGAAACCGCATAGGCCCAGATATCGTTTGTGTCATAGCCCCGGTCTGCTAGCAGGGTTTCCGCAGAAATACCCTCTATTAGGTGGACAGCTTCTTTACAATCCGCTCGGGTACCTTCTGTAACAAGGATTCGGACTGGCATACCATTCGCATCCACGGCCAGATGTATTTTTGTGTTGAGCCCCCTTTTGTCCTGGACATATCCTGATTGCCACCCTTCGCTCCCGACGCATGGGGATGCACTTTGATATGGCTGGCGTCAATCATCAGCCATTCATAATCCGGCTCGTCGATCAGGATTTCCAGAAGTTTTTCCCAGACGCCTTTTCTGCGCCAACGGATGAACCGCTGATGGACGCTGCCCCATTTTCCATAATCGGGAGGCAAGTCTCGCCAAGGAGCCCCGGTTCGCAATACCCAAAACACCGCATTGATAAAACGGCGGTTATCCTGGGCGATCCCTCCCCACTGGCCGCGCTGTCCCGGCAGATGTGGTTCCAGTAGCGCCCATACTTTGTCACTTATGTCGTGTCGGTGATAGGAAGCATCCATCTTTTTCTCTCCTGTCCTTTAAGATGCTTCCATTTTATCACAATCCATTCACCTTGTGTAGACACTATCTAGTATTTAGTTTTACGGTGATAAGGAAGTATTTACAACAACTTATCATCAACGCTGACAAACAGGGTGCAAGCAAAAGCAGAGAATATATCACTTTCATTAG
>CAJTPM010000136.1 GCA_910578085.1 uncultured Lachnospiraceae bacterium | reverse complement strand
ACTGGTACAGGAGTCGAATGACAGAAAGATGAACTGCCGGGTATGGAAGATACGCTGCTGACAGATGCGGACTCTGGGGGAAGATGACAGAATTCATACGATAAATTCCACAATGGTTCGTTAAATAAGATAAAAATAACATATATATTGCTTTTACATGGCTGTTTGATGTGGTGCTGTCTGGAAAACAGATCACGACAGGAGGAGAAGCCATGATGGCAGACAGACAGGATACAAACGCCAGACAGCTGGGATCGCCGGACAGACCAGAACGGGACAAGGCGGCCAAAGCCATGCTTCAGGACAAACAGATATTTTCTCTGGTGCTCAGGCTGATGTGTCCGGAATACGCAGACTTCACGGTACGGGAACTCAGCAGCAGGATACAGGAGGTGTTTCGAATGCCGCTGAGTGCAGGGAATGAGCTGGCGGTCCTGAATGAAAAGATGGAGACGATGGATCCTGCGCTCACAGTGGCGGTGGAAGGAATCACAGTCAATGACCAGGTCTGCGTAATACAGGATATGGAGACGGAGGAACTGCATGTGGTGATCATCGTAGTGAACATTACCGTGCCAACGGCTGAAGTGATGGCCAACCGGAATGACTGCTATATTGCCAGAGGCATTTCCGGGCAGCAAAACCGGATCAATGGCATGAACACAGACTGTGCAGGACTGAATGATCTGAAGATGTTCTGGATCTATCCCACAGCCATATTTTCGGACGATCTCATCCTCACCTGGGAGGTGAAGGCAAGGCATGGCAATGCCAGAGTGATCAGGGAGTTTTCCCGTATCACAGAGACCCGTGTGGAGAACAGATTTGTATTTATCGACCCGGAGTGGGACGATTTAGAGGACAGAACACTGAACGGCCTGGGTCACATTTTCCGGAACAGAAACCGGAAGGAGGCCCTGGAGTACATGGAAAAAGAAGGTGTGGCAATGACGGCAGCATTCAGATTTTTGGCACCCGGCTGGAGGAGAAGGACAGGGAGCTGGAAGACCGCAGCAGGCGAATCCGGGAACCGGAATCC
>CAJTPM010000135.1 GCA_910578085.1 uncultured Lachnospiraceae bacterium | reverse complement strand
TGTCACCATGACTGATGATCCGACTGAAGCCCTTGGTGCATCTCTATCAGCTCAGGATGGGAAAATCTCGCCAAGCCCTATTATAAATATTCCCTTTAATATAATAGACCTCTTGCGAAATTAAGCTAAGCGGTCAAAGTTGCAGATGCCAGCAACCAAGGAAAAACGGAGGGCAAAGCGCTTTCTTCGGTTACGGTAACGTTCCGAGAGGATACGAAACCTTTTGACAAAGCGGATGGCGTGTTCAACAAAGATACGTTTTCTTGAAATCTCACGGTTCTCTTTGCGCTCCTGCTTGGTCAAGGGATGATGCTTGGAACGCTTTATCGGCAGGAGGGAATTGGCATGTATCTGAGCAAGCCCCTGATAGCCGGTGTCCGCCTCCAGCACCGTTTCTGCCTTGACATGGATATTGGAATCCTTGAATAGCTGGAAATCGTGCTTCTTTCCGTTGGAAAATGCAAGCGCAATGATCTCTCCGGTCAGAAGGCTGACGAGCAGTTGTGTCTTCAGTGTGTGCCGCTTTTTCTTTCCCGAATAGTATCGCTTTTGCTTTTTTTAGGACGCTCAATAGGCGATTCTGTTGCGTCTACCAGAACCACCTCATATTCCGTCTCACTTTTCAGCGGCGCTTTCCGACCGGGCAGTGAAAAGGTTCCATCCCGGATCAGGGTATCTTCCACCCATTTGATTCCGCGATAGATATTACTTTCTGCTATTCCATAGCTGGCCGCTATATGGGCATAGGTACGGTATTCCCGCAGATACTCCAAGGTTGCCAGCAACATATCTTCTATGCTCAGCTTTGGCTTCCTCCCGCGACGCCGGTGCTTTTCCGCATAGCCTTTCTGTAAGATTCCTACCATCCTGTCAAATGTTGCCCGCTTTACCCCGGTGATCCTCCGAAATTTTGTATTTGAATATTCTGCTATCGTTTCGTATTTCATGCCCCTATTTTACCACTGCACCTTATTTTCGCAAGATGTCTATTGGTACATTCTCACATCACCCCTATATTATTCTACATTTCAGGGTGGAATATGAGAACGAAATAGAATTTTATATT
>CAJTPM010000134.1 GCA_910578085.1 uncultured Lachnospiraceae bacterium | reverse complement strand
CAGCTTTGTTATCTTATCACGCCGTTCCTTCTGTGTCAAGCACTTTTTTCATTTTTTTTACATTTTTTTCTTTATCCTGTAAAGAAAACGGAGAAAGAGGGATTTGAACCCTCGCGCCGGTCACCCGACCTACACCCTTAGCAGGGGCGCCTCTTCGGCCTCTTGAGTATTTCTCCTTAATCCGAACTACGTCTCTACCAATATTTTAGTTATATTTATTGCGAGCGTAAGAATAATTATACCCAAGACATCCCCATTTGTCAACAACATTTTTCCTGCATCTCCACAGATCATTTTTCTCTGATTTCCTGTAGGGCTAACCGCAAAAAAGTATCCGAAAATTCAGTAAAGCCGAAGCTCTCTCCAACCAGACTCCGGCTTTTAAATAACCTGATACTGTCCGCGGAGTACAAACCGCTTCCTGTATTTTTAAAGAAATTCTACATGACCGTCGTCAATATGATAAACAGCGCCGATCACCTTCCATCCTTTTTCATTGCCTTCCGGAGGAATATGCAGCCCCTCCGCGATATGTCTTATGCTGTTCTCCACATTAAGGCAGCTTGCCTTGTAAGGATCTGTCTCCTCTCCGATTGCAGATTTGATCTCATCGGTGATGGACTTGATAAAGCCGGTAACACCGGAACCCATTGCGGCTCCCACAGCACCACAGTTTGTGTGACCAAGTACAACGATCAGGTTCGTTCCAAGATGATCCGCTGCGTATTCCACACTGCCGAGCTGAATATTATCAATAACGTTTCCGGCAACACGGATCGTGAAAAGTTCCCCGATGCCTGCCGAGAAAATACTTTCCGGAATCACCCGGGAATCGGAGCAGGTGATAACAATGGCGTAAGGATGCTGGCCGTTGTCACAGGTGTCTTTCCGGATAGCAGGCGAGATATCCCCCGGATTGGCGGATGCATTTAAGTAGGTCTCATTGCCGCTTTTCAGTTTTGCCAGAGCTTCCTCTGCTGAAACGGCACTTGCGTGGTTTGACATAGCATAGTCCTCCTTCATAATTGTAGTAAAAACTGTTTTGAATCCAATTAAAAAAAGTATATCATGTGAAAATATTTTTGTAAAGAAGAGAGCAGCTTTAATCACGACAAACGCATGAATGTTTACTCCCACTCAAATCCTAAATTGCGGATTTTT
>CAJTPM010000133.1 GCA_910578085.1 uncultured Lachnospiraceae bacterium | reverse complement strand
ACTCTGATGGCCTGCCCGGTCTGATACCTTTTTGATTTCAACGCCCTTATTGATAAGGTATTACTTCCGTAGCTAAAGATAGGAAAGCGCCGAGTGGAGGAAAAAGCAGGACACGAGAGGCGGATGATGCTGCAATTTTCGCATGAATGACTGAATTTTATGAGAGATATCAGCCGCAGTATAGGGTAGACAGCCTGAATGGACAGAAATCTTCAGAGCATGATTCAAGTACTCATCGGGATTGTATTCCGGAGCATAAGGCGGCAGGAAGAACACCTCAATTTTATCCTTGTGCTTTTCCAGCCAAGCCGCAGCAAGCTTGCCATGATGGACCTTCAGATTGTCCAAAATCAGGAACACTTTCCGCTCCGAAGTGCGGACCAGACGCTCCATGAAGCGGATCAGCCGCTGCTGGTCCATGGTGTCCGGATAGAGCATAAAACGAACCTTGCCCTGGCTGCTGATTGCCGAGATCATATTGACCCGCTGTCGTTTGGTTTCCACCGGCAGCACCGGAGGACGGCCTTTCGGCGAAAAGCCGCGCTCTACGATTTCACAGTTGCTTACGCCGGTCTCATCTGCCCAATAGACGTCCGCATCCTCTGCTTTCGCACGCCTTGCAATAGCGGGATATTCCTCACTTTTCCACCTTTAGATACCCGTAGGATTCTGTTTTCGGGCACGCTTCGCCGGACGCTGGCAGCTCATGCCCCAGCGCTTCATGTAGTCCGACAGTGTCCGCTCATTTATGCCTTTGTGGAACTGTTTCTGGATGTACTGCCTTGTCCGTCCCAACGTCCACAGTTTGCCGGTGAGCCCGAAATCCTCCGGCCTTTTCTCCTCGACCGCCTTTCGGATATTTTCTTGTTCTTCCTGGGTTAGAACCATGTGACTCCCAGGCTTTCGCCCATACTTTTTTCGCTCCAGGGAGCTTTCGCCCTCTCGTTGATACGCGCTCCATATTTCGCTTGCGCGATTCTGCCGTACCCCGGTTAATTCCTCTATCTCTTTTCCCGTTTTTCCCAATTTCTTGAGTCGTACGACCTGCCGGCGTATCTCCTTGAGTCCCTCTCTCCCTACTTTCCTTAAGTCTATATACTCCATACTCTCTATTTTAGCACACTTGATCCATCTTTCCTAGCTTTTTTCTCGAAAGTAATATCGGTTATCCCTATGTCTGGGGCGGCCACAGCCCCAGCACG
>CAJTPM010000132.1 GCA_910578085.1 uncultured Lachnospiraceae bacterium | reverse complement strand
AAATCCCGGACAATCACCGGCATGGTTTCTTTCTCTGCCAGTTCACTGGCCCGATGCCGCCTGTGTCCGGCTACCAGCTCATAGCCGCCGCTGGGGTCAGGACGGGCGATAGCAGGAACAAGAACGCCGTACTGCCGGATGCTGTCCGCTGTTTCCATCATGGCATCATCATCTTTGACCTTGAAGGGGTGTCCCTTGAACGGGTGCAGCTCGCTCAAAGAGATTTCTACCACCTTTTCCCGCCCCGCGTCGGCGCGGCTTTCCTCGGTGGTAAACAGATCATCGACCGATGCCAGCTCTACTTTTTTCGCGCTGCTTTTCAAGTTTCAACACCTCCTTGGTCAGATTTGCGTAGCCCTCCGCTACTTTGCCGCCTGGGTCATGGGCGAAAATGCTCCTGCCCTCCGCGCTGGTTTCCTTTGCCCGGACAGAATGGGGAATCTCTGTGCCGAATACCTTGATTTTGCTGCCGTAGGTTTCCCGCAGCAGGGCGGCAATCTCTTTGGCAAAGTTGGTGCGGTTGTCCACCATCGTCAGCAGGATACCGTCTATTTGCAGTTTCGGGTTGATCTGCCGCTTGACCTTGTTCACCGTAGAGAGCAGCTGTTCCAGCCCTTTGGCGGGCAGATACTCCGCCTGGACGGGGATTATGATCCGGTTGGCGGCGGCCAGCGCGTTGACGGTGAGCATACCCAGGGAGGGCTGGCAGTCTATGAGGATATGGGAATACTGCCCCTTTACACTGTCCAGATATTGCCGCAGAATCGTTTCCCGGCTCATAGCGTTTACCAGCGACACCTCCATGCCGGACAGCTGAATATCCGCCGGCATCAGGTCCACGCCCTCCGGGTGGCGCAGAATCCCCTCGCCGGGGCGGACCGGCTGATCGGTCAGGATACGGCCCATTGCGTCAGAGAGGGTAAAGGGCAGCTTATCCGGCTGGGGATTGCCCAGGCTGATGGTCAGGCTCCCTTGCGGGTCCCCGTCAATGAGAAGCACTTTCTTTCCCGCCTGTGCCAGCCCAATCCCTAAGTTGGCACAGGTTGTGGTCTTGCCCACACCTCCCTTTTGGTTGGCGATGGCGATGATTTGCGTGTTCAAGATAATCACCTCGTTTCTTGGTATGAAAAAAGGGAGAATGTGACCGGAATCAACATTCTCCCTTAGAAACGATATGTGATTGTGCAATAATCTGTCTTTTGTGAGGTTAGCTTTTGAGAGCCATCTCGCCGCAAACCCGCATGAATACTGGATTTTTGCCTGTTTGCTTTCCCTTTCCCCAATAACCTGTGTTCAATGAGTGGTACGCAAAGGACACCTCGAAGAAGATACGGGCGGTATTCCGCAATAAAGGTATGTCGGGCCAGCGGTTGGCAGTAAACGCCCCCTACGGCTATATAAAGGGCGAGGACGGGCATCTGTTGGTGGACGAGGAAA
>CAJTPM010000131.1 GCA_910578085.1 uncultured Lachnospiraceae bacterium | reverse complement strand
TAAGTATAATGAAATTGGCAATACAGCGAGTATTACTGTTGCTGCCCATTTTTTTTGACTTAAAATTGCTCTGATTGCCTGTCATAGAATTAACCGATATAATGACATGAGAATAGAGAAAGGAAAAGGTTCCAGGACACTAATCTTTTACAGAGAACTGAGTCCTGAAACCATTACTAAAAACATGGTTATTATATCAAAGTATGAAGTGGAATACAAGGAGGATGAGGATATTTTTAATAACCAGTAAAGAAGAAAGCGTCTGCCCATGCTGTGGAAGTCCCCTTAAGTACAGGGACAGCAGACGACGCGTGCATAAGACTGCGGGAGGCGGGAAGGAATGGTGCCTGATCCGGCGGCTTAGATGCAGCAATGACAGATGCAGGAGACTCCATAATGAACTGCCTGACTGTATGTGCCCCTACAAGCATTATGACGCAGGGCTGATCGAGGATGTTGTGGACGGTATGGTCGGCGAAGAGGATATTGAAACCGAGGATTACCCCTGCAGCGGGACGATGAAGCATTGGAGATGGTGGTCACAAATGAATGAAAAGAACATGGAGGGACAGATCCGGCAGGCGGCGCACCGCTTCCTGGATTTAGATGGGAAGTTCCTGAAATCCAGGGAGCCTTTACTGGAAAAACTAAAGGAACGGATAAGCCCTGGCTGGCTTAAGGCGGCAGTGAGGGCTGTATATAATTCCGGGGGCCGTATAGAGCCGTATCCGGGACCTGCGTAAAGATGCACCTGCTTTTGTTCGCTGTCAATTTTTAACGGGTATATACTCCTTTTTGAAAGGAGGCTCATGAAGATGGAAGCAAAAGAAGTGAAAAAATGGCAGGATGAAGAAGCATTAAAAAGATACGGGATGATAGTGCCGCTCCTGGATCCGGAATTGGATGAAGGGAAAAGGCAGCAGATGAGGGAGGAAGCTGCAGAAAGGAACGGCATATCCAAAAGGACACTGTACCGGTATGAAAAGGGATACCGTGAGGAAGGGTTTGAAGGCCTGCGTCCGGCAGGCAGGACGAAAAAGAGGCGGCAGGGGCTCCCGGAAAATTTTGAAAGGATCATGGAGCAGGCGGTGCAGCTGAAACGGGAGGTCCCAAAGCGGAGCGTGCGCCAGATCATAAAGATACTGGAGCTGGAAGGATGGGCACAGCCGGGGGTTTTAAAGCAGTCCACGATGCAGAGGCACCTGTACGATGCGGGTCTTGGGAAGAAGCAGATGAAGCGTTATGCCGAGAAGAGGGAAACATCATCAAGACGTTTCTGCAGACCGCACCGGATGGAGCTTTTACAGGGGGACATAAAGTACGGGCCGGATCTGCGGACAACTTCGGGGGAACTGGTAAAGACCTATTTATCCTCGCTGATCGATGACCACTCCCGTTACATCGTGCAGTCAGAGTTTTATGATAACCAGAGACAGGAGGTCG
>CAJTPM010000130.1 GCA_910578085.1 uncultured Lachnospiraceae bacterium | reverse complement strand
GTTATTCTTATTATTGAATTTCATTACTAATCGTTCTTAATCAAACGTTTATATCATGTTTATCCGCCATTTTCACTGTTTTATGTCACTTTCCTTCTTAATCATTACCGAACGTCTTTCCAAAAAGTGCTCCAAAAAGTGCTCCAATTTTTCAGGGAGCAAACGAACAATAAAAAACGCCCCGAGCGCATGCCCGGGGTGATGTTTATTTTCCTTCGCTGATTTCCACCAGTGGATTTGAGTAAACCCATAATCCATGGATTTTAACTTTCTGGTTCGGGATATCAATAGCTTCTACCGTTGTTCGGTCCAGATAGACAATTGCCTTATCGTTGGCCAGGTATCCATCGCACTTGCCATCTTTTGTGGATGTATGCTCTGTGATAAATGCCATTGGGAACCATCCATCTCCAAGGGCGGGAACCCGGATATAGTTGCCATCAGGGAATTTTTTGATCCCTGCCATAATAGCCAGCGGTCCGGAGGTGACTTTGGACCCTTTGGTAAGGATCTGATCACACCGGGTCTTGACTCCGTTGATGGTCTTTTCAGCAGGTTTTGCCGGTTTCGGCTTAGTCGGAGTCGGATTGGCAGGTTTTGAGGCTGCAGCCAATCCCCCCTTTTTCTGGTAGGCTGTCACCTTATCCACGAATTTATCCCAGGAATAGGGCCGGCCTGCCCGGATTTCAGCCGGACAGTTTTTGCCTGTCCAGTGCCAGTGCTGAAACAGCAGGTCCACCCCGTGGCGATTCAGGATCTGTGCTGCCAGCTGTGCAGCATTGTCTGTAGCTTTGGCCAGATTGGAATCGGGGTTTACACAGATCTCAATGGAGATGGTTGTGGTGTTACCAGGCCCAGTAGCACCATCTCCAGCATGCCAGGAAACCTCATCTTCGGGGATGAGCTGGATGGCTTTTTTGTCGTCAACGACATAATGGTAAGAGTCATAGGCGCTGTTGCAGCTGTTATGACAATAATTGGCGTGAGCATCTGCACCGGCTCCGCGGGAGTAGTTTCCAGTGTTGTGGATGGTCACTCCCTGGATGCGAGAGAGCTTAGTGCCCGGGCGCTTCATTGTCCCAACGGGCAGGATTCTTTTCTCAATGTTCATATCATTCTCCTTTGTTCTCTTTCAGCACTTCCAGATAGGGGTTGGTGACGGGCAGGTCATCCCGCACCGGCAGCTCGCAGAGCTCGTTTTTCCAGCCCTCAGCAGTGCCGTTTCCGCCCTTTGCGTGATAGATTTCGTAGGCCTCCAGAAATTCCGTTTTCTGGTGACTGGTCAGAAATCCCTGCAGCATGTACTCTGCGTGATACCTCTGCAGCAGATAGCGCATGATCAGCTTCAGGCCCTCATCGTTGGACTCTGCGGAGTCCTTGAGTCGGGCTGTGATCAGACCGAGTTCGGCAATGGCTTCTTCGTTCAGCTGGCTGCGCTGGGTGTTTGCCTCGAT
>CAJTPM010000129.1 GCA_910578085.1 uncultured Lachnospiraceae bacterium | reverse complement strand
GCTCTATCAGCGTGTGCCAGAGCGGTTTGTAGCTGATGTGCATTTTTCTCCCTGCCTTTCTGCCCCGGATGGGCGCTTGCCCCCATTATATCAGGTTTCTTGCTAATCCACAAATATTTCTTGACGATATCGCCGGTTCCGTCTGGATTGTGCTTTTCCTTTCCTCTTTTGATTACCTCTAATTAGCCATGACCTGCTTCATGCCCTGGCTTTTCGCGCCCGGATTGTCGTTGCCGTAGCCCTCCATGAGATTGATCACGCCCCAGATACCAAGCCCGGCTCCAAGTGCTACAACAAGGGTCTGCAAAACGTCTACTGCGCTATTGAAAAATGCCATAAATATATCCTTTCTGCCGCGTCTGCGGCTGTCCGGCAAGCGGACAAAAGGCGGTCAGCATATGCCGCCGCACAAAAAAACCGCCCTCTGGTAAAGGCGGCTGTCCCCGCGCTGCGTAAGTTCTGCGGCGCGGCGGTATTCAGTTGTAAGGGGTGCGGCTCCTGCCGCTGTGTACTGCGCCGGAAAGTAGGGGCGCGTATCATGTAGCCGATATTGATATATGTGATTGCTTCCATTCCTCCTTTCGGTGTCCCGCTGTGCTGCCGGACGGGTATTATTCAGACTTGCGGGAAGTGAATAGCTTGCATAGCAAGGTGTTCGCTTCCCGCAAGTTCACAAAGGGGTAGCTGCCGCAAGGCAGCGTAGGGGAAGTGTAGCTTCCCCTGTCCCCCGGCGGTCTGCCATGCTGTCACTGTTGCGGGATAAGCCCCCGGCGCGTGACATACTCCGTTGCAAAACGGCGGTGTTCCGCTTCCTTTTCCCGCCAATACTCCCATAATGCAGCGTCGGCGGCTTCCGCAACATTCATTAAAAACCGTTCAAGCTGCTTTTGTTTTTCCTCTGCGCTACGTTTCCTCATGGTCTGCGTCCTCCTGTAAGTCTGCTGCGTCAATCTCGTAATAGTCAAAAACCTCGTCGGGCTTGACAATGGCGGGGCGGCGTTTAAGGTGCTTTTCCATGTCAAAGGCGTTCTTCGGGTCTGCGTCGGACAGGTACTTGTATTTCGGGTGCTTCGTTATGTCGAATTTGTCCGAAAAGAACGGGCGCACCCCGCGTAGCTGCAAGATACATTTCCCTCCGTCCATGACTGCAATTTCATCTTCCGTCATAAGCTGCTTTCCCAATTTCTGATAGTTCAGCCCATGCGAAAGCTCCCGCCCCCTTGTTTCGGACGTGTTAAAGCTGTCTATCGTTTCTTTTCCTAAAATTTCCGATATTTCTTTAAGGGTGGTTTTCTCCTTGCCGCCCAAGAAAAGCGTGGTGTCGCAGTTGCCGACTATGGTATCGGCGTTGTCTTTGTAAATGGCTTTTAGCTGTGACTGGCTCTGCAAGATGATTGACGCGGAGATTTCCCGGCTCCGTATGGTTGCGATTAGTTTCTCAAATTTGGGGATTTGCCCGATAT
>CAJTPM010000128.1 GCA_910578085.1 uncultured Lachnospiraceae bacterium | reverse complement strand
CGCCGATTTTGCAGATGGTGGACGAGGGGAAAATCGCCCTCACGCCTGCGGTGGAGCTGTCCTTTCTGAAGAAAGGCGAGCAGGAAAACCTATTCGCCACAATGGAAAGCGAGGAAGCAACGCCTTCACTCTCACAGGCACAGCGGATGAAAACCTTGAGCCAGAGCGGGCGGCTTGATATGGACACCATCTTTGCGATTATGACGGAGGAAAAGGGAAACCAGAAAGAAACCGTGAAAATTGGCATGGAGCTGTTAAAGAAATACTTCCCGAAAGGGACAACGCCCAAGCAGATGGAGGACACTATCATCAAACTGTTGGAGCGTGAATTGCAGAGGAAACGGGGCAGGGACAGCCGCTAATCTTCTCTTTTCGGGCAGTAAATAGAAACTTTGGACAGATAAAAAAGCAGAAAGGCAAGACAGGAAATGAAAGCTATTCAATATGAGATTGTAAAGGAAATCGCCGTATTGTCTACGAGCGACAGCGGCTATACAAAGGAAATCAACTTGATTTCATGGAATGGGAAAGAGCCAAAGTATGACATCCGCAGCTTTTCCCCCAGCCGTGAGAAGTGCGGAAAGGGAATCACGTTGACCGCTGATGAAGCGGCTGCGCTCTTTAAAGCATTGCAGAAAAAGATAAACAGCGGGGATTGATTGTGTCTGATTGGCAGGGTGGGGACGTTTTCAGACGCTCCCCTGCCCTGTCTGGAAAGGAAGATTTGAGTATGGGCGAGGATAAGAAAGCGAACAAAAAGAGAAAGCGTATTGTGGCAAGACAGCCAGTGCAGATGATTGTCAGCCGTGAATATGTCGGCACACAGACCGTTGCGGAGGCGTTTATCCCGATTATTTCCGAGGATATACGCAGGAAGATTGCCGAGGGCGACACCTTCGACAATGAGGGGATATCCGCTTAGAATGTACGCAATGGAACACGAAAACGTTAGGGCAGATACGGAGGTTTTACAGTATGGCAGGAATCAAAGAAGAAAAGAAAATCTATTTAGTCGGCATTTACTGCCGTCTATCGAAAGACGATGGCACGGAAAATGAGAGTGCGAGCATTGCCACGCAGAAATCCATCCTCACGGATTATGTGAAAAAGCAGGGCTGGCACTTGGCAAAAACGTATGTGGACGACGGTTATTCTGGTACGAATTTCCAAAGACCGAGTTTCCAGAACATGATTAAGGACATTGAAAACGGGCTGATAAACTGCGTGATTACGAAAGATTTATCAAGGTTAGGGAGGAATTATCTTGACTGCGGATTATATCTGGATGTGTAATTCCATTTGAGAACATAATTAAAATCGCATCTTTTAGCATAGAGGTAAAAGATGCGATTCTTAACTGTAATGTATTCATTATGTCTAAAAATATTGGTTTTATGTCTAGTGGGAGAAGTGGGACTGCCGAAATCCAATAGGTTACAGTTATGAAATCAATATTTGTATACAAAACGACTAAATGCCATAGTATCAATATAAATTCATTTATGTTGATTA
>CAJTPM010000127.1 GCA_910578085.1 uncultured Lachnospiraceae bacterium | reverse complement strand
ATTTAATTTGACGAATATAAGAAAGACTTGGAGCACCTAGGGTGCTGGATAACACAGTACGCAGAGTTCTACAAAGATAAAGAACGGTGGCGTTATCTGAAAAAACTGGATATTAACTACAGCCTGCTGTCATTGGAGGGATTTACAGACAGCGAGGGGAATATTCTTGATTTCATTGTTGATGAAGCGGTGGACGTTGCGGAAACCGTTGTCCATGCGGCGATGGTGGACAGGCTGAAAGCTGCCCTGCCTTTATTGTCGGACAGTGAACAGACGTTGATACAAGCAATCTTCTTTGAAGAACTTTCCGAGAGGGAAGTCGGGTTGCGGTTGGGCGTGACACAGAGCGTTGTCAATAAACGCAAAGCCAAAATCCTTGCGAAGCTGAGGAAGATAATCGAAAACAAAATTTAAGGCGTTCAGCCCCCTTGTTTTTTCCTTTGGGAAAATGAGGGGGCTTTTACCTGCCCTCTCAATCAATTCTGATTGGAGGAAATAAAGATGGCATACAACCACGGACGGGAGGACAGGAAATGGCGTATCTGGAAAGAAGCTGAGGAAAAGGTTCTGCGTGAGTGCGGCGTTGATGAAGCGACCATTGAGCAAATCCGCACAGACGACAGGGCAGATTTTAATTCCAACAGGCGGTTTTACCGATGGGCGAGCGACTTCGGCGAATACCTTGAGGGCATGGCAGATAAGGAGAAGCAGGCGGAGGTAAAGTCTGTTTCTGATTTACTGGACGAGATTGAGAACGAAACTCTGTACCTTGCCTTAATCACGGTAGATAAACGCACGTTACAAATCGTCCTGCTGAAAATGCAGGGATATTCCACAAAAGAGATTGCCGCATCCGTAAAGCTGTCAACAAAGTCTGTTTACAGACGGATGGAAAGGCTGCGGAGCAGATTGAAGCCATTTAAGCGTTAGAGGGGAAATCATGGCTTTCCTATGGGCTATTGGGTGGGGAGAGAAAAACGCTCTCCTACTTTTTAGCAGGAGGAAAGGAAATGGCATACGGGGCAAAGACATACACGCTTCGGGAGGCATCCACGGAAAGCGGTAAAAGGTATTTTATCAGTTTTAAGGACGGGCAGGGGGAATACCACGAACTGGAAGTGTCAGAACAATTATTCATTGAATTTCGGCAGATGGAAAGGAGGAACAGAAACCTTCAGCAATGGAACCAGCGGCACAGGGAGTTTAACGAGGTGTGGGATGAAACCCTTTACAGACGTGCGTTAAGAGTGCCAAAGAGCCTTGATGAAAGAATGATTGAAAAAGAACGGAATGAATTGTTTTACAAAGCAGTTGCCCAACTGCCAGAGATACAAAGGCGGCGTTTCCTGCTCTATTACGAGTATGATTTTAATTTCTACCAGATTGGCGAGATGGAGCATTGCACCGCTTCCGCTGTCCAGAAGTCCGTTTCAGTTGCAAGGGAGAAAGTCAAGGCAGAAATGAGGAAGTATCTCCAACCGTGACCGCCACCATCCGAAAAAAGAAATCCGTTTTGCGTGGGACTGGCGGCATTACATACTCTCACTTTTTCCGTG
>CAJTPM010000126.1 GCA_910578085.1 uncultured Lachnospiraceae bacterium | reverse complement strand
AAGTCCAATGCCAGAGTTTCGCTGGCAGGATCAATCAGAATTCCGAGAGATCATACTCATAATAGTCAAGCCCTTTATCCCCACCGATATCTAACGTGCGGATCGTCAGTTCCTTTTCTTTCATCAGAAGCGCAGCTTCCTTATAGATCTCAAACTGTTCTTCCTCCGTCGGAAAAGCGTCCTTTTTCATCATATAGACAAATTCGCTTCGAAACAGCCCGATACCTTCTATGCGGCTTTTCAGCGCGTCCTTAATATCCTCAATATTTCCAACATTGGCGCACAGCATAAACGAATGTCCATCTCTGGTGACGGATGGTTTTTTGCTTTCCTCATCCATAACCCTTTCCCGCTCCTCAAACCGCGCTTCCCTATCTGTATAATCTTCGATCGTCCCCTTGTCCGGATCCAGACAGATCTCACCGGTCCCAGCATCCATCGCGATCATCATACCTGCTTTTACCAGAGAGCAGATATCTTTTACGCCAGTCAGACAGGGGATTCCCTTTCCCTTCGCAATAATGGACACATGGCTGGTCACTCCGCCAAGTTCTGTCAGAAACCCCAGAACATTGTCAAAATTCATATCTGCGGTATCCGATGGCGTC
Source organism: uncultured Lachnospiraceae bacterium (assembly GCA_910578085.1). Lineage (GTDB taxonomy): Bacteria > Bacillota > Clostridia > Lachnospirales > Lachnospiraceae > 1XD8-76. The sequence continues at coordinate 977 of CAJTPM010000126.1, read as the reverse complement.
AGCTCCTTTGCAATGATAATGGCGGGTTCCCTTAATTCTGTAAACGGGTTTTCCACAATTCCTGCAAGCGCATACTGAAGTCGTTTTTTCACATCCTTCAAATCAGCAGCCCGCTCTCGCATATAGGCATCTTCCATCATTTCAAATATCATGATGAATTCATTGGCTGTGTCTTCCACTGCCGCCTCCGCATTGCTGCCGTCCCTGATCTTTTTAATAATCCCCTGAATAAGCGCTTCATCCTGAACAAGCTGGATATAAGCCTCAAATATCTCCGAATCTCCTGCAATGCTCTCTAACTGCTTTTTTGCCGTAGCCGCTGCATCCTGAAAGCGCCGGATCTCCGACTCTTTCTCCTCCGGGGAAACCGTCCTTCTCTCTATGACAAGTTCTCTGCGGATAACAGGGTATGCCGGACCGATTGCATAGCCTTTTGAAACTGTCTGGGTCGTCAAAATTCTTTTCATCATTACCTTCATTTCTGCGCTGCTTTTATCTCAGTTTTGCTGAGATTTGCATAAACGAGTTTGTGGCAAACAGCGCACAGACACAAATCCCGCGATTGAAAAGTCTGTTTTTCAATCTCTATACCCCCGCGTATAACATGGGCAAAGCCTGTGAAACTGCCCCGATAAGTTGTCCTAGTACATCAAATAATAAATAGTGCATATTTTGAAAAGTGTGATATAATATCATTATAATTTAAATGGAGGCATAATGATATGGCAAATCATACTTATTGTATAGAACTTATGGAGGGTGACCATGATTACCTGCTGTCCCTTTCTAAAAACAGAACTATCCAGGCTCAGATTGTGGAGCGCGCAAAAATCCTCCTGCAGAAAGAAGCCGGCAAATCAGATAAATGCGTTGCGGAAGGGCTCTGCATAGATGTCAATACTGTCCGTCGGTGCGTACAGAAATACCTTGAGGGAGGCACAGACCTGGCATTGTATGACAGACAGCGCAAGGGGCGC
>CAJTPM010000125.1 GCA_910578085.1 uncultured Lachnospiraceae bacterium | reverse complement strand
TTCTGACCGGAGAGATCATTGCGCTTGCATTTTCCAAGGCCCGACAGAAAATTTTGTGTAAAAGTAGGAACGCATCAGTTGTTTCGCGTCAAAGGATTCGGAGCAAATACTGCCTGAATCCGTCAGGGACGGAGTTTGTCTTAACCAGGCTTACCTACCTGTGTTCCGGGATGAGGGACGGTATGCACGCGCAGCGTGAATGCCGTCTCTCGTCCCGGAAATGCTAAGGTGAAGCCGGGTTCAGGCAGTCTGGCGGTTCTGGAACATAAGCTGGAGCTGGGCTAAAACCATATCCCAATTTCGACATCGGGACGTCCAGTGCTCGACAATTTTCCTGCTGGCCAGGTAGAGCATTTTGCGCAGGGAATCATCGCTGGTAAAGCTGGGCTTGTTTTTGGTGATCTGGCGGAACTGGCGGTTGAGCCCCTCAATGATATTAGTCGTATATATGATTTTCCGAATCTCAGGGGGATATGCGAAAAAGGTGCTCAAAATATCCCAATTGTCCTCCCAGCTTTTGACACAGGAGGGATACTGTTTCCCCCAATTTTCTTTGAATGTCATGAGATGCTCCAAGGCTTCGTCCTCAGTGACGGCGGTGTAGACCTTCTTCAAATCAGCCATCAGCGGCTTGATGTCCTTATAACTCACAAAGCGGGTGGAGGAACGGATTTGATGGACGATGCACCGCTGCACCTGGCTGTGGGGATAGACCGCGCCAATGGCCTCCACAAAACCCTTTAAGCCATCCACACAGAACAGATAGACGTCCAAAACTCCCCTGCTTTTGAGGTCGTTCAGCACATTCAGCCAGAATTTGCTGCTCTCGTGCTCCCCAATCCACACGCCCAGGATGTCCTTTGTGCCATCCATCGTAACACCCAGAACCACATACGCTGCCTTCGTCTGATACTGATGATCCTGCTTCACCTTGTAATGGATGGCATCCAGAAATACGAACGGATATACCGTCTCCAAGGGCCGGTTCTGCCACGCTGTAACCTCTGGCATGATCTTCTCGCTGATCTTACTTACCAGCTCCGGTGAGATGTCTACATCATACAGGCTCTTGATCTGCTCCGAGATGTCCCGCTGGCTCATTCCGCAGGCATACAGCCCCAGAATTTTCTCTTCCATCCCATCTGCATTCCGGCTGTACTTGCTAATGATCTGCGGTTCATATGCTCCGTTTCGATCCCGCGGAACCTTCACTTCCACCGCTCCCAACTGGGTTTTTACCGTCTTTTTTGAGTGCCCGTTGCGATAATTCCGGGGGGACTTTTCGACAGCGGTATCTGACATACGCTGACTTTTTTCGTACCCCAGCTCCGCATCCAACTCGCTCTCCATCACCTGCTGCAAAACGTCCCGGAACATTTCCTTCATCGCATCCATAATCTCCGTCGTGCTGTTGAACTTCTGGCTGTCCACATAGGCCTTCAGCATTTCCTTCGGCGTCTTCTCCATAATAATACATCCTTTCAATCAAGTTATTTTCTTGCTCCGATTCTTGACTGAAAGGATGCCTTTTATTCCTTTTTACACAAACTTTTCGGGGCTCTCTTTTCCAACGGAAAGAAGCACGATTTCCAGCTATTCAAGGATTCC
>CAJTPM010000124.1 GCA_910578085.1 uncultured Lachnospiraceae bacterium | reverse complement strand
AAGTATAGCACAAAAGACAATATTTGGCTAGTTATTTATTTTACAACGTACTAGTTCTTACTATTATATTATTGGAACGTCCAAAAAAATTATTGAAATGAAGTACCTCCTTTTCTAACATATCAACATATTCTGCAACATCAGATGGGCATGAAATTAATAAATCGTACACTATGATATTATTAGGCATAATATTTTCTCCCCTTTCGTTTTTATAATTCTGTCAAACTATCAAATATGTAGTTATATTGGTTTTCTTAATTATATAAATTTATTTAATAAAAAGCAATCACTAGTATTATGCTTACTAATTTCTAGGTATTCATTATTGACCGAAAGAAAAAGTAATGTCGGGTGCTTATATATTTTCAAAAAATCAGAATACCATATCCAAAATCACGCTCCTTTATCGGCTACTGGGTGAGAGGTCAAATCCTCCTGCCCTATTTTTATTGCCACAAAACGATTCCATAGATTACCGCTCCTTGAAAATTTCACAGTAGCCGCCAAAGGGATACCCGCCGCAGGGGACAGCAGAGCCACGACATGAGCCTGCCCTTTGCTCAATTCGTGCATAGCACAGACGGAGAGAACGCCGCCCTTAAAGGGCGTGGAACTGTATGGACTGGCTGTGCCTACATACCCTTGCTTTTTTGCATGGGTAAATAAATTCAAGGAGGACAACGCCTATGTGCAACAAACTAAATCCAGAACGGAAGGAGGGATTTCATGCAGCAATTACAGACGGTGGATGCAGATACGCTCCTTTATGAACCGCTTGAAAAGCCGTCCTTTGTGGTGGACGGTCTTATCCCCACGGGCTTGTCGCTGTTCTGCGGCTCACAGAAAATCGGCAAGAGCTGGCTCATGCTGAAGCTCTGCCTTTGCGTGTCGCAGGGAATCCCCTTATGGGACATGACGACATTGGAGGGCGATGTGCTTTACCTCTGTCTGGAAGATACGTTCTGCCGTATACAAGACAGGCTGTTCCGTCTGACGGACGAAGCAAACGGGCGGCTCCACTTTGCCGTGGCAAGCTGCAAGTTATCAGACGGTCTAATTGTGCAGCTTGAGGACTACCTCAAAGCATATCCCAACAGCAGGCTGATTGTCATTGATACGCTGCAAAAAATCCGTACCGCTTCCAAAGACAACGCCTATGCAAACGATTACGGGGATATATCGCTGTTAAAAGATTTTGCCGACAGGCATTCTCTCTCGGTGGTAGTCGTACACCATATCCGCAAGCAGAATGACAGCGATGTGTTCAACAAGGTATCTGGCACGACAGGCTTGACAGGGAGCGCGGACGCTACCTTTGTACTGGAAAAGGAGAGCCGTGCATCCGATACCGCAAAGCTGTTTGTCACTGGCAGGGATACGCCCTATCAGGAGTTCACGCTCCGTTTCCGTGATTGCAGTTGGGAACTGGTAAAGCGGCAGACGCAGGAGCAGCTTGCGGCGGCAGAGATTCCACCAGTCCTTTTTCGGGTGGTGTCGTTCATGCAGGGCAGGCAGGAATGGTCTGGCACAGCTACGGAACTTCTGGAGGTCATCGAGCTGTTGACAAACCCCCTAATTTCGAAAATGTCACAAGATATCATGATAAA
>CAJTPM010000123.1 GCA_910578085.1 uncultured Lachnospiraceae bacterium | reverse complement strand
CCACGCCCACCAGTTCCGCCATGCCAAAGCTACCCACTGGCTGGAAGATGGCATGAATATCATACAGATCAGTTTTCTCCTTGGCCACGCAAGCTTGGATACAACCATGCGTTATCTGGACATAACAACGGATGATAAACGGAAAGCGCTGGCTACGCTGGAGGGCGAAAAAGAAAAGAATGTCACAAAAAAATGGAAAGACAGCAGTGGCTCACTGGCTGGTTTCTGTGGCTTGAAACGCTGAAATCATTAAAACGAAATCCAAACTTTTCTCTGGAAGAATCCTTTATTTTCAAGTGATTTGCGGAAAAGTTTGGATTTCTCCTAAGTTTGGATTTGTGGGAATGTGGATAACTGGCTGCTCTTTTGGGGCTGTGGGAAACGCTGTTTGCAGGACGTGGGAAAGCCGCACTTTGGCTTTTCCATGTGCTGTGAATGGCGTTTTCCATAGCCCCATAGCCTGTTATCCACATTTCCACGGCGCAAATCTTTTATGCCCTGTCACTGTTTCGGGACAAGCCCCATGCGGCGGGCTATTTCCTCCGCGTAAAGCTCCACATAACGGCGTTCCATTTCTTCCCGCCACTGCCAATATTCCTGTATTGCTGCGTCAATGGCGTTTGCCGTTTCCAGCAGCCACTTCATTTCAAGCTGCTTCCGCTGTTTCTCCTGTTTCTTTCTGATACGCTTATTCATTTCTTGCGTCCTCCTGTAAATGCGCCCGGTTCTTCTCGTAAAGCCGTTCACAATCCTTGATAAACTTCCGTAAGGCAGCTTGCCGCCGCTGTTCCTCCCGGATTTTCGGGTTGATAAGCACCGTAAACCGCCGCTTATCATTTCCGGGGTGTTCATTCATGGTCTGTGTCCTCCTGTAAGCCCTCCCCGTCAATCTCGTAGTAGTCAAATTCCTCGTCCGGCTTCACAATGGCGGGGCGGCGTTTGATGTGCTTTTCCATGTCAAAGGCGTTTTTCGGGTCTGCGTCGGAGAGGTACTTGTATTTCGGGTGTTTCGTTATATCGAATTTATCCGAAAAGAACGGACGTACCCCGCGCACCTGTAAAATGCACTTGCCCCCGTCCATAACCGCGATTTCATCTTCGGTCATAAGCTGCTTTCCCATTTTCTGATAGTTCAGCCCGTGGGAAAGCTCCCGCCCCCGCGTTTCGGACGTGTTGAAGCTGTCTATGGTTTCTTTTCCTAAAAGCTCCGACATTTCTTTGAGCGTCGTTTTTTCCTTGCCGCCTAAGAAAAGCGTCGTGTCGCAATTCCCGCTTATGGTGTCCGCGTTGTCCTTGTAGATTGCCTTTAGCTGTGACTGGCTCTGCAAAATGATGGAAGCCGATATTTCCCGGCTCCTTATGGTGGCTATGAGTTTTTCAAACTTCGGTATCTGCCCGATATTCGCAAATTCATCAAGTAAGCACCTTACATGGACGGGAAGCCGCCCGCCGTATTCATCATCTGCCTTGTCGCATAAGAGGTTGAATAACTGGGTATAGAGTATGCTCACGACAAAGTTAAAAGTGTCGTCGGTATCGCTGATAATGACAAAAAGGGCGGTCTTTCTGTCCCCCAGCGTGTCAAGCTCCATTTCGTCCGTTTCCATAAGCTCCCGCAGCTCCCGTATGTCAAATGGCGCAAGCCGCGCACCGCAGGAA
>CAJTPM010000122.1:1531-1687 GCA_910578085.1 uncultured Lachnospiraceae bacterium | reverse complement strand
CACACAAAACCATCCTTCCACTTCAGATCAAAGAAGAAGCGTTCTGCGTCATGGGGGTCTGAATACTGGGTATGGATATCAGCAAAAGTCAGGTCTTTGAACAGCGATTTCTTGAACATAGGGTGCCTCTCTTCCTGATTCAAGTATCGCATTATT
>CAJTPM010000122.1:0-1515 GCA_910578085.1 uncultured Lachnospiraceae bacterium | reverse complement strand
ATTCCATGCGGACTTCTCACACAGTCTTCATGAGATTGTTTTTTTATAAGTCGCCGTTGATCTAAATAGTATCCCTGGGTAGAAATTCATCACGAATATTCTGAACATTTTGTATAGGCTGTCGGTTTTTTCTCGACAAGTTCAATGGATGGATCAACTTCCACTCCGGCATTTTTTTGTTTGAGAGGAGTTTTCGACCATGGCTGTTCGTAACAGAAAACCGGTCTGTGTCGGTTTGGATGTCCATAGAAATAATGTCTGGGCCTGTGTGACCTTCAAAGATCCGGCCAAAGGGAAAGACGGGCTTGTGTTCGTCACCAAAAAATTTGACTCAAATCATACAGATCTTGCCTCAATGTGTGAATGGATCTATACAACTCTTCCGGATCTGGATGACAGAGCGATAGATGTTTATATGGAATCGACCGGAAAGTATTCCACCCCTGTTTTTGATGTCTGTGAGGAAATGGGATTGAAACCCCATATCGTCAACCCAAAGCACGTCCGGACCATAGCCGGACAAAAAACGGACCAGAAAGACTGTGCCTGGATCGCTGAACTTGGGGCCAACGGTCTGTTGAGAGAGTCATATATCCCGGTCCGGGAGCTTCGGGAATCCAGAAGGCTCTCACGGTCCAGAACTAAACTGGTACAGGAAAGAGGGGATACGATCCGAAGGATCCGGAATATTCTGACAGAAGCGAATATCCGTATGGATCTTGTTTTTTCCGGGATCGAAGGAGAGTCGGCCCGAAGTGTGATCGAATACCTGCTCACGACAGAGGAACCGGATTTGGAGGAAGTGAAAAAGCGGATACGGAAAAGCTGCCGGATCATGCGGTTCTCCACCCATAAAGAGCGCAAAGAAAAAGAAGAAGAACTTCGCAAAGCATTCGCTGGTGCAAAGTTCTCCTCCGTCCAGAAATTCGAGCTTGAAAATGCGTATGAAAGAGTTGACCGACTCACTGCGCAAATCCAACGCTACGAACAAATGATGACGGAAATTCTCGAACCATTCAAGTCCTATCTTGATTTGCTTGATTCCATCCCGGGAATCTCCGGGCTTTCGGCGATGCAGATACTAAGCGAAACAGGAACAGACATGGGACAGTTCAAGAACGAGAAGCACTTCATAAGCTGGTGTGGACTGTGCCCTCAAAGCAATCAGAGCAACAACAAACATAAATCGGTCAAAATTGGAAAAGGCGGATATTATCTAAAGCCTGTGTTGATTCAATGTGCTCTGAACGCAGTGAAGCACCCATATTTCAAGGGGAAGTATGAGGCTATCGCAGCCCGACGCGGTAAAAAACGCGCATTGATTGCGATTGCGAGAAAGATGATGGTTCTTGCCTATCATATGTTCCAGACAGGTGAATATTTCCAAGAGAGAAAGAAACAGATCCCGGCGGTATTGGAAAAAGAACAGAGTGAGCGGGAACAGAGTATGGAGACATCAGCAGAGGCAACAGATGCTCCGGCAATTATCAGGACCGCAAAAGAGATCGTAGAGAT
>CAJTPM010000121.1 GCA_910578085.1 uncultured Lachnospiraceae bacterium | reverse complement strand
TTCGGTTATCAAAAAGACGAGAAAGACCATAACCACCTTGTCATTGATGAAGTGACCGCCCCCATTGTGGAACTGATTTTCTCAATCGCCGAGGAGGGCGTGGGGCTTCACACTATCTGTAACCGCTTGCGCAAGGCAAAGGTCATAAAGCCGAGTTTCTACAAAAAAGAAATGTTTGAGCGGTACACTGATGAGGAAAAGATGTATGACTGGGACACCGCCTATGTCAGCAAGATATTGCATGACCCCGTTTATGCAGGAAACCTTACCGTAGCGGAAAGACCGACCAAGACCATGCGTTCCAAGAAAAGACAGTATATCCCGTATGCGGAGCGTGAAGTTATCTATGGCACACATGAACCGATTATCGAGCAGAGCCGTTGGAACACCGTACAGAAGATTTTGGAGAGCAGACCGCCCGTTATCGGGGAAAGTTCAAGCGGATATGACAACATTTTCCGAGGGGTTATCAAATGCGCCGATTGTGGGAGTGCCATGCTTGCCAAAGTCGAGCAGAAAAGAAAGCGTAACAACGTACTGGACAAGACTTTCTACTGCTGTACCAAGTACCGCAAGTTTGGGAAAGAGGGTTGTTCATCACACACCATTGAGGCGAGGACGGTTCACGAAGTTGTGCTTGCAGACATTCAGAAACACGCAGGACAGGCACTGGCGGACAGGAAAGCTATGGTAACGGAGATTGCCGAGCGTCTTAATCTCCAACTGTCAGCGGATAAGGAACAGCAGAAAAAGGAACTAAGGCAATGTAAACAGCGAGTGTCGGAAATAGAAAACCTGTATGCCAAACTGTATGAGGACTTGACAAGGGAACTGATAACAGAAAAGCGTTTCCAAATGCTGTCGGCACGATTTGACAGCGAGCAGGAAGAACTGACAGCCAAGATAAAGGAACTTGAAAAAAGTGCCATAGCGGACAAAGAACAGTTATCTTCCATTGAGCATTTTGCAGAGCAGATAAGCGGTTATGCAGGAATAACGGAACTCAATTTTAAGATAATCAACCAACTTATAGAAAAAATTCTTGTTTCTGAACCCGTAGAAGTTGACGGGCAGAAAATTCAACGACTTACTATCCATTACAAGTTCATAGGGGCACTGGAAACCCTTGAATAATGGATATTTTCTAAGTCACCTATTCCAACTATCCAACAGATGTAGGACGGATTTTGCGGACATTCAAAATAAAAAAGAATGTGGAGGTAACAGACAATGGCAAAATCATTATTTGAGGAACTGGGCGGCAAATACGAAAGGCAAGGGGATTATTTGATACCGTGCTTAACTGTACCCGCCGAAGAAGAACAGGCAATAGGCATCTGGGGGCAACGGCATTTAGATTATCTAAAACAGTACCGTAAAGTTACATACACCAATCTTCTTACAAGCGGCAGGCTAAACGCCTACCTTGCCGACATCAACAGACAGGCACAGGAACGCTTTGAAAGGCTCATAGAGGGTATGAAACAGGCACAGGGCATAACGGAACAGCTAAAGGCAGAAAACGCCTTAGAATGGACAGGATGCCTCAATAACATAAGGGCTTGTGCGAGGGAGATTGTGGAAAAGGAAATTATTTTTGCATAAACAGATGATTAGTGGCAGGGGGAAATCCTGCCGCTTTTTCTGCTTTAGTTTGTCCTTGAGTTTTCGTAAATTGTAAATGAAATAGAAAAAATAGCATTCCTTAGAGCA
>CAJTPM010000120.1 GCA_910578085.1 uncultured Lachnospiraceae bacterium | reverse complement strand
CAGCCGGAAGATGGACTTGAATGAGAAAGCAACAGTGCGGTTTGAGACGATGCCGGGGAAGCAGGGGCAGATGGACTGGGGATTCTTCGAGGATCACCTGGTGTACGAGGATGGGAAGTGGAAAAAACTGTACTGTTTTCTCATGATTCTGGGATATTCGCGGATGCGGTACATCGAATTTGTCACAGATATGGAGCTGTTGACAAAGTGCCCCAAAATCGCTTGAAATATGGTATAATCAGAGCAGGGAGGGGGCAAGGAAATGCAGTTAAAATATCACATGGTAACGATAGAGGATTTGGTACCGGAAAATCATTTTCTGCGGAAATTGGAAGCGGCGCTGGATTTATCGTTTGTGTATGAGGAGACGGCTCACTTGTACAGCCGGAGGTATGGCCGTGCGCCCATAGACCCGGTAGTAATGGTAAAATACCTGTTGCTGGGTTTTTTGTACGGCATCCCCTCGGAGCGGCAGATCGAGGTGCGGTGTGCGGACAGCAACGCGTTTCGTTGGTATCTTGGAATAGATTTGGATGAACGAGTGCCAGACCACAGTACGATCAGCCAGCTGCGGCGGCGGAAGCCTGCGTTTCGGAAGGTGTTCCGGCGGCTATTTGAGGAAGTGGTGCGCCAGTGCGTGGAAAAAGGTCTGGTGAGCGGACGGCTGGCGGTGACGGATTCCACCCATGTAAAGGCTAACGCGTCCAGGGCCTCGGAACAGGAGATAGATGCGCTGGAAGAGGCGGGGAACTATTGGGAGCGGCTGGATGCCTATGAGGAAGAGGGACTGGAGGAGCTGAAACGGCAGACAGGGAAGCGCCGGGCGAAGCGGACAAAGCAGGTGAAAAAGGACAAGCGCCGTTCCCGCAAGAAGGTGAGTAGTACCGATCCGGAGTCGGGCTACATGAAGCGGCCCGGCAAGCCCAGCGGTTTTTATTATCTGTCTCACCAGACAACCGACCCGGACCACGGTATCATCACCGCTGTAACCGTGACACCGGGGGATGTCCATGACTCACGGCCCTATTTGGAGCAGTTGGAGTATGTCCATAAAAATGTTGTGCCGCTGCAAGCCGCTGCGGCGGACTCCGCCTATGACTTCCCCCTGGCACACCGAGCGCTGGAAGAACTGGGCATCGGCTTCTTTGTCGTGCCACAGCCCGCCCATGACCGCACGAAAGCTGAACTGAAGCGGGATTCATTCACCTATGATGAACAGCGGGACGTATACTTGTGCCCTAACGGGAAAGAACTGCGGCGCAAGCGGCTGTATCGAAGCGGCAGCGGGCTGTTCTGGGAATACTGGGCGGAAAAGAAAGACTGCGGCAGCTGTCCTTTGCGGCAAAAATGTTTGAATGAGACGGACAAGGCCGGCGCCAGAAAGCTCCAGGACAGTTATTTCAAGACGGTTGTTCAAAAACATTTCTCCAGGCGATGGGAGCCGGATTACCGGGAGGCGCTGAAGCAGCGGCAGATCTGGTGTGAGGGTACTTTTGCCGCACAGAAATGGGGACACAACCTGACGCGTCTCCTGCGGCGAGGTTTAGAGGCAGCGGAGGACCACTGTCTCCTTTCCGCTGCGGCCTTGAACCTCAAAAGAATGATTAAACACTCAGTGTGATGCCGAAAGGCGTCTTTTTTCTTGCCTGAAATCTCCCTTGTCTCTATATTTCAGGCACTTTGTCAACAGCTCCATATCTGTGACAAATTCGATGTACCG
>CAJTPM010000119.1:244-1773 GCA_910578085.1 uncultured Lachnospiraceae bacterium | reverse complement strand
TGCCAGAAAAAGGGAAACCGACAGAGGAAACCGTTTGCTACAAAATCGGCGGCACATACTATGAAGTGTCTACCTCCTGCGGCGGCTCGGAACGGCTCCGCGACAAGATGATACGGCTCATAAAATCAGAAACCGTCAAACCGCCCAATGACAAACAGGGATAAGCGCGCTATAATTAGGTTAGCACATACTGTTTGTCGGGCGTTCATTACAGGAGGAATGAACACATGACAGCAAATACATATAAGCCCGGACAGATAACAGCATTATACGCCCGTCTTTCGCAGGAAGATACGTTAGAGGGCGACAGCAACAGCATTGTGAACCAGAAAGCAGTCCTCTCCAAATATGCGGCGGACAACGGCTTTCCCAATCCCGTTTTCTTCATTGACGACGGCGTATCGGGTGTGACGTTTGACAGACCAAATTTTAACCGCATGATTGCGGAGATTGAAGCCGGAAACGTGGCGACGGTCATTGTCAAGGATATGTCAAGGTTAGGGCGCGATTATCTGAAAGTCGGCTACTATACGGAAATCTTTTTTGTAGAGCGTGATGTTAGATATATCGCAATCAATGATGGAGTAGACAGCGCAAAAGGCGACAACGATTTTACCCCGTTCCGTAACCTGTTCAACGATTTTTACGCCAAAGATACAAGCAAAAAGGTACGGGCAATCAAGAGGGCGCAGGGACAGGCGGGGGAACATCTGACAAAGCCGCCCTATGGCTACATAGTAAGCCCTACGGACAAAAAGCAATGGATTGTAGACGAGGAAGCCGCCGCTGTGGTGAAACGGATTTTTGATTTATGTATCGGTGGGAAAGGCCCTATGCAGATAGCAAAAATCCTCAAGGAAGATAAAGTACCGACTGCCAAAGCCTACTATGCCGAGAAAAAGTGGAAAGCACTTCCCGAAAATCCGTACAACTGGAAAGACAGCACGATTGTCGGCATTTTGGAACGTATGGACTATTGCGGACATACCGTAAATTTCAAAAGCTATTCCAAATCCCACAAATTAAAGAAGCGGATTCCAACCACAAAAGAACAGCAGGCAATTTTCTATAATACCCATGAAGCGATTGTAGAGGACGCTGTTTTTGAACGGATACAGGAACTAAGAGCGAACAAACGCCGCCCCACAAAAGCGGACAGACAGGGATTGTTTTCCGGCTTGGTATATTGTGCGGACTGTGGGAGTAAGCTGCATTTCGCTACTTGCAAAAGTTTTAATGGCTCACAAGACCATTACCGCTGTGCAAAGTACAAGAGCAATACGGGAAGCTGTACGGCGCACTTTATCCGCGAGGAAGTGTTGAAGCAGATAGTGTGGAGCAGGATATTTGATGTGACCGCCCTTTTCTTTGATGACATTATGGCTTTCCATGAAATGATGTATCAGCAACGCTCCGCTGAAACAAAAAAGGAAATGAAGCGCAAGAAACGGGAAGTCGGACAGGCAAAAAAACGGATTGTAGAACTTGACCGTATCTTCAAGCGGATTTATGAGGACGACATAAGTGGT
>CAJTPM010000119.1:0-207 GCA_910578085.1 uncultured Lachnospiraceae bacterium | reverse complement strand
GTATGAAGCGGAACAGCGGGAACTGGAAGAAAAGGTCAAGGCAGACCAGCAGGAAGTCGATACCTACGAACAGAACAAGAGCGACTTTGACAGCTTCGCCGCGATTATCCGCAAGTATGTGGGGATAAAGGAACTCACTCCCGCAATCGTCAATGAATTTATCAAGAAAATCATAGTCCATGCGCCGGAAAAAGTGGACGGGAAACG
>CAJTPM010000118.1 GCA_910578085.1 uncultured Lachnospiraceae bacterium | reverse complement strand
GTAAACAGAAAGCCGGGAAGCCGCATAAACAGCGGACTTTCCGGCTTTTGATTTGGGGCGTGATACCTTTTTGATACCTATATGCTTATTATGGTGGTAGTGTAAAAAAGTTTGTGTCTTTGGTAAAAAGCAACTCCTTTTTGGTAAGAATCAAGATATGGAAATTCTTATCGAAAAGGAGTATTTATATGCCGGTAGCAAAGGAACAGATTCGACAGATTATTGCAGACAACAACTTAAACAGCGTGGCAGATGTTTACACCCTCCTAAGGGATGGCTTCAAGGATATCCTGCAGGAACTCATGGAGGCAGAACTGGACGCAACCCTGGGCTATGAAAGGAACCAGAAAGGCGACATGGACACCGCAAACAAGCGCAACGGCCATTCCCCCAAGAAGCTCAAGAGCCAGTACGGGGAATTCCAGATTGACGTCCCCCGGGACAGGAACGGCGAGTTTGAGCCGAAGATTGTCCCCAAGTACCAGAGGGATGTCTCCGGAATTGAGGAGAAGGTCATCTCGCTCTACGGCAGGGGGATGAGCACCAGGGACATCCACGACCAGCTACAGGACCTTTATGGCATAGAGATATCAGCAGAGATGGTCAGCAAGATCACGGACAAGATCCTGCCGGAGATCAGAGAATGGCAGTCCCGTCCCCTGAACCCGGTCTACCCTTTCGTGTTCATGGACTGCATCCACTACAAGGTCAGGGAGGATGGACGGATCCTGAGCCGGGCGGCCTATGTGGTGCTGGGTGTCACGACGGAGGGGTACAAGGAGATACTCAGCATCACGGTAGGGGCCAACGAGAGTTCCAAGTTCTGGATGGGGATGCTCAGCGACCTGAAGAACCGTGGTGTGCAGGACGTGCTGTTCTTCTGCGTGGACGGCCTGCCCGGCTTCAAGGAGGCAATCAGTGCCGTATTCCCACAGGCGCAGATACAGCGCTGCGTCATCCACATGCTGCGCAACTCGTTCAAATATGTGAACTACAGCGACCTGAAGAAGTTCTCGTCCGACTTCAAGACGGTGTACAATGCCCCGAACGAGAAGGCTGGCCTGGATGCGCTGGCGGACATCCGGGAGAAGTGGGGGCGGAAATACCCCTATGCCGTCAGCAACTGGGAGAACAACTGGGAAGACGTCAGTTCCTTCTTCCAGTTCCCGGATGAAGTCAGGCGCATAATGTACACGACAAACGTGATTGAAGGGCTGAACCGCCAGTACCGGAAAGTGACAAAGACAAAAAGTGTGTTCCCCAGTGACAGCTCGCTGGAAAAGATGCTCTACCTGGCAAGCCTGAACGTGGCAAAGAAATGGACCCAGCGTTACCGTAACTGGGACCAGGTGATCAGTCAACTCACTGTCCTCTATGGAGAGCGGCTGACACAGTATCTGTAAAATAGAAGTTTGGCTTCATTAGGAAAGCCTGGGGCAGCGCACAGTAAAAAAGTGCTACTGTCCCCAGTCTTATTCCGTCGGCATCCATAGTATTGCCGCAAAACCCAATCTTATTCCAGAGGCCGGGTGTGGGCAGAGCCCACGGAAAAGAGCAGTCGGGATGCTTTGTTTTTGGTGCAAAAATTCAGATATTTTTGTATAGAACCATGGAAAACGGTTATACTATAATCAGAAAAATAAATCGACACAAAAATCAATACCATAATTCGACAGCTAGTTGTACATATCTGAATTTTACCGGAAGGATTTTTCCTCCATAGACACAGAAAAATTTACAGCCTCCTTTCGTCTAAATATAAATCCATGCCTCCAGCTCCGCATATTTGTTGG
>CAJTPM010000117.1 GCA_910578085.1 uncultured Lachnospiraceae bacterium | reverse complement strand
TAGCCAGAAAATTGGCCCCTAATAAAATAAGTAATAGTAACTTAGGGCTTGCTGAAAAAAGCACATAAGGGAACAAGAACAGAATGGAACGGAAAAAGAGGGCAAGCCAACGCACCAGCCGGAGGCTGGCGTTCATGGCCAGGATGATGAGAGCAGCCTCGGTCTTTGCCGTTTCATCCAGTTTAGAGAATAATCGGTCAAGACCAAAGCGGCGTTTCGCGTTGGCGTTTCGTCCCTCAATGGCGTTGCGCTCACAGGCATCCCTATAGATTTGCCGCTTGATTTTGGTGTCTGACTCAGAGGCTTTCCTGCGACCCAAGGGTGGGCCGGACAGCCGGATGCCAAGCTGGGCACAGAACATCTTATTGCGGCGGGTCTGGTAGATTCTGTCCGCCAGAACTGCGCTGGGATAGCAGCCGAATTTCCGAAAATAATCTTCCACAGCGGCTTCAAGGTCAGTGCCTTCGTTGAAGCTGCTCCAGCAGGTCTGCTCCAAATAGGTGTATCCATCCACCACGGAAAGGTGCAGTTTTTGTCCAAATTCGGTGGGATTTGGACGTTTGCCCCGCTGGATTGGACGCACATGGGGCTGCTCCAGACTAACGATCCGGTCCTCGCAGATATGGGTGTAGTTGTCGTACATCATCTTCTGTTGGCGGTACACCACCGGGATCACAGCGAGCCGGTCCCTGAGCCAGCGGGGAAACAGCGTTTCGTGGTTCGGAATCTGGGACGAAAGCTCTCGAAGCTGTTTGGATGCCAGTTCAATATATCGCAGCTGCTCGCCAATCGCCCTGCGGCAGTTCGCTCTGGTCCATTTCTTGCTTTTTGCCAGTTTCAGATAGGACTTTCGGGCCTTTTTTGCCGAATACGGCAGCTTATGGCTGGTGTGGGATACGTGCGGCCAGAGAATGTCCACCGCTGTTTCCAAGTGCTCCCGGCTCCTGTTGAGCAGGTCGATGTCTGTGGGATACTTGATGTCGGCGGGGGCCACCGTGGCGTCCAGGATCAGCTTGCCGCGATTCTTCTTCCTGCGCGCTTTCTTCTTTTTGGACGTGTTCGGGTTTGCTTTCCCTTTCTGCGCAGACGGTTTGGACCCGGTTCCCCCACCTGCGCAGGGCGGCTCGTCCCCATCCTCAGAATGATCGTTCCGGTCCACATTCCGCGGCTCCTCCGGCCACTTCCCGGTGCAGACGTACTCGTTGATTTTCGCCACTTCTTCCACTGGGAACCGCTTGCGGAAATGCACCATCATAGATGGGTCAAACAACGGTTCCGGATGAAATTCATGCAGTCCAACAAAGTATTGCATATAGGAGTTCTCCTGCAAATTGGTCACCGTATCCTTGTCTGTGATGTGACAATACTCCTTGATGAAAATAGCCCCAAACGCAATCCGGGATGAAATGGCCGGGCGACCGGTTTCATCGCTCATATTTTGGGCGTAAATCTCTTCAATGTATTCCCAGGGCAGGATGCCTGCCAGACGCACCCAGCGGTTATCCCGCAGCAGTCTGCCGCCGAAGGGCAGAGAAAATTCCTCCAAGGATAGCTGGTCCTGATCGTTACGGTAATACATCGCTTTTACCCCCATATCCCCTGGATTTTGTGGAATCCCTCTGCTTTTAGCCCCCTTTATGATACCAGATGTTTGAACTTTATTCTACCTTTTCACCCCTTTTTCATTTCCTGTATTTCATACCCCCGCATTTTTATTGTGGCTTTTGGCTTTTTCAGTAGACCCTATGATAAACTTGCTCATGAAAGGCGGAACAGAGAAGATCGAGCGTGTTTGACC
The DNA here is from genome assembly GCA_910578085.1 of uncultured Lachnospiraceae bacterium. Classification (GTDB taxonomy): domain Bacteria; phylum Bacillota; class Clostridia; order Lachnospirales; family Lachnospiraceae; genus 1XD8-76. Next base: position 8 of record CAJTPM010000117.1, on the reverse strand, counting down.
TCTGTATC
>CAJTPM010000116.1 GCA_910578085.1 uncultured Lachnospiraceae bacterium | reverse complement strand
AGGGTTTGTAGAAAGAGACAAAATACTTGAATGTCTGCATAAGTCACCTCGCCAGACCATTCTATACGAAGAATGTGTATCTTGGTATCATGGCAATGTCTGAGCCGGTGTTTCCATTCTCCGGTTTTGTGCGGAACCGCTTTCCATGACTGACACCGGATGGTGGGATCAGTCATCCGCATACGGCCAATCCGGGAGGAAAGCCTGTTTCTGGTGAACAGAAAACGGTTTTCTAACCATGATGATTGAGAAGGAAACGATTTTCTGCTCAATTCGATTGATTGGAGAACGGAAAAACAGGAAGCCAGGCTTTTCTACCGGCTTCCTGTTTTGACATGCTGGTCTGGCCGCTCCCTGGCTGTTTTGAGAAGAGAATCCAGATACTGTTCATTGAATCTATACAGATTTTCATGACCTTCTCTGACACTTTCGAGTTTGTCCCGATTTTCCCGCAATACGTTGTTGATCCATGAACTGCTTCTTCCTGTCAATTCCATAAGCTGCTTTTTGGTCACCCCATCCACGGAAAACAGCGTGGCTGCAAGCATTGCCTCCAGGAATACAAGCTCTCCTGTTTTCGAGCCTGTTTTTCCCAGTACAGCAAGATACTCCGTGTATTTTGCCTGACGCTCCTCCAGTCGTGTGACCTCATTGGCGAGCGATTCTTCCAGAACCTCCAGAAACATCAATATGAACGGTGTCAGGTCTCCCCGATTCAGCCGATCCTCTGCCTCCTCAAATTCGCGATAATACTTTTTCCGGTTACCGCGAAATGCCAGAGACAGCTGAAGGGACGAGAGCACGCTGAGCTCCTTTGAAATCAGCAGACTGGTCAAGAACCGGTTCAATCGTCCGTTTCCGTCATAAAACGGGTGTATATATCCAAACAGAAAGTGGAAAACCGCCGTTCTGCTCAAAAACGGCAGACCTGCATCCTGAACCAGTGTCAGGGACTGTTCCATCAGCTCCATGATTTGGGGCTCTGGCATGATTCCTGTGTGAATCGTTTTTTGTCCATTCGTGACGAAAACAGGTCCTGCCCGAAACAGCATTCCATCCGGGGCATTTCCGGGATCTTCGCTGACGATATCCAGAAGCAGCATGTCATCGTAAAGTTTCCGGATACCTGCCGGTGTCCGGGGAAACTCCATATTTCCGCTCAGCAGTTTGTCGTACTGCCTGAGCTGTCCCGCAAATCGGGTACCCGGTTTTGCATTCAGAGCCAGTGCCAGATCTCTCCGGCTGCTGCGCACACCTTCGATCTCGTTGCTCTGCTCGATTTCCCTGAAAAGGGAATCCATCAGGATGACCTGCTTGCAGGGAATTTCTGCCTCAAGTCTTTCCAGCTGGATCTGAAGGTTGCGGACGGCATCTCCTTTGAGCACCATCTCTGCAGTAAGAACAGAAAACGCAGGGTACTTTCCGATGGAAAACGGGTAGTGAAGTGTCCCTTCCCCACAAAACCGTTCCTGATACACTCTCTGCCACCTGCCTTCATCTTCGTGAAACAGGCTTTTCAATGTCCGGTATTTGCTCATGGTCGATTTCCTCCGCATTCCCTGTGTAAACTGTCCAGAAATAAACTGTTTTAGATATAAAGTGTTACTTTCTCCGGTTTTCTAACACCTTTATTTCCCAAGTATACAAAAATAACAGCCTGTTTGACACACCATAGCTGTAAACACCATTGCCGCGGGCCTGACAGACAGGTTTGCGGGGCCTGCAGGAGATAATACATCTGAAAGAAGGTAGGTCACATGATCAATATTGTGTTATGGGCAGATCTGCAGTGTCCATTCTGTTACGTCGGCGAAACCAACCTGCAG
>CAJTPM010000115.1 GCA_910578085.1 uncultured Lachnospiraceae bacterium | reverse complement strand
TGAAAGCAAGGTTGTGAACCGAGACCAGTTAATCTTCGCATTATTGAGGAAGCGATAAACGGTGTTCTTGCAGAATGAACCATCAAATATGCCTGTTTTCCACTGCATATACATGCTTCGATCCGAGAAAATGAGACAGAACAGATATCGAAACACTTCGATTACCGGAATCCCTTTTGCTTTACCGGCATTACATTTGAAAAGAAGTTTCCCGATTTGGAATTGGGTCATAAAATTTATGACAGAGTTAGAAATCTCATTTCCGTTTTCAGCATTTTGTGGTATACTTGACATGGCATAAATCTCCTTGCTGTACGATTGTTATTCGCAATTCAATTATACCATCAAGTGCAGGTTTGTGCCTTTTTTATGGGCTACAGTATTGATTTTTCAAGGTTCAGCACACCAACTGGTGTGGGAAGTTTGAGTACTTAACTTTAAATGCATTTTCAATTTTTAGGAGTAAATGTAATCCACTTACCTTTATGATAATCGTTACCAGCCACTATAAACCCACCCGTCTTTGTCGGGTATAATAGCTTATTTGGAGCCTTTACATTAACTCCCAAATTGTTAGCAAGTTGTTGGGCAAATCCATCAGAATTTTTCCCCGTCTCACAAGCATATAGAATCACCTGCTGAGATCCTCCAACATATTCCTCCGAGCCTCTAATCAAGCATGCTACTTCATCTGCATTTAGTATCTTTTTATTTAATTGAATTCCGTTTTCATTTCCATGACCAAATACCCTAAACTCTTCATGCGTACTTGGTCCCGCATTTCTCACTGTATTCTGAATCGCTGCGTTATCACCAAGTACTAACGATAGTGGTCGCCCATTTCTTATTGCTTCTCGAACATCCCGTACACTATCCTTTAAAACCTGCACAGCCTTCCCAGCCCCATAAAACGCCGTTCCCGCCAGGCCGCCCATCACGCCGCCGATCGCCGCTTCCTTCAGCAGCCCCAGCATGCTGAAGCCTTCCTTCTTCTTGCGTACGCTTCCTGCACTCTTCAGGAAACCAACATCATACCGGTAACCATACGCCATAGCTTCTCCGATCCTGTTGGATAACGGGCTGCGTACCCCGCATCCCTTCCTCGGGTCACGGTTTTTCGCATAAGGAGAAATTGCCATCTGCCCGATCCCCTGGGCCAGGCCAAGGACGCTTCCGGCCAAATCACTTCCTCCCTCATCCCAGTCCCTTGCCAAATAACGGATTCCTGCTGTCGCTGCGCCGCTTACTATGCTCTCCTTCAGGCTGACACTGCCGCTTCCTATCTTCTGCTCCAGCGCGCTTCCTACCGCTCCTCCGATAAAATTAGCCGCTAAAGATGTTCCGATTCCTATCCCGGAGCCGACCAGCGCTCCCCGGACAGCGCCAACTACCGCTCCATTTGCGGCGCTTCCCAACGCTTTCCTCATGCTGAACCGTTCCCCGCTCATCAGCTGGGATACCGCCGACCCGGCAAAGCCGAACGCTCCGCCGATCACACCCCCGGCAATCCCTCCTGCAATGATATTGGCGATCTCACCCGTAGGATCCACATAGTTGACCGGGTCGTTATCACAATAAGGGTATCCGTTCAATCCTCTCTTCACCGGATCTTTCCCCATCATGCGCCCCTGTTCCGCGTCGTAGAACCGGGCCTGGGCGAAATATTTTCCGATAACCGGATCGAAGCTGTAGCTGGTATACCTTAACTGCCCCTGCAAACCGGAGCCTCCGCTCTCTTCTTCTTCCGTCAGGTTGCCCCTCCTGTCATATCCATAATGGTAGTCGATGCCGTTTTCCGTCCTCTTCACCAGCTGGTTCATTCCGTTATATTGGCAGGAAGCAACGGCG
>CAJTPM010000114.1:307-1855 GCA_910578085.1 uncultured Lachnospiraceae bacterium | reverse complement strand
ACGGCAAAGGAGATTTCCGAAGTCGAAAAAGAGGGCGAATAGGAATGTCCGACTTAAAACTGAACAGGATTTAGAAAGCGTTGTAATCTTTTTTGAGATTGCAGCGTTTTTCTTTTGCGGAAGTTTGGCAAAATAGCTTTTTCTCCGTAGTAGGGGATAAGAGCCTAAAAGATAAAAACATTCGTAGCAAGCATAGGAAGCGGGTACCCACTTCCGTATTTTCGCCCTCCCGCGCTGCGGCGCGTCGGTTGAAAATTGCTTGTTGGGAAGTGTCCCAAACCCTCGGAACGGAAAGGAAAGGAGCGAAGCAATGGACGGACGGAAAAGGACGGTACAAATCAAATTCAGAGTGACGGAAGCGGAACGGGATTTAATACTGGAAAAAATGAAGCTCGTACCCACCCGGAACATGGCGGCATATCTGCGGAAGATTGCCATTGACGGGTACATCATTCAGATAGACCACGCCGATATAAAGGCAATGACCGCAGAGATACAGAAAATCGGTGTCAACGTCAACCAGATAGCACGCCGCGTAAACGCGACGGGGAACGCATACCAAGAGGACATAGAGGAAATAAAGGGGGTGCTTGCGGAAATATGGCGGTTACAAAGATTAAGCCTGTTAAAAGCACTCTAAGCAAAGCCCTTGACTATATCGAAAACCCGGACAAGACGGACGGAAAAATGCTTGTGTCCTCTTTCGGCTGCTCCTATGAAACGGCAGATATTGAGTTTGAATATACATTGTCCCAAGCACTCCAAAAGGGGAACAATTTAGCCTTTCATCTGATACAGTCCTTTGAGCCGGGGGAAGTCGATTATCAGAAAGCCCATGAAATCGGAAAGCAGCTTGCCGACGCGGTAACAAAGGGGCAGCATGAATATGTACTCACGACGCACATTGACAAAGGACACGTCCATAACCATATCATTTTTTGCGCGGTGAATTTTGTAGACCACCATAAATACAATTCCAACAAAAGGAGCTATTACGGCATACGGAACATGAGCGACAAGCTGTGCCGGGAGAATGGCTTGTCCGTCGTCGTCCCCGGCAAGGGCAGCAAGGGAAAGAGCTATGCGGAGTACCAGGCAGAAAAGACGGGTACAAGTTGGAAAGGCAAGCTGAAAACCGCCCTTGACGCGCTTATCCCCCAAGTTTCCAGTTTTGAGGAATTGCTAACGCGGTTACAGGCGGCGGGCTATGAGATAAAGCCGGGGAAATATGTGTCATGCCGCGCCCCCGGACAGGAACGCTTCACACGCCTTAAAACCCTCGGCGCAGACTATACAGAGGAAGCTATAAGGGAACGGATAGCGGGCAGACGGGCAAAAGCGGCGAAAGCTCCCAGAGAACAGCGCGGCGTGTCGCTGCTTATCGACATTGAGAACAGTATCAAGGCGGCGCAGAGTAAGGGCTATGAACAGTGGGCGAAAATCCACAATCTGAAACAGGCAGCTAAAACCATGAATTTCTTGACGGAACATAAGATTGAGCAGTACGCGGATTTAGTCAGCCGGATTGAGGAAATGGCAGCGGAAAGC
>CAJTPM010000114.1:0-214 GCA_910578085.1 uncultured Lachnospiraceae bacterium | reverse complement strand
AAGACAAAGCCTGTCTATGACGCATACCGCAAGGCAAGGAACAGGGAGAAATACCGCGCCGGACAGGAACAGGTAATTATCCTCCATGAAGCCGCCGCAAGGTCGCTGAAAGCGGCGGGCATTGCAAAGCTCCCGAACCTCGCCGCGCTGCAATCGGAATATGAAGCCCTCCAAGCGCAGAAAGAAGCCCTTTACGCCGACTATGGGAAGCTGA
>CAJTPM010000113.1 GCA_910578085.1 uncultured Lachnospiraceae bacterium | reverse complement strand
ACTGCAAAAATGTGTCCGTTACAGGAAAGCTCCGCCTTGACCGTTTCATACAGATGCTTCTCCCCGGTGGCGCATAAAAGACGGTTCGCAACCAGAGATAAGATTTTACGCTCCGTTTCCGGCAGTGCCGCAAGGTCAGCCTTCGCAATCTCCATTGTGGGAATAATGGCGTGGTGGTCTGTCACTTTCCTGCTGTTCAAAACCCCCTTTATATCCGGTCTGGGAGCCTTATTTTCCTCAAACATCAGGGAACGGAACACCGCTTCGATTACACCCTCTGCGGTCTGTCCCATATCATCGGACAGAAACTGGCTGTCCGTCCTCGGATATGTGGCTAACTTTTTCTCATAAAGGCTCTGTGTGTACTCTAAGGTCTGCTTTGCGGTAAACCCAAACAGGCGGTTCGCATCACGCTGGAGCGTGGTAAGGTCATAGAGCTTCGGCGGCGCAACGGTTTTTTCTTCCTTTAAAACAGATGTGACAAGAGCCTGTCCGTTCCGGCAAGCTCCCACAATTTCATCTGCTTTCTTTTTATCATCAATGCGCCCGGTGGCGGCATCCATCCCATCCATCAGGATATGCGCCATGTAATATTTTTCCTTCTGGAAATTCATGATTTTGGTTTCCCTATCCACCAGCATTGCAAGCGTCGGTGTCTGCACCCTGCCTACTTTTAAGACTTTGCCACCATACAGCACTGTAAACAGCCTTGTACCGTTGATGCCCACAAGCCAGTCTGCTTCCTGCCTGCACAGTGCGGAATGGTACAGGTTATCGTAATCACTTCCCGGCTGCAAATTCTCAAAGCCTTCCCGGATTGCGCTTTCCTCCATTGAGGAAATCCACAGGCGTTTAATCGGTTTGTCACACCTCGCCATTTCATACACCAGACGGAAGATAAGCTCCCCCTCACGCCCTGCGTCTGTCGCACAAATCACAGCTTTCACATCTTCCCTGTGCATCAACTGGCAAAGCATATCATACTGCGCCTTCGTGTCCGGCTTGACCTCATACTGCCAGTTCTCCGGCTTTACGGGAAGGCTCTCATATGTCCATTTCTTCCACTGTTCCCCATAGCTTTCCGGCTGTGCCAGTTCCACCAGATGCCCCACGCACCAGCTCACAAGATAACCGTTCCCTTCCATATATCCATCACTGATTTCCGCTGCCCCGATTACTTCTGCGATGCTCCTTGCAACGCTCGGTTTTTCTGCTATCACTAACTGCATTTTTCTTTTCCTCCTGTCAAATCAATGTCACTTTCCACTTCATTTCCCCATACATCAAACCCGTCCGTTTTTCTCCGGGCAAAAAGCTCGATTTTGGGTACACCGCCCATGAGCCGCTTAATGCGCTCATGGACTTCCGCTGGTTTCCGGCTGTGTTCCTCGATATGCGACACAACCACCTGATGCACTCCTGCATGGACACGCTTCGGTCTGCCCCTTGTTGCCAGTATGCAAAGCTCCACGTTGCTGCGTGTCCAGTATCCCATGCCCCAAAAAAGCGATTCACTCTTTTTATTCTGTTTTACCCACACAAATGCCACTGTCTTATAGGCAAATCCCCATGCCTTTATCACTTCCAGACCTTCCAAGAGGCAGGGGAATGTCACCCAAAGGAATAAGGCACAGTCCTTATCTGCAATATCAGATACCGGAAGTGCCTTAATATCTTCGATATTCATGGTGGGATAGTGGCTCTCTGCGCTTCTTCCCGCACCTTTTTGGGAATATACTTTATAATGCCAGGGCGGATCTGCCAGAATTACCCCGTATTTCTTCTTTCCCATACAGCAGGCTACTCCTCCCCGTTATCGTCAAAGAAATCATCTTCACTGTCCTTTTCTTCTTCCTCATCGTCGTATTCTTCTTCCTCGTCCTCCTCATCATCGTCCTCGTCAAGAAATTCCTCTT
>CAJTPM010000112.1 GCA_910578085.1 uncultured Lachnospiraceae bacterium | reverse complement strand
GCCTGCCTTTCCAATAATTTTTACTATCCACTAATAGAAAGGTGAAATCAATAAACGATTGAATTTTCTATAAATTCATCCGAACGGATGAGGGCTATAACCAATTCACGGTATAAATTAAAACAAACTTAAATTGCTAACAAGTGGAAACACTTTAGGATATACTCCTATCCGTAACGAAATCCAACACCTTTACACCCCAATGAATTTCGTTCGCAAGGAGACAGCAAATGCTTTTACACAACTTTATCAACGGGGCCCGTAAAACACCGTCATTCATGACGGTGATATAAGGGCCCAACAAAGGGTTGTCCAACCGTATTTTGCTATTCTATATGTCACAAAAACTCCCTCTCAAAGCAATTTCAAGCGAGGCTCAGAAACTTTCGGAGGATAATTGATCAGCAACCGTTTCAATCAACCCCTGCTAATTCCACTCCAAAATTCAAAAAACCGGATTGAAATCTACTTTCATCCTTCCCACTATAGCCGGACACGACGTGAGTCAAAAATCGGATGGATGAATAAAGTACAAGCACAGTGTTTTCCCCGCCTAATATCATTACTCTTGCCCATGGGCCAAGTATAATTAGCGTAGAAAATACAAGGAATGTAATGCTGATACGACGTGCCTTTAAGTTTGAATTGAAGCCTAATGGCCGGCAGGCTCGTCAAATCAGCCAATTCTGCGGCTGTGCCCGTTATGTCTACAACCGCACCTTATCTCTTGAGAAGTCCCTGTACGCAAAAGATAACAAACACTCATTCAGATATACGGAAGCCGCCAATAGACTGCCTGAGTGGAAAACGAAACATCCTTTTCTGAAAGAGTGTCATAGTCAGGTGCTCCAGCAGTCCCTAAAAGATCTTGATCGGGCGTACACCAATTTCTTCGAAAAACGGGCCAATTTTCCGAAATACAAGAAGAAGTTCCGACATGACTCTATTCGTTTTCCTCAGGGAGTTGAACTCGATGAGATCAAACAGAAGATTAGGTTGCCGAAAGTTGGCTGGGTGGGATATCGGAAAAGTCAAAATATCATCGGTACGATAAAAAACGTTACCGTTATCCGTCACGGAGAGAAGTGGGATGTCAGCATACAGACAGAGTATGACAACATCCCTCCTGAGACGACTCCTTCTGAGGTAGGGATCGATATGGGGGTCAAACGTTTTGCAACTCTGTCGAACGGAGAGTTTTTTGAACCCATCAGCCCTTTCAAGCGTGAGCAGGAAAAACTTGCGAAGCTTCAAAGGAAGTTAGCCCGACAGAAAAAAGAGAGTAGGAACAGCAGAAAAACGAAACGTAAAATAGCCCGACTGTATCGCCATATCGCCGACAGCCGAAGAGACTTCCTTCATAAGACTTCGACACAGATTGCCCAAAACCACAGCACTGTGTTCGTTGAGGATCTGAAGGTCTCGAACATGTCGGCTTCTGCTGCCGGAACAAAAGAGAATCCGGGTAAAAAGGTTAAGCAGAAGCGCGGTTTGAATCGGTCAATTTTGGACCAGGGATGGTATGGCTTTTTCCAGATGCTCTCCTATAAGCTGGAGCGCAAAGGCGGAAAACTGATCAAAGTTGATTCCAGAAACACCAGCCGAACATGTCCGCAATGCGGTTATGTCTCTGCGGAGAACAGGAAAACGCAAGCCTCTTTTGCGTGTATTCACTGCGGTTACCATGCAAACGCGGATTTGGTCGGAGCAATAAATGTATTAAGGGCCGGACGGGCCCGGCTAGCCTGTGGAAAGAGTGGTGCAGTAAGGCCGCTGTCAGCAGGAACCCAGAGAGACCTGTTGCAGCACTAGGCTACGGCCGCTGCAGAGGTGGTATGGAATCCTCGCCATTTATGACGAGGAGGACGTCAACGCCTGATTGTGACGGTCTGCACATTCGGCCCCTGGTTTATTACCGGATACTTTGTC
>CAJTPM010000111.1 GCA_910578085.1 uncultured Lachnospiraceae bacterium | reverse complement strand
ATAGTTACCTATCAGTATTATCAATCCATATAAATCAGCATAATCATGGTGTTTTTTGTTGCGCCAGTTTCTCATTGCGAGAAGCTGGCGTTTCTTATTGTCGATTTTTAGGGAAACCTCCCGATGTGTACCGCTGCCGGTCCCCGCCTCCATTCGATTCACCCGTCAACCACGCCTGAATCGAAATGGAGGAAAACTATGGGATTTCACTATGGATACGAAAAAAGGAAGTTTGATGCAGAATGGACCCGGCTGGAACAGGAATACCGCGCAGCCGGTATGGACGATAGGCAGATCGCGGCCATGAAGGAATATGACTGGACCTGGTTTTGCAGCCAGCGGACCTATCAGAACCGCGTACAGGCCCTTCCCAGCGAACAGTGTGAGGACGAGAGCGAGCAGTCCTGCCTGTTCCGAAAATTTGAATCCCTGTCCTGCACCTGGGACACCGGCGATGTGGATTCCCGGCGGTTTGGCTGGCTGTCCTCCCTGGAGGATGAACTGCTGTACCGGCGGCTCTGCAAATTGCCGGAGGACGATCTGGAACTGCTGACCCTGCTCATTGTGGACGGATACCGGCAGGCCGATGTCGCAAGGCTGTGGAACTGTTCCCGGAGTGCAATCACACAGCGAATAAATAAAATCAAGATTTTTTTGAAAAAGGCTTAACAAATCGCCTTTCCCAATGCCTACACATTGAAGGGACAAGTCCTCTTGCCCCTCATTGCAGCTTGACAACTGAATATACGGCATAACAGGTACATAACCCGTATCGAAGCGGAAAAGGCGCGCCGCCAGGACGGTTGCTTGCAGGAGGTGATGACAGACAGGCAATCCGAGCGATCTACGTCCAGCCTTAAACCCGGAGATGGCGTTCCGGGCGCGATGATGGTGCGGGGGCTTAAAGATACTTCCTCACGGCCCGCCAAAGACTTGGGGGGAACCCTGCGGCGCGCGAGAAAAACGGCGCTGCGGAGTTATGACAGCTCTGCCGGGAGCGGCCTGTTATGTCCCCATCGTCAGGGGGCGTGGCAAATATGACGAACCATCCAAACAGAATTGCAGCAGCCGTACCGGACGGTATCCAGCGGCAACCGCCGCCCTTATCTTTCGATACGGCTGCTTTTTAACCATAGAGTAAAAACAATTTTTGAACGGAGGTGCGTCTTTATGACCAAACAGACAACCCCGACAAGCTCCTACAAAGAGGTGCGGATCGGGAAAACAATTTATCGCGTCACCAGCTTTTTTTCGGGAGAAAAGGACCTGGGAAAGACGCTGGAACAGCTGGCAGTCAGACGCGCCATGTCGGAAGCCATTCCAGCTGCCAGCGGTTCCAAATAACAGAAAGCCTCGCGGCCTGCCGTATCATTGCGCGGCGGTGGATTCTCCGGTAAGATATTCATGCAGGGTAAAACCTGCGGAGCCATTTTGCCGCACGAGGTATGGATTCTGAGATGGTCGGGAGGTAAAAGAAAGATGATGGATACAACATACAACGTGGGCATCTACTGCCGGTTAAGTAACGACGATGAACGTGATGGGGAATCGGTCAGCATTGAGAACCAGAAGCTGCTGCTTCAAAACTATGTCAGGCAGCGCGGCTGGAATGAGGTCGATGTCTATATCGACGACGGATACTCCGGCACGAACTTCAACCGCCCAGGCGTCAGGCGGTTAATCGAGGACGCAAAGGCAAAGCGGATCAATGTGATTCTGGTGAAGGACCTTTCCCGTTTTGGCCGCAACTACATCGAATTTGGGCAATATACGGATTACCTGTTCCCCTCTCTTGGGTGCCGGTTCATCGCGCTGAACAACGGCATTGACACCATGAGCGACAACGGAAGCACCGATGTCATGTGCTTTTTGAACTTATTTAATGAATTTTACAGCCGGGACACCAGCAAGAAGGTCAAGGCGGTCAAGAGAGCCTGTGCCGAAAACGGAAAATTCATGGGAACCTACCCCGCC
>CAJTPM010000110.1:250-1979 GCA_910578085.1 uncultured Lachnospiraceae bacterium | reverse complement strand
TGAACCGCATCACCAGGAAGGTGAACAAGGACTCTACCGTCTCCATCGACAAGGTGTCCTATGACGTTCCCATGCAGTTCATTTCTTCAAAAGTGGAGATCCGCTTCCTGCCAGACGACATGTCCAGTGCCTTCATCCTTTATGAGGGGGAACATTATCCCATCCGGCCTACGGATAAAAACGAGAACTGCAGGACGAAACGCAATAACACGCCGTCCATCGATTATTCAAGGATCGGGGGTGAGAGCTGATGTTGGGTTCCTACTATGGGCTTTCCTTCAATCCCTTTGACAAACAGAACGCAAGAGAAAAGGACCGGTTCCTCTCAAAGGACATCTCGGAAATGACGTCCCGGCTGGACTACCTCAAGGACACAAGGGGAATCGGGCTGTTCACCGCACGCCCCGGCATGGGCAAGTCCTTCGCACTGCGCTGCTTCGCAAAGTGCCTCAACCCCAACCTCTACCATATGGAGTACATCTGCCTCTCCACGGTCAGCGTCATGGAGTTCTACCGCCAGCTCTGCTCTGTTCTGGGGCTAGAGCCAAGGGGCGGCAAGCCTGGGATGTTCCGCGCCGTACAGGAGCAGATACTCTACCTCTACAAGGACAAGAAGCAGCCCCTCCTCCTGGCAGTCGATGAGGCACAATACCTCTCCACCGGCATCCTGGAGGATATCAAGATGCTCATGAACTACGGGTATGACTCCCTGAACTGCTTCACGCTCATCCTCTGTGGGGAGCCCCACCTGAACAGCACCCTGAAAAAGCCCGTCCATGAGGCCCTGCGCCAGCGCATCACCGTACACTACAACTTTTCCGGTCTCTCAGACTCGGAAGTGGCGCAGTATATCCTCCACAAGATCGCCTGTGCCGGAGGCGCAGCCTCCATCATCGACCAGGCAGCGCTTTCTGCCGTCCACAGTCACTCCCAGGGGAGCCCCCGCCTGGTGGACAACCTGATGACCGACGCGCTGACTCTGGGGGCACAGATGGACAAGAAAGTGATCGATACGGATGTCATCCTGGCTTCTGTCAGCAGCCAGAATCTCGGATAGGAGGAATGGAACATGAATTATACCTGTATCCTGAAAAGCGGTTCCCGCAAGGAGACCTGGACGGGGCAGATCATCCTGCTGAGCACGGGGAACGGATGGTATGAAGCTGAGATCAATGGGCGGGGGACTTACTTCCACATCCTCGCCGGACGGCATAAATATGGGAACTACCTGTGCATCCCTAACCATGATGTAGGGTGCGAGCTCTCCGATTTCTCCGATATCTTTTGGAATGAAGAAAGGATCGGCTCCCTGATGCGGAAGGTGGATGCGGTGACTGTCGCCACCGGCCTGGTTCATCTTCCTGTTCTGGCCGACAGGCAGGGGAAAAACTAAATTTTTCATATGGGCCATGTGTCTCATGAGGGATCCATGGCCTTTTGCATTTCAGGCGCAAAACAATACCGACAACAACGTGCAGCATTTTTGACAGGATTGTGCATTTGCAGACAGCACTGCGCAGTCAATAGGATAAATGTCGGAAAAATAATTCGCTGTTTGCGTTTCCATCAATTTGCCGTCCGACACCATAGCCGCAAGTTCCTGGATATCCTTCAGCACAAGGTTGTACAAATCCCTCGCTTCCACCTTATGGCTGGTGCAGGAGTTCTTCCCCAGCCGGTTGTAAGTCTGGCAGATATAATATGCCTTGTCTATCGGCTCCCGTTCCTC
>CAJTPM010000110.1:0-206 GCA_910578085.1 uncultured Lachnospiraceae bacterium | reverse complement strand
CACCTTCTCATAGCGTACCTGCATGGACTTCCCGCAGGTGGCGCAGTAGATAATGCCGTGGAACAGGTTGTAGAAGGGGCAGGCGTTCCCCTCCATGATAGGCGGGCGGCGGTCAATGAGTTCCTGCACCTTTTCCCATTCCTCCGGGCTTATGACGGCTTCATGGCAGCCCTCAAGGACTTCCCATTCCTCCCGTGGAATGATGT
>CAJTPM010000109.1 GCA_910578085.1 uncultured Lachnospiraceae bacterium | reverse complement strand
CGGGAGTTTGACACTTCCTTTTAACACCTTATCACAAAAATCCTCTATTTAAGCCAGTTACGGCTTATTTTTTTGTCAAATTTTTGAAAATAATGCGTGCGCTTTTGTAAGCTTTATGGTATAATAAGGTTATATGGCAAAAGGAGGCACTACGCATGTATATCTCACTTACCGGAAATTCAGACAACAAAGACGTCTATATCAAACGCTCCTACCGTAAGAGCAATGGAAAGACCGCTACCCAGATCCATAGAAAACTCGGAAAACTGAATGAGCTCCTGGAACAGTTTTCCGGAGACTATGATGCTATGATGGCCTGGGCAAAAGCAGAGGCTCAAAAAGACACCATGGAATATAACGCCAAAACAGGCAGTGTTACCGTTTCTTTATCAAAAAGTGCTCATATTCCCAAAAATGAAGAGCGCTGTTTTCAGGCCGGATACCTGTTCCTTCAGAAACTGTGTACGGAATTAAAAATGGATTCCATTTCCCAAAAGATTTCCAGACGCCATAAATATACTTATGATCTCAGTGCGGTCCTTACTGGCCAGATCTTTTCAAGGATCCTGGCACCCTCCAGTAAACTGGGCAGCTACTCTTACTGCCAGACGCTCCTTGAACCGCCTAAGTATGAACTGCACGATATCTACCGCGCACTTTCCGTTATGGCTGAAGAATCTGACTTTATCCAGGAAGAATTATACCGTAATTCAAACTTCGTACATCCCAGAAACAAAAAGATCCTTTACTACGACTGCACGAACTATTACTTTGAGATCGAACAGGATGATGATCTCAGAAAGTATGGCAAAAGCAAGGAAAACAGGCCAAACCCCATCGTCACAATGGGATTGTTTATGGATGCTGACGGGATCCCCCTCGCTTTTGATGTGTTCCCTGGAAACCAGAATGAACAGACGAGCTTAAAACCTTTGGAAACAAAGGTCATACGTGACTTTGCATGCAGCGGGTTCATCTTCTGTTCGGATGCCGGACTCGGCAGTAAGGCAAACCGGAGGTTTAACAGTTTTGGAAACCGTTCCTATGTCATCACACAATCCCTGAAGAAGATGCGGGTGGAAGACAGACAGACTGCCTTAAATCCAAAACAGTTCCGCCGCCCTGGTTCCAATAAGTTCATCGATCTGTCCACCCTCGATGAATCTGATCCGGATGTTTATGAAACGATCTTTTACAAGGAAGTGCCTGTCGTAAATGGAAACATGGATGAGACCGTCATTGTGACCTATTCCCCAAAATACAAGGCATACCAGAAAAGGATCCGCGGACAACAGATATCCCGTGCCGTAAAAATGATGGAACAGCCGGGCCGGAAAAGACGCGGCAAAAACCAGAATGACCCGGCACGTTTTATCAAATCTACTGCCATAACAGAAGATGGTGAAGTTGCAAACAGGAACGTATATGGCCTGGATCCGGACCGCATATCGGAAGAAGAAAAGTATGACGGGTTTTATGCGGTCATAACAAACCTCGAAGGAGATGTCAGGGAGATCTTGAAGATCAACAGGCAGCGCTGGGAGATTGAGGAAAACTTCCGCATCATGAAAACGGATCTTGAGGCACGCCCTGTCTATGTCAGGCGGGAGGACCGCATCAGGGCACATTTCCTTACCTGCTGCATCAGCCTGCTCGTGTACCGTCTGCTTGAGAAAAAAATGGGAAACAGATATACCTGCAACGAGATCTTGAGCACCCTTCGTTCCATGCAGGTAACACTTTTGTCAAAGGAGAGCGGCTATGTCCCTTCTTACAAGAGGACAGACCTGACAGATGATCTGCACAAGGCATTTGGCTTTCATACGGATTATGAATTTATCTCAAGATCAGCCATGAGGAGCATCATAAAAAGTACCAAAATGGAAGAAGTAAAAAAATAGCACAAACCGTTTCTAAAGAGAAAATGGCTGCAGCCCGCATTATTACTGGGTTTGCAGCCATTTTTTGCTTTCACAAGTGTCAAACTTGGGATTATAACA
>CAJTPM010000108.1 GCA_910578085.1 uncultured Lachnospiraceae bacterium | reverse complement strand
TTCTTTGCAGCAGGTTGCCACTTTGCAGTTTGGAATTTAACATTAACGATAGGAGCCAGAGCTTCTACTACGAATGAGTCAGAAGTAGCGGGCAAAGTAACATCCTGGAATGCACCTGTTTCGTCAGCGATATGCAGAACGTAAACACCGTCTTTCTTCACAACATAAGCACCAGTACCCTGAGCAGAGATTTCAGTCGTCTTTTCTACGAATTCGCCTTTGGCGGCATCCCATTCGTAAACTACCCAGAAACCGTCAGCACTGATTTTAGGAGAAGGAGCAGTTGCGCCTGCCTTGCCATCCTCTCCGTCTTTGGCAACAGCCTGAGAAGCGGTCTTTTCGCCGTCCTTATACCAGAAACCGTCTTCGCCGATAGTCCATTCAGTACCGTTCTTTCCGTCTGCACCCTTGATGCCTGTAATAGAGGTGGTAGTACCGTCGCTCATGGTTACAGAGAAACCGTTTTCAATAGAAGAGATATTGGTCACCCATTTTCCTTCTCCCACCAGTTTCTGCAAAGCTGCAATCGCATCCTTGTTAGAATTAATTTGTTCCTGTAAGTCCTTGATGTCATCATCATAGTCTTTACAAGACACAAATGTTCCTGTTGACGAAACCATTAAGGCTCCGAACAGGATTGCACTTAAAAACTTTTTGTTCATAATAGAAAAACTTTAAATTTATAAATTTAAAAAACTAAAATTGGTTATACATATTCTATCGGTTCTGAGAGCTGTGGCACTCTCTGTTCTTGTTTCATATATCTTTTTGGAGAGACGCCTGCTACCTTCTTAAAAGCTGCGTAGAATGTGCTTCGTGACAGGAATCCGCAACGCCGGGGCAGCTCCTCTAGCGTATATATGTCCGACCGGAGCAGTTCCTTGGCATATTCCACGCGGTACTTGTTCAGCAAATCCTTCAGGTGGCAGCCGAAATAGCGGTTCACCACGTTGGACAGGTAGGTCTGGTTCGTTTCAATCATTCCACTCAGTTTCTTTAACGAAATCTCCGGGTCGAGAAACACCTGGCGCACTTCCAAATAGTACAATACATATTTATATAGCTCACAATCGACTTTCCTTGCCGTCTCCATTTCGCGGCCTGCAAACTTCTGCTCCCAGTAAAGATGGGCAGCCCGGAAGAGCAGATTCTTCTGCCTTTCGGAAGTAAAGGTGCGCTTGTCGCGATGTAGGAACAGGTAGTCCATTGTACTCTCTTTTTATCGTCTCTATTTCAGATAAATACACATTTTTCAAACCCTTAAAAAGGGGTTGCGTTCGGTGCATCTCTTAGTAAGAGATACACCGAACGCACATAACCGCTTTATTATTAATAGTTTAATCCGATAAAAAAGTGTCCTATAACTTAAGACTAAAGATATTTTTGCATTTGCCTTGTGATTTTTCTTCTCAAAAAGTTTTAATTATCAAAACTTTGTGTAAATTTGCATCGAAAAGTGTATCTCTTACTAAGAGATACACTTTTTTTCTTCTTTCTCCTAAAACCTTATTTGCCACATTTCCAGATAATTGAATCTCGTCCATCAGCCGTTTCACTCCCGACTTGCAAGTCTTAACGGATGTCAACATATTATAAAGGTCAAAGTCCGGATATTCTTGAAAAGGGATAATTGTTTCCAAAGCCGGCTTAAGGGTTTTTCAACGGGCTTTTCGGGGGAGGCAGTGGAATTGTTGGAGGCAGGTTTGAAGGGATTTGGGAAGTGCGGCTGAAACGAGAATGAGGGGGGTAATCAGTATGGATTACAAAACATGCCGGGATTATTAAAAAGATACAGTTTTTTTTGAAAGCGGAATGGCTTATCCGGCAACAAGCGGAAGTGACGTGTGAACCTGAACGTACGCAGGCGTAAGCCTATATATATGGTGACATAAGCTTATGCATTCGTATGTACTGTATCAGGTTCCACTGTGTTTTACATCGGGCAGTCCCAGTCCGGTGCATCTGTTTTATCGGGAGGACAATTTATACCTCTTCCATCCTTTCCAGCTCCCATCCGCAGAACTGCATCACAATGCAATGCAGGCGGGTTCCCCTGCAAAGCTGCCGCACCTTCTCCCCTTCGG
>CAJTPM010000107.1 GCA_910578085.1 uncultured Lachnospiraceae bacterium | reverse complement strand
TACGCATTGCCGGTGTTAGAGCCAATGATAAAATGTAAGAAAACGCCGAAGAAAAAATGTAGATTTATGGCGGAGAGAAAGAAAAAAAGATAGACTCCTGATAGGACAAAAATGTCCGGGAAAGGAGTCGGAAATGAGAGGAGAAAGCTGGATGGACATACGAAGTGACAGACAAAAAGGAATGAGCTATGTGGAGCCTGGGAAAAAATACCACATGGATCCCCGGACAGCAAAGAGGTATGCACAGTCACCACAGAAGCCGGAGTACACACTGACACAGCCAAAGCCAACAAAACTGGATGCCTACAAGCAGCAGATAGACCAATGGCTGGAAGAAGCGCCCTATTCTGCGGTACGGATACTGGAGAAACTGCAGGAACAGGGATTTGACGGAAAATACAGCATCGTGAAGGAATACGTCCGGGGGAAGAAAATGGACCTGGATGAAAAAGCAACGGTGCGGTTTGAAACCATGCCGGGAAAACAGGGGCAGATGGACTGGGGCTTTTTTGAGGACCATCTGGTATACGAAGACGGGAAATGGAAGAAACTGTACTGTTTCCTTATGATACTGGGATATTCGCGGATGCGTTATATCGAATTTGTGACGGACATGAGCACAAATACACTAATCCGGTGCCATCAGAACGCGTTCCGGTATTTTGGAGGTTATCCGGAGGAGATACTCTATGACAACATGAAACAGGTGGTCATCAAACGCCTTTTAAAACAGGAAGATTCCACGCTGAACCGGCAGTTTGAAGATTTTGCAGGCTTCTACGGCTTCAAACCGATTTTGTGCCGCCCCTATAGAGGACAGACAAAAGGCAAGGTTGAACGGACGGTGCAGTTTGTACGAGACAATTTCATGGTTGGAATCAAATACGAGAGTCTTTCAGACCTCAATGGCCAGGCGCAGGCCTGGTGCAACAAGGTCAATGGAAAAGTTCACGCCACCACCAATGAAATCCCCTTTGAACGTCTGAAAGCGGAACGGTTAAACCCTCTGTGCCGGGAGTACATCATGGACAAAATCAACCTGCGCCGGGTACAAAAAGACTGCCTCATCTCCTATGCCGGAAACCAGTACTCCGTGCCGGCGGAGTACATCGGCAAAGATGTGGCAGTCGTAGCCCTCGACAGTATGCTGGCCGCCTACTATGAGGGAAAGCAGATAGCTCTGCACCGGATATCGTATCAGAAAAAAGATATGGTTGTCAATCCGCAGCACTATAGGCGGCTCACTATGAAACAGACAATGGATGCAGAAAATATACTTTTGGAACAGGACAAGGTCATTGATTTTCCCCTGAAATCTTCTGACCTGTCCAGATATGACGAGGTGCTGTATGAATGAATTGACCATGGACAGGCTGAAAGAGAATCTGGAAAGCCTCAAGATGAAGAACACTCTGGAGATTCTGGACAACTACCTGGAACGGGCGGTGGCGGAGAAATTAAATGTCGTGGATGTTTTGGATCACATTTTTGCTGAAGAAGCGAAATCCAAGCGCAGACGCGCATATGAGAAACAGATTCAGATGTCCGGTTTCCCCATTAAAAAGACTCTGGACGACTTTGATTTTTCTTTCCAGCCCTCTATTGATAAACGCCAGATCGATGAACTGGCAACCATGCGTTTCTTGGAAAACGGGGAAAATGTAGTCTTTCTGGGGCCGCCGGGAGTGGGAAAGACGCATCTTGCCTCAGCCCTTGGGCTTGTAGCTGCAAGACACAGGTTTTCAACCTACTACATCAACTGTCACCAGCTCATTGAACAGCTCAAGAAAGCCCACTTTGAGAACCGGCTGCCGGACAGGCTCAAAATCCTGTCCAAGTACAGGATGCTTATCATTGATGAGATTGGATATCTCCCTATGGACATTCAGGGGGCCAACCTGTTTTTCCAGCTCATCGCAAGGCGGTATGAAAAGACATCCACGGTCTTTACCTCTAACAAGACTTTTTCGCAGTGGAATGAGGTGTTTGCTGATGTCACCATTGCCTCAGCCATTCTGGACCGTGTTCTGCATCACTGCACAGTAGTCAACATCAAAGGCGAATCATACAGGCTGAAAGAACGCAAGGAATTCATGCGTCAAAAGCAGCAGATCGTAAACACACTTTTTGAGCAGGGAAACACTTGAAAAGGTTACATGACTCCGCCGAAAAACTACAAAATATAATCGGCGTTTTCTTACATTTTTAATTCGGCGTTGACATGCTTTTCGGTATTGTACACATATGGATTAGGACAAATTTTCCCAACC
>CAJTPM010000106.1 GCA_910578085.1 uncultured Lachnospiraceae bacterium | reverse complement strand
TAGGTGATGCTCTGCGGACAGACGCATTCCTCGCCATCGTCCAGAAGCAGACAGTTTCCGCAATCATAGTTGCAGCACTCATGCACCAGTCGCCGGGCCGTCCGGTACTGCTGATAGGTCATATGAGGAATTTCGGATGCGCCCATTTCACACGCTCCCCTGGCAAAATTCTAAAAACGTCAGATTTGCGTTTCTAACGTGAGCGCCAATCTGACGCTGACGATATCTGACCCGCAGGAAAGGAACAGACGCGAAGCGGGTGTTCCTTTCCTGCGGGTGTGCAAGGGGTTTGGGGAGTGCAGCTCCCCATCGCGTCCGAAGGACGCAACGCCCCACCCCTGGGGTCCCCGCAAAGTCGCAGACTTTGTGGGGAAAGGAGGAGCAAGGGAGCGAGCGCAGTTTTCGTCGCAGGCGGAAACGGAGTTGAGCGGACTTTGCGACGACGCGCGCACGACACCGGAACGGTGTATAAGTGCGCCGTTGGAAACGGACATATTTTTGCTGAAGCTGAATTATCGCTGACATTCTGGCCTCCTTGACATGGGCGGTTGCCCCTCACTTGGTAGCCACCATGCCGGAGTGATCGTCAGGGCGGTCAGCGGAAAAATTTGAAAAACTTTTTCCGAACGCCCTCGATGCTGTCATAGACTGCGGCCTTGGAGCAGCCGCACCGCCGACCAATCTCCGCATAGCTGAAATCGTACAGCGCATAGAGCAGAAAGCGCTCCCGCTGGATAGGCGTGCAGAGGGCCAGCACCGCCAGAATTTCATCCAGCGTTTCCTGCTGGCAGACTAATTCCTCCGGGGTGGCGCAGTAGGGCAGAACGCCATGGGCGGCGATTATGTACTCGTCACACTCGCGTCCGTCCCAGCGCCGCCGCTGTTCCCGGTCAAGGCTCCGCTCGGTACGCTTGGCCAACTCCCAGAACTCGTCAAGGGTGGCGGCGTCCTCATAGGTCATTTTGCGGCTGTATCTCTTGATGGTAATTTCCATCGTGTTATCCTCCTGTTCAGATTTGGGGAAGTGCGAAATCTGAACAGGAAGGGTGGGCCGCGACACCGGGGCCGGATGGGACAGTCCCCTGAAAAAGCAAAAATGCCCGAACAGCACAAGGCTGTTCGGGTGTTGGGGGTGGCGATATGGGTAGACAAGAAACGACTGTTTTCGCAAGCCTGGGTAGAGGTCGCCGTTACGAGGGTTAGGCTTTTTTTGACAAGTGCCTATCTATTCGTAGTCGCATGGCGGCATCATCCTAATTGCCGCCAAAACAAAAAGCAGCGGCTTTGAAAAATCAAAACCGCTGTCAAAAACATCATTTGGACATGGGAAATTACTCTGCCCGGCAGCGGTTTTTTTCTTTTCTGCCGCTGGGCAGATGAAACTTATATCAGCAAAATTACCGGGTACGAATCCTCTTTAGCAGGACTCCGCATAGTATAACCGCTATGAGAAAAATACCGAGCAAGGGGCAGAGCGTTTGCAGAGAAAACGCAGAGTCAGTCATCAATTTATATCCCCATGTTGCAGGAAACAGTTTTCCAACAATGGCAAATGCCTGTGGAAGCATTTCGCTCGGAAACATAATTCCCGACAGCATAGTGGATGGGATAAAAAGCAGGATGGAAAACATGGATGTATTTGCTGTATCTTTTACAGCTAACCCGATGATACTGGCAATGCTAAGCGAAACAGCAATCAGAATAACCAGCCCGCCTAAATATGTTTCCAGGTGCTCTGGAATTTTTGCGCCAAAGAGAATTGGCGCGAGTATATAGAGAATGGCGCTCATGATGAGCAAATGCACAAACGCAGAAATATTTATCAAGATCAACCCCAGCGACAGCGGCACACCGTTTGCCTGATAAGCATTTTTAATATCGCTCCGATATATCTCCGCAAGAGAGGGCGGCAATCCAATCAAAGCCCCCATGGTAACGGCAAAGACGGTCATGGACTGAATCAGTGTCTCTTTGCTCTCCGGCATGACAGAGGTGAAAATCCCGCCCATAACCGCAAAGAACAGGAGTGGAACCGCATAACAGGTAATCAGCATAGTCCGGCTGCGTAAGTCCAGTTTCCACTGTAATGTAAATCCATATAAAAATCCGTTCACTGCCTATTCTCCCTTCGCAATTTTCAGAAAATGCTGTTCCAATGACCCCCGGTCAACCCGAATGTCTTGAATGACGGTGTCCTTTTCCTCATAACTTTTGAGTATTGTTATCAGGCTGGCTCTAATATCATCCGATTCATAAGTCTCTAAGCCTTGGCCCGTCCGAATTTGGATGTTATAGTACTTTCCGATTTTCTC
>CAJTPM010000105.1 GCA_910578085.1 uncultured Lachnospiraceae bacterium | reverse complement strand
TTCTGTTTGTACCGGACTTTCCCTTTTGAACGGGAATCTCGGTTTGCAATTCACAAGGGGCTGTCGGGAAATAGATAGCCCTAAGCAAAACAGGGGCAGGTGCGACTTGTGAAAGTTACACCTGTCCCTGAATCTTAAAAACAGAAAAAAAGATGGCTAACGACAACCATCTTTCTCTCCGTTACATGTTATAATGTAACTATGTTTAAGCAAGATTATTATAACGATTTTTTTGAATTCGGGCAACAGAAAATTAACTTCAGCTTTTTCGAATTGTGTTTACCTGACGATGATCCCGTCTATACCCTTAAAAAAGTGATGGAGGAATTGGACTTCTCAGGCCTGCTGGCCTGTTATTCGGATAAGGGCAGAACAGGGTACAACCCGATTATGATGTATGCTGTTGTTACCTATGCAAACATGCGTGGGGTGAGGGCTGTTGACCGTATCGTGGAGTTATGCGAAAGGGATCTGGCTTTCATCTGGCTGACCAGGGGACAGAAACCAAAGAGGGATGCTTTTTATGATTTTAAAGGGAAAAAACTGACTGCACAAGTGCTGGATGGACTCAACTACCAGTTCCTGCGCCGTCTGGAAAAAGAAGGTCTGGTCACGCTCAAAGAGCTTTTTATAGATGGAACAAAAATAGAAGCCAATGCCAACCGGTATACCTTTGTCTGGCGTGGAAGCATCAATTATCATCTGGCCGGCCTGCTGGATACCATAGATGCTCTTTATACAAAGTATAATACGTTTTTACAGGAAAACGGATATGGACCGAAATACGATCTTGGGGACGCCCGGATGTTTGTCATAGAGGGCATGGAAAAAGTCAGACGTGTGATCGCAGAAAACCGGAAACGGAAACTGACAAAACACAAGAAACTGTCTAATAATACAGTCATAGAGATCGATCATTGTTCCCCGCTGGAAATTTTAAAGCTCCAGAAAGATCTTATCCGGATCGCTGAGAGAGAAAATATCGGGTTTGTTTATGGAAAAGGACAAAGGAAACCACAGATCCAGCAGCTTTATGAAGAACTGGAAGAATGCGGGAAACGCTTGATGGGATATAAGGAATGCTTTGAGATCATGGGGAAAGAGCGCAACAGCTATTCCAAAACGGACCTGGAAGCGACCTTTATGCGGATGAAAGAAGACCATATGCTCAATGGCCAGCTAAAACCGGCATATAATGTCCAGATCGCAGTAGAGAACTATTTCATTATCCACGGCTATGTAAGCAATGACCGCACCGATTACAATACACTGATCCCGGTAATGGAGAAGCATCGGATGGCTTTTGGTGAAGTGCTGGAAGAAGTGACTGCTGACAGCGGTTATTGCAGCGAAAAGAACCTGCTATACCTGAAAGAGCATCAGATTGCCAGCTATATCAAACTTCAGGATCATGAAAAAAGAAAGACACGTGCTTATACGGAGGACATCGGCAAGTATTATAACATGACATACCGGATCTTTGAGGATGAGCATTACTATGTCTGTCATGATGGGAGGCAGCTGCGTCATATCCGGACAGAAACCAAAGAGCAGGAAGGATATACCCAGACATTCGAAGTATATGGGTGTGCAGACTGTAGCGGGTGTGAACATAGGTCCCGCTGCCTGTATAAATACAATGCAGAAAAGAATGCAGACCGGAACAAAATCATGAAGATCAATGAGCGTTGGGAAGAACTGAAGGAGGAATCCCAGGCAAACATCCAGAGTGAGAAAGGAATCCTGAAGCGCCAGATCAGATCCATCCAGACAGAAGGGCACTTTGGAGACATCAAGGAAAACGAAGGGTTCCGGCGTTTTAATTATCGTAGCTGCGAAAAAGTATATAAAGAGTTTATGCTGTACGCGATCGGTCGGAATATCAATAAATATCACCGGTTCCTTCATCAGGAAATAGAAAAATACGAGGGAAAAACAGAGCAGAAAACAGCTTAGGGAAAAGGATACCTGAAAAAAATAAGGTCAAGGGGGTATTGCGCCCTAAAATAAGTTCAGCGAAAAGAAAAGAAGGAATCCCACGGAATGTCAGGATTTGGAAAAGCCTGAATTTCATGGGATTCTCTTTTTCTTAGGAATCAGGGGCCAAAATCGGCATTAACCGACAGCCCCCCTTAAAATTCCTTATTTCAAAAATTCCGTTAATCCTCATCTTCTCCGCAATAATAGCTGAAATACTGCTCTTTTAACAACTGATAGGAACCTCTGGGCAAATAAACCGTCCTTCCGTTATCCATTTGCAGCTCCTGTGCATTCAGGCTTTCTATATGTTCCAAATTAACAATATAACTAATTCCCGCTTTTACAAACTCCTTATAACCGGAAAGCATTTCATAAACCTTTGCCATGGTCAGACGGAGTAAAAACTGGGTTCCATCCGAT
>CAJTPM010000104.1 GCA_910578085.1 uncultured Lachnospiraceae bacterium | reverse complement strand
TTCGAAAATTCAAAAAATTGTAACAGTTCGTTACTTTTCACGGGGTGGGGAAATATAATTGAATATATATATGTACTGTGGCTTTGATATTCGATCAGGCCACAGTATTTTTTTAAAAATAGTGGGATTTTTTAAAATATTTACCACTACTTTATTGACATTATTATAGTGGTGTGATATAATTAATTTATTACTAGGAGGTGCGAAAATGGCATCTATCATTAAAAAACTCAACAAACAGACAGGAATCACCTATGTTTATGAATCAGAATCTTACTGGGACAAGGAAAAGAAACAGCCGCGCTCAAAGAGAAGGCTGATCGGTAAGATCGATGAGGAAACAGGTGAGATCGTCCCCACAGGCACAAGAGGAAAACCCGGGAAAAGAGAGAACTCATGTACCCCGGAAAATATCCCTGACGCCAGGGAACTGGAAGCTCTCTGCATGAAACAGGCTGGGCTGCTCCAGCAGGATGAAGCCGAGATCTCTGCATTAAAAAAGCAGGTCATGGAGCTTACCTTATCCGTCAACGAATACAAAAGACGTCTCTCAAAGATAGAAGAACTCTCCCGTCTCTGATAAGAGCGGAGTGATAACGCACCGGAAGGAGGAAAAGGCAGTGAACGACCAGCAGTATTTTCTGACAACTTCATTATCATACCGGCTCAGGGCAGCACAGCAGGAACTGTCTTCCTTCCGGTCAGGTGATGCCTATGTGAAGCTGCGCACAGATTACGAGGGAATTATCCGCGGCCTGAACCTTACGATAAAAAGGCTGCGGCAGGAACGGGACGATATCTCCTTTTCCCGTAAAGAGATCACAAGGCAGTGGATGGATGTGCTGGAGGATGTCCAGAAGGAACACGAAAAAGAAGTGCACAGACTCAAAAAGGTCATTACCGAACTCTTAGACATCACCGCAAGCCTGAAGAAGCGGAATGCTGAACTGGATGAAAAAAGGAAAGCAGCACTGAAGGATTATTATGAAACAGCCACAGAGCTTGAAGATGCAAAGGGACTTATCGTGAAGCTCACGGCACAGGTGAACCATGACTATGAGAACTCTTCCCTGCCTTCCTCCAAATGCATCAACCGCAAAAAGATCACAAACAACAGGGAAAAGTCCGGAAAGAAGCCTGGCGCCCAGGCAGGGCATCCCCATCATCCCCGTAAAGCCATGAAGCCGGATAAAGTGGTGGAGATACAGACAGAAGAAAGATTTAAAGAAGATCCAAGATATGTCCCTACAGGAAATACCGTCTCCAGACAGGTGGTCGGCATCTGTGCTGTTCCGGTTGTGACCGAATACCGCACTGAGGAGTTTTACGATAAGAAGAAAGGACGGAATGTCCATTCTGCATTCCCTGGCCAGGTGACAGACGATGTGAATTACGATGGTTCCCTGAAAGCTTTCCTTTTTCTTTTGAACAGCAGGTGCAATGTATCCTTAGAGAAAACGGCCCGGTTCGTCTCAGACATCACAGACGGGGCACTTTCGCCATGCGTGGGGATGATAAACGGCCTGTGCCGGGAATTCGCATCAAAAAGCAGGCAGGAGCAGGATGACATGTTCAAGGCACTCCTTAACGCACCCGTGATGCATGTGGACGGCACGGCAGCAAGGGTGAACGGCAGCAATAATAATGTCGTTGTATGCAGCAACGGCGCTGCGACCATGTACTTTGCAAGAGAGCACAAAGGGCATGCCGGGATCATAGATACGCCTGTAGAGACCTTTGGAGGTATCCTGATCCATGACCACGAGGCATGCTTTTACAGCTATGGTTCGGACCATCAGGAGTGCCTGGTGCACATAGAGCGGTACCTCAGGGACAGCATAGAAAATGAGAAAGGCCTTACATGGAACAGGCAGATGTTAGAGCTTATACAGGAAATGATACATGAGAACAACATCGCCCCGGCAGAGGGAATGGCAGAAGAAAAGATCTCTGGATTTGAAGCAAGGTATGATGCCATAGTACAGACAGCCGCAGAGGAATATGAAAATGATCCTCCATCAAAGTATTACAAGGACGGGTATAACCTGTACCGGCGTATGGCGGAATACAGGCATAACCACCTTCTGTTCCTGTCAAATCCGCTGGTGGAGCCTGATAACAATCTGTGCGAACGGAAAGCCCGGATCCTGAAAGGGAAAATAAACCAGGCTGTTTCCCTGAGGAGTTTTGAACAGTTGACATACTTTTGTGAATGTTTAAGCGTTCTGGACCACTTCGCATCAGGCAGTATGGATAATCTTTACCGGTCAGTAAAAGATGTTTTCGAAAGACCAAGACCAGTCATGTCAGGATCTGAATGTTCCGGATCTGCTGATACGATCCCATCTGAATGTAAAGCAGGATAAGGGACTCTCAGGAGTCCCCTGTAATCATGCTCTATTTCCCCAGGCCGTGAAAAGTAACGTGTTTTGTAGCAGTATTTTGAAAAAATCCAAATTGGGGATTGACAGGACGGAAGAAATAGCTTATTATTGACAGGAAGAAATGGGTTTTCACCGTACATC
>CAJTPM010000103.1 GCA_910578085.1 uncultured Lachnospiraceae bacterium | reverse complement strand
AATTCTTTAGGTTAGAATCGATGATGGGGTAAACGAAAAAGCAGTTTTGGCATTCCAGTGAACTGCCCCTTCGTTTACACCATTTTCGATTTGACCTAATTGAACAAAGTGAGCGTCCGGGTAGCTTCTACCTATGGACTTTCAATCTTTTGTTCTTGCCCATGATTATACAGGATTTTCTGTGCGGAAGCTATAGAAATCAAGTAATTCCAGATAAATGGGCATAACAATAAAACCTCAAACTTTGAGGCTTCAGAAAACGTATGAAAGAATAAGATTTTAACATCTTTGTGGCATTCGAAGCTGTGGTTTTCCAAGATGCCCACCACAGGCTTTACACACACAAATATTTATCCCATAAAGCTGTTTTAATATTTCCGGCATTTCCTTACCTCGAAGTTTCGAGAGATACTTTTGGCATCCAAGAAGATTTCGGCACAAAGTAAGTTTCTTGCTTTTAGTACGGGAGCATAACAAACCATAATGCCGAATCCTGACAAAACGTTTTGGCGGCACATGCATCAGAAACCGTCGTATAAATTCAACACCAGAAAGGACCAGTTCTTTCCATTGTCCTTTGTTCCGGTAATCTTTTACATAAAAAGTAATGTTTTCATCATCCATGCAGATGATGCGGTGATTGCTGATGGCAATCCGATGGGTGTATTTTCCCAGATAATCAATCACAGACTGTGCGCCGTTAAAAGTTTTCTTACAATAAGGAATCCACTCCGCAGAGTAACAGGAATTAAGCAGTTCTTTAAATGCATAGTGGTTGCGGTATTTTCCGGCTGTCCCATGAAACTCAAGCTGACCGGTTTCCCAAAGCACTTTCAATTCTTCCATGTATTTTCCACGGAATACTTTGGAAATGATCCGGACTGGAAGGAAAAATTCAGTGCCGTTATCCTTCCATTCATTTTTGGGCGTCAATCCTCCGCCGAGCAGTATTGTGTGGATATGGGGATGAAAGTTCATTTCAGAACCCCATGTATGCAGGATGCAGATATATCCAACAGAAGCACCAAGATGCTTGGGGTCAGCAGCCAGTTCACGGATTGTAGCAGAAGCAGCGTGATACAGTGTGTCATACAGTTGCTTCTGATTACTGTAAATAACCGGATTCAGGATATCCGGAACTGTAAATACGAGATGGAAGTAAGGTGCATCAAGCACGTCCTCTCTGCGGGCATCCATCCACATTTCCTTTGGAACAGCCTGGCACATGGGACAACAACGGTTACGGCAGGAATTATAGTGAATCTGAACAGCACCACAGTCTTCGCATATACTGACGTTTGCACCATATGCCCCGGTTTTGCAGTTCAAGATGTTCCGAGCGACTTTTGCCTGTTCTGGAGAAGGAGAATACTTTTCAAGGTATGCCGGATAAAAACACTGGAAAATATCCTGAATGGTGGGCTTATTCATAGTCCGCGCCTTCTTTCCTGTCAAATGGGCTTTGGATTCCCATGAGGGATTTATTGCTGACATGGAGATAAACTTCCGTAGATTTTGGGTCACGGTGTCCAAGCAGTGCCTGAATATTCTGTCGTTCTACTCCCTGCTCCATCAGATGAGTTGCAAAGCTATGACGGAGAGAGTGTGGCGTTGCATTCTTTGGAAGTCCAGCATCGGATACTGCCCGTCGCATCACTTGCTCCAGTGTATTGACTGTCAGGTAATTACCGGTAAATTTATTAGGAAACAGGATTCCACGGGGACGTCCTTTCTCAAACCAGTATTGTGTAAGGATGTCCAGACACCGTTTGGAAAGAATCGTATAGCGATCCATCCGGTTTTTTGTATCCCGGACATGGATCTGCATATTTGTACGGGAGATATCATCATAATGCAGATGGATTACTTCGGAAACACGCATTCCGGAAGAATACATCGTTGCAAACATAGCTTTATATTTTATGTCATCAACAGCGTCCAACAAGCGGTCGATTTCATCCACCGTCAAAACAGTTGGAAGTTTGTGTTCCGGAATCATGCGCGGGACTGTAATGTCATCCCAAAGGATGTGCAGGACATTCCGATAGAAAAAGCGGATGGCGGAATTATAAAGGTTCAGGGTAGTGGCTTTCAGCCCTTCGTCCTTTTTTGCAAGAAGAAAAGCCCTGACATCCTGGCAGGTAAGTTCTTCCGGACTTTTACCTTGATATTTTAGAAAGTAAGAAACATAGTTTTTATAACAATTGATGGAACGTTCTTTGAGGTTGCGGATTTTTCCGGCTTCCTCAAGCTGTTCTAAATATTTTTCGTACATAATAAAATCCTCCATGTAAAATCAGTAACAATCAAAAACACTGCTTTACACGGAGGTGCATTCGGGTCATAAAACCGCTTGCCAATCAAGCGGAAGGGTGGTATTCTTTTCATAGGCAGTGGGAACGATCCTGTTTGATTGTTTTGTTGTGGTGACTTAACAATACTACTTTTAGGACTTGCTTTCCACTGCTTTTGTTATAGAAAATAGAAAATCGCTATGCCATAGCCTTGGCAGGCCATCGCACAGCGATTTTGTTCAATTC
>CAJTPM010000102.1 GCA_910578085.1 uncultured Lachnospiraceae bacterium | reverse complement strand
CGGTCTTATCGTGCAGTTGGAGGATTATTTAAAAGAATATCCCGACAGCAGGCTCATTGTGATTGACACCTTGCAGAAAGTCCGCACCGCATCCAAAGACAACGCCTATGCAAGCGATTATGGGGACATCTCCCTTATCAAAGACTTTGCCGACAGGCACTCATTGGCGGTCATTGTCGTACACCACATCCGAAAGCAGAACGACAGCGACGTGTTCAACAAAGTGTCTGGCACGACGGGATTGACGGGGAGTGCGGACGCAACTTTTGTACTGGAACAGGAAAACCGTGCGTCCAATGCCGCAAAGCTGTATGTGACGGGCAGGGACACGCCCTATCAGGAGTTCACGCTCCGCTTCCATGATTGCAGTTGGGAACTGGTGGAGAGGAAAGAGCAGGAACAGCTTGCCAAAGAAGCGATACCAGATATTCTTTTTCGGCTGGTGGATTTCATGCAGTGCAGGGAGGAATGGACTGGAACGGCAACGGAATTACTGGACGCTTTAGGGGAAACAGGGACAGCGGCGAATGTTTTGACAAAGTGGATGAACGAGTACCGCCTTGACTTTCTCCTTGAAAACCATATCCGCTATGACTTCTGCCGCAAGAACAGCCACAGGCTGATTTTCCTTGCAAGGCAGGAGGATACGGACGGTGACGGTCGTGACGATGGTGACGGTGTTTCTGGGATACCCCCTGCCGCCGCCACTGTCACCTAAAAACTAAGCGAAATCGGCGGCTCTGGCTTATGCGTGACGGTTAGTGACGGTCGTGACGGTGTTTTTGGGATACCCCCTGTTGCTGCCGCTGTCATAGCAAATATTTGTAAGATCGGCGGTTCTGCCCTACGGGAGAACACCCCGTAAACGCAAAGTGCAGGCGTGGGCTTTGCTCGCCCTTTTCGGCTCGTAAAGCCACCCCTGCGGTCAGAAAAATCCTCCGATTTTTCCGACTGCGTTTACAGGGTGTAACACACTACACTTTGCTCCGCAAAGTCGTGTGCCAGACGTTCCCTCTGGACTCCCTTAAAGCAGGGCATACGCCCTGCCCCATCCTGCGCCTTGCGGCTTCGGATGGAAGAATGTTGGCGTGATAGTGACGGCTATGCCTTGCGGCAGGGGGTATCCCAAAAACACCGTCACCATCGTCACGACCGTCACCTTTTGGGAGATTACCCGCCGAAGAAAGGAAGATGAATTATGCCCTATGCAATCCTGCGTTTCCAGAAACGCAAGGCAGGCGGCGTTGCGGCTTGTGAACGCCACAACGAACGGAAGAAAGAAGCCTATAAAAGCAACCCAGACATTGACGTGGGACGCTCCAAAGATAACTACCATCTTGTGAAGCCGCCCCGCTACACTTACAAGAAAGAGATAAACCAAATGGTAAAAGAAGCGGGCTGTAAAGTAAGAAAAGACAGCGTGATGATGGTAGAAACGCTCATCACCGCTTCACCCGAATTTATGAACAGCTTACCGCCCGAAGAACAAAAAGCGTATTTCCAGACGGCTCTTGACTTCATTTCGGAGCGTGTGGGAAAGCAGAATATCCTTTCCGCAGTCGTCCATATGGACGAGAAAACGCCCCATATGCACCTATGCTTTGTGCCGCTTACGCCCGACAACAAGCTGTCAGCGAAGTCAATTTTAGGCAACCAAAAGAGCCTTTCCGAGTGGCAGACCGCCTACCATGAACGGATGTCCGCACGGTGGAGCGAATTAGAAAGGGGTCAGTCCTCAATGGAAACGAAGCGCAAGCACATCCCCACATGGCTCTATAAGTTAGGCGGCAGGCTAGATAAACAGTATGCGGAAATCGTGTCTGCCCTCTCCGACATCAACGCTTTTAACGCTGGCAAGAAAAGGGATAAGGCGTTAGAACTGCTCTCCGCATGGCTTCCAGACGTGGAGAAATTCTCTAAGGAAATCGGCAAACAGCAGGCGTATATCGATAGCCTAAAAGAGAGAATCGGGCAGGAATCCGACTATGCGGGGCGTATGCGTGATGAGAAGTACGAGCAGGAACGAAAGGTACAGAAAGCCAACCAGAGGATATTTGAGTTGCAGAGAACCAACGAGCAGATGGGGCGGCTGCTCTCCAAAATCCCGCCAGAGGTATTAGAGGAATTGCAAAAATCTAGTAGAAATAGAGCGAAAGAAAGGTAGGAATGTGAATGAAGAAACAGGATTTTAAGGTATTAAAGACCGCAGATTTATACCCGTTTCCCGACAATCCGTTTCATGTGGTGGAGGATGAAATGCTGTCAGAGTTAGCGGAAAGCATTAAGGAATTTGGCATTGTAACGCCGATAATCACACGCCCGAAAGAGGACGGGAACGGCTACGAAATCATTGCGGGACAGCGGCGTGTCCGTGCTTCCGAGCTTGCAGGGATAAACACAGTCCCCGCTTTTGTCCTGCCCTTAGACCGTGACCGAGCCATCATCACCCTTGTGGACAGCAACTTACAGCGTGAAAATATCCTGCCATCGGAGCGGGCGTTTGCCTACAAGATGAAATCCGAAGCCATGAAGCGGCAGGGCTTCCGCACGGATTTAACCTCGTCACAAGTTCGAGCTGTTGACAAACCTCTTGCCAAAAAGATTTGCATATAAGAAAATATATG
>CAJTPM010000101.1 GCA_910578085.1 uncultured Lachnospiraceae bacterium | reverse complement strand
GCTGTTAATTTCGGGGGAAATATTCCGGTGATTACATATATGCACATAGACGACACATGGGAAAAATGCTACGGCTATACGCAGGGCATGAAGGAGAATGTGGGTTATTCCGGGAGTTCTTCCGCAAAGAAGCCTGATGCCGGGCGGGAGAAAAAGGCAAGGCAGAAGGAACTGCTGGAAGAATATCTGGAAAAGCGGGCGCAGGCTAAGAGACAGCAGCAGGAGTTATTGGATGAAAAGGTTGCAAAGGCGGAGCAGGAGAGAAGCAGGCTGGCAAAGGCGTGGAGCAGTAAGCAGCGGATGGCGGCGGCTTCTGGTGCCTATGAATCGAATATAATGATGGAGACAGCGGCAGGCGGTGAGGTAAAGTAAAATGAATGGCGTATCGTTATCAAACAAAGTGATACATTGGAATCCGAAGGATTTTGCCGTGAGCCAGAATTTCAACAAGGTAATCCGGGAGAATGAAAAGGTTTCCAATGATTATTACTGGAAAAGCAATAAGTCTGAGGGCGTGGACTGCTTCGGGAGGGCGCTTGACCTGACCACGCTTATCAATAAGCCGGATGGATATTATTTGCAGGGGAGCCTGTCGGATGTGGACGATGCAGACTATTATCAGTTCAATATAGCGGAATACAGGATTTTAGGCACTGTGTCCGACAAGCATAACCTTGACATAACAGTGACACTCGACCACATCCCGGAAGGCTGTGATTATGACCTTATCCTGTATGACGGCGACGGGAACCAGGTAGGGATTGGCAGGGATAATGGAAATGGCGGCAAGAGCGTGACCGTGCCGAACTGGAACCTGGAGAACCGGGAGTATACGGTAAAGGTGCTGGCAAAGGACGGCTCCCCGGTAAATGCGGAGGAATATTACCACCTTTCCTTCCAGACGCAGAAGGCGGCAGGGGACAATGTACTCAGGCAGCAGGCAAAGGAAATGCAGGAATACGCCGGTGCGCTGCGCCGGAAACTGCATAACGGGCAGGACGCAGCAGAAGAAAAACAGGCGCTCCAGCAGATCAGGGAAAAGTACGGGGCGTATTATGCACAGCAGATGGATGGGCTGCATAAAGCACAGGCGGCGGAATATCTGCCGGAAGGGGAAGTTTTTGACGAAAGCCGTAAGGCTGAACTTCTTTCCAAAATGGCGGCGGGCGGGGAACTGACGGAGCAGGAGAAAGGGCTGGCCAATATCTTTGCATCTGCACAGGAAATTGACAGCGCCACAGCGTCCGCAAAACTGCAGGCAGATATCGGTGAAGAAATCTTCCGGCAGATGGGGCAGTCCGGCATTTCCCCCATACCTTCTTTTGAAGTCAGCATTGGCATAGACGGCAAGGCGGAAGTAAAGGGGATTGAAGATGCGGCTGTGAAGGAAAAAGTGGAGGACATCCTGAACGGTTTTTCCGGGGAACTGATGGATACATATATTTCCATAAATGCGGGTATGCAGGGGATGAATAAACAAGAGCAGTACATATTGAAGGCGGCAATGGGGATTGAGGCATTTTTGCAGAAAGCAACGGGCGGCAAAGTGGCGCTGTCAGACATCACAGTGGAGAACGGCAGGATAAAAGGGCTGGATGCGCCACTTGATAAACTGCTCAATGATCCGGGGCAGAATCAGACATACCTTGATTACAGGGCAGACATACTTGCAATCAAGAATTATGAAAGGATGAATGGAAACGGTCTGCTGGGAGGATTCAGTGCAAGATATGCTGTTGACGGGGAGACAATCTGTACAGTTAGTGTGTAATGCCGCAGGCGGTGATTCGCTGCTTGGTTAATGAAGGGCATCATGCCCGGACTTACCGCAAGGGGGCATGGGCGGCTCCGAATGACAGAGGGGCCGCAGGTAAGATTTTTTGAAGGAGGATGATTATTATGTCAATGGAGATCACAAACAATTACAGCGATTATGGGAAAGGCTACACAAATACTGCAAAGGAAGGAAATGTGACGACAAGAACGGTGGAACTGAAAACCTCAACCGGGGGAACAAAAACAGAGCAGATTAAGACGGGGTACAGCAATGTCAATGACTATTCCAAATATCTGCAAGGTAAGTACAGCTATATGAATTCGGGTACAACCTCCATGCAGGGTGTTCCGACAACGGTATCCGTATCGGGCGCTTTCCTGAAGAAATGTATGAACGATCCGGAAAAAGCAAAGTATCTGGAAGAAAATCTGGCGGCGATTCCGGATTGTGCGAAAAGCGCAGTAGCAGGCTGTCGAGGAACTCTGACAAATCTCAGCTACAGTGTTGATGCAAATGGGAATATTTCAGTAGCAATCTCCGGAACAAGTGACCCCGATGGGAAGATAGCAAAAGAAAATGCGGAACGGCGGGCGAAAGAGAAGAAAGCAGCCGAGGAAAAGGCCGCCGAGAGGCGCAAGGAGAAAAAGGCGGAGGAAGAAAAGGCAGCGGAACGGCGGGCAGAAAGAAAAGAGAGGATGGAAGGTACGTTCACGGTATCTGCCACTGGCACGGATACAAAAAGCGTCACGCAGAACCTCATGGAAACGGTATCCGGCACATCATCACCCACAGGGGCAAGTTTTGATTTAAAGGCGTAAGGGATATTCCGCAGCAGACGGCTCAGATATGGCTGTTACATAAAAGGAAATCGGAGGGCTTGAAAAATGCGTGTCAGCAGAATACCAACATTACTTATTACGGCAATGATGATTCCCGCGATCAGCGGATGCACCACACAGGGAAGCCCCGCCCCGGATGCCGTGCATCAGATTGAGGAT
>CAJTPM010000100.1 GCA_910578085.1 uncultured Lachnospiraceae bacterium | reverse complement strand
AGTGACGTTTTGTAAAGGACTTTTTAATCAAATTCACAGAAAATTTACATTTCAGGGCAAAAAAATAAGGCCGGGAACCTGTTTTTTAGATTCCCGGCCTGCGGTTTTACTATGCTGTCCGTTCTGCTTTCAGTTTTTTTACTTCATCAAGTGGAAGCCCTGCGTATTCCGCAATTTTTTCAAGTGTCAAAATCCCATCTGCCAACATTCTCTTTGCAGAATTGATTGCTCCTTCTTTCAATGTCTGATTCCTCATATCTTCCATAGCCCGGCACATAATCTCGATTCCCTCCTTGCTCTCTTTGAAAAATCTCACCCTGTCCGCCAGTGTCCCATAGTACATATCCGCTGCGTCTGTGCAGGAGAAGTCATGCATTAACTTCCCGATTGGCGTATCTCCACGGTAAGCGCCATTTACATACAGTATGTGCGAACCGTCCTCAAATCTTTCCCCGGTTCCTAAAAAGCACCGCTCAATCGGATAGAGCGGCAGCCCTTTTCCCATTACGTCATTCTCTGTGATAAAGATTACCCACGTTTCCGGCAGCCTGTCGAAGTCCTCGCCTTTCTTCAAAAGGTTTGCGTCCATCATGCTGCTGTTGTACCTGGCTCTTTTTCTCCCGGCTCCTTTGTCGGAGCGCTGTACCTCCACGTTCAGTTTTGCCCCTGTGCTGTCCGTAGCCAGGATATCCAGCCTTACCGAACGGTTCAGCAGGTTCTCCACAAATACCTGGGTGCGGACGTCCAGCACCTTTAAATCTGGCTTTTCCAGTACAATCTGCAATACCAGTTCTATGCTTGCCGTATCTCCCTCAAAACACTTTGTGAGGAAGTCATCATCAAGCAGGCGAAAGCCTCTTAGCCTCTGTAAATCTTCCTGATGTTTCTGGTCTATCTGTTCCGTCACTGTCAATCTTCCCACCTGCTTTCCCTTCCGTTTTCGTATCTCCATACTACCATAAACCTCCTGATTTTACAAGCCGGGAGCCAGCGCATTTCTGATTCCCGGCCTGTTTCTATTATCGTTTTTACATCTGCTGTATCTCATTTTTCAGCATACGCTTAATTTTGTCGCTCATGGTTTCCTTGCTGGTCTTGCTGAAATGAACCCTCACAATGTAGGTAGTCCGGCCAATCTTCTTCACCAGTGTGGGAGCGTCCTTAGCCGGTGCTGTGGTGGTAGTGTTCTCTGTAATTTTCTCGCTGCCCATAAATTCTCCTTTTCATGCAATCAGTTTATGCTATCCTTTACTCACAATCTCCTTCGCCGCCGCTTTAGTCGCCCTGGCTCCTTCCTCCCGGAAATTTTTACCAGAAAAGAGAACCGGCGCACACCGTTCCAGTATGCGGTCATAAATCCTTGCGTGGGCAAGGTCTGGCGGGTTCTTGATTTCTTCCAGTTTCAGGTTTGTCGTGACAATCAGCGGCTTCTTGCTCCGATACCGGCTGTCAATGACGGTGAACATCTGCTCCATGGCATACTCGGTATTCCTTTCCACGCCTAGATCGTCAATGACAAGCAGGCTGTAATCGTCCAGGCTGGCGATAAAGGCCGCCCTGTCCTCGGCAAACACGCCGGTCAGCCGGTTCAGGATAGACGGGAAATTTGTCATCAGAACCGGCACGTCACGGTCAAGCAGGGCATTGGCGATACAGCCGGCAAAAAAGGATTTCCCGGTTCCCACGTCACCAAAGAGCAGAAGGCCGGTATTGTCCCGGTATGCCTCCTTCCAATGCTCCACATAGGCGTGTGCCTTCTCCATGACAGGATTCTGACCGTTATCATTGGCGAAAGTATAATCATAAAGGTATCTGTCCTGAAGCCCCTGTGCCTTCCGGCGTTTGATACGCTCCATGCGTTCCTTCTGTTCCTCCATGGCTTTTCGTTCTTCCTGCCCTTTCTGCTGGCAGGGGCAGAGGCAGCGGGGCATGAAATAGCCGGAGCCTCCGAACCTGGGCACGACAGTCTGGCGGCTGCCACGGCATTTCTTACAGTGGATAAGCCCGTCAGCCGGTTCTATGTATTCGTCCCCGGCAAGCTCCATATCCCCGGCGGCTCTGTCTATGGCCGCCCGGACTTCTGCAGTAATCTCTATCATATGGTTTCTCCTTCCTCTACGCTGTAATCACGGTTCCGGGCAGGCGGTTCCTCTTTCTTTTTGTCGGCGTTCGCCCAGCGCCGGATTGTGGCGGCGTGGTTTTTATACCCTTTTCCGCTGGATTCCATGTACTCGGACAGCCGCTCAATGTACTGTTCCCAAAGAGAGGGAAGTTCTGTTTGGATTTCTGCCAGTTCTGCAGAAGATAGAAATACATTTCGGTATCTCCCATAGGCGTGTGTCATATCTCCCTCTCTATTCTCTATACTCTAATATAGGCGGACATTTGTCCACCCGGCCATTGGACGGACAAATGTCCGTTTCCCCGGACGGGAGCAGGTTCTGGCGTTTCAGCTGAATATTCTAACGCTTCGGAGCCACCGTTTTATCGCTTGAGAGCCATTTGATTTTGGTATTCTAATGCTTGAGAGCCACCACAACATCCAGTGGTCTTTGATATTTGATTTTATATAGGAACTCCTATAGATTTTGATAGAAAGCCTAGTGCTTTTAATAAATCTATAGGAGGTCTTTTATTATGTACAAAAAGACGAAACCCAGAAGCGTGATGGAGCTTCTAAACAAAAATCTAAGCGAAAGGGAGGTGGCGGCAATACTTGGATGCTCAAGAAACACAGTTTCTGAAATTAAGGAACTTTGCAGACAGCAAGGCATGACTTGGGATGACATTCAGGATATGACAGATGACGGGTTGTACGATATCTTATATCCTAAGAAATTCAAGCGGACAACAAACTATGTGCCTGTCAATTATGCATACGTACATTCAGAACTCAAGAAAACCGGAGTGACTATGAAACTGCTGTGGGAAGAGTATCGGGACAGATGCG
>CAJTPM010000099.1 GCA_910578085.1 uncultured Lachnospiraceae bacterium | reverse complement strand
GTGCAGGCAGTATGGAGGCCAGTCTGGTGAGGCTTGGTAATACCTGGACGGAGCTCGTAGGGAATTTTGCGGATTCTGGTGCGGTTACAGGTACTGTCGATGCTTTGAACGGACTGCTTTCTGTTGTGAATACCGTTACAGATAAACTGGGTTCCTTCGGAACCCTCAGTACTATTGGCGCCGGTTATGCCGGTGCAAAGGGATTAGGGTTAACAGATTATGTTACATTGATGTCATAGTTTACAGGCCCGTTACTATAAGGTCATATAATAATGCCATATGATTAACGTAGTGATATCCTGCGATCTGGTCATTCATCGAGCGGGATTAATCCCGGGATTTTAATGTCCCGAACAAATGTCGAATATCGGTTAAAGCCGTAAGACCGGAAACGGGGACTGTCAACACTGCAAAAAAGCTTTATGAATCATCCTACCATGATTATAAGGTGTGTTGCTGATAAATATAGAAATATATGATGATGGTAAGACCGACACGGTATATGGAACAGGGAAAGTGTGATTTCCGAATATATCGTGCGAGAGGCCGACAAGACACGGAGGTGTACAGGCGTAATTGTACACCGTTGCCGCAATATACGTGATCCGCAACCTGGGCGAAAGGCCCTGAGAAGCGAACAGGGGAATGGACTGCAGGTAACTGCTGCCCTGCTTAGCACATATCACACGATCCGCCGATGACTTGGAAAAACAGGGCGGATATCCTTTAAAAAACGGGTGATCACTTTTACTAAGATCATCCGTAAAATGCAATATACTTTTTATATACTGTTTACCATTCACTGCCGCATTGATTGCAATGCCACTGTTTGTGGACCTTACGGGAAAGCAGTCCCCACATTGCTACAGAACCGGCTTTGGATAATCCGGAAATTTTTTTGATATTTGTAGAATTGCATGTTGGGCATTTGGGTGTATTGTCATTTTGTAATTTATTACTTTGCTGTTGTTCAACTTGTGTCTTAAATTGGGATAATTTCAAGTTATATTCTATGATGTCTCTTTCTTTGAGATCATTCATCGCCTGCATAAATGATGGCTCATTTGAAATATTGCGCAGAATTTGAAATTCTTCACAAGTCATTGACATTTTTATAAGTTTTTGATTTTCATGCTTTAAACATGTCTCCTCATTATCAGGCTCTTCTAAAAAACCTGCATTCCAACCTGCTACATATATTTTACTATGACTTTCCTTGCGTATATTTTCTTTTGCACATATTGGGCATACTCTCATAAATTTTTGCATATTGAATTCCTCTAATTTTATATTCTATTCCGAGTATTATATAAAATTATATCAACTTTTACTATTGTTGTAAACTATGACGCTGATAACAATCGAGCTTCAATATTTACTAAATTAAAAGAGTTTCCAAACGTTTCAAAAGCACCTACTCAAGGAACTTTAGATTTTATTGATGCTGTAAAAGATCTAAATAATAAAGGCAAGTTAGCAAGCAGGAATATTGACGACTTAGCTAATAGTATTGTAGGTGTAGATAAGTCTATATTATCTACCGCAAAAGATGTTCAAAAAGGCGCAAAAACTATTAGTGATCTGGAGACTTCAGTAAATAATGTTTCCTCTTCTGCATCCGAATTCACTGCATCCCTAAAGTCTGTAGCAGCTAATATAAGCATTATGCTCATCATAAACTTTGCTATTAAAGGTCTCGCAAAACTCTGGGATTTCGTGAATGAAACCGTCGAAGAACAGGAACAGAAAATTTCCAAACTCAAATCATCCTACGAAAGTCTAAAATCAGAATACGATGAGCTCTCCCAGAAACAGGATATCACTGATGCGGAAAAACGCAGATTGGAATACCTTGAACGCAGACTGGAATTAGATGAGAGAATTTTAAAGGCAGAGCAGACACAGCTATTTGATGAAAAAACAGGCAAGAAGTTCACCGATCTCTTTGATAAGGACAACCTGAATACACAGTATCTTGCCCAAATGAATTATCAGAATAAAGATGGTTATGCAGGTCTGAAATTTAAATACAATAACCAAATAGATGGCATTGATGACGTCCATGATCAAATCGCAAGATTAAAGGAATTACAGGCTGCTGTAAAGGAAGGTTCTAATGAATGGCAGTATTATCAAAATTCCATTAGCGCAGCAATAAATAAGGAAACCAAATATATCGACAGCCTTTCCGAAAGCGAAAGCCATCTCACTATCAATCTCGGGAAATATGCCGACAACATTGCATTCCTTCAAAGCCAGTTAGATTCCGAGGAACTGACAGAGGGCCAGACTGCTACCGCCAATGAACAGCTTAAGATCTGGCAGAATCTATACGATGATACCGATGCCATGATCATCCAGATTCAAAAGCTGAACGGCACCTATGACGATACAGGTGAGCGCATCGCCCAAAAATACAGCACAGAACTCAACAAGGCGAAAACATCTCTGGGCGGCTATGATTACAGTGATACCGGCACAGCGTCAACAAATGACACGGGACAGCAGATCTCTGACTTCTGGGATAAAAATGTATTATCCGGTACGGAAGAGGAAGCTGAACAAAATGTTGCTTTATGGAATAAAGTAACTGACGGCATAGAGGATGCCACAGAGGCAATGAATGCCTACACAAAAGCTAAGGAAAATGGCGTAACATTCAGCCCGGATGGCTCTCCCCTCTCCTTCGATCAGGTCTGGACAAACTCCTTCACCTCAGAAAACGAAACTGTCAGGGAACTCGGGAACAGCCTTCTCGAGCTTGCACAAAAAGGCCGGCTCACTGTCGATACCTTCAACACCGCTGATTCCACCCGATATTTTACCAGCTTCGGTATTTCTGCTGATGAAGCCGTAGCTAAGATCAATCAGTTAGCGGACAAATCAAACCAGCTCTCTTCCATGTCCGGCCAGATATCCAAAATGTCGGCGGCACTTTCAGCAAAAAAGAAAAATGGTTTTGTAGACGCAGATGCCTTATCCGGCTTTGATACGAAAGTCCGCAGTCTGGAATCCTGGAATACATTTCAGGAAACTTTGGGCAGCACTGCTTCTTCTTATTCTGAATGTCAGGAAGCGGCCAATGCGCTCGCCACAGAATGGGTAAACAGCAGCGATTTTCTCAACCAGTTGACGGAAGGAAACAGG
>CAJTPM010000098.1 GCA_910578085.1 uncultured Lachnospiraceae bacterium | reverse complement strand
TTCACGCTAACACCAAGACCATCTGCAATAGCTTTGTCTGTTTTAGCTTCAGACTTCCATAACAACATACGGGCACGGTCAACAACCTGTGCCTGGATAGTTCTGGTTTTAATCAATGATTTCAGATAAGCACGTTCCTCATCTGATATTGTTATACTATAAGGTAATGCTGGCATAATTGACCTCCACAAAATGTATTGCTTACGTCCATTGTACCAAGCCGCTAGCGCGGCGGCTAGCCCTAAGTATGTGAAATTACACTTTTTTCTTAAAATTTTCATTTTTCACAAAATAATAGTAGCAGTTTTTGTATATATGTTTTATTGTTGAATCACCACAAGACAACTTAAAACACAACAAAAACTGCTATGCTTATGTTATCATGGATTTTCAAACTCAACAACTATATTTCGAAAAATTTTTACCGCCCGCCTCCACATAAATGATGTTTCCCTCACTTTTCCATCATTTTTTCAAGGAGGTTCCATTATGGACAAATATTTATCTGCTTTCCGGGAGATGATCTCCCTGCGCGGTCTTACTGACCATACTGTAACATCTTATTCTACCTACATCCGTGCTTACCTGGATTATCTTTCCGGCATCCTCCATAAGATGCCCGAAGATGTCTCCTGGGAT
This sequence comes from uncultured Lachnospiraceae bacterium, assembly GCA_910578085.1. GTDB lineage: Bacteria > Bacillota > Clostridia > Lachnospirales > Lachnospiraceae > 1XD8-76. The sequence continues at coordinate 2,547 of CAJTPM010000098.1, read as the reverse complement.
GAACTGCGTGATTTTATCCGGTGGCTCCAGAGAGAGAAAGGTCTTTCTGACCGCACTATGAACCACTGCATTTCCCAGCTCCGTTTCTTCACCATTTACGTTTTGCACAAACCCTGGGATGCCACACAGCTCCCTATGCGCAGATTTGATTCCTACCTTCCTTTTGTTCCTACACAAAATGAGGTCTGGTATTTTATCCAGTCTTTTTCCAACCTCAAGCACAAGGCGGTTCTTTCTCTCCTGTATTCTGCCGGGCTGCGGGTTGGCGAAGCCTGCTCCCTCCGCTACGAGGATATCAGCCGCTCTTCCATGCGCATACATATCCGTCATTCCAAGGCACGTTCTGACCGTTATGCCATCCTTTCCCGGAATGCACTGGATATCCTGACACAGTACTGGTTCCATGCCGGCAGGCCCATGGGATTCCTCTTCCCTAACCGTGATAATTCCCAAAAGCCCATGGCCTCTTATACGGTAAACCAGTTTATTGCCGCCAAAGAAGCTGAACTTGGCTGGGAGCACCGTTTCTCCTGCCATACGTTTCGGCACGCATTTGGCACCCACCTTTATGAAAACGGCACTGACCTGCTCACCATTAAAGCGCTCCTCGGACATAAGTCATTAAATTCCACTACGATTTATGTACATCTCGCTTCTAATGGCACGGGAAATGCAGTAAGCCCTTTTGACCAGATGGGAGGTGTTTCCCATGGACAGGTCTAAGATCCAGCAGGTCTGGGAGTTTTCCTATGAAGCGTTTAGCTCTTCCGGCTGCTTCCAGTCGGATGTTCAGAAAAAAGCATCCCGTGCCATCATGGGCTGTAAATCCGGTTCCTTTGGCATCAACGTTTCCCAGTGCCCCGACTGCGGGCATACCGAATTCCATAACAATTCCTGCCGCAACCGCAACTGCCCCAACTGCCAGGCTGTGAATCAGGAAATCTGGGTGGATAAGCGGAGGGCTGAAGTGATAGATGCGCCTTATTTCCATGTCGTCTTTACTCTTCCCCATGAGTTGAACAGCCTTATCTACTGTAACCAGCAGCTCCTCTATGGACTGCTCCACAGATGCTGCGCCAGGACCCTTTTGGAACTCTCTTCGTGCAAAAAGTACCTCGGCGCAACACCCGGTATCATACAGGTCATCCATACCTGGAATCAGGAAATGCTCTATCATGTGCATATGCATTGTATTATTTCCGGCGGCGGGCTTACACCGGACCATAGGATCCGTAAATCCATCAATCATTTTTTCATCCCGGTAAAGGTCCTCCGGAACAAATTCAGGGGGAAATATCTTGCTGAACTGGATTCCCTTTATAAAAGCGGCAAGCTGGTATTTTCCTCTTCCTGTGAAAAGCTGCGGAATTCTTACGAATGGGCCGGGTTTCGCAATGGCCTTTATGAAAAAGACTGGTGCCCTTACATCAAAGAAACCTTCAACGGCTTCGGAAATGCGATGGAATATCTTGGGAGATATACCCACAAAATAGCTATCGGAAACAGCCGCCTCATTTCTGTAGATAATCAACAGGTCTCTTTTTCCGCCAGAGGACGGAAGCCTGGCGAGCCGCGCAGGACCGTCACCCTGGAGAACACAGAGTTCATCCGCCGTTATCTGATGCATGTGCTGCCCTGCGGCTTCCAGAAGATCCGATACTATGGGTTCCTGAATAACCGGGGAAAAAGCAAAAACCTGAAGCTGATATTTACCCTTCAGGGACATCAGCGTTTCCAGGCAAGATATGTCCATCTATCCATGGCTGAGCTTATAAAAGCGGTGTGGAAGATCGACATTCGCGTCTGTCCGGAATGTGGATGCTTCGGGATGCAGAGCATCGGAAGGACTTATGGCACTTCCTGATCAAAGAGTCTGTCCACTGAATAGATTTTTTCTAAGCCTCCGCAAGAAGGCTTGCGAAGCATGCCCATTTATAAAACGCTCCCATGAAGTTACACAAAAAAGTGGTTTCTATGCCATCTATCCTTTCAAAAATAGCAGCATTTTAACCAAAGGAAAAGAATACTATCCCCATACACTTACCGGCTGATCGTCCGCGGCTTGGTACAATTGGAAAGAATCACATTCAGAGCAGTTTTATCTTTTGTATAAAGCTGCTCTCTTTGTCTGCTCTGAATCTGATACTTTCCTTAAGAATTATAACAACTCCCACCTAACCGCCCCACCTTTCATCTCCCATAGCACTCACCTCCCTTCCCTACCTCCCTCTCAAAAACACCACACCCTTATTTCTTTACCTTCTCTGCCAAATCAACGAATTGAATCGCCTTCTCCCAATCATCCAATACCCGATTTGCCAACACCATTTTCAATAACGTAATCATGTCTTTAAAATTCTCCCTGTTCTCCTTCTGTCCATCTGATAATGCCTGCTGCATTTGGACATATCCCTCATAGATTCTGGATTCCGTCAAAGACTGGTTCTTTTCCATACTTTCTTTCATAGACAGCAAAGAACGCCCCGTCTCGTCTAACCGTTCTTCCATTCTGAAAAGTACGTTCATGATCGTTTCATACATATCCTT
>CAJTPM010000097.1 GCA_910578085.1 uncultured Lachnospiraceae bacterium | reverse complement strand
AAAAGGCATCTGAAAGCCTTGTGTTTATTGGCTTAAAGATTCCGAGAGATTATAAATAGAATACGGAGGGTGTATTAAGGTCGCCCATTTTTAAGGACACGGCGGTATCCGGGAGGTATCGTTATGTCCTTTTTGATTTCTGTTACGCGTAACTTGTCAAAAAAAGTATAGCCCCACCACCGGATAACTCCGACCATGAACACGAAATTTGCAAGTACATAAAGAACTGCGTCATTTCATGCGCCCGCACAGTACAACGCTGTGCGGGCGTTGTCGTTTCTTGTCGTTTCTACTTTGGGACAAACAGTCCCAAGGTGCGGGGCGGTTCCCCCGGGTGCCGTTCACCGCCGCCCTCCATATCGTTTCCCGCAACCCGACCACAAAAAACGATATGGAGGTACATACAATGACTATCATCAACTTGCGCGACTTTTACTACTGGTACACCCAGGACGAATATATTGAGGTTACTGACGATGTGGCCGAGGCGCTCCGGGCCAGCGTCCGCTATGAGGCGGCCTATACCGAGCGGGCCCGCTACAACAAGGCGTACTATTCCTTGGATGCGGATGACGGCATTGAGTATTCCGCCTGCCTGCACGAGCTCACCCCGGACGAGGTTCTGGAGCTCAAGGAGCGGTTCTGCCGTCTGTGGAACGCGCTGAACAGCCTGCCGGAAACCCAAGGCCGCCGGGTGGACGCTCACTTTATCCTCGGTATGACTTACCGGGAGATTGCCCAGGCCGAGGGCGTGGATAAGAGCGCGGTGCGGCGCTCCGTTCTCTGCGGCATCGCACAGATGAAAAAATATTTGAGAAAAAATCCGTGATTGCCGTCTCCATTTGCTCCATTTTTCTGGTGGTATATGAGAGGAAGTTTTTTCTTCTCCACAACTGAATAGCGGGCGGCCCCGGGTGAACGCGGGGAGCCGGGCGGCGGGTGCGCTGTGACTTCTCCCACGGGAGGACGAGCGACCAACACCACCGCCGCGAGTGGGGAACCTGCCAGCCCCACGGCCACGATCCGCGAGGGACAAGCTGGCCGCTTGCCGCTTGGGGCCGCCGCACAAAACAAGGGAACGCCGGGCCGCTACTCGCTGTCTTTTGACGGGCCAAACATACGGGCCCGGCGCTCCCCATTTCAAACAAGTTCGAGACAAATTGTCCCAAGGTGAGGACAGGCCAAAGGGCGGCACTTTTCGGAGTGCTGCCTTTTAGCGTTTCCCCACCAACCAAAAAATAAGCGTATGTATTATGAAAGCGGCGCCCTGTATCCCGCGAATATGTACGGCTATGAGTGCGGCGCAGCAAAAAGGCTGGTATCCCTGCTTACGGCTAAGCAGGAGGAACAGGATATTACCTTCCTTCTGGCGGAGGCACAGAAAGAACTTGGCATCAGCCTTTCCCCGAAACAGGAGGAGGGCGTCAGGAAGGCGTTCCGCCATCCGGTCAGCATTATTACCGGAGGACCCGGAACAGGAAAGACCACGGTACAGAAGGTGTTGCTCTATGTCCATGAGAAACTGGGCGGCGGCAGCGTGCTGCTGACAGCGCCCACGGGCAGGGCAAGCCGCAGGATGGCGGAGAGCACGGGATGGCAGGACGCCATGACGATGCACAGCGCGCTTGGGCTTACCAGTGACGAGGACAGTGAAGAATTGGAGGAAATGTTGGAGGCAGACTTCATCATAGCGGACGAGTTTACCATGTCCGATATGAGGCTGTCATACATCTTTTTTGCCCATATCCGGGCGGGGAGCCGTCTGGTGCTAGTGGGGGATGTGGACCAGCTTCCCAGTGTGGGACCCGGCAGTGTATTCCGCGAACTGGTGCAGTGCGGCGTGATCCCGGTCACGGTGCTTGACACGATCTTCCGTCAGGCGGAAGGGAGCCGTATCATTGCCAACGCAAAGCGGATGCAGGAAAATGACGCGGCGCTGGATTACGGTGCAGGCTTTTCCTTTATCCCTGCGGGGAGCGCGGCAGAGGCTGCGGAGAAAGTGCAGGAGCTGTACCGTGCCAGCGTGGATGCGTTTGGCATGGACAAGGTGCAGGTGCTGACGCCCTACCGCAAGACCGGGGAAGCCAGTGTAAATGCGCTGAATGAAAGGTTATGGGAGATGGTGAACCCGAAGGAGGAGGGAAAGCCGGAGATTTATTCCGGGAAACGCACCTTCCGTCTGGGAGACCGGATCATCCATAACAAAAACAAGAACCAGATCAGCAATGGTGACATCGGATACATCAGGGATATTTATATGGATGAAGATGGAACGGAGGTTGCGGAGCTGGAATTTTCGGAAGGACGTTTCGTGAAATACGGGAGTGAGGAACTGGATATGGTGGAACACGCATATGCAACGACCGTCCACAAAAGCCAGGGAAGCGAATACCCGATGGTGATCCTGCCGTGGCTGCCCATGTTTTACAAAATGCTGCGGCGCAATATCTTCTACACCGCCATAACGAGGGCAGGCGTACAGGTCGCCATCATCGGCAGTAAAAGGGCTGTCTGCACCGCCATCCACAATACGGAGTGTGACAGGCGCAATACCCGGCTTGGGGAGCGCATCATCAGGGAATATAACCGTTTGCTGGAGGAAAATAAAAGACAGCCTGAAAATGGCGGATACCGTCAGGAAGTGATCAATTTATAAATGACAAGTGAAAAGTTTGAAAGGAGCATGGTCATAAATATGGAAAATACGGAAGAAAGAACAGAAGAAATGGAAAAAATAGAAGTGGAGATGAACCAGAGGATGACGGAAAGGGTAAGCAGCATAGACAATGCGACCTACTGGTATCTGATGCAGCTTCTGGACCTGAGTGTGGAGGAGGCGGAGGAAAAATTCCCGTGGAATATTGAAATTCTCAGGGAGGTATTTGAAGACGCCGTGGCTGTACTCAATAAGCATGGATACAATGTATGTGATCCGTACATATCCACACCGGAAGCCGGCCGTCAGTACCGCTGCACACTTTCCGAGTGCGGATGCGGGAGCTGTAACTGTCAGGACGAAATGATGGAGAAAGAAAGGCTCATTTCCAACATCGAAGACGCTGTTGCGATTACCGGACTGAAGATCATGGGCGGAAGCAAAGACAGCATTATCGTAAGGGAGGGCAGCATTGATGCGGATTTTGAGATCCGTGTCAGCCAGCTTGCCGGATAGGGGGCTGCAGTATTGTTGTCCTGCAAATTAGATGCACCAGTTCCATGCAGATTAGATGCGCCTG
>CAJTPM010000096.1 GCA_910578085.1 uncultured Lachnospiraceae bacterium | reverse complement strand
GATTAAGCCGTTGGGGTTCTTTAGCTGCTTGCGGTCGCAGAGTATCATGTTGTTAGACAGGGCGTTTAAGCCGTAGTACAAAGCCGCGCCCGTCTGGAAAAGCTCCTGTGTGATAAAGGGGATAAAGATAGCGGTGCTTGACGTGGTAAGCCCTCTTTGAATGGGGATAAGGTTCTCCCCAAGCGGTACAGAGGACATAAGCCCCGCTTCCTGTTGGTAGTCAAGGCGGGTTAAGGCGCAGTTGTTCTTCTGTGCAATGCCCGCCGCCGCAAATACGTCATTTTCCAGTTTCCGCTTCGTGTCCGCCATGTTCACCACAAGGAACGTCAAGAGGAACATTCTTTCATTCCGGCTCTGCAAGTCCTGTAAGAGGTTCTTCGCTTCGCTGCCGAACGTGGCAAGGTCGGACGGGATTATATCCATGTCGTAGCCGCTGCGTACCGCTTTTTTCTGTTCCTCGATTTTCATTTTGTCAAGGTCGGTGATTTTCCGCTTGATTGTCTTTATGGCTTCGGTCTGGTCGATACTGTGGATATGCAGATTGACGATAACGCCCGTTTCCAAGTCCAGAATGTCAGATAAGATACGGTCGTTTAATTCCGGCGCAAGGATTTCAAGGAATGAAACCGCGCCGATTTTGCGCCCCATGCGGAAATACCGCCCCTCGCCAAAACGGAAAGAGGACGGGGCGATAAAGTCCTTTGTGGAAAGCCCGGACGGGGCAAGCCATGAAAAATCAAAGGAAAACTGCCCGCCCTCCGGGTGGAAAATGCCATGCAGCATTTTAAGGCGTTCATAGCCTGTCATGGGGCGGGCAGACACGCCCAAGAGCTTAAAGTTGTTCAGTACGTCCGTTTCGATACGGGCAAGGCGGGATTTCGCCGCGCCCAGACTGTCGGCTTCAATGGCAAAGGTGATATATTTTGCTTTGACAAGCCCGTTGTTTCCCTTTGCAAGCTGGTTTTTCAACATATCCCGGTATTCTGTGCGGATAGAATTGAAAGCGTCCTCCTGTGCCGGGATATTGACCGCCTTTTCCGCTTCGCTGCGCTGCGTCCCCTGATTGATGAAAGAGAGCTGCACCGAAACGGAAGCGTCAAAGTAGTTGAGGAAGTCGCACCAGTTCTCAAAAATGGCGGTCTTGTCGTCTGCCTGTGCAAGCTGATAGTTAATATCTTCAAAGGCGACGGTCTTTGAGTATTTGCGTCCCGTAACCTTGCAGATACCGTCCGGGTACATCTGGATATAGGGGATTGTCTGCTGCGCGGTATGCGCTTTCCCGTCGCCCTTTGCCTGTCTGATGATTTCCGCAATCTGCTTTTTCTCGGCGCGGGTGAGCTTGCGGGGCGGGTTAGGCTTTGCGCTTCCCGCCGCGCTGTTTCTTCGTGTTTCCTTTTGCAATCGCTGATACCTCCTTTTCAAGTTTTCTCTGCCGTTCTAAGACGGAATAAAAGTTGTCTGTCCTGTATGGTCGTTCTTTGGGGGCTATGAATTTCGTCTGAATAATGTTCTTCACCACCACTTCAAGGGGCTGTCCATGCTTCTCATACATGGCAAAGAGGAAACAGGGCAGCATGACGGCAATCATAGCCATAGACGCAAGGCTTGTGCCTGTGCTGTCTTTGAGCAGAAAGAAAAGCGGCAAGCCGATAATGAGAGCTGCCGCAAAACATACAATCTGCCGTTTGGTAAGGTTGAAAGCTACTTTTGTCTTGACTTTGGATAAGTCTTTGGGTACGGGTACATACGCCAAGTGAAAACCTCCTTTCTCTGGGTTTGGTGTTGCTGTAATTTTCCATAAGGGTAATCAAGGCAAAGGTCAATCTATGCCCTTTGCCCGCCCGTATTATATGGGGGTTATCCGCGTCAAGGTCGGGTCGTATTTTCGCCGCTTCGCTCTGAAAATCTCCACCCTGCCCTTGACACGCCGCTAATGCGCGGAGAAAATCGACTTCGCCAGTGCGCCGGATTTGAACAGGGAGAAACAGAGGATAACGGTATAGGCTGCAAGGGAGAATATCGCACTGTGCAGATTGTCCGCTATTATCATGTTGTTTACCAGAACCGCGTAAATGCCGACGCATATCATAATGAGGAAGCCTTGAAAACCGATAGCGAACAGGGATTTTAGGTAGTTGTTTCCTATCTGCCCCCATTCCCGGTTCGTCATAGTTGCAAACGGGATAGGCGATACCGAACAGTAAAGGTAAATCTCTATCATGCGCCCGTAGAGGATAACGGTTATCAGTACGGACATGATTTTCATGCACAAGCTCACAAGGCTTGTTTCCATGACAAGTAAGAGCAGTTCGGGGATTTCCATAGCGTCAAGCCCGTCCTGCATGGAAGCAAGGGCGGCGGCAACATCAATCTCTGTGCTGCCGCCGATTACCCCCGCCGCGCCGGAAACAACGTGCTGCGCCATATCGAACACCGCCATAGTGATGTCAAAGGTGTGCGTCACAAGGTAGACTGCCACAAACGCCTTGAACACCCACTTGAAGAACATGGAAGTGTCAACGTCGTGCATATTGTTCTTTTCCGTTACCATGCTGATAAGCTCATAGCATAGGACGTAGGTAATGACAAGCCCCGCAATGGGTACGATTACATTCTCACTAAGGGTCTGTATCATGGAGAATATATTTGCGTTCCACCCTTGCGGGGTCTGCCCTACCTCTGCGGCGATAGTGCCGACTTTTTCGTTTACGTCCCCGAACATAGTTGACAGATTACCGTTTATGGCTCCTATGAGGATTTCCTTTATCCATTCGTTAATCGCGTCAAGTATGCTCTGCATAAGCCTTTACCCGCGCTTCTTAACCGAACAGCCCGGAAAGCAGCGGTACAAGGGTCATGCCGATAAGGGCAACGCCGCCGCCCGCCATAAGCTGTGTTATCCCCAATTAGTAGGAACAATACAGCTTTCTGGCGGGCGGCGGCACGTCAAGAAATATATATGGAGTTTTTAAAGAACCTCCCCGGAGCGGGGAGCGGTCAGCCTGTGACCTGCTCCACTTCCGGTATGGGTTTGAGATTAAAATGAATTTCGATAGAAATGTGTCTTGTCTTGTCGCTGTCTATGGTTTCATGGACAACGATTTCTTTAATCAGGCGGTTTAAGGTGGAAGCGTCCAGTTCGGTGATGTCCCGGTATTCCTGTATGGATTCCACCCACTGCCTTGCGTCCACGGCAAGCCGGATTTCATCGGCAAGGTGCTTCCTGCCTTTCTCGACTTTTGCCTTTAATTCCGCCTGTTCCTTCTGCGTCTTTTCCAGCAGGAGATTGAAGTTTGCGTCT
>CAJTPM010000095.1 GCA_910578085.1 uncultured Lachnospiraceae bacterium | reverse complement strand
ATTAACGCCGATTAAAAAATCGTCAGCACTATACCGAATTCGGCATAGTGCGGACTATACCGAAGTTGAAACTATGCCGAAAATTTCAAATAAATCTAAAAATAATCAGCCTTATTGCCAGAAACTTTCGGCATAGTTTTGCTTGACAAAGCCAGAAATTCATGTGACATCTTCTATACAAAAAATAATAGGAGGTGTTCATTCATGAACAATAACATTACTCTGAAAAAGGCTGTTGATGGTGTTCTTCAATACAAAAAAGAAGCAGGCCATCCAGAATCGTACCTTACAGACCTGAGAAGAACTTATAACCGCCTGCTCAATCTTGCAGAGCAGCAGGGGGAAGAGTATTTCTCTGATATCTTGGCAGAGCAGTTTCTTTTGGATAACAGAAGTTCCTGGTCAGGGGAATACCGACACGGGAGGTTTCTTGCACATAACCGATGTATAAGGTTTCTGAAATCTTATCTGGAGACGGGACAGGCGGTCATAAAAAAATACCATGAACCCGTTGGCGCTGAGATAGCTGAAGGATTGTCGAATGCCCTTTCACTTTATGACCGGACCGAAGAAGCATCCGGATTGAGCAAAGCGTCCTTAATTAAAAACCGCCGCCCAATCCGCTATCTATTGGAGTACATGACATCCCTCGGCTATCAGGATTTATCAGATATCCAGCCTGGAGATACCACAAAAGCGATTGAATACATGCTAGGGAAACACTATGCCCCCACCAGCCTTGTCACCGCTATTTCAGGAATGCGTCGTTTCTATGAAATGTTCGGGGAACTGCAGCCATACCGGTTGGAGATTCCGGCAAGGATGCCGCGAAAACATTCTATCATAGACGTATATTCACAAGAAGAACAGGATAAGATTTCCTGCCGGCTGTCATCTCCAGAAGTCTCCCGGCGAACTGCAGCCATCTGTATGCTTTCTTTCGAAACAGGGCTGCGCAGTGTCGATATCTGTAATCTCAGGCTCGGTGATGTTGACTGGAAACATAATGTCATCCACATTGTCCAGTCAAAGACGCAGAAGCCGTTAAACCTGCCGCTCCGGTCATCCTATGGCAATGCCATGGTGGATTACCTTTTGGAAGAACGCCCTGTCTGTGACAAGGATTATTTCTTCCTTTCCGTAAAAGCACCTTATGTTAAGCTGAACACCACATGGCATATCGTAAAAAAGGTTGTATCCGCTGCAGGTGTTGATACGGAAGGACGGCTTACAGGTACCAGAATGTTTCGCCACAATGCAGCATCTTCGATGCTCAGGAAGGGTATCCCGCTTCCGGTCATCGCAGAAGGGCTTGGCCACCAGTCTCCGGATTCCACCATGGTGTATCTCTCAACAGACCGGGAAAAACTGTCCGCCCTGACTCTTCCTCTGCCGAAAGAAGGTGAGGACGCATGAAGCCTGCAACTCTTGGCGAGAAGCTGGATGCATTCATTGCTTATAAACACAGCCTCGGGTATGTCTACGATACGCAGGAGCGGTATCTGAGACATTATCGGTATCATATGGAAGAAACCTATCCGCATCTGGACCTACCGGACAAGGAAAGTACAGACCGCTTTCTTGATAAATATCAGGGGCAGTCCGGTGGGCTTTACAATGCCATGGCTCCTTTGAGGGAGTTTTCAAGATATCTGTTTCGGCTGGGATATCGTGATGTTTATCTGATACCGCCCAAACAGATGCCAAAACTATATCCGGAGCCCCCATACTTTTTCGCCGAAGAAGAGCTCTGCGTTTTTTTTCGGGAGTGTGATCTTTTCTATATGAAAAATCCGGGTCCAGGCGCACGATGCCGTGTCATGCCTGCGATATTCCGGTTATTATACTGTTGCGGCCTCCGTCCCAAAGAAGCACGGCTGCTCCCGGCAAAAAATGTACATCTTGCCGAAAAATATATCGACATTATACAGTCGAAAGGACCAAAAAGCCGAAGGATCTATATCAGTAATGAACTTGCCACATATTTAACGGATTATGACAGCCGGATGTCCGGTATATTTCCTGAAAGGGTCTATTTCTTCCCAAGGGACAGGGTAAAACCGTATTCTGTCCAGTCTCTTTATTATAATTTCGGGGTCATATGGAAGCGTGCCTTTCCAGAATGGACAGGGAACCTGCCACGCATATATGATTTTCGCCATCATTTTGCCTGGGCAAGTATAAACCGCTGGGCGCGGGAAGGAACAGATGTGAATGCTATGCTGCCCTACCTGATGCGCTATATGGGGCACAACTGCATAAAACATACCCTGTACTACTTCCGATTTGTGCCGGATTTTTATGCGGATTATAAAACTCTTTCACACCGGCTGAATGACCGGATCCCGGAGGTGCCTGATGAGTAAAAAAAGTACCTTGCAGTTCTGGGATACGGCCTCGGATTACCTTGATCATCACTTGAAAGTAATCCGGCAGGTGAGCGGGCATACAATTGACAGCTACAGGGCCTGCTTAAACAGCTTCATAGATTATCTTGAAAGTGTGGAGCATGTCAGCCGGAAGAAGGTTTCCTTCCAGAACTTTGGGAAAGAGACTCTTAAGCGCTATCTGGCGTGGATGATAACAGAACGCTCCCTGGCACCCAAAACATGCAATCTGAGGATGACTGCGATTCGGGCATTGCTGGAATACGCAGCACAGGAACACCTATGGGTCATGCCGATCTATGTGGATTCCTGCAACATTGCAGGTGTAAAAGTCCCAAACCGTACCATCGAATATTTTGAGCCGGATGAAATGACAGCTTTATTGTCAGCCCCATCTGACAGGAAGCAGACAGACCGTCGTAACCAGATGATGCTTATTTTTCTATATGATACTGCTGCAAGAGTAGCTGAGGCAAAGCATGTGAAGGTATCGGATATCCATCTTGATGCAGAAGTGCCTTATGTAACGCTTCTTGGGAAAGGGCGAAAATACCGCAACATTCCACTTATGGAGAGAACGGTTCTTCATCTGAGAAGATATTTAAAAGAGTTCCATAGTGGAAACCCAAAATCAGAGAGTCCCTTGTTTTATTCAAAGATTCATGGACAGATGCACGAACTTTCATCTGATACTTTTGAAAAGATGATTAAACGGTATGCTGAAAAATGCAGAAAAAGTGTCCATTCCATACCTAAAAATGTGCATTGTCATATGGTAAGAAAAACGCGGGCAATGGATCTGTACCGGGAAGGGGTGCCATTAACACATATCCAACAGTTATTAGGGCATGAAAACATATCCACAACAAGTGGCTTCTATGCATTTGTAACATTGGATGTCCTTGCGGGAGTATTGGAAACAGTGAAACCTGATGATGGAGTAAAAAGTTGGAGTAATCCGGAAACGCTGGAGCGGTTATACCGGCTGTGATTAAAAACTATGCCGAAGTAATCAATGGAAAGTGTGGAATTTTCTTATATTTGAAAGAATTCTTCGGCATAGTTTCAACTTCGGTATAGTCCGCATACCGTATATATTTGATTTTCTTGTCAGTCTGCGATTTGGCGGGAGTTTTCAGCACCAGTTTGTGGATTCGTTTGTATTCATTA
>CAJTPM010000094.1 GCA_910578085.1 uncultured Lachnospiraceae bacterium | reverse complement strand
TGTCACAGACCGCAAAGCTGCTCTATGCGCTGCTCCTTGACCGTTCCGCCCTCTCACAGAAGAACGGCTGGCAGGACAGCGAGGGCAGGACATACATTGTCTACCCCATTACGGAGATAGCGGAAATACTGGATAAAAGCACCATGACGATACAAAGCGCACTGAATGAGCTGGACGCTGCCGGGCTTTTGGAGAGGGAACGCCGGGGATTTTCCGCGCCGAACCGCCTTTATGTGAAAGTGCCAGAAGTAGTAAAGGTTTCTTTACCTATGACACAAAGAAATCTTGATGTCAGTCATAAAGAAAACTGTACATCAGACCTAAAAGAAACTTTACCTATGACATCAAGAAAACTTTACCCTAATCAAATAAATATAAACAAACTAAAAGAGAATCAACTAATGGGAGTGAGTGGAGAGCCGCCCGCGCCCTATGGCAAATACCAGAATGTTTTCCTCTCTGAATCCGAATATGCGGAGCTGAAGCAGGAATACCCGGACAGCCTTGAACGGCTTATTGAGGAAATGAGCCGGTATATTGCCGCTTTCGGGAATGATTATGTGAGCCATGCCGCCGCGCTTTACAGGTGGGCAGACAAGGAGAAAAGGGAGAACCCGAAAAAGGGAATCCCCGAATATTCCTACAAGGAGGGCGAGAGCCTTTGACAGCGGAGATACAACGCCCTGTAAACAGGGCGTGGAAAAGACCATGAACAAGGAGGACAATTTATGAGCGATTATGACAACGTTATTTTCCAGCTTGCCACGGCACAGGAAGCAGAGCCGGAGGACTACACGGGCGAGGACGGGCTTTTATACTGCGGGAGCTGCCGCCAGCCCAAAGAAGCCTACTTCACCGAGGGCAAAAGCCTTTTCGGGCGTGACCGCCACCCGAAAGAATGTGACTGCCAGCGCAAACGGAGGGAAAAACAGGAATCCACAGACCGGGAACGCAAGCACCATGACACCGTGGAGGACTTGAAACGCCGGGGATTTTCCAACGCCGCCATGCGCCAGTGGACTTTTGAAAATGACAACGGCAAATGCCCCCAAATGGATAAGGCTTTCTTCTATGCGGCGCATTGGGAGGAAATGAAAGCGGAGAATATCGGCTACCTGTTATGGGGCAAGGTAGGCACAGGCAAGAGTTATTTTGCCGGGTGTATCGCTAATGCCCTTATGGAGCGTGAGGTTTCCGTGTGCATGACGAATTTTGCCCTTATCCTCAATGACCTTGCCGCCAGCTACAAGGACAGGAACGAATACATAGCCCGCCTTTGCAGCTTCCCTCTGCTTATCCTTGATGATTTCGGCATGGAGCGCGGCACAGAATACGGATTGGAGCAGGTTTACAACGTGGTTGACAGCCGATACCGAAGCCAAAAACCGCTGATTGTCACTACAAATTTGACGCTGGAGGAATTACAGCACCCGGAGGACACCGCCCATGCCCGGATTTATGACCGACTGCTTGAAATGTGCTGCCCCGTTTTCTTCACCGGGGAGAACATCAGGAAAGCCACGGCACAGGGGAAAATGGAACGGCTAAAAGGACTGATGAACGGAAAGGAGAGCCTATGAACAATGACACCAGCAAGACCAGCCGCGCCGCCGCCCCTCTGGACGTGAAGCCCGACCTTGTGAAGCGGATAGGGAATACCACCTTTGACATTCATATCCATTTCAGCGAAACGAGCCGGGAAACCTTTACGGACAAGGTAGTGCGGCTTATCGAGAATGACAAGGACAGTGTAACCGATTAAAAAGAAAATACATTTTTTCTATTTCCCTACTTGACATTACCAAAAGGCACGATTCTTTTGAGATTGGGGAATATGCTTGTGAAGGGCGGGTATCACATCAAGGTGGTAAACACAATTAACTTTAAAAAGTCCATGCATTATAACCCTTTTACCTATATCCATTGTGAGAAGGACATTCTAAAGCTGGTAAATATCATCATTGAAAATACCAAAGGCGAAGGGGACAAGTCAGGGGAGGATTTTTGGGTAAAAGCGGAAAGGCTTCTGTATCAGGCGTATATTGGTTATATATGGTATGAAGCACCGGATGAGGAAAAGAATATCATTACACTGCTTGAAATGATCAATGCATCAGAAACGAGGGAGGAGGATGAGAACTTTAAAAATGCAGTGGATATGATGTTTGAGGAACTGGAGGAAAAGGAACCGGAACACTTTGCTGTTAAGCAATACCGCAAATATAAGCTTGCGGCGGGCAAAACGGCAAAAAGTATTTTAATTAGCTGTGGTGCGAGATTAGCCCCCTTTGACATTGCGGAGCTTAGGGAAATCATGAGCTATGATGAACTGGAGCTTGATAAGCTGGGAGATAGGAAGACAGCACTTTTTATTATTACCAGTGATACGGACAGCACATTTGATTTTGTCACAGCGTTATGCTGCTCACAGCTGTTTAATATCCTGTGTACAAAAGCAGATGATGAATACGGAGGTAGGCTGCCAGTACACGTGCGTTGCCTGTTGGACGAGTTCGCAAATATCAAAATTCCAGATATGCAGAGATTGATTGCAGTAATCCGAAGCAGGGAGATTAGTGCCTGTCTGATTTTACAGGCAAAAAGCCAGCTGAAAAGTATCTACAAAGATAATGCAGATACGATAGAGGGTAACTGTGATACTACCATCTTTTTGGGTGGAAAAGAGGGTACAACCTTAAAAGAGCTTTCAGAAACGCTTGGCAGGGAAACCATTGATTTGTTTAACACATCCGATACCAGAGGACAGAGCCAGTCCTACGGCATCAATTATCAAAAGACTGGAAAGGAGCTTATGAGCAGAGATGAATTAGCAGTCATGGATGGTAGCAAGTGTATTATGCAGCTTAGAGGTGTCAGACCATTCCTTAGTGATAAGTTTGATATTACAAAGCACAAGCGGTACAGGGAGCTGTCGGAGGCTAACCCGAAATATACGTTTGACGTAGAAAAGTATTTGAAGCACCGGCTGGTATTAAGGAAAAACCAGCAGGTAGAAGTAACAGAAATTAAATTATGACAATGTAAATCGCAAAGACAGACAGGAAGTTTTCATAAGGAAACGGACTGTCTTTTTTTTGTGCCAAAAAAAGAAATGGAGGAAAACTTTATGGCATTTTTTCAGAGTGCAATCAGCGTATTGCAGACATTGGTAATCGCTCTTGGGGCGGGACTTGGCGTGTGGGGCGTGATCAATCTTTTGGAAGGTTATGGAAATGATAATCCGGGTGCGAAGTCGCAGGGGATGAAGCAGTTGATGGCAGGCGGAGGGGTAGCGTTGATTGGCACAACCCTGATACCGCTTCTTAGCAGTTTGTTCTAAAAAAGCAACCGGGGTACTTCTAGCCAGACTGACCAGAGGTATCCATAACAAAGCATAAATCAAAGAAACGGAGAAAAAGATATGGCATTTTTTCAGAGTGCAATCAGTGTATTGCAGACATTGGTAATCGCTCTTGGGGCGGGACTTGGCGTGTGGGGCGTGATCAACCTTTTGGAAGGTTATGGAAATGATAATCCGGGTGCGAAGTCGCAGGGGATGAAGCAGTTAATGGCAGGCGGAGGAGTAGCGTTAATCGGCACAACCTTAATACCACTTCTTAGCAGTTTGTTCTAAAAAAGCAACCGGGGTACTTCTAGCCAGACTGACCAGAGGTATCCATAACAAAGCATAAATCAAAGAAACGGAGAAAAAGATATGGCATTTTTTCAGAGTGCAATCAGTGTATTGCAGACATTGGTAATCGCTCTTGGGGCGGGACTTGGCGTGTGGGGCGTGA
>CAJTPM010000093.1 GCA_910578085.1 uncultured Lachnospiraceae bacterium | reverse complement strand
CCTCCCCCTTTCCCCCCTTGCTCCGGCTATGGAAATATGGAAAACCCGTTGGGTTTACCACATTCCCACAGCCTCCGCTCACCCCCCTTTTCCCCTCCGACTTTCTCCCTTTCCGAGAGAGAAAAAAAGTAACGTTTTTTAGGCTTAGGGGGGCGTTTATTATCAATACAGTATTTCCCTATTTTTTGCTATAATTATAGCCTGTCCGACACACCTTTTCAAGTCCCCCGGACAGGCTATTTTCACAGGCTCATACCATCCAAAGAGTGGCCCCGGTCATGCTCCCGTTTCGGTTCCTGGACATCTGGCACAGGGATAAGCTGCTGGGCCTTTTCAACCAGTGGCCGGAGCGGTTCGGGTAGGTGTTCCCACAGGAAGTCCAGGGCCGCATCGATGCCAGCCAGGAGCCGGGCCGAGAAGCTGCGCTCTTCCTCCAACTGCTCCTGAAGGTATTCGTTCTCGACCTGAAGCTGCTGGTTCTCCTGCCTGATCTTCTGCTGGGCCTGGGCCTCCCTTAACTTCTCCTTTGTCGAGGGTATCATCCCTTGCAGCCGCCGGTTCTCCGCTTCCGCTTCCTTGGCCCTCTGCTCGGCCTGTACGCCCCGGAGAGCCGCCGCCTTGAGCTGTTCCACCTGCTCCACCGTAATGCCCTTGACGGCCCCTGTAAGCGTCCTTTCGGGCTGGATGGTATCTAACCTCACCCGCACCTTCTCTGCGGCCTCCAGCGCCCTCACAGTCCCCTTTAACCCCTTTTTCTGCTTCTCCAGGGCGGCGATCTCCTGCTCGGTTGCCATCACCTGCTCCTGGGCCGCTTCAAGACGCTGGGCCGCTGCCCGGTACTCTGGCAAATCCATGTGCTTACGACCACCACCCAGGCTGACGATCTCAAACTCATGGGCCTGGGCAAGTTCGGCAAGGGTCTGCTTCTCCCTGTCCATCCAAGCTCGCCACTCGGTCATGTTCCGGCCCAGGGATGTAAAGCCTTGTTGCTTTAGGGCCTGTTTCATGGAAACTCTGGTTTGCAATCCCCTGGTCTGCTCCGTAGCCACCGGCACGAAGTCGATGTGAATATGGGGTGTGGCCTCGTCCATGTGCAGCACCGCATTGAACACCCGCAGATGGGGGTTGCGCTCCTGGAAGGACTCCGCAAACTCCTTCAGCACCGCAGCGGCCCGATCACCGTCCAGCGTGCCGCATCCGCAATCGTCCTTGTTGCCGATCTGGAAGATGACCTCATGGAACAGCTTCTCCTGCTTGCCCTGGCGGATATGCTCATAGTAGTCGGGTATCTTATCCCTGGTCTTTTTCTTCTTAGCGTTGTACGCTGCCAGGGCTTCATCAAATACCAGGTGATAGACCTGTTTCAAGTCCTCCCGGCAAAAGGTGACGTTCTGGGCCGTCCGGCTCCTGTCGATGTTAGCCGCTGAAAACGTCCTGTTGTTGTGCCTGATACTGCCCCGGCCCGTCATGCCGGAGATCGTGACACCCACAGAGATCACCCCCTTCAACCAAACGTGAGCGACATTTTGACGGCAACGCTGCCATATCCCATCTTACCATACTGGGCCGGTCGATGCAACCTCTTTGTTACTTTCTCGGTGAGAAAGTAACGCAAAAGCACTTTCACACCGCCGCCCCTGGGGCGTCAGTATGAAAGTGCTTTTGCGCGCTCCCGCGGGTATAAGCGATAGGAGGTGGCCGAAATCCGGCCACCTCCTATCGCTTCCGGTCGGCTCTATAATTAGTTGGGCCTCTTTGTATACTGAGCTACAGACAAATTCCCGCTAATCGTTCCGCCAGATTCAGAAGCATCAATTTTGATATAGTAGGTGCCAGAACTAGCGGTAGAGTTGTAATAAACTTCCTGATTATGAGAATCGCCATCGACAGACATAGACTTCACAAGCTTATCTTTTCCAGAATCTGTTCGGTAAAGATAAACATCAACCGCCTCGCTTGTAGTATTCTCAAACCAAAACCGAATGTAGTTTCCGTTTGAAGAAGATGCCGTAAAATCATATGTCTTATATGTTCCAGCACCAGCAATAGGCGTCTGCGGGAAAAGTGATGCCAAAGGCATAATACCATAATCCTCATCCGATGTGTCAGACGGGATAGTCGGATCGGTTACGGCAAAAGCAGGTACAGCAAGTGCCAAGGTCATGATAAGCGCCAAGGTCAGAGATAAGAATTTTTTCATGTAAAATCCACCCTTCAAAATTTGATATAAATTTACTAACTTGTCTATCAATGCCTTGCTCTGCCACCTAATAAACAAGTTAGAAAATTCCTACAATTACATCCGCCAACTCACATCGATCTTATCCTCACTGCCAGTAACAGTGCCTTTTAGCCAACATTTTCCTGACATGATACTACCCAGTGAAGTAACCTTAAAGGATAGTTTGCCATAAGTCGATGTCATAGTTAATTCATCGTCTTCATATGTACCGCCAATTACCGATATAGTATCATCAAATACGCTTGTAACCGTATTATTGGATACCGTCATATAAAATTCGGCGTTAATTGTGACCCCAGTAAACCACACCCGCCACGTAGAGCCAGCGCTATAACATGACCGGCCATCAATCACCCTCTCAATACCGACTATGGCTATATTTCCATTGGAATCTGTAACGATTTTTTCCATTTTCTCATTTTCGGCCATCTGAGAGAAATCCGAAAATGAAACACTGTACTCCTTTACACCTTCTCCCGCTTCAGCAGCAAGCGCACATGGAGAAACAGGCATACAAAAAAGTAGTGCTAACAACACTGTTAGTGCTAATCTATATCTTTTCATTATGTAATTTCCTCCAAATATAACCTATTGCTTTTGTACACAACAAAAAAATTATCAGAGGAATTGCAGTTCCAATAATAAAAAGTCCCGCTGCAAGAGTAGCATGTCCTAAAATTCCAACAATCAGTACAAACAGCCAGATACACACTGCAATAGAGACTGTTTTAACATAAACAGATTTGCCACTAATACTCCGCATTCGATCTTGAGTGATTTCTGACTTATCCTCATTAGAAATGGTATCACTACTCGGTTCATTCTCTGCTATGTCGTTTTCTACAGAGCTTTCAATATTTTTATCCTCAACCAAGTAATCTAAAGACACACCATAGAGTTTGCTTAAACTACGCAAATTTTCAGTTGAAGGAACCGCCGTCCCAACTTCCCACTTTGATATCGCCTGACGCGATACACCCAATTCCTCTGCTAATTTTAATTGAGACAAACCTTTCTGTTTTCTCAGATGAATCAATTTCTCATACAATTCCATCTGAAAATCTCCTTTGTAGAATACAGCAAATTAACACCAAAAGAAACCACTAGCACTTTACATTTGTGCAACTTCCAGTTGCACAAATGTTTTTTGGCGTAGTCAAAAACTGAAATCAGCCATCCCAATATGCTTAATTCCTAAAAAGCCAACTAAACCAACTCCGCTTCTGTCCAGACTCCGGCTCTGGGTGCTGCTGATCGGCCCCGGCCTCGCCGGAAAGAAGCTGCTGCTGAATTGTCCCGGCATGGAGAGCCTGGGCCGCTGCCGCCGTCTGCTGGGCAGCGACCAGGGCATCAGACAGCCGGGTGATGGTCTGCGTCTGCTGCTCGATCTGCCTGTCCTTCACTTCAAGTTGGCCTTGCAGCGTATCGATGGTGGCCTGTAAAACGGCGATTATACCATCAACCTGACCGTCAACCACACCGTCAACCGGTTGATGGTTGGTTGACGGTGTGCCCGCCGAAAATGCTTGTTTTATCAGCTTTTCACCGTCAACCGATACCGTCAACCTACCGTCAACGGTTGACGTCAACCCCTGTAAACTGGTTGA
>CAJTPM010000092.1 GCA_910578085.1 uncultured Lachnospiraceae bacterium | reverse complement strand
TCGTATTCTTCTTCCTCGTCCTCCTCATCATCGTCCTCGTCAAGAAATTCCTCTTTCTTTTTCCGGACTACCTTAAAATAATAGCCGCCGCCGACAGCGATAACTGCCACAACTCCAAGAATGATATAGGTTGCCATCGGGTTTTCTTCTGCTTTCTCCGGCTCTGGTTCAGGTTCTTCGGTATTTTCTTCCCCGTCTGGTTCTTCCGTAAGTTCTTCTTCTGTTTCCTGTTCCCCGTTGTTATTGGGCAGTGCGCCCTCCGACACAGGGATTGCAGATTCCAGAGCAGCGGAATTTTTCGGTAAGGTTTCGCTGTTGTCCGCTGTCACATTTAACAGGTCATTTTCCGTAACTTCCGTCAGGAAGTACACCATTTCTTCCTCCCCGTCCCGGTCAATGATAAGGTAGAACACTTTTTCCGATGCGGTCTGGATTGTATAAAATTCCTTCCCGGTTTCGCTTTTCTCCTTCTCCCCGGATTCTTCCTTTTCCTCCGATGCAGCCGCTTCCGCCATTGCCTGTTTTTTCTGTTCTGCCGGGCTTAATTCTG
The DNA here is from genome assembly GCA_910578085.1 of uncultured Lachnospiraceae bacterium. Lineage (GTDB taxonomy): Bacteria > Bacillota > Clostridia > Lachnospirales > Lachnospiraceae > 1XD8-76. The sequence goes on along the minus strand of CAJTPM010000092.1, from coordinate 3,713 downwards.
ATACGGTATTCCCGTCACTGTCCGTTTTGGTATGCTCCGTTACCTGTGCGGTGGCAGAGGAAGGCTTGGTTGCCTGTGCATTAACCGGGAGCTGCTCTGCCGGGTTCTTCTCACTGCTGTCCTCCTTTTCCGGATCGGTGTAATACGGGTTGGCTGTTTTATAGACCTCCGACATATTCCCGGCATGATCCATAGCGGAAATGGTAAAATACTGGTAGCCAGCGTCAAACTGTTGCAGGCGGATATTTAAAACACCGTTTGTAAGCTCCGTAAATTCGTACCCGTTCACATACACCGCCTTGATGCCGGAATCCGTATCATGCGCCTGTACGCTTAACAGACCGTCACTGACCGCAGCGTTTAAGGTAGGCTTTGTGAAATCAAAACATTTAATATAACGGTTCTTCTCATAGGTCTTGCCCCTCTGGTCTGTCACAAGCACATAGACGGTGGTATTTTCCGAAATCTCCACATACATATCCTCTGTGATGTCCGTCCAGCTCCCGTTCTGTGCGACTTTTGCCTGTACGGTCTTTATGGTGAAATTGCCGGAATGTGCCACATCTTCTATGGAGATATGTACCTTTGTGGTGTCATTGTGCCACCCGGACGGAGTGGAGATTGTGATTTTTACATTCGGGTTCACATATTCACATAAGCTGTAATCTTCCTTGCAGGCTTCACAATCTTTGTCAATGGAATACTGTGTGCATTTTTCTTTACAGGTACATTCCGGCTTTGGAATCTCATTCCCCGATACCGTTCCGCCCTCCGTTTCTTCTTCTGATTCGCCGCCGCTCTCACCGGGTTCTGTTTCAGTGCTTTCCTCCGCTTCTTTGCTGCCCTCTGTTCCGGTGCTTTCCTCTGTTTCCCCTCCGGTACTGCTTTCCTCCGCATAAGCGTCTACCGTATTCCCGCTGTTCGCCATAACCGCCCCTATGGGCATACAGAACAATAATGCCGATAACAGCAGCGACGCCACTGCCCTAACTGATAACTTTTTCTTCATTTCCTGACATCTCCTTTGCGTTTTCTTTTTCTTCCAATAACTTCAAAATCTCGTCCTCGCTGAATTTAATGAGTAATTGCAGCTTCTCGGACGAGATTTTATGCTTTTCGATAATATCCATTTTTTCGGCTCTTTCCGCCATGCGCTTCTGTTCTTCCAAATCCTTCTGCTTCGCCTGTAATGTTTCAAGCTGCGCCCGCACTTTGGTAAGCTCCTTTTCAATGCGTTCCTTTGTCATAAATGCCTCCTTAATTTAACCTGCCAAAACTGTAAAAATGGCTCTGCCAGTACGGGGAATTGATGCTTGCGTAACTGATCGGATCGCCGCAGTGTATCATTGTACCATTGCCGCAGTAAATCCCCACATGGCTCACCGCCCCGGCTGAATTGTAAGTCCCGGTAAAGAATATAATATCCCCTGCCTTTGCGTCCGATGCGGAAACAGGCGTACACTGGTCATAAATCCCCTGTGCGGTGGTTCGTGGAAGGTTATGTACTCCGCTGTTGGTAAATACCCAGCAGACAAAACCGGAACAGTCAAAACTTGTGGAAGGGCTTGAACCGCCCCATACATACGGGAATCCTAAATATTTTGCAGCTTCCTCCATAAGAGCCTGTACCGATGCGTCATCATAAGCATCCGGCGGTATGGCGTTCCCCGGCAGTCCGCCCGGTGTTTCCCCGTACAGTGTGCCTTCGCCCACATCAAAATAAAATAGCGGGTTGTAATACTCCCCGTTATATAAACATTCGATATGCAAATGGCTCCCTGTGCTGCTCCCGGTATTGCCCGTTGTTCCGATGACCGCCCCTTTTTCCACTGTCTGCCCCGCACTCACGCTTAAGCTGTCCATGTGGGCATACTTGGTTGTATAACCGTCTATCTCAATCGCTACATAATTCCCATAATGGCTGTCGTATGCCGCCGCTGTTACCGTACCGTCATGCGCTGCATATACGGTTGTGCCTGTCGGGACTGCTATATCCACGCCCCGGTGAAATTCCTCATTCCCTGTGACCTCGTTTTTCCGGTATCCGTAATAGCTTGACACATAATAATACCAGTAGAGGTTAAGCGGCGAAGCAAACTCCTGAAGCAGACCGTTCGTTTCCCCATACATGGCAAAAATCTCCGCCTGTTCGGTATCCATTTTCCCGGAAACAAGGCTCTCTAACGGTATGACCGTAAGTGTCACTCTGAGGATACTGACCTCGTATTCTTCTTCCTCCTCGTACTCATATTCTTCCTCTGTTTCTTCCCCGGTAACCGGATCGGTGACTGTCCTTGTGCCAGTCTTTGTGACCGTCCTTGTCCTCGTTTCCGTATCCGGCGTGAGCGTCAGCGTATACATCTCGTCAAAAAGAGCCTGTATTTCACTTTCCACCTCACTTGCGGTAAACTCCGTATGGACTGCGGATAAATAGCTGATAAGGGTAAACGGGTTATGACCGATTGCCCCAAGATTATAGGAATATTCGTCATACCCCGGATTGTCTGTTTCCACCCGGTCAATCTCTTTCTGCAGGTCAAGCTCCAGACGGGTAAACTGTAAATCTGCGGCGTCAATCTCCTTCGGCTTGCTTAAATAGCTCGCCGCTAAAATCGTAGACTGCGTATCCGCAAACATCGCCCCGCAGGACGATACGGAAACCATAATCATCATAAGGAGCAGAGCCATGATACCCACCGTCACAAGCAAGCCGGCATTTTTCCTTGCAAACTCCTGTAACTTCCTCGCCACAGTGACCGCACCGTTTTTCGTCTTTTCAAACGCCTGCTCCGCTGTTTTGGCAGATGCCGCTTTCTTCCTAGCCTTGATGTACTCCCGCTTGATGCGCTGTTTCTGCAACCGCTTCTGCAATGTTTTTTTCTGCATCTGCGGATTTTCCTCCAAAAACTTCTGGTACTGGAAATTGACTTCCTTTTTAAACTGCTTTTTTTCCAGCTTTGCCACCTTCGCCCGCTGTTTCTGCTCTTTTCCCTTTATCTGCCTTTTGACGAAAGAAAACAGTTCTTCCCCTTTCTGCTCTGATTTGTGTGCGCCCTCCACTGCTGAATTTTCTTTCTCCGTTTCAGCAATCTTCCCATGCACAAAATTCCGGCTCTCATTCTGCATCCGGCGCATGGTGGTTTTCGGTATGCCCTCCTGCTTGAAGGGTTTCTCCTTATCCAGAGGGACAACCACATATTTTCCCTTCCCGGTTTTCTCGTCAAATACTCTCTGCAAGGTGTATTCCCTTGTCTTTGGCAGCTTTGCCCTTGCCTTCTGTACCTTCTTCCCGGCTTTCCCTGCCTGCCGCTGTTTCTTTTGCAGTTTTTTACTGCCTGTAAATTCAGAGCCTCCTTCCCCCTGAAACAGATTTCCGGTATTCTCCGCAAAAGATTCTTCGGTAAAGGTTTTATTTTCCGTTTTTTCCTTTGTGCCGCCTTTTACCCGGTGTTCCTTTTGTACCCGCTTTTTATGGTATTTCCCTTTTTTCTGCGACTGCCTGTAAGTATCCCTCCGGTGATAATCTTCCGTATCCGGCTGTTTTTTCTCCATTTCCTCCGGCTGGCTGAAATTGTCCTGCCCGGTAAATCCGCTGCTCTCCTTGACGAAATCAGGCTTTTCTTCCTGCCCCGGCTTCGCACCGGACTTTTGGACTGTTTCGAGCTGTTGACAAACCCCCTAATTTCGAAAATGTCACAAGATATCATGATAAA
>CAJTPM010000091.1 GCA_910578085.1 uncultured Lachnospiraceae bacterium | reverse complement strand
GTTATTTCTGTTTTCATCCATGGCAGGTGGCTGACTCAGCCATGAAGTTTCTTTCTTTTCTCTCGCATGGGGTTCCTCTATGACAATTCTAAAAATATTGCACGAAGTTCGTAACAAGGCGGTGATAGTAAAAGGCAAATGTTGTTCCTTTATCTGAATGGATGGAACCGGGCAGCGGGAGATTGCGGAAATGCGTTGGATATTGCGGGAATCGGCTCCTGGAACGAAACTAAATCATTTTGTTACAAGATGAAACGAAAGTTCCTTAAACAATGTGCCAAATATGACATAGAACGAACAAAAACATGACATCTGTATCGTTCCGGGGTTTTACCAAAGTAAATGTAATGCTATTATCCGAAGTATCAGACAGTTCCTTAACCAAAGGCAACACATTTACTGGTCATGACAGAGAGGAGAGTACCGTTGATGAACTATGGATATACATGCATGCGGCCCAACGAGCCGTTTGAGCCCTTCTGCGACGGGAAGATCTTCATTGATCAGGTCGGGGATGTCCGGATGCCTGCCTTTGAAGAACTGACTCATGTACTGGAACAGGGCGACCTGGTCACCATTCCCAGCCTGCTGTGTCTGGGATACACCTTCCATCACATCAAGGAGCGGTGGGAGCGGATACGGGAAACGGGAAGCCGGGTGGTGATCCTGGACTGCGAGGATTTGCAGGGAGATGACCCGGAACTCATGGACCGGATGATCCTGTACATGCACGAAACACTCGAGCAGCTGAAAAAAAGCGGAAGGAGAAATTCGCTCCGCCGCAATCTGAAGCAGGCGGGGCCCAAGCCCAAGGAGATTCCTGCCGAGTTCGATGTATTGAGTGAGTCTTACAAAGCAGGCCGGATCAGCAGCAGGGCAGCAGCCGAGCAGCTGAATGTGTCCCACACCACCTTTATCCGATGGTGCCGGACACTGCCGGATCTGGACTGAACCATAAAAAGAGATCATTTCGAAAGGGGAAACGCATGAAGAAACACACAGCCGGCTGTCTTTCTCCCTAGTGGAAAATGCAGTCGGGGCGGAAGAGGTGCAGGCACTGTTCCAGCCGCAATGAAGACCTGCCGCGGACAGGAACCGTTGTTCCGGAACGGGTCCTGTCCAGAGAACACAAGAATTGGAAAGAAAAGGAGGGGGAATTTGATTAGGAAGAAACATATTACCCTGTGCTTCAGCCTGTTTCTGGCTTTGAGCATGGTTCTTGGTCAGCTGATTCCTGTCACCGCCACGGATGAGGTGCCTGCAGAGGTGCCGGTGGAGGAAACAGGAACGTCCGCAGAAGAACTTGTGAAGTCGGATCCGGAACCCGTGGCTGAAGAAGATCCCGGTGTGACGCCGACTGAAGGTGAAACACCCGACCAGACAGGAGAAGGTGGATCAGAACTGACAGCTCCTGCAGGAGACGGACAGGGGGAAGAACCCACGATTCCGACGGTGGATGTGACGGAGACGACTGAAGAAGGCGAAGTGGCAAAACCGGAGGAAGAGGGAGAACAGGATTACTTCGGAGAGGCCGATGGTGTCAAGGTAAAAGCCGTTGCTGCCAAAGGTGCATTTCCGGAAGGGGCTATCCTGAAAGTTGCAAAGCTGGATCCCGAATCTGCGGAATACAAAAAGGCTGCGGAAACCCTCGACAGCCAGAATTATGAGTATTCAGGTTTTGTTGCCATGGACATTCACTTCGAAGTGGATGGCCAGGAAGTGGAACCGGCTGCAGACAAAGGAGATGTCCGAGTAGAACTGCAGGTAGATAAAAAAGAACTGCCGCAGGAAAATGCAGCCGAAGCCATTGAGACTCTGGAAGTGCAGCACCACGAAGAGCAGGGTGCAGTAGTTACTGCCAAGCCGGTAGCAAAGGCTGCAGACAATTCTGTTGTGGAAGTCGGGCAGGAAGTCAAAGCTGATTTTCCGGTGGAGAATTTCTCGACGTTCACGATTACGTGGAAGGGTGGTAATTTCAATTCGTCTACCTTTGCGACTCTGACAGCCCATCTTGTGGATGAAAACGGAAATGAAATTTCATCTTCACAAAAAACTGCAGATATTACTGGCAGCTCTGTCGTTCAAATTTCTTCAAAAGCTCCATCTGTCAATGGGATGAGTTATAAAGGTGCATATGTATATGAGGGTGGAGAAAAGAAACCTTTCACAACTGTTTGCGCCAACCGAACTGGTTCTTTGGCGGGCTATAAATATTCTTTGGTTCTTAAGAACGGAGATGAGGCAGTTTTAAGCATCACTAATCAAGAATCATCTCCAGTGATAGACATCTACTTTGAGTATGAGAATGCTGTATATGACTTGTATACCTATTTGCTGATACCAGGGAAGAACCCCGATGATCAGACAGATGCCAACCTAAGATGGATGGGTGCAGGAATATATAAAATCAAGGCACCAACAGCCCCTAAAGCAACTGAAAAGAAAACTCCTTATACAGATATTTTGTCAAATGAAGCATATGATCTGAGAATTTATGATCCAAATGATCCAGACAAAGTTGATTACATAGACCACACTGGCGGTACTTATCCGAATATTACATACAATGGCAAAAAGTATCGTTATGATCCAGCCGGAGTGCAGGCAGGAACCTATTCAATCGACTGGTTCCGTCTGGTAGATGCTGACGGTGCAAATATTGGTTCTAATAAGCATAACAGTCCTGGCTTAGAGGCAGGTAACCCCGCGTATCATTTAGATGGTCAAATTGTTTTTGTTGACGTAAATAAAATTACTGTTGATTTCAAAGTCAAGAAACCGGGTCAGTCCATGTTTGGCTTAGTTGGTAATACGTCTGGTGAGGAACCTTTCAGTGCCCAATACGAATCTGGAATCAACGAAAGCCTTATCGCTCGTCCTAACGAGACCAACTCAACATGGAGACAAACCATTGTAGAACATGGAGTAACGTATAAGTTTGATGGCTGGTATAAAGACGAAGATCTGAAAATACCTGCTACATGGGACCAAAGACTGAACAGTAATCAGACTTACTATGGTTCTTACAAGCCCAAGACTGTAACTCTGCAGGTCACAAACACGGTTACCGGCAACATGGGTAATTATTCTGATCCATTTACATACGAGTTGCAACTGTTTGAAGCTGATGGAAAAACTCCTTCAACTTATCAGATTAATGCTGAGGGAATATCGTACGAAGATGGTGTCCATAAATTCAACTTGAAGCATGGGGAGAATACAAAATTTCTGTCAGTTCCCAGCAATCTGATTTATAAAGTTAAACAGACGAATGGTACTGACCATACCACGAATGCAACTAACAATCGAAATGCTGGAACTTATGATCCTGATAAGCAGACACATAGCCATAATTTGAATGAAAATACCGTTGTTAACTTTACCAACAACAAGCAGGGACAAGTTCCCACCGGAATGGATGACCAGAATAATGCACTGCATGGACTGATCCTCTCTGCCGGAGCATGCCTGCTGCTTCTTGGAGTGATTGTTGCATTACGTCGGAGGATGAATGCCGTCTAAGACTTCAGGCAACCAATCCACGTACAAGACGATGGATGACATTGCTACATTCATAGACGGAATGAAATTTCGGCGGAAAACTTTTGGGGGTGTGGATGAACTCGATGTCCTCAAGCACATGGAAGCTCTTCAGCAGGTGTATCGGTCTGTTTATGAAAGTCAGGCAGCATACTATCAGGCTCTAATCGACGAGCGGGATGCAATCATCTCCAGGTTGAGAAGAGGATGAAGAAGCGCAAGGAAGAGGTTTCCGTCAGCCCTGAACGTTCTATAAAACTGAAACGGCGAAAAGCATTGGACAGACGTGATGTCCGAAGCTTCGTCGTCCGTCTGGTTGGACTGGTTCTATTTGTGATTCTGCTGTTTTATGTGATGTTCCGGATCATTCCGGTTCCAAACGATGACATGCGGCCTACCCTGCGGGCCAGAGACCTGCAGCTGGTATATCGGTATCCCACTGAACTTTGGAACAACGATGTCGTTGTTTATGAAGGTGGAGAGAAAACGAGAACTGGACGCATAGTCGCAAGACCTGGAGATACGGTGGAAATCACAGAAGACGAACGTCTTATGGTGAACGGATCTGTTGTATCAGAGGGAGATATTTATTACTCAACCCCGGCGTATGACTCGGATGTAACCTATCCGCTCACGCTGGGAGAGAATGAATACTTCATTCTGAGCGACTACAGAGAAGGTGCCAAAGACAGCAGACAGTTTGGACCGGTTCAAAGAAACCAGATTATAGGAAAGGTACTGACAGTGCTGAGAAAATCAGGACTGTAGGTATATACAAAAAAACAGAATAAGAAAGGAA
>CAJTPM010000090.1 GCA_910578085.1 uncultured Lachnospiraceae bacterium | reverse complement strand
GAAAAACTGCAGGAACAGGGATTTGACGGAAAGTACAGCATCGTAAAAGAATACGTCCGGGGAAAGAAAATGGACCTGGATGAAAAAGCAACGGTACGTTTTGAAACCATGCCGGGGAAGCAGGGGCAGATGGACTGGGGTTTCTTCGAGGACCATCTGGTCTATGAAGATGGGAAATGGAAGAAACTGTACTGTTTCCTTATGATACTGGGGTATTCTCGGATGCGCTACATCGAGTTTGTGACGGATATGAGTACAAATACACTGATCCGGTGCCACCAGAACGCGTTCCGGTACTTTGGAGCATACCGCCGAAATACAGTGTGTCGTCATTCGTGGGATACCTGAAAGGGAAAAGCGCGCTAATGATATTTGACCAGCATGCCGTCCTGACCCGGCAGGTACTTCTTGAAAAGCTGTGGGACACAGACGAAAACTTTGTAGATGAACACGCATTGACCGTTTCGATCAGCCGTATCCGGGGAAAAATTGAAGTTGACGGCCTGCAATATATCAAGACCGTCTACGGCATGGGCTATATGTGGATTGGGGGAATAAAGAAGTGAATGGGGGAAAACTTTCCATCAACCGCGCCTGTGCGGTAGGGGCTGCTTTTTTAGGTTTGCTCTTTGTTATGACCGTTACTGCGGCTTTTCTCTTTACCAGAAATCCGGCAATCGTATGGCTGTGCCTGCTGTTTATTCTGCTGGTGTTCGCTTGTGCAGCCCTTTTCGTGGCCTTTCTGCGCCGGAAGCTGGTGTTATTTTCGGGCTCGTTTGTGGGACGAAGAACTGTTTCGGCAGTTACCCATGCCAGATCATAATATTTTTTCCAAAGAGTACGCTGTTTGGAGAAATACACAAAAGGTACATCCTGAGTTATTTGCGAGATATCCTGAACCAATGATTAACAAAGTTTTAGTAAATCCTGAAATTGAAATGTTAGAACAGAATAAGTAAGGTTTTTGAAATGTCACACAATTGTGACATTTCAAGGGTGAAAAACCAGCAGTCAGTGACATTTCTGTGAGAATTGGCTGTTATGATAGCAGCATCACAGAAAGGATGGTGCTTACCATGAGCATTTTGCAAACAACTGATCTTAAAAAATACTACGGCACAGAGCCGAACATCACAAAGGCGCTGGACGGTGTGACCCTTTCCATTGAGCAAGGGGAATTTGTCGCCATTGTCGGAACCTCCGGCAGCGGCAAATCCACCCTGCTGAACATGATGGGCGGTCTGGACGTGCCCACCTCCGGCAGCGTTCAGATCAAGGGAAAAGAGCTGGCCGAGCTGAACGACGAGCGGCTTACCATCTTCCGCCGGCGCAACATTGGCTTTATCTTCCAGAACTACAATCTTGTCCCTGTTCTGAATGTCTATGAAAACATCGTCCTGCCCGTGGAACTGGACGGCGATACGGTGGACAAAAAATTTATGGACGAAGTCGTGGGCTTGCTGGCCCTGGGGGACAAGCTGAAAAATATGCCAAACAACCTGTCCGGGGGACAGCAGCAGCGTGTCGCCATCGCCCGTGCCCTCGTTTCTAAGCCCGCCATCGTCCTGGCTGACGAACCGACCGGCAATCTGGACAGCCGGACGAGCGGCGATGTGCTGGGCCTTTTGAAAGCGACCAGCAGTAAATTTCATCAGACGCTGGTGATGATAACCCATAACAATGAGATCGCCCAGCTTGCCGACCGCATTATCCGCATTGAGGACGGCAGGATTTTTGAATAAGGAGGCGCTGACGATGAATGACATTTTATTCGGCAACAACAACGGCGCGGTCATCAAAAAACTGTCAGGCCGCTACTTCAAGGCCAGCAAAAGCAGGAATATCATTGCAATTATCGCAATCGTTCTGACAACCATACTCTTTACCACAATCTTCACCCTTGGGTCTGGCCTGATGGACACCGTTCACGATCAGAACATCCGCAAGGCTGGTGGTGACGGGCAAGCGGTCTTAAGTTATATCAACGATGAAGTATACAATGATGTGGCAGGAAATCCCCTGATTGACCGTATCGCCTATACAAAAGCGGTGTCCTACCGGCTGAAAAATCCGGGCCTTAAGCGTTGGCGGTCTGACCTGTGGTATATGGATGACACCGCTCTGGAATTTGCCCGCTACACCCCCACAACAGGCCGCCGGCCCGATGCGGAAAATGAAATCATCGCGGACACAAAGACACTGGATGCCCTGGGTGTATCGGCACGGGTCGGAGAAACCGTTTCTCTGACCTATGAAGTAAAGGGAAAGTCATACACTACCGATTTCACCCTCTGCGGCTTTTGGGAAACAGACAGCTTGAGCAACATCGGGCGGCTGATCGTGTCGAAAGCCTTTGTGGACGCCCATTCGGATATTTTGACCTATACCTATCCTGTGGACAATGATTATTCCGGCGTTGTCTCCGCCTATGTGATGTTCAGAGGGAAAGGCGATATAGAAGTCCAACTCCATCAACTGCTTTCCGAAACCGGCTATACCTGCGACACGATGGGCGGCAACAAGGAGGACGGCAATTATGTGATCGCCCGTGTCAGTCCGGCCTATCAGAGCGGAGCGTTAACGGACAATCCCGCCATGCTGATTTCCGGCATCGTTGGCGCCCTGCTGATTATCGTAACCGGATACTTGATTATCTACAACATTTTCCAGATTTCTGTCATTCAGGATATTCAGTCCTACGGACAGCTAAAAACGCTGGGGACAACAAAGCGACAGATCAAGTGGTTGATCAACCGGCAGGCGCTCCGGCTGTCCCTGATTGGTATTCCCATCGGCCTGCTGGTGGGCTTTTTCGTTGGCCGGGCCTTGGTGCCTTTCCTGATGAACGGAACGAGTTATACCGCAGACGCCGGGATTAAAGTAACGGTAAATCCTCTGATCTTCATTGGCTCCGCTGCGTTCGCCCTTTTTACTGTCTTTGTCAGCGTCCGCAAGCCCGCGAAGATTGCCGGTACGGTTTCGGCAATCGAGGCCATCCGCTACACGGAAAATGATACGGCAGCATTCGGAAAGCACAGGGCCAAAGACAAAAAATCTACCCACGGCGCGAAGCTCCACTTTATGGCGCTGGCAAACCTGGGCCGCAACCGCAGGCGCACTGTGCTGGTGATTGTGTCCATGACATTGAGTTTGGTGCTGTTCAATACGGTATTCACGCTGTCCAGCGGTTTTGATATTGACAAGTATATTGCAAAATTTATGGATACGGACTTTGTGATCTCGAACGCAGACTTCTTTCAATACCAGGTTGAAAAAAGCGAACATGACCTGTCCGATACCTTCATTGAGGCCGTCAGACAAAACAGCAGTTTTGAGGACGGTGGCAGGCTCTATTCCTCCTGGATGCTGGAAGAACCGTTTTCAACGGAACACAATGCTTTTTTCAGCTATAACAAAGACCTGAACGGAAATCCTTTTGTAAGACTGTATGGCGCGGACGATTTTCTGTTGAATAGCATGGAAGTCATAGAGGGAACCATCGACCTGGAAAAGCTGAAAACGGGAGAGTATATTCTTCTGAGCGTGGATTGCAACGATGATGGAACGGTCATAGAGAACCCCAATATCAGCGTGGGAGATACAGTACGCATCAACCATCTGAAGGCGGAGGAACTTTCCACCACCATTACTGATAGCTATGACTTTATCATCATGGCAAAAGTCCGGGTGGGCGAGAACACGGCCACCACCCGCAACACAGGTGAAGCCCGGTTCTATCTCCCGACAGAAATTTTCCTGCCGCTGTGTGATAACCCCCATCTGGTCAGTTTCCCCTTTGATGTAAAAGAGGCAACGGAAGCAGAAATGGCAGAGTTTTTGAACAGCTATATTGACAGTGTGGAGCCAAGTATGGATTTTGAATCCAAGGCGACGTATACCAGCTCCTTTGACGACCTCACTTCCCTTATCATTACCATAGGAGGGGCATTGAGTATCATCATCGGAATTATCGGCATCGCAAACTTTGTCAACTCTGTCCTGACAAGCGTTATCACCCGCAAAAAGGAATTTGCCATGCTGCAAAGCATTGGCATGACAGGAAAGCAGTTAAAGCGTATGCTCTCCTTTGAGGGGCTGTATTACGCTGTGGGAACGATTATCACATCAGCCGTTCTTGGCGTTCTGTTTTCTGTGGTAGTTGTAAAAGGGATTTCCAGCGGGATTTGGTTCTTTACCTATCAATTTGTCATGTGGCCCATGCTGGTGATTTATCCGTTCCTTATCCTCCTGACCGTGGCAATACCGGCGCTTTTATACCCACAAATTGCTAAAGCAAGTATCATAGAGCGGCTGCGTCAAAATTGAGATTTATTCATGGAAGCTGGGAGCAACTCGCTCCCGGCTTCCAAATCCATGGCAGACGTGGGTATTCGCAACCTTTCAGCATATATGAGAAAAATGGATCTTAACAGCTAAGTGTTTCATGTTGGCCTTGCTCCAGTCAAAGGGATTGTTTGCCTGCAAAGGCGGTGTGCAAATAATTTCAATCAAATCGCCGTCAGGGTGAATACCTGTGGCGGAGTTTACCCAGAAGAACTCAAAGTCCTGCAAAAAGATTATGTGGATTTATGGGGGCCGCGGACAAGAGGACTTCTAGTCACTGTCGAGCTGTTGACAAACCTCTTGCCAAAAAGATTTGCATATAAGAAAATATATGT
>CAJTPM010000089.1 GCA_910578085.1 uncultured Lachnospiraceae bacterium | reverse complement strand
GCAGAGAACGAAACAGACAGGTATGTATTGAACTGTCCGCAAAAAATGACCGACTGATTTGGAACAGCGTCAAGGCAGGCTCGAAAGGCAGGGCAATATGTTCCCAGAGGTTGAAGTTTACCGCTATGTGACGGAATAGATGTTGTATCATTTTAGTTGACACCTTTTGCTCAAGGATTTGATGTATAATCAAAGAGAAATAAGGAGGCAACTACCATGGCAAAAAAACAACGGAAATACAATATGGAGTATAAAGTTCAGGCCGTAAAGCTGGCAAAGGAAATTGGCGGGGCAAAAGCGGCTGCTGAATTAGGCATCCCTGAAAACACCATGTATGCATGGACGAAAGCCGCAAGGGAGGGACGGCTGGACATTGGTTCCGGCTCACACACGCCACAAACGGCTATGAATCTGGCGGAGGAACTGGCTCTCCTGCGCAGGCAGGTTAAGGAGCAGGAAAAAGAAATCCGCCGGCTGAAAGAAGAAAATGAATTTCTTGAGGAAGCAAGCGCTTTTTTCGCCGCCAGCCGTCGGAAGTCTGCAAAAGGCAGAGAATGATGTTTCTTGCCATAAAAACCGAGGACGGCGTTATCAAGGGAAAGATTTCTTTCTACTGTCGGATGCTGAAAGTAACACGACAGGGGTTTTATAAATATCTGGCTAACAAAGACCGGCCGTGGAAATATCAGAATTTAGCCGACGCAATGCGGGCGGTCGCATCAGAGGACGAATGCAACGACACCTATGGGCGGATCCGCATGTATCAGGCGCTTCTCCTGAAACAACCCGAAGGCCTCCATATCCCCAGCGAGAGGACGGTTTACCGTGTCATGGAGCAGATCGGGCTTAGCCACCGTCCAAAACGCAAGCCAAACGGGATCACCAAAGCTGACCGTAAGGCACGAAAATCCGACGATCTGCTGAAACGGGATTTTACATCTGCAGAGCCGTTAAAAAAATGCGTTACAGACATAACTGAAATCAAGGCAAAAGATGGAAAGCTGTATGTATCTGCCATATTTGACTGTTTTGATGCCGCAGTTCTGGGACTGTCAATGGATACAAACATGAAAGCAGAATTGTGCGGGCGCACACTCGAAAACGCTGTCCGATCCTATCCGGCACTTAAAGGGGCTGTCATTCATTCTGACCGGGGTTCACAGTACACCAGCGGAAGCTACCGCAGGAGGATTGCAAAATATGGCATTCTCCAGAGCATGAACAGTGAAGGGGGACGCTGCCATGACAATGCGCGGTGTGAGAGCATGTGGGCGCGTATGAAGGAGGAACTCATCTATGGGAGGCATGATACAGAGGAAATGGCCGTGGAGGAAGTGAAAACTCTTATCTGGAGATACTTCATCAGCTATTGGAACAATAGAAGGATATGCTCCGCCAATGAAGGGCTCCCTCCTATGGTCAAGCGACAGAGATATTACGAATCTCTGAATGCTGCAGCTTAGGCATTGATATCCTTGTAAAAAAAGTGTCAACCAATATTGACAATATCACACCTGCATTGAGGTATTTGTGTATCAGCGATATTACCCGCCCGTCTTTGATGGTTCTTGATAACACTTCCATCAGCTTGCTCTGGCACACCGTGTCAAAGAATTTCTCTAAATCCATATCCACGACATACACTATTATTCTTTAGATTATCTACATCCCAAATCACCGTTTTTACCCAGATTAGTTGAATCTACGGATGTATCCAGCCAGGCGGAGAATCCGTCACTTTCTTTACATCTGCATTTTCTGTGTTATCATACCTTTGTGACCCGATTAAAAAAGCAGGAGCCCCAACCGTCCAAAGTTAAGCTCCTGCCATCATCTATTCGCGGCTTGCGCCGCTTTATTACATGCTTATGATAACCTTATCCGTTGAAATGCGCAACCCTTTAAACCAAAAAGACTATGATGACATCCTTTCCTCCATCCAGTTCCACCAGCTCACATGTACATGCGGCCATTCTGCCTGCCTCTCTGTCCATGGCTATTACCTGCGTGGTCTGAAGACCCCTGACGGCATCATCCGGCTGCGCATCTGCCGTCTCCGCTGCCATGAATGCCGCAGGACACACGCACTCCTCCCATCCCTCATCGTCCCTTATTCACAGGTATCCGCTCCCGACCAGGCCGATATCATCCATTTTTTTCCGGATAAACACGCACTCCGCTCCCTTTTGGACCGCATTCCCTGCATTGATGAGAACAACGTCAAATATATTATGCGCTCCTATCTGCGCCGCTGGAAACAGCGTCTTCTTTCCTGCGGCATTCCCATCTGTCCTCTAAAGGAACTCGTTTCCCTCTGTTTTTCCGCCTACTGCCTCCAGTTCATGCAGGTTAAACGCACCCCGAATATCTTATTCCCACTGACCACATAACCTTACACGACAGCCTCTGTCCCTGCGCTTATACTGTATCCATACACTTTTATAGGAGGTTTTTTACATGACACAGGATGAAAAACACGCTGTCGCCCTGATGCGCTACGGGGCTATTGCCCCTTTAATAAGCGGCACGAAGGATGATTTCCAGAGTCTTGACGATTATTACAGGGAGGCGGCCGAGAAGTCTTATCCGGCTCCGGACGGCTCCACAAAACATTTTTCCGCCGCTTCCATCGAAAGATGGTACCGCTCTTATTTAAAAAACGGTTTTGACGCACTCATGCCAAAAAGCCGTTCTGACTCTGGCAAAAGCCGCTGCCTGGATGATGAATGCCAGGAATTTATCCGCCACATGAAGGAACGCTATCCCAGGATGCCCGCATCCATGATCTACCGCGCTCTCCTTGATAACGGACTCATCTCCAGGACTTCCGTTTCCGAATCCTCTGTCTGCCGCTTTGTGAACCAGCTTATGGCTGAAAACAGGATGACGAACAATAAGGACATGCGCCGCTATGAACGCCCCCACATCAATGAGGTCTGGTGCGGCGATTCCAGCGTTGGTCCTAGGATGATCACGGAAAGCGGAAAAAAGAAAGTCTATATCATTGCGCTGATTGATGACGCAAGCCGTTTTATCACCGGCATTGACATCTTTTTCCAGGACAACTTTGTGAACCTCATGTCCGTCATGCGCTCTGCCGTCTCCAAATACGGCAGGCCAAAGGTATTCAACTTTGACAACGGCAGTTCCTATAAGAACAGGCAGATGGAGCTTCTCTGCGCAAGGATCGGCTCCACGCTTAATTACTGCCAGCCTTACACGCCCACTGCAAAGGCAAAGATCGAACGATGGTTCCGCACCATGAAGGACCAGTGGATGGCTTCCCTTGACATGCGCGCTTTCCATTCCCTTGACGGACTGCGCGCCTCCCTGTACGCATTTGTCAATGCTTACAATCAGGCGCCCCATTCCTCCCTCGGCGGAAAGTCCCCGGTGGACCGTTTCTTCTCCGAACCTGATCATATCCGCCGGCTGGATGATGCGGAAATCGAACGGGCTTTCCTTCTGGAAATTGAAAGAACAGTATCCGCCGACAGCGTCATCGTTATTGACCATACGGAGTACGAAGTCGATTACCGTTTTGCAAAAAGACGCATCCGGCTCCGCTATTCCCCCGATCTGAAAGAAATATTTGTTGTGGAGCAGGACGCCTCCCTTACGCCTGTAAAGCTCCTGCACAAACACGATAACTCCATGATCAAAAGAAATAAGACTTATCTTTGCAGAGGTGATCACCTCCAAGGAGGTGATGAATAATGGATTACATTGCACGTTTCGGTCTGGAATTCAACCCGTTCCTAAAGAATTCCAAAGAAATCCTCGTGGAGAATGAGGAATCCCACGAGGTGCGTTTCCGCCTGAATTATCTTGTAGAGACCAAAGGCTTCGGCCTCCTGACCGGCTCCCCGGGACTGGGCAAGACAACGGCGCTTCGTTCTTTTGCTGCTTCCCTGAACCCTTCACGCTATAAGGTGGTCTATTCAAGCCTTTCCACCCTCACCGTACAGGAATTCTACCGCCTTCTGGCTTCCTCCTTCGGGGCGGAACCTGCATCCCGCAAGATAGACAACTTTAAGCTCATACAGGACTCGGTCAACTACCTTGCCCTTGAAAAAAGGATCACCCCGGTCATCATCATCGATGAGGCCAACCACATGAACGGAGCCGTTTTAAGCGACTTAAAGATACTGTTCAACTTTGAGATGGATTCCAGGGACCGGGCTGTTATCCTCCTTGCCGGACAGCCCCAGTTAAACAATACCCTGCGCCTGAATGCGCATGAACCGCTCCGCCAGAGGCTTGTCATGAATTACAACATGGAGGGCCTCTCAAAGGAGGAAGGACGCATTTATGTCACGGAAAAACTAAAAGGCGCAGGATGCAGGCAGACGGTCTTTGAGGAAAATGCCCTTGAGGCAGTCCTTAACTCTGCCAACGGTACGCCGCGTGTCATCAACCGTATCTGCGATGCCTGCCTGCTCATTGCTGATTCCAAGGAGCTTCATACAGTAACTGGTGAGACCGCCATGCAGGCCATCAATGATGTCCAGCTTGGGTAAGCATTCGCAAATCCTTTGTTTTGCGAATAGTTAACTGACAGCAGACAATTCAGTATCAGCTGATGAGAACAGGGGATTTAAGAGTACAGGAAATCCCCTGTTTTCTGAATTATATCCGGAAGCAGTACAATTCACTCGGGACATCTTCCCATGAACACTTTAAATTGTACTGACAATTCAGATGCTGTTTCTTTTTTCCCATGCGATAGGCACCGGAAAAAGGAAACTGGCTGGAATTGTTTATACAATACTGACCTTAAATAAGCTGCGCAAACAGATGCAGAAATTTTGAATGTTTATCCATACCATCTGAAATACAGGCGCATTTAATGTGAAGAATGTAGGTGCAGATAATTTGCCGAACAACATTGTCTGGGTAGTCCTTATCTACCTTAGTCAGAGCGATATTTCCCGTAATAAAGTAATTAACAAGTTCAATCTCCACTACTTCGTCAACCTCACTGATTGTCACGCTGATTTCTTCCTCGGAGAGTACATATCCTTTCGGGCTTTCGATTTCACGGATTACCCATGTGCCATATGGTACTTCCCCAAAAGAAAAACTGCCGTCATCCTCGGATGTGGCAGTTGCGATTGCATTTTCTTTCGTGTATTCTGTTGTCCCCGTCTGAAAGATGCCGATGAACGCACCGCCTAAATCTTCGCCGTCCTCATTGGATTTCCTGCCGCTGACAGAACCGTAAATCAGTTCGTTTTCAATGGCTTCGCCCTCGTTTGCCGTGATGGTTACAACGGCT
>CAJTPM010000088.1 GCA_910578085.1 uncultured Lachnospiraceae bacterium | reverse complement strand
GTCCATGCTGGGCATCAGTGACGCGGCGGAATCCATCGGTTTCCGCACATCCGGACAAAAATCTATGCCCTTCTCCATCAAACTACGAAATTGTTACCAATAGAGTAAATTTATGCAATATAAAAAATAAGATATGAGAACATTAAAGAAAATATTAGCTGCATTAGTCTTGACAATTACAGCAAGCTCTTGCCACCAAGACAGAGAACAGGCGGATGCCACTTCGCCATTAAAAGACAGTCCTGTTGTAGCCCAACAAGTGATTGCTTTAAATGGAGACACAATCATTGTCTGTGATTTAAGTTTATTGAAAGATACCATTGATTTACCATTAAGCACATTTGTTTCTGATTTCGAACTTATAGATTTAAGTGAAGATGAAGAAGCATTGATAAAAGAGACCAGTGGTGGAGGGGCAATAGCTGTAAGTTCCAACTACATAGGAATCTATTCGGGGACAGGGTATAAACTATTCGACAAGACTGGTAAATATATCACTTCTTTGTCTGCACGAGGACAAGGTCCTAATGAGTATACCTTTTCCATTTATGACAGTTATATTGACGAGAAGAACGACAGAGCATATTTACTACCAATGAATGGCAATAAAATACTTGTTTATGATTTAAAAGGAAATGCACAACCATACATTCCGTTGGCACACGAAACCACGAAAGGAAAGTTTTATGTAGATAGCCAGAAAAAATTACTTTATGTAGCTAATATGCCTTTTTCTGATACGGCTTCAACTCTTTGGATACAGGACTTTGAGGGAAAACTCATTAAAGAAATCATAGCCGAGCATTTAACTATTGTGCCACCTGATTTCAGCAATGATATAAATGTATCCATGAATACAGAAAGAATAGACTACTCAGTATTCCATTGGAAGAAAACTGTCGACACATTATATCATTATAATGAAGCGGATAATAGGCTTGCGCCCTCTTTTACCGTTAAATTCAAGAATAATCCCATCCTGCACGATTATATAGAACTGCCTGATTACTATCTTATAAGGCTAATAGAAATAGAGCCTGACTATCGTTATATATATGGTTTGATTGACAAAAAGACGCTAAAAGGAAACTATATCAAATTAAAGCTGGATATGCTGGGAAATATAGATGCGCCTGCATGGGCAGTATTTGAAAGAGGTTTATATACAGCTAATATTTACGCCGATTATTTGCAGGGACAATGTGACAGGTTGTCTGATTTGTCTTCATTACCTTCCGGCATTGCCAAGTACATTCAGAATTTACAGCAAAATGATTGCGAAGATTTAAATAATATAATCTTGATTGGGAGATTAAAAAAGAATACGGCAGAGCCTTTTGTGATGAATGACAAAGACTATCAGAAGCAACCCCAAATAAATAAAATAGTTGGCACTATAAAGAAAGAGAAAGAAGAAGCTTCTTTAAAAAGAATCGGTAAAAAGGAAGAAATCATTACTGAAGAAGATAATCCTGATCGTATTTACACCGGGTTTGGTGTTTTCTCGCATATACCATTATTAAAAGGCGGACTGGACTATTTCAGAAAGAACAACCGCTATAACGATTGGGATAGCAAAAACCCGAAAGAAACACTCGTCGAATATGTAGTTGAAAAAAACGGAAAGGCCTCTCATGTGTCTATTAAAGAAAGTTCCGGTAATGCAGAACTGGACCAAGAAGCTATACGTCTGATAAAAGAAGCTGAATATACCGTTGCTAAATTGAAAAACGGGAAAGAAGCCAGAGCAGGAGGTATGATGATTAACGTAACCTTCCCCACTAAATAATGTTTTTATGATTATCAATATTATGAGATAGAGCCACAGCAGGAGATATGTTTGACAACACGAAAAAAAAATATCCCCACTACCTCCAGTTGGATGCGATGGACTGCGGCCCCACCTGCCTGCGTATGATAGCCAAATATTACGGCAAGAACTATTCGCTCCAGACGCTCCGCTCCCGCTCCTTCCTCACACGCGAGGGGGTGTCCATGCTGGGCATCAGTGACGCGGCGGAATCCATCGGTTTCCGCACATCCGGAGTGCGTATTACCCTGAAGCAACTGGAGGAAGACATGCCGCTGCCGTGCATCCTGCACTGGAACCAGAACCACTTCGTGGTGTGCTATGACATCAGGAAGAAAAGGAAGGGATACAGGTTCCATATAGCCGACCCCGCCTCGCGGAACGTCATATACACCGAAGAGGAAATGAAGAAATGCTGGCTGGTGACAAGGGCGGAAGGGGAAGAAAAAGGAACGGCACTTGCCTTGGAACCGGCCCCCCGATTCTATGAACACGAGGATGAAAAAGAGAAGGAAGGCAGGAACAGCCTGACTTTCTTTTTCAAGTACCTGTTTCCCTATAAAAGACAAATCGCTCACTTACTCCTGGGAATGTTGGCTGTGAGCCTCTTGCAGCTGATATTCCCTTTCCTTACGCAATCATTGGTGGATGTCGGGATTCGGGACGGGAACCTGGGCTTTATCACGCTGATTCTGACAGCCCAGCTCATCGTCTCCGTCTCCCAACTATCCGTGGAGTTCATACGGAGCTGGATATTGCTGCACATGAACACGCGCATCAACATATCACTCATATCAGACTTCCTGATAAAGCTGATGAAGCTGCCGTTGCGCTTCTTCGACACCAAGATGATAGGGGACATCATGCAGCGCATCGGAGACCATAACCGTATCGAGAGCTTCCTCACCGGCTCATCGGTCGCAACGCTGTTCTCGTTTGTCAATTTCTTCATCTTCGGATGGATACTGGCTTATTATAATCCGGTCATACTGGGCATCTTCCTGGCGGGGAACACGCTGTATGTGTGCTGGGTGCTCGTGTTCATGAAATATCGAAGGGAACTGGACATCAGGCGTTTTGCACAGGCTGCCGGGGAGCAGAGCAGCCTGATACAGATGGTGACCGCCATGCAGGAGATAAAGCTGAACAACTGCGAGAAGCAGAAAAGATGGCAGTGGGAAAGGATTCAGGTGAGACTGTTCAAAATCAGCATCCGGGGGCTTGCGCTGGGACAGGTGCAGCAGACGGGCTCCGTGTTCTTCAACCAGACCACGAACATCATCATCTCCTTCATCGCTGCCCGGGCTGTGGTGGACGGACAGATGACACTGGGCATGATGGTGTCGCTGACCTACATCATCGGGCAGCTCAACGGCCCGGTCACGTCGTTCATCGGGTTCGCACAGCAACTGCAGGATGCCAAAATCAGCCTCGAAAGGCTCAATGAGATACACGGGAAGGAGGACGAGGAGCAGGAGATGGCCTCCAGACTCTCCGCCCTGCCCGAAAACAGGGACATCACGCTCAGCCACGTGTCCTTCAGCTATGACGGCGCTGACCGGGATTACGTGCTGGAGGACGTGTGCCTGAGCATCCCCCAACACAAGGTGACCGCCATCGTGGGTGCCAGCGGTAGCGGAAAGACCACGCTGGTCAAGCTGATGCTGGGCTTCTACACGCCCAGCAAGGGGAGCATCAGGCTGGGAGAGACCCCGCTTGGAATGATAAACCCGCACCTGTGGCGGGCAAAGAGCGGGGCGGTGATGCAGGACGGATTCATCTTTTCCGACACCATTGCAAACAACATTGCCATAGGAACCGAACAGCCGGACACCGAACGGCTGAGGCATGCGGTAACCGTGGCCAATATAAGGGAATTCATTGACTCTCTCCCGCTGGGCTATAACACCAGAATCGGTATGGAGGGGAACGGGCTCAGCCAGGGACAGAAACAAAGGCTGCTGATAGCAAGGGCCGTTTACAAGAATCCGGAATTCCTCTTTTTTGACGAGGCGACCAACGCCCTGGATGCCAACAACGAGAAGGATATAATGGAACACCTGCACGAGTTCTACCGGGGAAAGACCGTAGTGGTGGTGGCGCACCGTCTCAGCACGGTGCGCGACGCGGACAAGATTGTGGTGCTGGACAAGGGGAAGGTGGCGGAAGAGGGCACACACAGGGAACTGACGGAGAAACGTGGACTGTACTACCGGCTGGTGAAGAACCAGCTGGAACTTGGGAACTAAGGAAAGGAGGACGGCATGGACGAGGAACGGACACACAGTGAGATTGAACTGCGCAGTGAGGAGGTGCAGGAGGTGATGGGCAGGATTCCGCCCGCCATCCTCCGCTATGGGATTGTCGTGCTGCTGGGCATAATGGTCGTCGTCCTTGCCGGCAGCGCCTGCTTCAGCTATCCCGACACGGTGGAGACGGAGTTCGCACTCACCACGCAGCCCCCGCCCGCCTACATCATGGCGCATAGCGCGGGCAGGATAGAACAGCTGTATACCGCCAACGGACAGGCTGCCGGCAAGGGCGACATACTGGGGGTGATAGAGAATGTGGCGCAAACCGAAGACCTGTTCGAATTGAGGGAACGGATGAAGGAGTGGAAACAGGGCGGAAGCCGCACCGAACAGGTGGGAACACTCTTTTTCCACCGTATCCCGGAGCTGGGAAGCGTGCAGGCGGCGTATTCCTCCTGTCTGCTTGCATGGAACAATTACCTGCAGCACATGCAGGAAAGCAGGACGTATGAGACGGAGGTGGCCAACACCGTGGCCGGGCTTTTCAACGCCTTGGGGGAATGGGAGAAAAGCTATCTGCTGACAGCCCCCGTGGAGGGGACGGTGGCGTTCATGCAACTGTGGAAAAGAAACCAGAATGTGGAGGCGGGAGAGACCATGTTTGTCATAGTTCCGCACGCTGCCGCTTTGCCCGTGGGAAAAGCCCTGCTTCCCATGGAGGGAATAGGGAAAGTGCAGATAGGGCAAAGAGTTATCATCCGGTTGCCGGCGTTTCCGGAACAGGAGTTCGGAACCGTAGAGGGAAGTGTGGAGTCCATCTCCCCCGTGCCCGACGAACAGGGAAGGTTTGTACTGGAAATAGCACTGCCGCAGGGACTGACCACCCGCTATGGCAAAGAACTGCCTTTAATCAAGACCATGACGGGGACGGCATCCGTCGTCACGAAGGAAAAAAGCCTGCTCAGCAGGTTGCTGAATTTAAAATAGTCTTTAAGAGACGGAAGAACTGGCGGATGTTCTGTTGAATGATAAGTTAGATATCCCTAGAGTACACGACTGGATAAATTGGGAAGGTAAAATCATGAAAACAATCCATATTTTGCTTTTTGTTAGCGCAGGTGGCAGAATATGGATTGTTTGTGGATGAATTCGAATTATTCCAGTGTCAGCGGTATTCCTTTATAGAAGTCCAGGATTTTGCTCCTGAACAGATAGTCATATTTGGATTGCACCATGTCTGATGTGGCTTTCATCCAATT
>CAJTPM010000087.1 GCA_910578085.1 uncultured Lachnospiraceae bacterium | reverse complement strand
CCATAGACGGCAGATTTACCGCTCCCAAGGAGATTCACGCCCTGGGCAACGTCCCACCTGGGAGCAAGGCTGTGGTCATTCATCCCAAGGTGCAGGAGCGCATGGAGCAAGACCCGGCCTATGCCCAGGAGATTTTTGCCAAAATCGACACATGGTTTGCTTTTGACGTGGCGCGGAACGAGGCCATTATGCCCGGTAGTACATGGGATATGTCCCAGGCCGTTGCCATCGGGGAGGACGGGAACATCTGCAACGCCTGTTCCTCCAGCGCGGGCGGCGAGATCACCTACTCCAAGAGCGGTTCTGACGATGAAGAAAGCTGGTGGGATTTGCGTATGGCCCGCCACGCCGAGTTTATGAAGCTGGCGGCGGGAAAGCAGATTCAGCGGCACATCCAGGCATCCCAACTGGCCGCGTCCGCCGCGGCGAAGTCCCAGCTTGCCGCCATGCTGACGGGAGGAAATCTGCAGGAAATTTTCGGCAGCGAGATTGCCGGTATTCCCACCGAAACCGTTCTGGCAATCACACAGGCCCAGGTTTGGGGCGGCGGAATGATGTTATGATTGCTTTCTAATGAACGGAAGCCTTAGTTTTGGCTTTTTCCTGTCGATAAATATAGCAAACACATGAAAGGAACGTTCTCTATGGATGTTACATTGAATCCTCTTGCTCGCCAGATTTCCACACTCCATACGGCCCGATTTGCCGAGCCGGAGGAAAAGAAATCCGAAGTTGTTATTCCTTCCAGCAGCGATCAAGTAACTATTTCACAGGAGGGAACAGAAACTGCATCCAGCAGAGTGGAAACTCTGGCTGATAAAGTAGCCGCCAAACTCGGCACCATGACAAAATCGGACTTCATGGAACAACTCAAACAGTGGCAAAGTGAAAATCAAACTCCGTTGGAGGTTAATCCCTACTATGCCGTCGATCCTGATGGAGCTATTGCCACCAAGACTTATTTTGAATCCTACCTTGGTCAGCTCCAGGAGACAGAGCGCACCATCAAAGATTACTATTCTGATGCCTATAATGAAGCAGTCTCCGCTCCCATCAACAGCTTAGGCTTTATCTCTGGAAAATATCTGTGCGATTGGTCAGACTACTATGATCCCAGCATCCCCGCAAAGGAACGTCAATGGACGCATCATCAACTTTGGGCCATGCTGACAGATTCTCATGTTGCGCTGAATGACCCATACGCTTTAGCCGCTTCTGGCGGGACAAAAACGGTAGACCAGATGGATGAAATCGCACGTCAGGCCGTAAAGGACAAGTTGGATTCTCTGCTTAAAGAACGTGAGGCACACGCAGTAGATTGACAAACCTCAAAGCGAAAGGACAAGGCTCACACCGAGCCTTGTCCTTTCGCAATCTTTACCTTTCAGAAGCTGAACCATCAAGCCTTTCTTTATCGTTCTGGCCCTTTTTGAATAGCTTCGTCTTTGATCTGCGCGGTGGAGTATCGAAATTCAATCGCACCACCAATAGTGTCAAAGTTCAAAACCTGGACGGCATATTCTTCATCGTCTGTTGTCATAGTAACTTCAACCCGGTTATCTTGCTCCCGCAGAGCTGCGGTTGTGACAAACGGAAGTTTTTGTGTTCCCATTTCTGCACTGATATTCGCCAGTAAATCCGTGAGATATACGAGAGAGAAGTCCGCTGTCTTGAAAACCGTATCACCTTCCAGCAGATCAGGATTCTGTGCAAATACTCTTGCTTGATTTTCCGGCGTGTTTTCCGTCAGCCAAACAACCCAATGACCGTTCTGATCCATATAGCTGCCACCCCAAATTTCATCCAGGGGCTTCAATGCGCCGGTACTGCCCGGATTTTCTGCAACTGGTGCATCTTTAACCTCTAATGGGTCTGTCTCGCCGCTCATATCCTCGCCAGGGTAAACATCCGTTGCAGGAGATGAATACCCACCAGGATTACCGTCTATATCTTCTGCTTTCTTTTGCTGCTTATCTGCACCCATATCCACAACGCCTTGTGTTACATTCGTCAGTGCATCACCAGCAGGAACAAGATTGTTACTCCGGTAGATACCGACACCCACCAAGAGCATCAAACAGAAACACGATCCAATAGACACTACTCTTTTCATACGCTTTTTCCTTTCCATGACATAGTTATCTCGGCGGCTCAGAACGCTTTTTGCCATTTCTTCATAGTCCTTCATAGTAGAACCCCTCCTTGTCAAGTTCGGATTTCAGAGATTGCTTTGCTTGGTAAATCATGTTTTCAATTTGACGCCTATTCTTTTTCAGCACAACAGCAATTTGCTCATTGTCCAAGTCCTCAAAGAATTTCAGATATAGCACCTTACTGTAATCTGTGTTGATTCTGGACAAGGCTCTATGAATAATAATCTTCTGTTCCTCGTGTATATAGGATTTTTCTAAATCAAATTCATCGCTGTTCCCATCTATGACCTCAATGGGAGCAGTCAAAATTTTCTTGGTTCGCCTGATATGATTTATTGCCATATTCCGACCAATCGTATATAGCCATGTTTTGAAAGAACCTTTTGCGGTAAACCGTGGCTTTCTGGTGACAATTTTGAAAAAAGTGTCCTCTGCTATTTCTTCTGCTATATGTATGTTGTTGACATAGCGATTCAAAAAGAGGATTAGGCCGTCTTTGTAATCTCTGATTATCTCAACAATTCCATTATCATCACCTTCAAGGAAACGGCGGTAGCTACTTGCACCGTTATCCATCTATACACTCCTTCCCAAAGTTGTTCCCGGTTTCAACTTCCATCTATTAAACAAACGGACTTCTAATTTCTCTTAGTGCTTTCAAAAATTTTTGAGAACTTTATACTCCCTAACAGGAATGAAGGGACAAGGCTTATCCATACCTCATCCCTTCATCTCTGTTTTAGATAATCATTTCCGAAAATGTGCCAGCCATCCTCCCCACAAAGTTCCATTGGCGCACCATATAGGACTTTAGCTGCTGGGTGTCCCGTTGGTAATCTGCGTAGATCATATCCAAAGTGTCAAAGTGATTTGCTATGGCTTGGGCCACGCAGTAACCGCTCTCCATCCCGGCAGAAATCCCCTCGCCCATCGGATTGAGAAAACCGGCGATCTCACCGGCGAACAGTACCCGGCCCTGCCCATAGGTGACGGAACAACCGGGCCGGATATGGGGCATCAGCCATTTTTCTGCCTTGACCTGCTGGCTGATCTGCAAGCTGTGATGTTTCTCCATGTAAGAGATAAACCGATGATAGAACTGCTCGATTCCGCTGGTATCCTTGACCGAAACTCCCAGCACCAGCATTTCATCTTTCACATTGAACCATGCGTCATACTCGGACAACTCCGGCTGTAAGTATGCGTAGAAGTAATGCGGGTCTAACTGGATTGTTCCCCGGTTGAAAGTCTGAAAAGTTATGATGAAATCCCGGCTGTTTCCAAGTATCTGCCGTTTTAGTATGCCAGTGACGCCTTCACAGTCAATGACGTATCTGGCCTGCTCTGTGCTGGAAGATTCTCCCCGCAGCGTGACGGAGATTGAACCGGGCTGTTCCTCACAGGAGATGGCGCTGGTGCTGTCCCGGACTTCCGCGCCGGATGCTGCCGCCTGCTCCGTCAGCCAGTTATCAAAGGAACCGCGCCAGACGTTCAACCCGCCCTGTTCAAAACGAAACTCCCGGCCCTTATCGTCCGTGAAGATCATGCCCCGATTTTCCACGGGGGTACAAGTTGCGGACAGCGGTACATCCTGTCCATAGTAGCGCCGCACCAAGTCCATCGTTTTCTGGATCAGGACGCCGGAACAAGATTTATAGCGGGGAAGTTTATGCCGTTCTACCAGCAGGATGTGAAGCCCTTTGTCAGCCAGTACCTTTGCGGCGGTACTTCCGGCAGGGCCAGCACCGACAACAATTACATCGTACATGGGGCACCCCGTTTTTCTAAAGTTTCGCTTCGATTATAGCACAATTTTATGGCTGATACAACGTAAGACAGGGCTTTCTATTCAACAAATATGAATTATAAAGGGAAGTAAAGAGAAAATTACATCATTCCAAAGAATGAGTATGAACTATACAATGTGCTTGGGTGATGTAATATGGCAGAGGTCAAGGATTGTCCCGGTTTTGAAACTTTTGGAGAGGATGTACGAGCAGGGCGTGAAGCGCAAGGAATGACACGCAGAGCGTTGGCAGAGGAAGTAAGCGTATCAACTCGCTATCTCGCCAACATTGAATTAGGTCTAATAATTCCCAGCGTCCCGGTCATGTTGCGACTGATACAAATTTGTCATTTACCTATGGAACGCTACTTCAATCCTGTGCTAATGCAGGAAAACAGTGAAGTACGCCAGAGAGTGCGTCATAAAATGCAACTATGCCCGGAAAAATATCTTCCTATCGTAGAAGCCACTTTGGATGGGGCAATCAGAATGAAAGAGTAAGAGCCGTTGATTACGAGGTCAATGGCTCTTATTCGTATGCCCTTATCTTCAGCGACAGATTACAGCTTGCGGTTGGCCCAGCACATTCACACGCAATAATCCCCGCCGCTCTCGCCGCTGGGCGTACTCTACCAACTCACGGGCGTTGCCGGGGTGCCATGCGTAGGCGATCAGAAAGTCGCTGTTGTCCACCATGTAGCGGTTGGCCCGGACTATTGCCAGCTTCCTTGGCACTCGCTCCATCCCCGGAGGGTAAAAGGAGCCGTCAAAGCCGCTGGGTGTCTTTTCAGGCCGTTCCGCTGGGTGGTAGGGCCGCAGGCAGACCAGCCGCACGTCCGGGTGGCGCACCTTGGCCCGCTTCACCGCGCTTGCCGCCAGCGCGTCAAACCCGCCGTAGCGTCCTACCACAAACTCCCCCACGCCATACTCCGCAATATGCCGCTCCACCAGGGCGTCCAGTACCGGGGCCAGACTGTCCGGCGCGTCCCGGTGGCCGATAAAAAAGCAGGTTTTCCCCATCGCATGACCTCCTTGTGCCCGCCCGTTCGCCGGACGATGGGATCACTTGACCTGTGATTGCTCTATTATATCATTGTATTGCTATAAATGGCAATCACGTTCTCTAAATAAATCCCCGTTTTCGTGTTACCCTTTTATCGGAAAGAGGGGTGCGCTATGGAAACGGAATATCGGGAGCAGTACATCCGCTTCGGATTGAAGGTGCAATACTACCGCAAATTGCTGGGGCTGACGCAGGAGGCGTTTGCAGATAAGATTGGGCGGTCATGGTCGTATGTCTCTAAAATTGAAAGCCCCACGCGGGTCTTTGGCGTGTCGATGGAAACGCTGTTCAAAATCGCGGATGCGCTGGAAGTTCCCGTTTCAAAGCTGTTTGAGGAATGAAAAAAGCCGCCCTGGACTAACTGTTTCCAGTCAGTCCAGGGCAAAAATTATGCGTCTGCGGGGTCAGTAGGCAGGCGTCCCATACCCGTAAATCTCATAATGGCCT
>CAJTPM010000086.1 GCA_910578085.1 uncultured Lachnospiraceae bacterium | reverse complement strand
ACTATAAATTCCTTGATTTTTTAAGGAAAATCACTTGACAATATAGGGAGGAAAATATAACGGATCTTGCCTCTATCATGGCAGAGGATGAGGTTGTGCGGGGGAAAGCCGACTTATGAAATTGAAAAAATATTGGGCTGGCTTGAAAGAAACAATTATGACTATGTATTCTGCGGAGATGATCAGACGGAGATAGGCGGTTTTTCATCGCTGCAAAATTATAAGATAAATTCGCTTATCTGGATAAAAAAAGAAGAAATATACGACAGCTTGGGGAGACCGGAAAGTATAGCCTGTGCAGTGGTTCGCAAAGGTGTAACCGTAGATTTTAAAAATGTTATTACTGTAGAGAATTCAAAGGAAATATTTTTTGCAGTGCGGCATGAGTTCTGGGAAGAAAGGAGAAAGGTAGGATCTGTCGGAGAAGGGACAGTTATTTCAGATAGAGTGGTACTCGCTCCAACGGTTGTTATAGGATGTGGATGCAGTATCGTGGGAAATGTGGCAGTAGGGGAACACACTGTAATAGAGCATAATGTAGTAATCTAGGGAAATGTGAGGATTGGAAGGAACTGTCATATCCAGTCCGGAACTGTAATTGGGATAGATGGGTTTGGATACAGTACGAATGCGGATACCGGGGAAAAACGGATAGTGGAGCATTTTGGAGGGGTAAGCATAGGAAATAACGTGTTTATCGGGAGTCATGTGAATATCGCCAGAGGTACAATTGATGATACGGTGATTGGAAATGGCGTAAAAATCGCTCCATCAACTCATATCGGACATAACAATGTGGTAGGAGCTGATGCGACAATCATATGCTCTTCCCTGTATGGAAGTGTCAAAACAGGGGTGGGTGCCTATATCACGGCGAGTACAGTACAGAATCAGGCAGAAATTGGAGAACATACGATAATAGGAATGGGCTCCGTGGTGACAAAAACGATCGGTGATCATGTGATAGCTTACGGAATACCGGCTAAGGTAGTCAGAGTTAATGACAGCGAATTGTGAGAGGAAAAAGCATGGGGAAACAGATATTGGAAATTGGGAGGACAGCTTCCTTTGCAAAGACAATCACGGAATATGATATTTATACTTTTGCAGGCGTAACAGGGGATTTTAACTCTGTCCATATTAACGAGGAGGAGGCAAAGAAATCAGCTTTCGGGCGCAGGATAGCCCATGGGATGCTGACGGGAGGCCTCATTTCAGCTGTGCTGGGCAATAAGCTTCCGGGAGAGGGAACAGTATATTTGGAGCAGAATTTAAGATTTACAGCTCCGGTATATATAGGGGATACCTGTACTGCGAGTGTTACGGTGATGGATGTTTTGAATCAGGAAAAAGGTATTTATAGGTTGGAGACAAAAGTGGCTAACCAGAATGGACAGACAGTATTAGAAGGATACGCAGTTGTAAAATATAAATAATTTGAAAAGAGGGACAGAGGATGAAATATGCATTGATAGGCTGCGGGAGGATTTCTCCGAACCATATCGCGGCGGCGAAAGCTAACGGATTAGAGTTTGTGGGAATCTGCGACATCAATAAGGAGATGTTACAGGATAAAGTATCGAGATTTGATCTCACAGAAATACACCAGTATTCCGACTATCGTGAGATGCTGGAAAAAGAAAAACCTGAACTTGTGGCAATTGCCACGGAATCGGGAAAACATGCAGCAATTGCATTGAATTGTATAAAGGCAGGGTGTCATGTAATTATAGAAAAACCCATTGCACTTTCACTTGCTGATGCGGATATGATCATAAAAGCAGCAAAAGAAAAAGGTGTCAAAGTCTGTGCCAACCACCAGAACCGATTTAATAAGTCGGTCCAGAAGATACGGGAGGCGCTGGATAAAGGCTGTTTTGGGAAAATGTTTTACGGAACGGCCCATATCCGTTGGTGCAGAGATGAGAACTATTACGCACAGGCAGGATGGCGCGGCACCTGGGAACAGGATGGCGGCGCACTTATGAACCAGTGTATTCACAATATAGATTTGCTTCGCTGGATGATGGGTGATGAGATAGAAGAGGTGGTTGGAATGACAGACCAGCTGAACCATCCGTATCTTGAAGCGGAGGATCTGGGGATAGCACTTGTAAAATTTAAGAGCGGAGCATACGGAATCATAGAGGGAACCACAAATGTCTACCCAAAGAATCTGGAGGAAACCCTTTATTTATTTGGAGAAAAAGGAACTGTAAAAGTGGGCGGTCAGAGTGTCAATAAGATCGAGGGGTGGAGGTTTGCAGATGGACAGGAGAGACCGGAAGAGGTAATTGCGGAGTTCGCAGAGAATCCTCCCAATGTATACGGTTTTGGACATACACCGCTGTATGCAGATATGATTGATGCAATCAGAAATAACAGGGAACCTTATGTGAATGGAGAGGCAGGAAAAAGAGCGTTGGAACTGGTGCTTGCGATTTATAGATCGGCGGCAGAGGGGAAGGTCGTTAAGCTGCCATTGGAGAACTGCTCCACACTGGAGTTTGTGGGCAGATTTTCGGAGGAATCGGGAAAGGGGAAAGTCTGATGCAGTATGATGTGAGTCGGATCCATGCGGATTATCATTTTAAAATCAGTGGCGTTTCCTATATCGGAAGACCGCAATCCAATACGGCAATGTATATCGGTAAAAAGATAGCAGATCAACTGGTAAAGTTGGAATCTGTGGAACAATGTCTTGTATTTGCGGAGAGCGGAATAGAAATTTCGGATTGGATCAGGAAAAAACATGCGGTAATTTCGGTGGATAATCCGCAGCTTGCATATGCGAGGCTTGCGACAGAACTGGAATGGCTGCAGATGCAGGAGGATAAGAAATACAAATATTTATATATGGATGGTTCCTGTATCAGTGAGGCTGCGGTGATCGGAAGCGGGGCATATATTGAGTCCGGCTGTGTGATTGGTCATCATGTAGTGATCGGGAAAGATGCCATTCTTCTGAACGGAGCAGTAGTTAAAAATGCTGTGATTGGGGATAGATTTCTGGCCAATGAGTATGCAGTTATTGGGGCGAACAGTTTTACGGCCGCGGAGGATGAAAAAGGAAATAAAATAAGGATTCCGTCTTTAGGTAAAGTAAAAATCGGAAATGATGTGGAGATCGGAGTACACAATAATGTTTCGAGGGGATCTGTAGGAGATACCATACTGGAAGACTATGTAAAACTGGATGCCCTTGTACATGTCGGACATGATGTCCATCTTAAAAAGAATGTTGAGGTGACTGCCGGGGTAATTATGGCCGGTTATGGAACCGTAGGGGAAAAAGCATTTCTTGGGGTAAATGCAACGCTGCGGAACAGAATAGAGATTGGTGATGGTGCCCTTCTGGGAATGGGAGCGGTGGTAACAAAAACAGTTGAAAGAGACACGATTGTTGCCGGAAATCCCGCAAAAGTACTTCGGACAGTTTCGGAGGGGGTAAATAGTAAGAACCATATCCGTCTCATAAGGGAGGCGGCATGAAAAAGGAATATTTTGTCCATGAAAGCAGCTATGTAGACGGAAATGTGGAGATAGGAGAAGGGACAAAAATATGGCATTTCTGCCATATCCAGTCCGGTGCAAGAATCGGAAAAAACTGTTCATTGGGTCAGAATGTGAATGTGTCAAATAATGTTGTTATCGGCGATTCTTGCAAAATACAGAATAATGTGTCGCTCTATGAAGGTGTAGTGTTGGAGGATGGGGTATTCTGTGGTCCCTCCTGTGTGTTTACAAATGATTTGACACCAAGAGCAGGATATCCGAAGGGGCATGAAAATTATAGGAAGACTCTGGTAAAAAAGGGAGCATCAATCGGCGCCAATGCCACAATTGTATGCGGGCATACGATCGGCAGATATGCTATGGTGGCGGCCGGGGCTGTTGTAACGAGAGATGTACCAGATTATGTTTTGGTAGCAGGAATACCGGCAAAGATAATGGGGTGGGTAGATAAAGAAGGAAACAGAGTTTCCGTTCGGATTACTGAAATAGAAACAGAGTGCTGATATTGTTATTTTATAGCAGAGGGAGATTCATGAAAATATTTTTTATATTTGATTCAACATATCCATTTTATACAGGAGGAATTGAGACATGGGTATTTAATGTTTGTGAACGGTTGGCGGGAAAACATGAAATTACAATATTTACTGTACAAAATTACAGAAATGATAATTCTATGGGAAAATTTGAAAATATAAATCCCGAGATTCAAATTATTCCAGTAAAAAATTTAAATCATGTACCGGGCATTAAGCATTTGGTTCATAAACATATTGCATTATTTAACAGTAATATAACGGTTCATATGATGTGCAGGGAAATAAAAAAGCATTTAAGTACGGAAGAAGCGTACTATTTGATAGGACTGGGAACAGTTTTTGCGGCGAAGACCGTAAGGATAATAAAGAGAAAGTATAAAAATGTTAAGGCAATTGCATCCTGCAGGAGTTTGCATCCGGAGGTACTGGCAGAAGAGTATCCGGGTACAGGCTGGATTGTTCGTAGAATGGAAAGTAAAAATTTGAAGAAAATGGACGCCGTTTGGAGTAATGGGCTGGATACACAAGAAGCACTGAGACGGAAAGGATTTGATAGTATTGTCATTAAAAACGGGGTTGATTTTATTCGGCTGGATCAGGAAAAGAATTATGATTATGGAGATATGGGACTGGAAAATGAAATTATAATTGCTACGATCGGAAGTGTCTCGAAGATAAAAGGATATTACGAGATTATAAGAGCTGTCAGGATATTAAAAGAACGATATAAATTGACTGTTCATTTTGTCGGAATAGGAAATGTTAATGAATATAACAGAAAAAAATTTGAAACTTTTGCAAGTAAAAATAGAGTTGCAGAGCAGATTCACTTAATTGGGGAACATAGAAATGTGGTTTCATATGCAAAAGGGGCGGATATTGTTGTTTGTACGAGTGGAGGGAGCGGCTATGGAATGGCGATATTGGAATCCATGACATCCCGGACACCGATTGTTGCCTGGGATACACGGGGATACCGGCAGCTCCTTGTAGATGGTGAATCGGCAAAACTTGTAAAACCATGGGATGAAAAAGCCCTCGCAGATGGCATTTATTATGTTTATACACATAGAGAGGAAATAGAAGACTGGGGGGAACATGCAAATACAAGAGCGAAAGAATTTGACTGGTATATTGTAATAAAAGAAATAGAACATGCACTAAAAAGTTTGAATGAATGAAAGGGACTGCAGACAGACTGAAAAGATGAGAGCAGGTGTGCCGGTACGGATAACAGGGCAGGCAGTTAAGGAAGGAAATTTGAAAAGGAATGAGAAAGGAAGATAAACAGAATGAATTTATCCAAGATATTGTAGAATGGGATGTCAAAAACTGGTGGAGAGCAATTGAATACTGGGGGAAGATTTGCCGGTTTGATAATATGGAGGGAAAAAAAATTCTGGATATAGGCGGAAGAGCTGGCGGATTGTCACTGTATTGGGCGTTGAAAGGCGCTGAGGTTATCTGCTCTGATGTTAATGAGGATGGTTTTGAAAAGGCAAAATTGCTTCATAAAAAGTATGGAGTAGAAAACAGAGTAAAATACCGCGTGATAGACGCCATAGATATTCCGTATCAGAATAGTTTTGATGTTATCTGTTTTAAGTCTGTTTTAGGAGCTTCCTGTATAATTCAAATATAGGGAATTCCAAGAAGGGTGGTTGATAA
>CAJTPM010000085.1 GCA_910578085.1 uncultured Lachnospiraceae bacterium | reverse complement strand
AATCTCTGATATATCAGCCATGATAAACGTATTAGAAAATTTACTTAATTCCAGATGATTATTATAATTTTTAGCCTCAACCCAAATAGTCTCGTCACAATTATTGCCGACAGAATAAAAATCTTTGCCACCGTCATGAACATAGCTTGTTTGTATAAAGGAAATGTCGGGAAACATTTGCTTTAAAATTTCTTTGACCAAATCCTCAAAGCCTTTTCCCCTATTATTCTTCCACTGTATGAGTTCTTTCATCTCTTTATCCTTCGTTTCGCTTCCTTCATAATCCAGTCTAACGGATAACTTTTAATTATCCCTTATTCCTTGTGAATAAATGGACACAACTATCTACTAAAAATTTATTTATAAGCCAAAATTCTTTGTATAAGCCTCTTCTTACAAATTTCACCAAAATACTTCCCTTTTTTAAACATAATACCAAACCCAAAATATTTTTCAACAAGTTGACCGCGAATTGCAAATGTTGACCGCGAATTGTTAATATTCGATGTTGACAGGCCACAAATTCCCCTTTTTTCCTATTTATAAACGTCTAAAAAATCCCTGTTTTGTTATCCCAGTATTTCCCCTCCCATACTCATCTTACATAAAGTAGCTCCGATCCCCGATAGGCCGGTCATCAATGCAGGATTACATCTTTCCCGGGAGGAGAACTCTCCCTGCTCCAGCCGTCCCAATATCCTCTCCTCAAGATCTCCATACTCCCTTTCCAGTTCGGGATCTCTCTCCTGCTGCAGGTATTTCCCCAACGTCAGATAATTCCCCGCCAGCCCGTGGCAAAGACAGAGCTCCTCCTGTTCCACTTTCTCCAGAAAGATCTGTCTGCAGCGTTCCAGATCCCGTTTGATCCATTCAGAAAGATCCGGGATCCCACACTGTTTCAACTTCAGTCTGGAAAGCAGAATCCCAGCAGCTCCATGGCACCATGCGTTATTGCAAAGTCGAAGTCCCTCCGGGTGGCGCATATCCTTCCAGTTTCCGTTTTCGTACAGGCTGTTCTCGTATGCCAGCAGTTCTTTGATCCTCTTCACGTACCGTATGTCTTTTGTCAGATCCAAAAGATGGCTGAAAGCCAATATCAGTCCGCTATTTCCATGCGCCATTCCTGCAAGAGGCATTGCTCCTCCCAGCAGCCGCCATCCTGCCCCGGCTTCCATAGTATCACAACTCTCCCAGATCCGTTCCCCCATCTTCACTGCCGTTTCCAGATAACGCTCCTCTCCTGATGCCCTGAAAAGTTTTGAAAATACGGTCACTGCCCCGGCAAGCCCGGAAAGATAATCCATGGACTGCTCCGTCTCCCAGGTATCCTCCACAGTTTCCGCATGCCGTTTTGCCCATATCAAAAACCGCTCTTCACCGGTGAGCTCATAGAGCAGAAGGTATGTAAAAACACCAGAACCTTCTCCGACAAAAGCTCCTGTATGCCCGGCGTCCCCAATCTGCGTTTTCCCTGCTGTTTCTTTCGTGTAACGAAATAGTTTGTTGACAGACAACTCGTAAATA
Organism: uncultured Lachnospiraceae bacterium; assembly: GCA_910578085.1. GTDB lineage: Bacteria > Bacillota > Clostridia > Lachnospirales > Lachnospiraceae > 1XD8-76. Next base: position 4,982 of record CAJTPM010000085.1, on the reverse strand, counting down.
CGGTGATATCTTTCTGATGGGCATTTCAACACTGCCATAGCCAGAAATACTGCGATACCCCCGATTCCTTCATACAGATCAATCCCCGACGGAGCGATTCGAAAATTCCCGGTTTCTTCCACCTGAGGACCGTAAAATCCTATGTCTCCATTGTCGGTTGTAAACGCCATCTCACACACATGATCCGCTATCCTTCGGACCTGTTTCCCTATCCGCTCCTCTCTGAGCCCTTTCCTGCACATGGAACCGGACATGTCTGCTTTCCTGCGGACAAACTTTCTCTTTTCCAGTATGCCAAGAGACAGCGAGATCAGAGACATTTGCCTCTTCAGATCATTCTCTCCGTATCTATTCAGCTTTTCCTCCCATCTGCCATATGCCCCTTCCTGATAAAAAGCAGGAATATCCATCTGGTACAGGGCTTCCCGTTCCTGTTTAGCCAGTTTCTCATCCTTCTGGTTTTTATCCAGAATATGCAAAAACAGCCTCCGTCTCCCGCCGTTTTCCAAATACTCCGGGTAAAAAGAGGTCTGCAGATACATCTGGTACTGCTGGGTGTGGCGTATCAGGTACCTGCTCCCGTCCGAAAATAAAGGTCTGCATTTCTCCGTGAGCTGCTTCTTTTCCTGCAGAAAATACCTGTAAGCATGCTCAAAGCCCTGACAGATTTCCTCTGCATAAACTGATGGATCCGCCCTCTCCCCCAGAAAAATTGGCAAACTTCCCGAAAGTTCCGCCTCCCCCGGCTCATAGGCTATATGGATATTTGAACTTTCAGGCTCCTTTATCACCGGGATGCGAAACGGTGTTTTTACCTTCTCCCCCCTGTTAAGCGCATTCAGAATAATGCCTTTCCCGTCGCTTCCCCAAGTAATGACAGGCAGAATACCGACACTCAATACTGAATGTTTCAGTTCTTCAGCTACCATCCGATCTGCATTTTCATGTACTGCAATCTCATCGCCGTGATTCCCCGGCAGTGTCTCCAGATCGACAGGAATCGGATATTCCCCGGCAGCAATAATATTTTCTCCATGCATGTCGCTCATATCCATCAGCCAGCACAGGAAAAGCAGTATCCCCATTCTCTGAAAATACCTTTTTACTTCCTCCGCACTCTCACAAGGGCGCTGCTCTACATAAGATTCCCAGCTGTAATCTTTCCCTGCCAGAATCCGGACACTCTGAAAGGTAAGACCGGCCCTGTGGCAAAACTGTCCATACAGTTCCAGAAAACACTGATCTTTTTCCAGATTCCGGGGTTTATAAATGAGGATCTTCTGATTATCCAAAAATATTTTTGCCACCGTCCGTCCGCCATGATGAGTATCAGAAAGACCGCTTTCTATTTTTACTATCTTTCTAAAAGGATTTTCAGGAAATAACTGTTTCCTTAAATCCTCCGCATCTTCAGATAGTCCAGACATGATACGTCGAACCTGTTGTATCACAGTCATGATTCGGAGAAGCAGCAAACGTTTCATCTCCGGATACCGTTTACACAGCTTTTGAATATAATTCCGGTCATTTAAAAACCATTCCTGATAGTTACGGTATTCTTCACTGGGAATAACTCCCCGCAGCGCTCCCTTCTCTCTCTGTAAATAAATGTCCTGAATCAATACCCGTATGGGTATCCAGGATGCAGACGAATAAAAATTGGAAAGTATCGTATTTTTAAGATCTTCCTCACCGATCATCTCGGATTTTCCGGCATATTTTACTGCAAGCCTGCCAAAAAAGCGATAGAAATTCCCAAAAATTCCTTCGGAAGGATACGCTTCCCACCCTTTTTCTTCATCGAACAGCTCCTCACAGAGAACTTCCAGCACAAATAAATCTCCGTCAGAAGTATCAGAGTATCTTTCCCCTTCATCGACATCTTCCTTTATGATTTTCTCACATATCTCTTTTCCCAGAATGGCTTCCCAGTATTCTCTGTTTTTCTGCAGTTCATGCTTATAGTTCATCTGTATTTCTTTTCACTCCTGTGATTTTTTAGAAAAAGGAATATGCTCCTCATCGGGATGAACTTTTATTTCTAAAAACCGTCCCTCAAGGAGCATGTCCTCGTTTTTACATTTTTAATTCAATGCTCGTTTGTATTAGCAGCAAATAATACTGAACAATCCACCATAAGCTACAGTAACGGAATATGTCCCGCCATCTGCTGTCGCCATGTTAACTTTTTCAGCCTCCTGCAGTTCCAATAATAAATCCTTTTCAACTTTTAAATCTGTATTCATTCTTCTTCCTCCTTCATAATAGGTACAATAAGTTTTGTTTCAAATTGCTCCCCATTGCATTGAAAAGCAATATTCCCACCATATTTTTTCACAATGCGTTTTACCTGTTCCACCCCCATTCCATGCACATTTCTATCTGCTTTGTCCGTTAAAAACCGTTGTCCGCTCATCTCAGGACTTTTGGAACTACTATTTGTTATCTTTAACATGAACATATATCCAACATTCCAGATTCGCAGATATATTTCCCGTTTCTCGGGTACGCATTTTTCGCATGCTTCTATCGCATTATCCAAGAGATTTCCTAATAAAATTCCCAGTTCTGCTTCATCAAAAGGATATTCATATACATCCAGTTCCAAGCGAAATCTGATCTCTTTTTGATCCATCATCTGTTTCTTATAATTTATAATAAAATCCAGAAAAGGGAGGTTCGTCCATACTTGGCGCTTCTCTTCATCCAGCTCATTTAGTTGTTCGCAAAGAAAATTTTCAGCATCATCATATTTCTTTTCTTTCACACAGCAATATAAATATTCTAACATATGATAGTGCTCATGCAAGCGTAGCCTGCTTTTCTGATACAGCTCATGAATCTCCACATTCTGTTTCTGCAATAAACTCTGCGAAATATCCAGGTTATTTTTGTCCAGCTGCATTTTATTATAAGTAGTCCGCAACAATAAATAGTGAAGATACATGAAAATACAAAAAATCAGCAGTACATTCAGTACAAGGTCTATCGTCTGAAATCCTCGCTCTCCAAGCCACATATTATAGCTTAACAAGAACCATTGAATCACTGTCACAGCAAACAACGCCCCCATACGCTCTGACAGCAGTAAGCATACAAGTTCTTTATAACTTTCAAACACTCGTCTTTTTCCTATCAGCAGTATTACCCCAATCATCAATATAACACACCAGCAGCATTCCAGAATTGTACGGTTTCCCCTATTTACTGCAATCAGAGTTTTGCCAAACTGCAACCCTTCCAGAATCAAAACTGGTAATTTTAGAAACGAAATACTGGTCAAGTACAATACTTCCAATTAAAAAAATATTTAGGAAATTTACCTTCAAAAAAATTCTATACATCAGAGAAAATATTACAGCACACACCAAAATAGCTATATTCGAAATATAAGAATTCCAAGCACTCCAAACATATACTATGCCCATAATTAAACAACCTATAATCCATAATCCCTGAATCAGGCGACCTTCTTTTCTGAACTCAGGATATAGATTATATATAATCCATATACCCAGCAGCATCTCAAAAACCTGAATCAAAGTATAACATCCCCGCAGCATTTTTATTCCCCATTATTCATAATCATCTCACAAACACTTTTCCATTTTGGTCTGCTGACTGGAAGAATCTCTCCATTCCGAATATGTACCTCATAATCTTTCAATGATTCCACTTGGTTTATATTTACGACATAACTGCGATCAATCATCAAAAACTCTTTTCCATAAAATCCCTCTAACAAAGCACTTATAGATTTCCGGACCGGGCTTTCTCCATCCTTATGCACGATCACAACATATTTTCTGTCCTTTTTCAAGTAATAAATATCCCTGTAAAATATTTTTTCCTGTTTGCCATAACGTTCAACCAAATAATATCTATCAGGCTGCTTTTTCCTTCTCAAAGCTGCTTCCAAAGAAGCATATGCCATAGGTAGTTTTTCTTCCAGCTGCGTTTTTAAAATATAACGATATGCATTTACCTCATATCCTTCTATGGAAAAATCTATGTAATGGGTGACATAAATTAAAATAGAATCTGACAATTTCCGTCGTATTTTCTTTGCCACCTCTAATCCATCCATATCCGGCAGCTTCATATCCAAAAGATAAATGTCAAAACATCTGCCCCTTCTCAGATCCGTCAAAACATCCTGTCCTCTTCTGTAAGTGCCAATCTCATAGTCCATTTTCATCTGATTCATGCATTCTTTCGTTATCCGGCAGATACTCTCAATATAAATCTCTTCATCATCCAAAACTGCAATAGTCAGCATATTTCCCCTCCGCTTGTCTCGCTGATAAGCACTTTAATCAGGATGGAGTCTTTTACCTTATCCTTTGCTTTTATAATTCAAATATATAAATTCGAAACTGCTTTAAATCAAATAAATAACTTTCTTCCTGGTTAATTACCAGTTTATACATATTCTTTTTTTCTGTTTCCGGACATTTGTTTCCAACGTAATATCTTTCATAACAATAATAATACTGCCCTTGCCTGTGGTTAATCAGTTTATCCATGATATCCTCAACCACATCTGATTTTTTCATGGGATTCTTTTTGCCCGGCATCCATTTGCCGATCAGGCTGTAAATCCCCTGTCTGCTCACTTTTACACGTTTTGATATACAGGTACAGTTTTCCAAAAGCTCCTCCATGCTGGTATCTGCCAGCGAGCAGATTTCATTGTATAGTGTCATATCGTCCTTTTTTATCAGCCCCATCCCGAACAGTGCACAAATCTGAAGAAGAGCCAGTTCAAGATACTCCTGGTCCATCTCCTGACTATACCATTTTTTCAGCCAGTTCAGATTTTTGCGCACTGTCCCTCTGACTGTCAGCCCTCTGCTGCTCAACATCTCCAATGTATACATCATGGAAAGAATAGATTCCCGGTCTATTTTTATCGGCATTTTCTTTATTATAATCTCTCGGAATCTTTAAGCCAATAAACACAAGGCTTCCAGATGCCTTTT
>CAJTPM010000084.1:5103-6714 GCA_910578085.1 uncultured Lachnospiraceae bacterium | reverse complement strand
CAAGCAGAGGCGTGGACCGTCTTCTTTGTCAGATTTAATGTCACCGGAAGATGCTAAAGCGTATCTGGAATTTTTGGAACATGGAAGCACGGCAGGGCTGACAGATGCAGAACTGCTGGGAATACAGAAGGTTGATGATGCGCTGGCCTTGAATATGGTGAATGGCAATGAGCTGCTGGCGTTAAGGAATGCAAGTAATGCTGCTAACTTGGATGAGCTTAGTGCATATTTTCATTACCTGGAACATGGGAGTACAGCAGGGCTGACAGATGCAGAACTGTTGGGAATCCAAAAAGTTGATGATGCGTTAGCATTGAATAGTGTTAACTATGACGAATTGCTGGCATTGAGAAATCCAGAATTATATAAAGGGAATAATAGTAATTCCTGGTTGAGAAATCTGACTAATGTAAATGATATAGATATAGAGGATTTTTTGGCTTTAGAAAATAATGGTAATGTTAAAGTCAATTCTTCAGGCAGTAATAGGCCATTGTTTAGTGCTCCAAATAGTTATTATAGCACTGGAAATGGAGAGCATATATTTGTCTATGACAGCAATGGGAAGCTAATATATGATGTAAGTAATGCAAGAGTGAAAGGCTTTAAGATAAATGTAGATCCGAACGGTATTGAATATTTTCAACCATATAAGTTAAAAGGTTCTGTACCGAACGAAATTAAGAAATTATTTGGGTGGTAATCAGTATGAGAGAAATTAGTATTTTTGAGAGCGTGGTAAAAGATTCTTTTATTGATAAGATTGAAAGTGCAGCATGGTGTACGGATTTAATGCAGTATGCTGCATATAAATGTAAGATAGATGGTCTAATTGCATCAGCCCATTTATTTTGCCCTGAAATTATACAAATAAAGGATTATATATTTATAAAACAATTCTGGAATTGCAGTGTAGAAGAATCTGTAGAATATATTGAGAGATTAGAAGAGCAGTATCAAAGTAAAAAGGCTATTGAGATGAGCGTTAATACTTGGAGCATTGGAGATTTTTTTATAGGTGATACAAGTAAACTCATGGATGATGATGAAATAATCATTCAGTTTGGCAATGCTTTAGTATATTTTTGGAAAAGTAGAGTTAGAGAATTATTTCCAGAAAAAAAAATTACTGTCAGACTGGGAAATGATTTGATGGGAGAATATGGATTGTGCATAACTCTTTATGAGAATGATTGAATTAAAGCCGATGATAATTACATTGTCTAAATGAAAAATTAGATTTAATGACTGTAACAAAATAGAACGGTCTTGTGACAGCCGTCAGCTAGGATAAAGACGACCGCCTCACCAGCACAAAGAATCCGCTGGCAGAGACAGAGAAATATACCTACGACGCGGGAAGCAGGCTGACGGCCTTCACGGACCGGATGAACCTGACGGAGGGCTATACCTGGGGGAACCACAACAACCTGACCAGTAAGACGGCAACAGGCGGGGAGAAGACGAACTACGGTTACGACATCCTCGGGAACCTGATCTATGTGCAGGATCCCATGGGGCAGAAGACGAAATACACCTACGACAGCATGAACAACCTGACCAGTGTCACAGATGCTCTGGGAAGGAAGACGACGTATACCTATGATTTAG
>CAJTPM010000084.1:3942-5093 GCA_910578085.1 uncultured Lachnospiraceae bacterium | reverse complement strand
CTGACCAGTGTCACAGATGCTCTGGGAAGGAAGACGACGTATACCTATGATTTAGAACAGAATTTAACCAGCGTCACAGATGCATCCGGCAGGGAAGAAAAACTGACCTATGACGCAGGGAGCAGGCGGACCTCCTATACGATGAACGGCGGCAACAGTATCCGCTACGATTATGATGCCCTGAATGACCTGGTGGAGAAGACCTATCTGGATGAAAACGGGGAAGTGCAGGATGCTATCGGCAATACTGTCTCCGAAGAGAATCCTTCAGGGGTACTCTACGGCTACGACCTGCTCGGTCAGCGGACCAGCATGATGGATACCAGCGGAGACAGCGTCTACACTTACGACGGCCTCGGCCGGATCACCAGCGTCACCACTTACCGGAAACCGGCACAGGCGGGAGCGGATACCGCAGACCGGGAAGATGGAGAAACTGTGCGCTATGAGTACGACGGCTGTGATCAGCTTGCCGCTATCATCTATCCGGACGGCACGAAGGTAAGCTACACTTATGATAAGAATGATAACCTGACGGCTGTGACAGACCGGAACGGGAAGACCACAACCTACGTTTACGACGCCATCAACCGAGTAACGGAGATCCACAGACCGAACGGCGTCAGCACTTACAACACCTACAATGCAAGGGACCAGATCGTCACGTTAAAAAATACCTGCGACGAATGCGGATGGGTGATCAGCCAGTACGATTATACTTACGATGAGAACGGTTATATCGCATCCGAGAAAGCAGTAGAGAGCCTCTACGGTTACGCATGGGACGATAAACATAACGGCAAACATGAGGACGGCAGACACGACGATAAACTGCCCCACGGCTCGAAGCATAAGGGAAAACATGATAAAGACGGAGAATATAACTTCCAGCTGGTAGAAACAGACCGGGAGTTTGCCTACGATGAGAACGGCAGACTTCTCTCCTCCAGCGAGCAGGAAGAAAACAGCGGCCTTACGACCTATGAATACAGCTACGACGCTGTCGGGAACCGCTTAAGCTATGTAAAGAAAACCCAGACCACGAAACATCCGAACAAGACGGACGTTGCAGAGAGCGCCCTTTACAGCTATAATGACAGTAACCAGTTAGTATCGGCGAAGCTGTTCGACGGCAAGAAGAGCACCACCGT
>CAJTPM010000084.1:788-3574 GCA_910578085.1 uncultured Lachnospiraceae bacterium | reverse complement strand
GAAATGGCAACGGGAATTCCAGCAACAACGGGAATGGAAACGGAAGCAGCATTTCCGGAAATGACATCAATACCGGAAACAATGGAAATCCCGGCAACAGCGGAAATGGAAAGGGGGATGGTAATACAGGAAATACCGGGAATGGTACCGGAAACTCCGGCAATGGAAATAGCAACGATAATTCCGGCAATAATGGCAACGGCAGCGACAGGGAAAACAGCAAGAGCGAAGGCACAGACGACGCAGGTTACGGCAACGCCACCAATGCCGAGGAACATAACAGCCAGAACCAGAGCGGCATCCTGTTCCCGGTAGCGGAGGAGATCAGCCGGACCGAAACGGACCTGATCGCCATGATCAAGACTACCGGCAAAGAGAAAGACTATGAGCTGATCGAGTACATCTCGAATGTCAACACCCAGTACACGCAGGTGCTGATGGAGCTCAACGAAAACGGCGCCATGGATGCGGCCTACACCTATGGCACATCCCGCCTGACGGAAGACCGGTTTACCGGGGAGAGTAACTTCTACCTCTACGATCCGGCAGGGAACGTGGCAGGGATCACGGACCAGAACGGCTACCTGTGGCAGTCTTACCGCTACGATGCTTTCGGCAACGCGACTTTCGGAAGTCCGCAGTATGACAATGAGTATACCTTCAACGGAGAAAGCTACAATCCGAACATCCACAGCCAGTATCTGAGGGCAAGGTATTATGATACGGTGAAGGGGAGTTTCCTGACGGAAGACAGCTACCTCGGCGGTATCAGGAATCCGCTGACGCTGAACAGGTACAGCTACTGTATCGGGAATCCGCTGTTTTATTGGGATCCGAGTGGAAATCGTCCCTCGCCTTATGATGAGATTGATTTTGAGGCAAGGGAAAAGGGAATGACAGATGCTCTTCAGGGACATCAGGATCGTGTAAACGAAGTCATGGATAATATATATGACTGGCTGGGTGAAGAAGACAGATCGTCGGCAGAACAGTTCGTGGATGGCTTTATTACTGGTTTTGCGGGAAGTTTTTATGCGACTTATGATTCGATAACGAATCCGGAGTCTGTGCTTGCGCTTGCATATAATGCGGTAAGGCACTTAGATAAAACACTTGCAGGTTTGGCGAAAAGTGCTTTTGTCGGCAGATCGACAGAGATGTTTTATTATATCAAAACGAAAAACTATCGTGCCTTAGGTCAGGAAATAGGGTATACTGCCGGGAAAATAACGCAGGTAGCAATTGCGAGAGCGGCGATTAAGAAGTGTGGAGAATTGTCAAATAAGAAGGGAGAAAAAGGAGGAGAAACGCCTCCGCCACCACCAGGAGGAGATGGAGGGACAAAAACAACTAATCCTTATAATTTGAAGCCAACTCATTCACAGACATTAAGTAATAAACAAATGAATGCTTTAGTTGAAGATATAGAAAAGAATGGTATTCAGAATCCAATAAAGTACGTAGACTATAATGGTCAGATGTATGTAGTGGACGGGCATCATCGATTGCTGGCGGCAAAACGATTGAAGTTATCAGAAGTGCCTGTTGAAAAAGTAGAGTTACCATATGCAGGATATAACACAATTGATGACTTGTTATGGTTCGATTAGACATAGGAGGAAATAAAAAATTGGCGATTTGGCAGTTTCAGTGCTTTATTGTTCCGCTGATAAAAAATGCTGATAAATTAAGGGGCGATGAAATAATTTCATGGAAAAATGTAGAGAAACCACTAATTTACCCTGATTTTCTTGAATGTAGAAAAAGTTGGTCAGCAGATATTGTTCAGTATGGAAATGTAGATGAAACATGTATTGAGTTTATTTATGATAAAGGCAAGTTGGAAGAAATAAATTGTAGATTGGATCTAAGAACGTTAACTAAGCATAATCTTGCCCAGATAGTAGAGTATGTTCAGCGCATTGAGGCATGTTTTCTTGTTAATGATGAAATTTGTTTACCAGAATTGGAGATGATAATATCGTCTATGGAGCAATCAAAGGCGAATCAATATTGTAAAAGTCCATTAGAGTATTTTAAGGACATTGATCAAAGGGGATGATGTAGCAATGAAATGTGAATGAAGATTCGTTTGCATATGATGTGCTGGAAATGTTGTTATTTTTCAGATTATTTCAGAATCATAGAGACCTGATTCAGATTTCATGCCGCATTATCAGAGAACAATTTTGAACATTATCGGAGCAAAAATACCCCATGCAAATTAATTGCGCAGGGGTATTTTTGTCCCCAATCCGGACAGCGGCGTTTATACTTACAGCTACGACAAAGATGACCGCCTCACCGGTACAAAGAATCCGCTGGCAGAGACGGAAAAATACACCTACGACGCGGGAAGCAGGCTGACGGCCTTCACAGACCGGATGAACCTGACAGAGCGCTACACCTGGGGGAATCACAACAATCTGACCAGTGTCACAGATGCTCTGGGAAGGAAGACGACGTATACCTATGATTTAGAGCAGAATTTAACCAGCGTCACAGATGCATCCGGCAGGGAAGAAAAACTGACCTATGACGCAGGGAGCAGGCGGACTTCTTATACGATGAACGGCGGCAACAGTATCCGCTACGATTATGATGCCCTGAATGACCTGGTGGAGAAGACCTATCTGGATGAAAACGGGGAAGTGCAGGATGCTATCGGCAATACTGTCTCCGAAGAGAATCCTTCAGGGGTACTCTACGGCTACGACCTGCTCGGCCAGCGGACCAGCATGATGGATACCAGCGGAGACAGCGTCTACACTTACGACGGCCTCGGC
>CAJTPM010000084.1:0-778 GCA_910578085.1 uncultured Lachnospiraceae bacterium | reverse complement strand
GACCAGCATGATGGATACCAGCGGAGACAGCGTCTACACTTACGACGGCCTCGGCAGGATCACCAGCGTCACCACCTGCCGGAAACCGGCGGAAGCAGGAGCGGATACCGCAGACCGGGAAGATGGAGAAACTGTGCGCTATGAGTATTATGGTTGCGATCAGCTTTCCGCTATCATCTACCCGGACGGCACGAAGGTAAGCTACACCTACGATAAAAATGACAACCTGACGGCTGTGACAGACCGCGACGGGAAGACCACAACCTACGTTTACGACGCCATCAACCGCGTAACGGAGATCCACAGACCGAACGGCGTCAGCACCTACAATACCTACAGCGCAAGGGACCAGATCGTCACGTTAAAGAATACCTGTGACGAATGCGGATGGGTGATCAGCCAGTACGATTATACTTACGATAAGAACGGTTATATCGCATCCGAGAAAGCAGTGGAGAGCCTCTACGGCTACGCATGGGATGACAAACATAACGGCAAACACGAGGACGGCAGGCATGACGATAAACTGCCCCACGGCTCGAAGCATAACGGAAAGCACGACAAGGATGGAGAATACCACTTCCAGTTAGTGGAGACTGACAGAGAATTCGCCTACGATGACAACGGCAAGCTTTTATCTTCCAGCGAGCAGGAAGAAAACAGCGGCCTTACGACCTATGAATACAGCTATGATGCTGTCGGAAACCGCTTAAGTTATGTAAAGAAAACCCAGACCACGAAACATCCGAACAAGACGGACGTTGCGGAGAGCGCTTTT
>CAJTPM010000083.1 GCA_910578085.1 uncultured Lachnospiraceae bacterium | reverse complement strand
CAATGCCAGAGTTTCGCTGGCAGGATCAATCAGAATTCCGAGAGATCATTTCTGTGTCTGCCCCGACCCCCCGGGGCAGACAATGATCTTCATGATATCTTATTTGCTCATCTATTACGGGAACCGCTTAGATTTGCTTCGCATCTCTAACCGTAGCAGAATAGATTCACTTCGTTCATCTATTCTTTAACTCTTTATATTTCTCGTAGTCTTCTGTTACGAGGAAGTAACCCTCTTTGTCTGCACGGTACTCAAGCTGCGGAATAACAAGCAGTCCTACTGCAACGATCGCAACACCTGCGTAACTTAAGAACTTCATCAGTGCTGTCATAACCGGCCATACTACCGCCCAGTCCCACATACCGAGATATCCGCCGTAAGCCGCCATGCCAACCCAGCCTGCAATGATCGCGGAACCGAATACCTGGCAAAGTCCCGAAATAAACGGCAGAATAAGTGCTGCTTTGATACCGCCTTTTTCATTTGCAAAGATAGCGATAGTCGCATTGTCAAAGAATACCGGCACGAATCCGCAGATAACAAGCACGGGGCTCTTAAGCAGAATCAGCACTGCAATCGCAATGATCTGACCAAGGAAGCCTGCAAGGAATCCGAGAGGCACCGCGTTTGCGGAACCGAAACCGAAAATAACCGCACAGTCCACGCCCGGTACGGAACCCGGAAGCAGCTTATCCGCAATACCCTGGAAGGATGCTGTCAGCTCTGTCACGAAAGTACGAACACCCAGCTGTAAAATCGCCAGATATACAGAGAAGTATAAACAGGTCTGGATCACATAAAATACCATGCTTGCGCCTTCTTTTAAGAAACCGCCTTCCACCAGATAATCTCTGCCAAGGATGCAGAGGATCGCGCCGAAGAACACTAACATCAGGATGGAAGTACAAACCATATTTTCATTAAAGATACTCATAAAGCCCGGCAGTTCGATATCGTCGATCTTCTTCACTTCCTTGCCATCTTTTTTCTTGCCGAAAAGTTTTTCAGCTAACCAGTAATTGATCGCCACACCGAACATCTGCTGGTGTGCCAGCGTAAAGCCTGCGCCGTCGGTAACTTCCTGACAGGGTTTGATCAAAAGGTTGGTACCTACCGCCCAGTATGCGCCGAGAATAATCGCCATAACGATGATCATTGCCACATGCTGCTCTAAAAGGCCGGGCAGCGCGAACATGATTAACCAGTAAGCGGTGGCTGCCTGCTGTACCTGCACATGACCTGTGGTGAACAGTGCACGAAGCTTTGTCAGCTTGTTGAAACGCACCAGCAGAATGTTTACGATAAAGGCGATCAGCAACAGAATCATCGCATCGCCGAAGCCTTTTCCGAATACTTCTTCCACGCCCGCCGTCACCGCATTCTGTCCGAAATACGGATCGATAACCATGGCGTCGATCTGAAATACGTCTTTTAACCCTACAAGTACCGGCCGGAAGTTGGATACCAGTCCGCCGGAACCTACCGTCAGGATCAGGTAACCCACGATTGCCTTGATTACCCCTGCCAGCACGTCATACCAGGGCTTCTTCTGAAGTATGTACCCCAGCATAACGATAAGGCCGATCATAAATGCAGGCTGCTGCAAAATGTTAGTCGCAAAGTATGACCACGCATTCATTAAAAAATTCATATAGTTTCCTCCTTGTTTGTGGTTCGCATCCGGCTTTTCTCTCCCGCAGGCCCTTTTCCGGTTTCCGGGATTTCAGATACCTGCCGAATGCCGTTATCCCTGTTTCTCAGTTCAGATATTTCCCGTCCAACGCGAGCAGATCCTCCGGCGTCTTTGCCCCCTTCAGCTCTTCCATCAATTCCTCGTTGGACATCAGTTCCGCCAGTCTGGACATATTATCCAGATGCTGACTGGGATCACAGGATGCAAGGGTAAAAAACAGTGTTGCATCCTTCTCAGGATCCCCGGGATCAAAGCTGACAGGTTCCTCCAGTTTCATAAAAGCGATCGCCGTTTTATGCACACCCTTTGCACATTCCTGGGAATGAGGCATTGCCACATCCGGCATGATCACGATATACGGACCGTACTCTTCCACGCAGCGTATGATATCTTCCTTATAATTCTCTTCCACTGTACCGTCCGCCTCCAGCACTTCACAGCTCATGCGGATCGCGTCTCTCCAGTCCTTTGCGCTCTGCGCAAACTTACAGTGTTTTTTCTCTACAAACTCTTTTAACATGCTATTCCTCCGATTCTGATTCCCGCATGCTCCGCTGCCGTAGCAGCGGGCATCACCATCTGTTTTCCCGCCCGGCGCACTCCCCTGTACGCCGTATTGCCATCTTCCTGTTACAGACAGGAACGGTACGGGATGTTCTGAGGATTTTCGAAGCAGTCCTCAAATCCCCTTCTGTGGTGGTAGTAGATCTTATCTTTATCCTGAGGATAAACATATTTTCCGCCCACCTGCCAGAAGAACGGATGGAACTTGTATTCGTTACGGTCTTTCTTAAAGTCGTAGAGCAGTTTGATCTCCTCACAGTCAGCCTGGAAGTTGGTCCACACATCCCAGTGGATTGGCACAACAACCTTGCACTGCAGATTTTCCGCCATACGCAGCACATCGATGGATGTCATCTTATCCTGCATACCGATGGGATTCTCACCGAAAGAACCAAACGCCACATCAATATCGTAGTCCTTGCCGTGTTTCGCAAAGTAGATGGAGAAATGGGAGTCGCCGGAATGATAGATGTTGCCGCCCGGCGTCTTCACCAGATAGTTGACAGCCTTATCATCCATATCTGTCGGGCATACCCCCGTCAGCTCTTCCCTGTCGGGACCTGTGGAATCAGTGGTCACGATACAGGTCCTGTCGAAGGAATCCAGCGCCACGATCTCGATATCCTTGATCTTAATCGTATCGCCGGGTTTTACCGTGATGCAGCGGTCCTCTGGAACGCCCCACTTTAACCAGGTCTCCACAGACTTCTTCGGTCCGATAAAGGGAACCGGGATCACATTTCCCTTGTCGTCTGTGGTGGTCATGCCGCTCTGGATCACATGGGCCGCCCATTCCGCCGACATATGGTCCTGATGATAATGGGTTGCAAGCACCGCATCCACCTGTTTAAATGCGAAAGGATCGATCACAAACGGCACATTGCGCAGATTGGGCTGCATCGCGCGGCCGCCGCACATATTCGCCATCTGGTGGCCCACCTTCATCTTCCCGTCGCCGTGGGTTCTCTTTCCGTTTCCGCACCAGAGATCGATGGTGATGTTCGCACCTCCCGGCGTCTTAAACCATACCCCGGTACAGCCAAGCCACCACATGGCAACGTTACCCGGCTTAACAACTTCGTTTTCGATGTCCTCCACAAGCCAGGTACCCCATTCAGGGAAGGTTGACATAATCCAGCTCTCTCTTGTGATTTTGTCAATTTTGCTCATAAAGCCCTCCTTTTCTTTTTAAAGCATTCACATTGTTCGTATAATCCAGTGTTATATGCTCTCTTATTTTTAATTATATCATTAAATATCATTTAATCAACACTATTATATGATCGTTTTGATTTTTAATGCGTGTTTTTTGAACTTTTACGATTTGCACAAATTATATATGCTCATTTTGTGCAAAATATATAAGGAATATTCGGTATGAGATAACTCGGAAAAAATTGGAGAAAAATAATGGCGACAGGATATATCGGTTCTCCCTGCCGCCATTTTCGAGGATATAACTGTTTCTCATATCATTTACAATTCCAGATACCTCTTATCGGAATTTAAGAAACACTCAATCATCCCCATAATCTCCGTTTCATTCTCAATAGATCTGCACATTTTCTTTATGGTACACTCCCAGACTATCAGGATTCTGATCCCCTGCTTTTCCAGTTCCTCCTTTACCCTGCCGTCCCGCTCCATGTTCTGACTGAATTTATCTGCCCAGAATTCCACCCGGCTTTTAGGCATATATGCATATTTGCAGCCGCTGTGCCTGTGCCAGAAACAGCCATTTACAAAAACTGCTGTGTCATACTTTCTCAGCCATATATCCGGATGTCCCGTGATACTCCCTGCATTTTTTCTGTACCGGTATCCCCTTCTGAAAAGCTGCCCCCGCAACCATACCTCCGGCTTTGTATTTTTACTCCGGATCTTTGCCATATTAAGGCTGCGTTCTTCCTGCGTTTTAATATCAGTCATTTTTATATTTGTCGGCAAATTTCTGCCGCTCCTTTACCTCAATTAGAAAATCTTCAACTGAATAAAGCCAGGACTTCTGGTGATCTGTAAATGTAGCATGGAGTTCCTTTGGAACAACAAGCTGAAGTTTACGGCTTATCATTTCATTCGTCTGGTTCTCACTGATCGCTCCCTCCAGCGTAATCAGATGTTTTCTTTCAATCCGGTCTGCCTCTTCCAGCACCTGCCGCCATCTGTCCTTAGCTGTTGTTTTGGCCCCAAGCATGGTCAGACAGGATTCCGGGAATAGAGGATCACGATACAGATCAATTGACGGAAAAATAAAATCCGGCTTTGACTTGTTTTCTGTTACAGGAGTATGGGAAAAACAAATATTCTGAGCTTTGAACAATGCTTCCAGATGGTTCTCAAATGACAGGCCTGCCCGGGATTTCCTTCTGTTGTTCACAGACAGGGAAAACCGGATAAAAGCATCCACATCAACACCCTCTCCTACGGTAAATCCGTTCCTCAGGCGTTCTTTAATCAAATGTCTTTCCATACACAGAAACATTTTCTCTTCTCTGTCATACCACTGCAGCAAAGTCCCGTCAGGATCAGAAACCGGATCAGCATCTACAGTTGAGCGGGCAAATGCAGAAAAGTCTCTTGTCGTTGGGAATGCATTGCCGAACCGTTCAACCAGAATATCTGTATAATCCTCCTGCCCATCCAGCGATTGTATTCCTATAGCATATAGAACCATCCTTGCAGTAAAAATCACTTTATCCGACGGTTGCTCCCTCATATCTGTTCTTGCTACAAACCGATTCGAACCTTCATCCGGTTTCACTCCGAACAGCCAGAAAAGCTGGTTCTCAATAATAGAATCCTTTCGTGCAATAATCTCAAGGATCGTTCCATCCGCTTTCAGACATATAAACAGGGAATCCCCCGCCAGAGCTGCCTCTGTAACATCATTCGTTGGATAGTATAATCTCCATTCCGTACGTGTGGCATGATTATATCTGGCATCATACCATGTAAGCTCCCCATTTGCTTCAATGGAATCATTCTCATCTGTTACATAAAGAAAGCGGGCAGGAAAGCTGATCTTCTGCTCATCCGTACCAAAGATCTTCTTCAGAAGAGTTACACCATTATATTCATGCTGGTTACTGACTGCCGCATCCGTTTCCACCTGGGACAGCCGTTTTACGGCAACAGCTCTGAAATATTGATTCAAATACCCTGCTTTCATGACAATCCTCCTACGCAAATGTCGGAACCTGATCCGAAATATATGTCTCTGATACACTCCGGTGAAAGTTTTGGGCCGTTGCTTTTTTTGATGCTCTTATAGCATCACATTCTGCTCTGTCATCCAGTTCTATCATCTTTGTGTGTACAAGCCTGGCCACATTGCTCATAAGTGGAACCACTACAGAGTTGCCAAACTGTCTGTATGCCTGTGTATCTGACACAGGTATCCTGAATTCCTCCGGAAATCCCTGCAGTCTTGCACACTCTCTCGGTGTCAGTCTCCTTGGATTTTTTCCCTTCTGGGCAATAAGTATCTCCGAACCATCCTTGTAATACCGTGCGCTCAATGTTCTGGAAACTCCGTCAGGATCGGCAATTCCATACCCAAAACCATTACCTGCCGCCCTATGCTTCGCCGCATAGCCCTGCAGGTAATTCCAGAGTTTATCAGAAAGTGTGTACTTATCATCAACAACCGGATCCAGTATATCCCGTATTGTCGGCCTTGGATCAACCGGAGTAAGATCGAAGTAAAAGCTGATATCCTGTCCATATCGCTTACGGTCAAATCCTATAATCAGAATACGCTCCCTGTGCTGCGGAACAAAATTCTGACCATCCAATACCTGCCAGAACACTTCATAATCCAGTTCATCCAGCGATTCTGTTATAACCTTGAAAGTCCTGCCTCTGTCATGGCTGCACAGATTTTTAACATTCTCAAGCATAAAAGCCTTTGGTCTTTTTTTTCTGAGGATTCTGCATATGTCAAAGAACAACGTTCCCTGTGTTTTATCCTCAAATCCAGTTGCCCTGCCAAGACTCTGCTTTTTTGAAACACCAGCTATGGAAAATGGCTGACACGGAAAACCGGCAACAAGAACATCATGGTCAGGAATATTGCTCTCATCCACTTTAGTAATATCTCCATCCGGTTGCTCACCAAAATTAGCAAAATAGGTCTGCTGACTGTATTTATTCCATTCATTGGAATATACACAATGTCCACCGACACTCTCATAAGCCAGCCTCATTCCGCCTATCCCGGCAAACAGATCTATAAATGTAAAATCCACATCTGCCGGAACCGTTTCCCTGTTCTGTCTCTTAAGAAACTGTATTATAGCTGATGACACAGAATCCTGTACAGAAGAACTGGTCTCTTCTGTATAGTCTGCCAATGCCTCATAGACCGCGTCATCCAGTCTTATATGTACTTGCTTAGCCATAGATCTTTGCCTCTGTAAATATATTTCTACATCAATTTTTTCTCATTATAACAAACCTTCCGGTGTTTTACAAGGGAATTTTCAGGTATATATTATTTC
>CAJTPM010000082.1 GCA_910578085.1 uncultured Lachnospiraceae bacterium | reverse complement strand
ACTATAAATTCCTTGATTTTTTAAGGAAAATCACTTGACAATATAGGGAGGAAAACACGATGGGTAAAAGACGAAGATGGCAGTTAAGAGCGCTCAGCTTCCTGCTGGCGCTCATCATGGTGCTGCAGGACGGCGCGGCCGTGGCGGTGCGTGCGGAGGAGAAAAACGCCGGCGCAGTGAGGACCGTGCAGGAAAATACGGGCAGTGCGGGGGAGGAAACCGGCAGCACTGCCGGAGATGACGGCGGTACCCAGGATACCGGTACGCCGGATGGAAACGATAAGAAGGAAAACACCGGCGGTGATAAGAAGGAAGAGGCCGGCGGAGAGAACATAGAGGGTACAGAGAATACAGAGAAAGAAGGCGCCGGCGGTCAAAATACGGATGACAAAAAGCCGGATACAGAGGAGAAACCGGATACCGGAAAAGAGGAAGGGAAAGATCCCGGAACGGATCCTTCCGGCGGCAGTGCTGCGGATACGGAAACGGATCAAGACAGTGCCGGAAAAGATGACGGTACGAATGGTGCTGTAAACAGCGGTGCAGATAACTCCGGGAAAACAGAAGCGGATGCATCAGACACCAGCGTCTCCGGCAATGATATCCTCGAGGACGTCTCCGGCAACGATCCCATACTCCGGGAGCCGGAAAACTATTACCCGGAAGCGGAAGAGGAGGACTACGGGGAGCTGGTCGCCTACGACGCGTACAGCCGGACCTACCTGACCGGGGAAGTGCCTGCAGCGGAAGAGAGCACAGGAGAAACCGGTGGCCCGGCAGATGCAGGAAAAGCGGGCAGCGAAAAGCAGGCGGACGTAGAGACAGGAAAGGCTTCCTACGTGACCGTGATCGGCCCCTCAGCCTCCTGGTACATAGACGAGGAAGGCGATTTACAGAAGACAGACAACACCCTCTCCACAGGAGCCATGGCCAGATATGCCCTGGGGAGCCTGCGGTATGAGAACGGAAACGGCCCCATGGCGGTCTCCCTGCCGGAGAAGCTCTCCGAATCAGAGGGGATCTATATCTACGCTTCCGGCCATACGTTAGAGCTTCTGCCGGAGGACGGGGATTTCACGAGGAGCCTGACGGCGGACAACGCGATCCGCTACAGCGACGTCTTCCCGGGCATAGACTACCAGTATACGGTGCTGGGGGACAGCCTGAAAGAGGATGTTATTTTACTGGAGGAGACAGACAGGAATACCTTCTCCTACCTGTTGCGGACAGACGGGCTGGAAGCGGCGATTGAGGACAACCAGGTTATTTTATACGAAGACAGTAAAGAAGAACCGGTGTACTTTTTAGAAGCGCCGGAGATGGAAGACGCGGCGGGGGAGATGTCCTTTGCAGTCAAACTCTCCCTGAAAGAGACAGAGGAAGACACCTACCGGATCACCGTGGAGGCAGACAAGGACTGGCTGTCGGCGGAAGAGCGGGTTTACCCCGTGCGGATCGATCCCACGGCGGTGAACGTAGGCCCCTCGGCCTTTACGTTTGCCTGCGCGGAGGAGGGTTCCCCGCGGTCGGTGATCGGGGACAACGGCTACCCCTTCGTGGGCTATGACGACGGGGAGGTATCCGGCACTTATAAAGGCTTCGGCACGAGACACTTAAACTGCCGGACCTACATGAAGATCGACTATGACTTCTCCGCCCTGATGGCGGAGGCGGAGATCACCGGGGCAAGTCTGTCCGTCACCCAGAAGACAGGCTGGAGCAAGGGGAAGTCCCAGTTTGGCCTCTACCGGGTAACAGAAGACTGGGATCCGGGGCGGCTGTCCTGGAATTCCCAGCTGACGCTTGGCAGGAGCTTTGTGGACGCAAAGCCTTCCACAACCAGGGGGAAGAGCATTACCTACGATGTGACCGACGCGGTGGCGGGCTGGATCAACGGGGAAAACCCGAACTACGGCTTTGTCATGAAGGCGGAGACGGAGAAGAGCGGGGATTCCGACGCCGGGAAGATGCAGTGCGAGGTATTTTACAACAGAAGCTCGTCTTCCTACGGCCCGAAGCTGGTGGTCTCCTGGACAGGCGTGCTGACGGACCTGGCCAACCTGGATATCAACGACCTGACGGTGGAGGTGGAGCCGATCCTTTCGGACAGCATTTCCGGCGGAAGCACCACCCTGTCTGTGCTGGCGGAGGGGATCTCCCAGGCGGGATCGAAGGTAACCTATACGCTGGTGCCTGACGGCGGCGGAAAAACAGTGCAGGCGGCGGATGCGCTGGTATACCCGGATTCCGATCTCTACCGGGCGGATTACCCTGAGGCGAGAGAAAACAAGGGCAGAAGATACAACTGGCAGGGGGATACCGGCTCCCTGCGGACCGACGTGGTCTATCATGTGGAAGCCACAGCGGAGGGGAAGGACCTTGTAACCGGAGAACCGGCAAAGAGCGAGGTCAAGACCAGCGATACTTTCCTGATCTATGAAGAAAAACTGATCGACGTGCTGCCCCGGATCGCGGACCACTACGGGGTAGATATCAACACGATCTTAAAAGACAACGACATGCCGGACATGCTCTGTGTCCAGGGGGACCGGATCTTTATCCGGAACCCGCAGACGGCGGAACCCTACAGCAATCTGGAGATCGACTATGACTTGCAGGCGCTGATCGACGGGCTGCTGCGGGGCAGGGGAACCCACTGCATGTTTGGATTTGAGCCGGTGAACTTAAATACCGGGAGCTTTTACATGACGCAGGAGGACGCCTCCTTAACGGATATCGGCGGGACGTTCTCGTTGGAGAGAAACTACAGCTCCGTGGGGGCTTATTATGGGAACGTGTTCGGCGCAGGCTGGGCATCGCCTTACAGTGAGAATTTGTCCTTCCTTGGAGACGGCAGGGTGCTGTACTCTGCGGCCGACGGGATGGTGCTGCCTTTTGAAGGCGGTACTATCATGACTGCAGAAGAGGCCGGAGATACGGAAGAAAACAGCGCTTCGGCAGATGAAAACATTCCGGCGGGAGAAGCCGATGCAGCTGACGGAGAGATTGACGCTGCAGATGGAGACAGCGCAGGAAAGAGCAGTACTCCGGCAGGAGAGAATGCGGGGGAAGGCGGCACTCCGACAGATAAGAGCGCGCCTGCAGGAGAAGCAGCTGCCAGCCAGACAGATGAAGCCGATGCAGAAGAAGGTGAAAGCACTCCAGCGGCAGAGAACAACGCAGCAAGAAGCAGCAGAAGCGGCGGCTGGAAAGCGCCGGAAGGCTACGATTATACCTTAGAACAGACCGAAGAGGGCTGGGAAGTGACAGATCCGTCGGGTGCAGTCCACGGTTTCGACGCTTTCGGCCTGTTAAAGACTATTGCAGATATCCACGGCAACGTGACAGAGCTGGTGTATGATACGGATTTCCACCTCTGCGCGATCGTGACGCCTTCTGGGAAGGTTTTCTCGGTGCAGATGGACGAGAAACAGCGGATCGCAGGGATCACCCTGCCGGACGGCAGTCAGATCACCTACACTTACGACGGTAACAACGATCTGGTAAAGGTAACCTACGGTGACGGCACGTACCGGAGCTACCAGTACGACAGTGCCCACCACATGACATCCTGGCAGGATGAGAACGGCACCACCGTGGTGGAGAATACCTACGATGAAAAAGGCCGGGTAACCAGCCAGAAGGACGCAAACGGAAACGTGGCGAAGCTTTCCTACAGCGGAAACAGCACCACCACGACAGACAACAACGGGAATGCCACCGTCTACACCTACGACAGCATGATGCGCACCACAGAGGTGAAATATGCGGACGGAAAGACGGAGCGCTTTGCCTATGACAGCAACGGCTATTTATCGGCGAAGACAGATGAGGCGGGAAATACCACCCGCTATGAAAACGACGGAAAAGGCCGTGTTATAAAAGAGACGAGGGCGGACGGCGCAGTAAAGACGATGTCCTACGACAGCGCCGGGCAGATCCTGACGGAATCGGATTTTTCCGGGAACGTAACGACCTATACTTACGATGAGCACGAGAATGCAGTAAAAGTAACGGACGGCAGCGGCAGGAGCATTGTCTGCGCTTATGACGAGCTGAACCGCCGCACCTCCCTGACAGACGGGAACGGCAATACTACGACCTACCACTATGAAGGGACTGAGGCGGTTCCCGCTTCCGTAACGGATGGGGACGGCTATACGACGGCCTACACCTATGATGCTATGAACCGGATGCTGACGGAGACGGATGCACTGGGGCACGTGAAGAAGTATACTTACAATAAACGGGGCTGGAACATCAGCGAAACCGACGGCGAGGGCGGCACGGAGATCATCACCTTCGATAAGGTGGGAAATGTTACCGCCATCACAGATAAAAACGGAAAGAAAGCAGTCTTCACCTACGACGGAGTCTACAACCTGACGGGCGGGAAGGATGCGCTGGGCAATACGCTCACTTATACTTACGACGGGAATTACAACATTCTTTCTGAGACAGACGCCCAGGGAAATACGATTACCTATGAATACGACAGCAGGGACCGTCTGGTAAAAGAGACGGATGCGCTGGGCAATGTGCAGAGTTATGAGTATGATGCCAATGGAAATCTGACCGGATATACGGATAAGAGAGGGGTAAAAACAGGATTTTCTTATGATACAGTCCTGAACAAACCGCTGACAAAAACAGACGCAAAGGGAAATACCACCGCTTATCAGTACGATAAAGACGGCAGAGTAACAGGCGTAACTTATGCAGATGGCACCACTGTCTCCTATACTTACGACGGCGCAGGAAGACTTTCCTCGCAGACCGACCAGAAGGGGCTTGTGACTTCTCTGTCCTACGACAGCGCAGGAAATCTCTCCGCTGTACAGGATGATGAGAGCAGAAAATACACTTACAGCTACAACGGCAGAAACCAGATCACCGGGGAGACAGATCCTCTGGGATATACCTTCTCCTACGGCTACGACGGCGCGGGAAATCTCTCCTCCGCGACAGACCAGAACGGAAACAGGACAGCCTATGCCTTTGATAAAGCGGACAGACTGATTACGGTGCTGGATGCACTGGAAGGAAAAACATCTTACGCCTACGATAAGATGGGGAACCTCCTGACCGTCACTGATCCGGAAGGAGCAGTAACTACCTACGAATACGACGCCATCGGAGAGCTGACAAAGGCTGTGAACGCTCTGGGCGGCGAAACGCAGTTTGTCTATGACAGCTTAGGCCAGATCACCCAGATCACGGACGCAGGGCAGGGATTGACGACCTACCGGTATGATGCGCTGGGGCGGATCGTCTCCTCCACAGATGTGCTGGGCAGGGAGACACAGCAGAGCTTTGATGCGGCAGGAAATCTTTTAAAGGTTGTATGCCCGAACGGCGACACGGAATATTTCCGCTATGACAGCCTGGGAAATCTTGTGTGCAGCAGAGACCGGGCTGGGCTCACCACTTATTTCACCTACGACGAAATGGGGCGGCTGGTAAAGGCCTTCGACAATGCGGATAATGAGATGACCTACGCCTACGATGAGCGTGGAGCGCTGACGGAGCAGAAGGATGTGATCGGCAGAACAGCCGCTTACGAGTACGACATCTTCGGCAGGATCGTGAAGAGCACCGGTATCGATACGGCGGAGACATCCTACGTTTATAACACAAGAGACGATCTTGTGGAGATCGTGGACGCGGAGGGAAAGAGCACTGCCTATGCATATGACGGCGCGGGGAACCTTGTCAAGACCACGGAACCCGGTGAAGCGGTATACCAGTACAGCTATGATGCATTAAACCGTCTGGCGAAGAAGGTAAATCCGCTGGGCGCAGAGACCACATACGCCTACAATAAAAACAGCAGCCTGACAGCAGTAACCGACGGCAACGGCGTGGAGACAGGCTATGTTTACGATGCCCTGCAGAGGCCGGTGGCTTATATAGACGGCAACGGCGGAAAGACAGCGTACCTCTACGACGCCATGGACAGGCTCCTCTCCATTACCACACCGGAGGGGAACAAAGAAAGCTATACCTACGATAAAGCGGGACGTATCCGCAGCATAACGGATCCCAACGGCCTTACGACGTCCTACAGCTATGACCTGATGGACAACCTTGTGAAAGAGGTTTCTCCGCTTAATGCAGTGACGTCCTACACCTATGATAAACATGACATCGTCACGGGAAAGACCGATGCAAAGGGAAATCTGACAGCTTACGAAGTAGACTTAAACGGCCTGGTGAAGAGCCTGACCAACCCGGACGGCGGCGTTTATACCTACAGCTACGATAAAGTGCACCGTCTGACAGGGATCACTACACCGTTAGGGCTGAATAAAACTTTCACCTACGACGCAAGGGGCAATATCACTCAGAGCGTCGACAGCCTTGGAAGAAAAGAGAGCTACACCTACGATATCATGCACCGGGTGCAGACGGCAGAAAACGCTCTGGGCGGCGTAAGCTCTTACAGTTACGATATCCGTGGAAACATGGCGGGTTATACAGATGCTTTGGGCTACACCACGCAGTACACCTGGAACCTGATCGACGACCTGACAGCGGCCACCGATCCGGAAGGAAAGATCACAGCGGTAGGCTATGACAAAGAGGGACACATCACCTCCATCAACAGGCCGGGAGAGCGGATCACAGGTTACGCTTACGATAACAACTATAACCTGACCGGCATCACCGATCCGAAGGGCTATCTCTATGAGAGAAGCTACGACAAAGACGACCGTCTCACTGGCACGAAGAACCCGTTAGCAGAGACGGAGAAATACACCTACGACGCGGGGAGCAGGCTGACGGCCTTCACAGACCGGATGAACCTGACGGAGCGCTACACCTGGGGAAACCACAACAACCTGACCAGCAAAACAGCCACCGGCGGGGAGAAGACGAACTACGGCTACGACATCCTGGGGAACCTGATTTACGT
>CAJTPM010000081.1 GCA_910578085.1 uncultured Lachnospiraceae bacterium | reverse complement strand
AATTTGACGAATATAAGAAAGACTTGGAGCACCTAGGGTGCTGGATAACACAGTATGGAAAAAAGAGACTATAAAAAGGAGTTCTGTACCCTGATGGATCAGTTTGCTTTCCGCTACTCCAGATGGCAGGTATGGAATGATTTCCTGAGCCTGTCTGCGATTTCCTTGGCAAATGTAATACCAACGCCGGAAAAAGAGGAGCGGGAGGAAAAGTACCACGCCATCCTAAGCGGCTACCGGGAGGAGGAACGGGAGATTTTCCCACAGATGTTACACCTTGTAGTGCTGGTATTAAGCGATAATCCGGAGCAGGACTTTCTGGGCAGCCTGTACCATCATCTTGAGCTGCATCAGGAGCAGAAGGGGCAGTTTTTCACGCCCTACCATATCTGTGAATTTATGTCGGAAATACAGTTTACGGATTCAGAAGCGGATGAAATGCTGAAGGAACGGCGCTATATCAGTGTAAACGATCCTGCCTGCGGCGCGGGCGCCATGCTGATTGCCTTTGCAAATGTGGCAAGAAAACATGGCATCAATTACCAGAAGCATGTGCTGTTCGTGGCACAGGATATTGACCGCACCGCAGCCATGATGTGCTACATACAGATGTCCCTGCTGGGATGTCCTGCCATCGTGGTTATCGGGGACAGTCTTGCAAAGCCGTTTCCCCATCCGGATAACGAAGTATGGTGTACCCTGTTTTACTATCTGAACCACTGGCGCTTTGCGTCGGGGGAAGCAGGAGAGAGACAGGAAGACAGCGGGGATGCGGAAAAACAGGGAATGGCTGCCGTCACCTTAGAACATCCGCCTGAAAATGTCAGGCTGATAGAAGGAGCGGACGGACAGCTCATGCTGTGTATGGAAACGGCATCATAACAGGTGCTGAAGAAAGGAGCAAAAATGAAGAATGTAGCAGACATCCGGTTTCAACTGGATATATTGCGGCGGGACGGCTATCATGCCGCTGCGCGGATCATCGAATCCTTGCAGGGAACGGTCAGCCGGGAGGCTGAAATGGAATACCTGAAGGAATTTGTCCGGCAGGGCTGTTTTGATGAAGAACTCATTCGTGACCAGCTTCGCTGTCTGTGGACGGCATACTGCCTGCACCACGGGCTTGATGCGGATACATCCGGGTACGACAATGACCTGAAGAAGTTGTGGAACACCATGGCGGAGGATGAACCTGAAACTGCAGATTGGAGCGATTATGACAGCTTTGACAATTTCATGTGCAGGTTTCTTGTGTAAGGTAAATTAAAAAATTTCATAAAAATTCAAGGAAAACAGGGGAAGGCTGGTACTTATTCTATGTACCCCTTCCCGGAAAGGAAGGAGAAAACAAATGGGAGAAACAACAGTAAATGCAGCGTATATGTACGACGAGGTGGAGGAAATCCGCAATCTGAACAAAGTGGAGGGATTTGATCCCAGAAGATACATGAGGATCATCGGGCAG
Organism: uncultured Lachnospiraceae bacterium; assembly: GCA_910578085.1. Lineage (GTDB taxonomy): Bacteria > Bacillota > Clostridia > Lachnospirales > Lachnospiraceae > 1XD8-76. The sequence continues at coordinate 5,574 of CAJTPM010000081.1, read as the reverse complement.
GAAGGCCAGGCAGGAAAGTATTATCTCGACGTGGCGTTCCGTAAGCTCTGGTTCCGGCTGAAGTATCCGGAGGGCAAGATTGTAAAGAAAATCCTGAAGCTGACGGATCAGGTTGCCATTGTGGAGGCACGGATATACCTGCACCGCAATGACCCGGAGGAAAACTTCATCGCAAATGCACTGGCGCAGAAATACAGGACAGAGGACGGACAGTTTGGCAATAAATTTGTGGAACTGGCGGAAACTGCCGCAGTCGGGCGCGCGCTTTCGGATGCAGGCTTCGGGCTGCAGTTTGCAGACAAGGAAGAAGATATTGATCCGGAAGTGACGGAGGCTCCTTTTGAGCCGCAGTTCCTTTCAGGAAGTGGCATTGACGGCGAAGTTTTAGGCGAAATGTTTTCCGGGGAGGATATGGAAAACGGTACTGCGCTTTTGGATGAAAACATTCCCGGACAGTACGGGATAGAGAATTATATCCCCATGCCGGAAGAAGTGGGACAGGCGATGGGCATGACGCCCGCCATGTCACAGAACAGCGGTATGGCACCGCAGAACCGGCAGAGCCAGCCACAGCAAAACCAGCAGCAGAGGAACGGGGTGCAGCAGAGCCAGCCACGGCAAAACCAGCAGCAGAGTAACCAGCCGCAGCCGAAACCGGCGCAGGCGCCTGCAGCAAAAACAGCGCCGCAGCCCGGAAGACAGGCGGCAAGCAATGCTCCTGCCGGAAAGAATACCCAAGGCGCTGCCAATATCAAAAAGGATATGCCTGTGGAGCAGATCTATTCCATGTTAGACCGTGACAGTGCCGCAGCCGTTGTGATCCCGATGGGCTATAACAAGGGAAAGACACTGGGGCAGGAGGCTGTGGAGAAACCCGCAAACCTGCAGTGGTATGTGGACTCCTATGGCGGACCTGACAACCTCCTGCGTGCGGCGGCAAAGTTTTTGATTGACATGGCATTAGGGCAGGCAAGTTAGATTGAAATTATATCAAAATACAAAAAGGGCAGTGCTTCATCGTGCTGCCCTTAGAAAGAAAGCAGCTTTATAACAGGCTGCGGAAAGGAGGAACGCCATGTATCAGGATTTTCCCTTTACCATCGTGGATGTGGCATACCTCTTGAACCTGCATGTCAGGCATAAAAATACGGCGAGCCTTGATGTGGACTGTCCGTTCTGCGGGGAGAAAAAGGGCAAGCTCAACCTCAACACTAAAAAGAACGTGTTCAAGTGCAACCGGTGCGGGGAAAGTGGCGGCATGCTCTCCCTGTATGGGAGGATATACGGGTTGGATAACCAGACTGCTTATGAGGAGATAAAAGGCGCCCTGGGAAGGAATGAGCAGGCACCGTCCTATCAGGTAAGGAAACGGGAGATTGCTCCGAAGGAGCCGGAGATCCCAAGCGCCATGCCCGCCCCGGATTATGTGAGGCACAAGACATACAGTACGTTCTTTTCCATGCTGGTGCTTGCGGATACCCACAGGAAGAACCTGTTAAAGCGCGGGTTCACGGAGCAGCAGATCGAAGAGAACGGTTATAAGAGCACGCCGGTCTTCGGCTATAAAAAGCTGACGGAGAAGCTGCTGGCGGCGGGATGCACCGTGGAGGGTGTTCCGGGATTTTATCAGGATAAGGACGGGGAGTGGAACATCCATTTCTCCAATAAATCCTCCGGGTTTCTGGTGCCGGTCCGAAACATCGACGGTCTGATCGTGGGGGCGCAGATACGGCTGGATCACCCTTATGACGGCAGGAAATATATCTGGCTCTCCAGTACGAACTATCATATGGGCACATCCTCCGGAAGCCCCGTCCATCTGGCGGGCAGTCCGGGGGAAAAGACCATTTTTATCACGGAAGGGCCGTTAAAGGGCGACCTTGCCCATTCCCTGTCCGGCAGAACCTTCGGCTGCGTGCCGGGAGCGAACCAGTATGCAAACCTGCCCCCGTTCTTACGGGAGATGAAGCAGATGGGTACGCAGTTGGTCTATGAAGCCTATGACATGGATAAGCTGTTAAGGACTGCCTGCAGGGGCGATTATAATGAAAAGTGTACCCATTGCGAAAACTACCGGAAGGACTGGAAACAGCAGGATATTTCCTGTGAAAAGAAATGCGTCAAACGCCAGAACATCCAGCGGGGATGCCAAAAGCTCACACAGATCTGCCGGGAACTGGGGCTGTCCGTGAAAACACTCATATGGGATATGGATGACGACGGTGACTGGGCGGAGCATGTAAAAGGTGTGGACGATTACCTGTATGATCTGGAGCAGAAAAAACAGGGACAGATTTGATAAAAAGAAATACGCAGGGCGGACTTCCATACGAGGGTTCGTCCTTTTTTTGCGTAAAGCGTAAGTAAAAAACAATATTTTTGTAAAGAGCTGTTGGTTTTTACTTAAACCGTGCGTATAAAACAGTAAATAGGGAACTGACGGAGAGGTTCTTGTAAAGTGAGCTTTTTGACAGTTCCCACATAAAGGAGCTGAGACTATGATGTATCAAAAAATTATTGTACCTATTGACCACGGAAACAGGAACATGAAGACCGAACATAAGATATTTACTTCTGGCTTTGTGGAGGGGGACTGCAGGCCTGCACTGGGGGAATACCTTCAGTATAACGGGCGCTACTATGCCCTGACCGAGCAGCGGATACCTTACATGAGGGACAAGACACTGGATGACAGGTTTTTTATCCTGACGCTGTTTGCGGTGGCGATGGAGGCGGAAAAGCAGATGTTAAACGCAAAAGACACGCTCCTGCAGGCGGCGCTGCCGGTGGGACTGCCCCCGAAGCATTACGGCGCGCTGTACCGGAAGTTCGAGGATTATTTTAAGAACAGGGGCATCCAGCGGTTTACCTACAAGGGCATTCCCTATCAGGTTGAGATTGTGGAAGCCGCAGCTTTTCCGCAGGATTATGCGGCTGCCATGACTGTCTATCAGAGAATAGCGGAATTTAACAAGGTCATCACGGTAGATATCGGGGGCTTTACGCTGGATTACCTTATGATCCGGGGAGGAAAACCGGACCTGTCTGTCTGTGACTCTCTGGAGAAGGGCGTCATCCGGTTGTATAATGATATTTCTTCCCGTGTCAATTCCGAGCAGGACATCCTGATCGATGATACGGACATTGACCGGATCATCCGGGGAGAGAAGACAGATTTTGTTGAAGATGTGGTCCGTATTGTGGAGGATATGACAAGGACTTTTGTGAATGACATCCTCGGCACGCTCAGGGAGCGGGGGCTTGACTTGAAAGCGGGCTGCGTGGTATTTATCGGCGGCGGCGCCCTGCTGCTTAGAAAATATTTGGAGCAGTCCGGCAAGATTGGACGCTGCATCTTTGTGGAAGACATCTGCGCCAACGCAAAAGGGTATGGTATGCTCTACCAGATCCAGAAGAAGGGTAGATAACCGTATGGGAAAAAAGAACCCGTTTGTGACAACGGTAGGATTTAACAGGCATGATCCCGCCCATGTGGAGGTGGCGCAGTTCCTGAATGGCATGGAGCGGGGGAAGGCACAGTATATCGTGGATGCGGTTATGGCGTACCAGAACGGAGGGCAGGCGGGCGTTTCTGTTTTATCAGGGGCTGGAAGGATAGCAGACTATGAGGCAATCCGGAAGATTGTGCTGCAGGTCATGGAAGAACGGGAAAATGGGGCTTATGGCAGCAATATGGCTGCGGCGGGGGCAATGGAAACGGCTCAACAGGCAGAAACTTTTGGCGAAAATGGATTGACAGGACTGGATGATAATGCGTTAGGCGGTATCTTACAGTCGCTGGAGGCGTTTAAGGGATAGGATGAACGGAAACAGAGAATAATAGCAGCATAAAAGGAAGCCTTTTCCAGTCTTTTATGAATCGGCTTCCTTTTGTTCAAGCAGAGTGTCGGTTGATATGTTAAAATATTTAGCGAGAATGGCAACTTCGTAGTCGGGAACAAAGCGGCTGCCCTGCTCGATGCGCAGGATGGTCAGGTCGCTGCACTCCATGCCGAGCAGCTGGAGCTGGCTTGCGAGCGCGGCTTGGGATAATCCTTTTTCCTGCCGGAGCTGTCTGATCTTGGAACCAATGATGTTTTTGGAGGTTCCGTTCCAGTAAATTTTCATAAATGCATTCCCTTCTAAAGATGAAGTGTATAGAATTGATTTTACCGAAACGGAGTGATAATACATGATTACAGGGTTCGCGAAGCGGTTCCTGTAATATACCTAAAGATGAAGTATAGAAAAATATAAGGGATCAGCAGTGGGTTGTTGGTACGAAATAATACTGATAATAAAGGAGAGGTATGGCATGAATGATGTATGGTTGAAAATGGCTGAGTTTTTGGGCAGGTTAAACGGAGAGAGCGTCAGCAGGGAAAGTTATGTACGCACTCCAGAATATGAAAAGGCGTTGGAGGCATGGAAAGAAAAAGAACAGGAGTGGGAGGATTTTCTGGAAACTCTTTCCACAGAACAGAGGGAAAAGCTGGAGGAAATCAAAGAATGCCAGGAGGACTTTTCTTCTGCCCAAGAGTTAAGGGCATATATTCAAGGCTATGTGGACTGTGTGCAGGCATTGTATCATATGGGATTATTGAATGAAAATAAGGAATTAAAAATTCATTAAAAACAAAAGATATATTGCCTTTTCAGAGAAAGACATATTATTATAAATAAGGGTAACCCGGTATAAGATATGAAAATGGATGGAAAGGCAGTGAGGCAATGTATAATCCGCAACTGGAGACATTTATCCGCGTGGCAGATGCCGGAAGTTTTAACAAGGCGGCAGAACAGGCATATATTACACCTACGGCGGTTTTGAAACAGATCAATCTGCTGGAGGCAGATTTGGGGGTACAGCTCTTTGAAAGAACCCACAGGGGGCTTTCTCTGACGAAAGCAGGGAGCTCTCTGTATAAAGACACAAAATACATTATCCAGTATTGCAAGGATTCTGTGGTACGAGCGAAAAATGCCATGCAGGAAAACACAGACATCATCCGTATTGGGACATCACCGATGACACCTGCGCAGGTTCTTGTGGAACTTTGGCCACAAATTCATGCGTTGTGTCCAGAGATCAAGTTCCAGCTTGTCCCTTTTGAGAATACTCCGGAAAATGCAAGGGAAATATTGAAGAACCTTGGACAGAATATTGATGTGGTGGCAGGAATTTTTGATGAAACAATGCTGAACCTGCGCCAGTGCGCGGGCTTTGAACTTTTCGAGCAGCCATTATGCTGTGCGGTATCCATTCACCATCGTCTTGCGGATAAGATAAAACTGACGGTTCAGGATTTATATGGGGAGAACCTGCTACTGATGCATCGTGACTGGAGCCATTATGTGGACAGACTTCGGGATGACCTTTGGCAGAACCACAGTAAGATCAGCATCGTGGATTTTGATTTTTACAGTGTGGATGTATTTAACCGCTGTGAGAATGGAAATGATGTGCTGATGGCGGTGTCGGTATGGGATAATGTCCATCCCTTATTAAAGGTAATCCCTGAGCAGTCTCGGAAACTCAATAGCGAATAGTCGGGAAGGGGTTGATTTTCAGAA
>CAJTPM010000080.1 GCA_910578085.1 uncultured Lachnospiraceae bacterium | reverse complement strand
TTTGCAATCTGTAAGAATAAAGTGATTGCTGTGCAGAGAACTGCGGAAACTCAAGTAGTTTGTCAGCTTGACAAATAAAGGGTTAAGGAATATAATTAGATTCAGTATTATACAAGGAGTTAATAAATATGCGGCAAGGTATTCTTAAATAAACTGTCAATTTGATAGTGGGAACAAAAAGTAGCAGTCCCGTTTCACTTTTAATATGGGGCTTAGTTTTTTGTACCCAGTTTAAGAATACTTTTATCATGTAATTTTATATGCCCGAAAACATATAAGTGTTTTGGGGCTATTGGAGTTATTTACCCAGTGATAGGAGTATTTATCACTGGGTATTTTTATGCCCTTTTTTGGGTGTTGATAGGAGGAAAATCACATGAAAATAATTAACTTAGGCATTCTGGCTCACGTTGACGCAGGAAAGACAACATTAACGGAAAGTTTATTGTATACCAGTGGTGCAATTGCAGAACTAGGGAGCGTAGATGAAGGCACAACAAGGACAGATACAATGAATTTGGAGCGTCAAAGGGGAATCACTATCCAGACAGCAGTGACATCTTTTCAGTGGGAGGATGTAAAAGTCAACATTATAGATACGCCAGGCCATATGGATTTTTTGGCGGAAGTATACCGTTCTTTATCCGTATTAGACGGAGCAGTATTATTAGTTTCTGCAAAGGATGGCATACAGGCACAGACCCGTATACTGTTTCATGCACTACAGATAATGAAGATTCCGACAATTTTTTTCATCAATAAAATTGACCAAGAGGGGATTGATTTGCCAATGGTATATCGGGAAATGAAAGCAAAGCTTTCTTCGGAAATTATAGTGAAGCAAAAGGTTGGGCAGCATCCCCATATAAATGTAACGGACAATGACGATATGGAACAGTGGGATGCGGTAATTATGGGAAACGATGAACTATTAGAGAAATATATGTCAGGGAAACCGTTTAAAATGTCAGAACTGGAACAGGAAGAAAACAGGAGATTCCAAAACGGAACGTTATTTCCCGTTTATCACGGAAGCGCTAAAAACAATCTGGGGATTCGGCAGCTTATAGAAGTAATTGCCAGTAAATTTTATTCATCAACGCCTGAAGGTCAATCTGAACTATGCGGGCAGGTTTTTAAGATTGAATATTCAGAGAAAAGGCGGCGTTTTGTTTATGTGCGTATATATAGCGGAACATTGCATTTGAGGGATGTTATTAGAATATCTGAAAAAGAGAAAATAAAAATCACAGAGATGTGTGTTCCGACAAACGGTGAATTATATTCATCCGATACAGCCTGCTCTGGTGATATTGTAATTTTACCAAATGATGTTTTGCAGCTAAACAGTATTTTGGGGAACGAAATACTGTTGCCGCAGAGAAAATTTATTGAAAATCCTCTCCCTATGCTCCAAACAACGATTGCAGTAAAGAAATCTGAACAGCGGGAAATATTGCTTGGGGCACTTACAGAAATTTCAGATGGCGACCCTCTTTTAAAATATTATGTGGATACTACAACGCATGAGATTATACTTTCTTTTTTGGGGAATGTGCAGATGGAAGTCATTTGTGCCATCCTTGAGGAAAAATATCATGTGGAGGCAGAAATAAAAGAGCCTACTGTTATATATATGGAAAGACCGCTTAGAAAAGCAGAATATACCATCCACATAGAAGTCCCGCCAAATCCTTTCTGGGCTTCTGTCGGGTTGTCCATAGAGCCGCTCCCTATTGGAAGCGGAGTGCAGTATGAAAGCAGAGTTTCACTTGGATATTTAAATCAATCGTTCCAAAATGCGGTTATGGAGGGGGTTCTTTATGGCTGCGAGCAGGGGCTGTATGGATGGAAAGTGACAGACTGTAAAATCTGTTTTGAATATGGATTGTATTATAGTCCTGTAAGTACCCCCGCAGACTTTCGGCTGCTTTCCCCTATCGTATTGGAGCAGGCTTTAAAAAAAGCAGGGACAGAACTATTAGAGCCATATCTCCACTTTGAAATTTATGCACCGCAGGAATATCTCTCACGGGCGTATCATGATGCTCCAAGGTATTGTGCAGATATTGTAAGTACTCAGATAAAGAATGACGAGGTCATTCTGAAAGGAGAAATCCCTGCTAGATGTATTCAAGAATACAGGAACGATTTAACTTATTTCACAAATGGGCAGGGAGTCTGCTTGACAGAGTTAAAAGGATACCAGCCAGCTATTGGTAAATTTATTTGCCAACCCCGCCGCCCGAATAGCCGTATAGATAAGGTTCGGCATATGTTCCACAAGTTAGCTTAACAGCTTGCAAAAGTCATATAAAATGAGATTTGAAAGGATTAGAGACTAATTATGATGAAATGCGAATGGATATTGTGTCCTGTTTGTGGGAGCAAAACCCGTAATAAAATTAGGAAGGACACTGTTTTGGAGAATTATCCCCTTTATTGTCCAAAATGCAGACAAGAAAGATTGATTAAAGTTGACAACTTGAAGATAACTGTCATCAAAGAGCCAGACGCTTAAGACGCAGAGCCGATGAAATTGTGGAACAATTCACGAATCATCGGCTCTTTTTGTTTCGTATTTGAAAGAACAAACTCACCAAATAAAAAAAACGATATTCGGGTGGGTTATTTTGTTATACCCTAAATTACCCTCTGAATTTGTTTTTAAATTTGGAGGGATTTTTTTATGTCCTTTTTTCGGGCAGTTATCTATCTGCTCATACGAAGCAAAATTTATCAATACATAGCATATCAGAGAACGGCAGGAAACCAGTTAAAAAAATTTCTGCCAGTGCAACGGTACTTCTCACCTTGAAAGTAGAAGTACAATCTCCATACAATAGAATTACTATTTCCTATAACCGTAAAGGTCACAGAGCCTTTGCGGTTTTTCTTTTGTCGATTTTTGTTGGAAAGTGCCGTAGGGCTGTTTCTGATATGCGGTGTCGTTCTCCGCCTCTCCATCTGGATTTTTTACATTTCAAAAATTCAGATGGGAGGTATTTATGGTGAAATATGCACCAAGAAAGGTATATATCAGAGAAAGTGGCGGCTATGTGGAATTATCCTACACGGAGTTCTGCCGTTGCAGGGAATCCGACCAGACCTATATGGACAAGCTGTTTATCCCCATTCAAGGCTGTCTGCTTGAAGTCGTGAGGGAGCAATACACAGACTTCTACCGTGACAAGGAACGGTGGCGTTATCTGCAAAAATTAGATACAAAGAATAGACTGCTATCTCTCGACGGATTTACGGACAGCGAGGGGAATCCTCTGGACTTTATCACTGATGAAGCGGTGGACATTGCAGAAACCGTTGTCAATGCGGTCATGGTGGACAGGCTGAAAGCCGCCCTGCCTTTGCTGTCGGATAGTGAACAGGAGCTGATACAGGCAATCTTTTTTGACGGACTTTCCGAGCGTGAAGTCGGGGCGAGGTTGGGCATAACCCAGAGCGTTGTAAACAAACGCAAAGCCAGAATCCTAATAAAACTAAGAAAGATAATAGAAAATTAAAATTTAAGGCGTTCAGCCCCCTTGTTTTTTCCTTTGGGAAGATGAGGGGGCTTTTCTCTGCCCTCTCAATCAATTCTGATTGGAGGAAGTAAGAATGGCATACAACCACGGACGGGAGGACAGGAAATGGCGTATCTGGAAAGAAGCGGAGGAAAAGCTGCTGCGTGAGTGCGGCGTTGATGAAGCGACCATTGAGCAGATACGCATGGCGGACAGGGCAGACTTCAATTCCAACAGGCGGTTTTACCGATGGACGAATGACGTTGCGGAATATCTTGAGGACATGGCAGGCAGGGAGCGGCAGGCGGAAGTGGGTACGGTTGCGGAGTTACTGGAAGAGATTGAGAGCGAAAATCTCTATCAAGTATTAGTCACGGTGGACGGGCGTACCTTGAAAATCGTCCTGCTGAAAATGCAGGGGTATTCCACAAAGGAGATTGCCCCGCTTGTGCATTTGACGACTGGTGCCATCTATGCGAGGTTAGACCATCTGCGGAAGAAGCTGCGGAAAATTTTATAGCTTCTAAAACAGCCTGCCATCCTGCGGGCTACTGGGTGAGGGATGGAAATCCCCTCACTCATTTTTTGCAGGAGGACAACAGGATGGCATACAGGGTTAAGGCATACACGCTTCGGGAGGAATCCACGGAAAGCGGCACAAGGTATTTTATCAGCTTTAAGGACGGGCAGGGCAAATCCCACGAGTTGGAAGTGTCGGAACAGTTCTTTATGGAGTTTCGGCAGATGGAGCGCAGGAACAGGAATCTTTTCTAATGGGACGAGCGGCACAGGGAGTTTAACGAGGTATGGGACGAAACCCTTTACAGACGGGCGTTGCGTGTGCCTAAGAGCCTTGATGAACGCATGGTTGAGGAAGAACGGAATGAAACGCTCTATAAGGCGGTTGGGAGCCTTCCAGAGATACAAAGGCGGCGTTTCCTGCTCTACTACGAGTATGAGTTCAATTTTTACCAAATCGCCGCTATGGAGCATTGCACCGCTTCGGCAATACAGAAATCTGTTGCGATTGCAAAGGAGAAAGTAAAGGCGGAAATTGAAGAAATATCTCCAACCGTGACCGACACCGCCCGAAATAGAAATCTGTTTTTTATTTGTGTGGGATTGGCGGCATTACATACTCTCACTTTTTTCCGTGGGAGTAAATCTATTTTTAAGGAGGTCAACGCCTATGTGCAACGAAAACAAAGACACCGCCCGAAAGGAGGAAAGCCATGCAGAAGTTACAGACAGTCAACGCCGAAACGCTCCTTTATGAACCGCTTGAGAAACCATCCTTTGTGGTGGACAGCCTTATCCCGACAGGCTTATCGCTGTTCTGCGGCTCACAGAAGATAGGCAAAAGCTGGCTCATGCTGAAGCTATGCTTATGCGTGTCGCAGGGAATCCCTTTATGGGATATGCCGACAATGGAGGGCGATGTGCTTTACCTCTGCCTTGAGGACACGTTCTGCCGCATACAGGACAGGTTATTTCGTTTGACGGACGAAGCAAGCGGGCGGCTCCACTTTGCCGTGGCAAGCTGCAAGCTGTCAGACGGTCTTATCGTGCAGCTTGAAGATTATCTGAAAGATTACCCAGACAGCAGGCTCATTGTCATTGATACCTTGCAGAAAGTCCGTACAGCTTCAAAAGACAATGCCTATGCAAGCGACTATGGGGACATCTCCCTCATCAAAGACTTTGCCGACAGGCACTCTCTGGCGGTCATTGTCGTACACCACATCCGAAAGCAGAATGACAGCGACGTGTTCAACAAGGTGTCTGGGACGACAGGATTAACGGGGAGTGCGGACGCTACCTTTGTTCTGGAAAAGGAGAAACGTGCGTCTGACACCGCCAAGCTGTATGTGACGGGCAGGGACACGCCTTATCAGGAATACACGCTGCGTTTCCGTGATTGCCGTTGGGAGCTTGTGGAGCGGAAAACGCAGGAGCAGCTTGCGAAAGAAACGATACCAGATGTCCTTTTTCGGTTGGTGGATTTTATGAGGGATAAGGAAGAATGGATAGGCACGGCAACGGAACTGTTAGCCGCTATGGGGGAAACGGAAACCATACCCACGGTGATTACGAAATGGCTGAATGAATACCGCACCACATTTTTAAGCGAGAACCGTATCTGCTACCAGTACAGCCGCAGGAAAGACGGCAGGCGGATTGCCCTTGCAAGGAGGGCGGGTGACAGCGGTGATGGTGGTGACAGCGATATTAGGATACCCCCCTGTTACTGTCATTGACGCTTAAAGCCATGTAAAGCTGGCGGCTCTGCCCTGCGGGTGACAGCAGTGACGGTGGTGACAGTGATTTTAGGATACCCTGCCGCTGTCATCCCTACGGGAGAACACCCCGTAAACGCAAAATGCAGGCGTGAGATTTACTCGCCCTTTTCGGTCGTGTAAAACCACCCCTGCGGTCAGAAAAATCATTCCGATTTTTCCGACTGCGTTTACAGGGTGTAACACACTACACTTTGCCCTGCAAAGTCGTGTGCCAGACGTTCCCTCTGGACTCCCTTAAGGCAGGGCTGTGCCCTGCTATCCTACGCCTTACGGCTTCGGATAAAAGAATGGCGGCATGACGGTGACGGCTCTTGCGAGGGGGGTATCCCAAAAACACCGTCATCATCGACATGACCGTCATGCAGGGGGTGAGGGTGACAGTTGCGGCAGTCGGCAGGGGGTATCCCAAAACTGCTGTCACCACCGTCACCGCTGTCACCCCAAAGGACGGTCACCCGCCGAAAGAAAGGAGGAATCCGCCTATGCCTTATGCAATCCTGCGTTTCCAGAAACGAAAAGCGGGCGGCGTTGCGGCTTGTGAACGCCACAACGAGCGGAAGAAAGAAGCCTACAAAAGCAACCCAGATATAGATATGGAACGCTCTAAAAACAATTACCATCTCATAGCACCACCAAAGTACACCTACAAGAAAGAGATTAACCGCATGGTAGCCGAAGCGGGGTGCAGGACAAGGAAAGACAGCGTGATGATGGTGGAAACGCTCATCACAGCTTCACCAGAATTTATGAACCAGTTACCGCCCGAAGAACAAAAAGCGTATTTCCAGACGGCTCTTGACTTCATTTCGGAGCGTGTTGGAAAGCAGAATATCCTCTCCGCTGTCGTCCATATGGACGAGAGAACGCCCCATATGCACCTCTGCTTTGTGCCGATTACGCCAGACAATAAGCTGTCAGCGAAAGCTATCTTAGGCAACCAGAAATCATTATCCGAGTGGCAGACCGCCTACCATGAGCGGATGTCCTCACGGTGGAATCAGCTTGAACGGGGGCAGTCCTCAATGGAAACCAAGCGGAAACACGTCCCCACATGGCTCTATAAATTAGGCGGCAGGCTTGATAAACAGTATGAAGAAATCGTGTCTGCCCTATCCGACATCAACGCCTTTAACGCAGGGAAGAAAAGGGATAAAGCGTTAGATTTACTCTCTGCATGGCTGCCAGACGTGGAGAAATTCTCTAAGGAAATCGGGAAACAGCAGGCGTATATCGACAGTTTGAAAGAGAGAATTGGGCAGGAATCAGACTATGCGGGGCG
>CAJTPM010000079.1 GCA_910578085.1 uncultured Lachnospiraceae bacterium | reverse complement strand
GATCTGAATGATGCCGGCAAGAGCCTGCAGGAATCTGGGGAGCTGTTTCATGGGATGTATCTCCTTTTCTTTTTCTTTTGACACTCTTGTTATACACCTCATGGTTTCGTTTGTCGATAGATATTTATCGTTTTTAGATATTTATATATCGTATATCGCCAACTACATATCGTTTTACATCTGTCGTCATGAGGGCTGCGCCCTGCGGGTGTCCGACGCTGGCGGCTGATTGCCGCCGCTGTTTCTTTGTGATGCCAGGCGGGACAGGAACCGGGTTTCATGGTAGGGTGACAGTAATGGAAAACCGGATGTCGGGCAGGCGGCGGAGCTCCTGCGGGTATCCGGCAGGAGACAGCATTCCCGGCGGAGAAAGGGGAAGGACTATGATTCGGATCGTATTCATGGATATAGACGGAACGCTGATTCCCTATGGGGAGCAGGAGATATCCCGGCATGCACTGAAGGCTGTGCGGCTGCTGCAGGACCAGGGGATTCTGGTGTTCGGTGTCACGGGGCGCTGTGCGAACCAGGTGCCGGATATCGGATTTGACGGAGTGATCAGTTATGATGGCGCCTGTGTGCAGGACAAGGGAAAGATCATTCTGGAAAAGGATTTCTTTGAGGACCAGGAACTGGACTGGATCATGCAGGATGCGAAAGACCAGGGCCGCCGGGTGGTGCTGGCGGGAGAGGGCGAGGATCCGGTGCAGGATCCTTTGCAGGAGGCAGCCCAGGGCAGGGTGCGGCTGAAGCGCCCCTGGCTGCTGCCGGATGAAACAGTGAAGGAACAGGTGCTGGATGCTCTGGAGCACCGGACGTTTGACAAGGGGATTGTCGTGGCGCGGATCATGAATATCCTGAAGATTCCTGCCGGGAGTGTCATGGCGATCGGAGATGGTTTCAACGACATGGGAATGTTGGCGGCTGCGGGGATTTCCGCGGCGATGAAGGAAGCCCCGGTGCAGGTGCAGGCCTGTGCGAATTTTACGGCGGACGGGGTGCTAGATGCGCTGGAGCATGCAGGGCTGATTGCCATGAGCAACGGCACGCTGCTGTGAGTCCCCCGGCTGCTGCCTGCAGGCATTTGCAGGGCAAGCAGAATACCGCAAAAGCCCGGGCCAGTCGTGGCCCGGGCTTTTTGACGTGCAGGCGGTTGATCCGGCCTGCTTTTCTGTTTCGGTTATTCTTCTGATTCTCTGTCTTTCAGATTTGCGCCCCGGGAAGCAATTACATCCCTGTACCAGAAGAAAGACTTCTTCCGGGAACGGCTCATATCGCCGCTTCCATCCTGATTCCGGTTCACATAGATGAATCCATATCGTTTTTTCATCTCTGCAGTCGAGGCGGAAATCAGATCCACACATCCCCAGGAGGTGTAGCCGAGAACCGGAACCCCGTCCAGATCCATGGCTTTCCAGACCTGAACCAGATGGTCATTCATGTAATCAATCCGGTACTGATCATCCACTGTATACGGGACACCGGGTTTCTTCTGGTATTCGTCCATGGCTCCCAGTCCGTTTTCCACAATGAACAGCGGCTTTTCGTACCGGTTCCAGTACTTGTTCAGAAGCCAGCGGAGTCCCGCCGGATCAATCTGCCATCCCCACTCGCTGCATTTCAGATAGGGATTGGCTGTTCCGGTTACCAGATTGCCGGCACTGAACTGATAGTTTTCCGGATCATGGGCAATCGTTTTTGACATGTAATAGGAAAAGGAAAGGAAGTCATGGGTTGTCTTCAGATCTTCAAAATCCTGAGGATGTGTCTCCAGTCTGATCCCTTCTTTTTCCATCTTCCGCAGCGCATACGCCGGATAATGACCCCGGAGCATGACATCTGAGAAGAAAAGCCCCCGCTCATCTTCTTTCATCGCCATGATTTCATCTGCAGGATGACAGGTTCTGGCATAGTTTGCCATTCCCAGAATCATGCAGCCGACTTTGTTCTCCGGATCGATTTCGTGAGCGAGTTTCACCACCCGGGAAGCTGCCACCAGTTCATGGTGGGCAGTCTGCCAGAAATCTTTCGGCGCAAGCTTGTCCTTCCGTGTCCAGATTCCGGCGCCCATCAGCGGAAAATTCCAGAGTGCGTTGATCTCATTGAAGGTGATCCACCAGCGGACTTTCCCTTTCCAGCGTTCCATCAGTGTCCTGGCAAACCGTTCATAATGCTCTATCGTCTCCCGGCTTCTGAATCCATCCAGTGTCCGGGAAAGAGCCAGAGGCGTTTCATAGTGGGAAATGGTGATCATCGGCTCGATTCCATGTTCTAGACAGGCATTCACCACCTGGTCATAGAAGAGCAGCCCTTGTTCGCCGGGTTCTTCTTCCATGCCTGTGGGAAAAATACGGCTCCAGGCAACGGAGAAACGGTACACCTGAAATCCCATTTCCGCCATCAGAGCGATGTCTTCCCGGAAATGATGGTAGCCGTCCACTCCATCCAGCTTCAGATTGGCTGACTGCACGGTTTCATCCGGCGCTTTCGTGATTCCATGGGTCATCACATCCTGAATGCTGGGACCTTTTCCGTCCACATTCCAGGCCCCTTCATACTGATTGGCGGCCGTGGCTCCCCCAAAGAGAAATTCTTCGGGAAACCGGATTTCCGGTTTTGTGTCAGTCATCAGCGGAATACCTTCATCAGCGGGTCGCCATGCAGCACTTCCGGCTTGCCGGTCTCAATGACATCCACATAGTTGGAAGAATTGGTGATGATGACTGGTGTGATGACCGGATGGCCGGCTTTCCGGATGGCATCCAGGTCCACCCGGGAGAGCAGATCTCCGGCTTTCACCGTCTGTCCCTGCTTCACCAGTGTTTCAAACCCTTTTCCATCCATTTCCACAGTGTCAATGCCGATGTGAATGAGACATTCCACACCATCATTGCTGGTCAGGCCAATGGCGTGTCCTGTGGGGAATACCGCCGTGACGGTACCGTCAAAGGGCGCTTTGATTTCTCCTTCCTGCGGGTCAATGGCTGCACCGGCTCCCATGATCCGCCGGGAGAACACCTCATCAGGAACCTGTGTCAGCGGCAGTACGTGCCCCTTCAGCGGGGACAGAATTTCATAGCTGACATTCAGCGGCTCTGCTTTTTTTTCAGGGGTTTCTTCGCTGACCGCTGCCGGTTCAGGCTGGTCTTCCTGTTTCCGGAATCCGAAGATCAATGTGAGGATAAAGCCGGCTGCAAAGGCAATCACGATGCAGATCACTGCATTGATGACATTCTGCAGTCCGCCACCGGCATAAACCGGCAGTGCCAGCACACCGGCAGTGGCAGAGGCATAGGTGCGCATGTTGGTCAGTCCGCCCCACAGTCCTGCAATGCCGCCGGCGATCATGACCATCCACAGCGGAGTCTTCAGAGGCAGGGTGACACCATACAGAGCCGGTTCCGTAATCCCGAACAGAGCCGTTGTACCGGCAGAAACAGCGGTTGACCGGAGTTTTGTGTCTCTGGTCCGCAGTGCCACTGCGAAGGATGCACCGGCCTGGGCCAGGTTGCTGGCCAGCATGCCCGGGCCCAGAAGGGTTCCGTAACCCAGAGAAGCATACTGAGCCAGCTGAACGGGCATCAGAGAGTAGTGCATGCCGGTCATGACAAACAGCGGACAGAAGGCACCCATGAGCATGGGGATCACCCATCTTGCCTGGTTGTTCAGGAAGTCGAAGAAGAAGTACAGACCGTCACCCAGGAAAGATCCCAGCGGGCCGATGATGATCAGTGCCAGCGGACATACAATCAGGAAGTCCAGCAGGGGCACCATGAAGATCTTCACGGCATTGGGCATGATTCTGTTGGCAAGCTTGTCCACATATTTCAGGAACCAGACAATCAGCAGAGGCGGTACCACAGCGGAGGCATAGCTGACTTTCTTGATCTCCATGGCGAAAAACAGAATGGGATCCTCAGCGCCCTGAAGCGTCACAAAGGTGGGATGAATCAGGCAGGCGCAGATGGAAGCCGCCACAAACGGGTTCAGGCCCAGGCGTTTGCCCATGGAGAATCCGAGATAAATCGGCATGAAGTAGAAGACGCTGTCCGCGAACATGGAAAGCAGCGTGTAAATCATGGAGTCGGCCCCAAGCCATCCGCAGGCAGTGCAGATTGCGAGCACGGCTTTGATCATACCTGATCCGCAGATGGCCGGAATGATGGGCTGGAAAACTGCGGTAATGGTGCCTACCAGGGCATTGAACCAGTTTTCCTTTTTGCCGGAAGCTGCGGTTCCTTCTTCGAAGCTCCCAAGTTTTGCCACTTCATTTTTGACATTGGCTACATCCGTCCCAATCACGATCTGGGTCTGACCGCCTTTTTCCACGACACCCTGGACACCATCCAGAGCCTGCAGTGCCTTTGTATCTGCTTTGGCGGGATCCTTGAGCACGAGCCGCAGGCGGGTCATGCAGTTGGTGACGGACTGAATATTCGACGATCCGCCGACATGTTTGACGATTTGTTCAGCGAGTGCTTTGTAGTTTTTCATAATCCTGCTCCTTTTCTTCTGGCTGTTTTCGGCTGAGGGTTGAAACTGAGCAGCTTTCTATCGGGTGCAGACCCGGTTGACGTGAAGGATGAAATAAATGTACTCATCCTGGGTGAGGGGAATCCCATGGAGTTCCCGGAGATAGCGGTCGATTTTCTTTACACAGGCCCAGGCCTGCGGATACCGGGCTGAAAGCTGTGCCAGCAGTTCCGGATCATCCCCATCTGACAGTTCACGGTTCAGCAGTCTGCGGGCAAAGTACGAAATATGGGTGACAAACCGCATATAGTTCAGAGAAGACTCATCCAGTTTGATCTGGTAATGATATTCCACGATGTGCTGAATATCCGATACCATTTTCGTGACAGCCATGGTCTGCTGCATGGCTTCCCCCTGCTGCATGCCGTTGACGAAATGCATGGCAATGAAGCCTGCTTCATCGTCTTCCATCCGGATTCCGGTCTCATGCTGAATCATCTTCAGTGCTTTTCTGGCTGTTCTGTACTCATCCGGATAAAATTTCCTGGTTTCAAACAGAAGTGCATTGCGGATTTTTTCACCTTTGCTGTATCTCTCGATTGCATAGCTGATGTGATCCGTCAGACCAATGTAGGTTTCCCGGTTCAGACGGGTATGCAGTTCCTTTTCCGCCATCTCCAGAATTTCCATCCCCAGAATCAGATTGGCTGCCGGGATTTCGGAGAACATCCGGCGGAATTTCTCATTGAGATCTTCGGCATCGATCCGGTATTTTTTCTCAACCCGTTCTTCATCCACCGTCTGTCCGGCTTTTTTCTGAAAAGCGATTCCTTTTCCCAGAAGCACCATTTCCTGTCCATCTTCGTCCAGAGCGAGTAATGCGTTGTTGTTGAATACTGTTTTAACAATCATTCATGGTCACCCTCTCCTCTCTCAGGCCACAAAAAAAAACACCCGGCAGCATAAAAACAGAATTTCCTTGCTCAAAATTTCTGTTTTTATGCTGCTCAGGTGTTGCCTGCTGTTCAGTTACAATCCTTAGCCAGTCAAAAAATACCACAAGGTTCAGGAGGTGTCAACCGGGAATTGAATGCGGTTGCATATCCCCATCATCTGTTCCCCTCACCTTTTCCCGGCACAGCCTTCCGGCTGAATTCCACCCCGCTGACGGTGAACATGCCCAACGTCGAGGATGCGGCAGAACTGTGGAAGCAGAATCCCGAACTGTCTGCGGGGCTGCATCTGTGTGTCACAGCCGGTTCGCCGCTGACTCGTCCTGGGTCCTTGATGAATCCGGATGGAGCCTTTGACAAATCTGTCCGGGCTTACCTCAGGCAGAAATCAGGATACAGCGAAGAGGGACAGCCGCTGTTTGCGCACAGGAGCCATCCATTCCATTTGTTTATCTCGCTGCTGTGATTATTGACTTAAAGCCCAAATTCTTCAAACAGGCGGTCCATAGCCTCCGGGTTGCCCACTGCATCCAGAAGCTCCATTTGTCTGCCGGCATCAACCATTTCCCGTTTCAGTCGATCCATTCTTTTTGCGAGATTCTCTTCAGCAGCCATGTATCCCTTCCGGTATCCGCGCTTTTCACCCAGCATGATTCCATGCCGCTGACCCTGCTCATAGACACCCTGTCCCAGATTGCACATATCTTCTACCTCCCTGTCCACATCTTCAATCACCGGCACATCATATTTCTCCAGGATCGCCAGCTTTTCTTCTGTCTTCATTGTAGTCGAAAATAAACCTCTCAGCAGGTTCCATACCGGTTTTTCCCCTTCCTGGTGTCTGGATCTCTCGTTGAATCCCAGGATCATCAGCCTCAGCTTGTCCGCTTCTCCCCACATCCCCCGGATCCCGTCAGTCTCTTCTGTCAATTCCCAGATGCTGATGGTATTTTCCTCCTGCCCGGCCACGATCCAGATGCTGCACACCGGCAGCATATCGCTGTAACTGCCCTCCAGATACTCCACATTCAGCTGGCTGGTGATCTCCTGGGCTCCATAGGCTGTGGCTCTGTCCAGCAGCACATACTTCTCCGGTTTCTCCTTCTGGATCTCGATGTTGATCAGAAACCGTCTGATTCCTGACGGCAGCCGCAGCCGGAACAGAATGTCGAAGCGGATCTGCCGGCTCCGTTTCTTCTTTCCATCTTGTTCATATTCATCCGGCACATCCTTGTATTCCGTGTTCAGTCCCCGGACCCGCAGATCCGGATGCAGTCTGGTGGTGGAGATCTGGATATCCGGATCGATCATCTCCACGATCTGCGCCACAGTGTATCCCGCCACCTCCGGCAGCACTTCCTTCAGAAACGCTGCCAGGATCCAGCGGTATTCCAGCAGACGTTTGGCGTGATCGTCATAAAGCGACTGACTTTCGCTGTCTGAGAGATCCAGGGCAATGTCCGTTGTTCGTTTTGTCATCAAAGCTCCTTTCCGGCTGCTCCAACAGCATAACGGAAAGGCTTTTTAATTTCCATCTATTTTATTATATTATATATTTGTGAATTGATATCTGCTTCACTTCCTCCCGCTGTCGCAACGAAAAGCCGGGTCCGGCCAGCTCCTGTTCAGGAACCAGTCAGACCCGGCTTGTTCAGTCTGTCAGTCTTCGCCCATGAAGGCGTTTTTCAGCTTCTCGAAGGGACCTGCGAAGTCGCCCTTGCGGATCTGTT
>CAJTPM010000078.1 GCA_910578085.1 uncultured Lachnospiraceae bacterium | reverse complement strand
CAGCTTTAATTATCCAATGTAAAACTATGTGTTATTTTGTGTTCAATGTACTAGTTCATTTGTTGATAATCTCACAGGAAAGATATCACCATATAAGTATAGATTGGGATTAAGCGCAACTCCAGAGCGAGAATATGATGAGGCAGGCAATGATTTTCTGCAAAATGAGATTGGTGAAATAATATTTGAGTTTTCGTTGGAGGATGCGATTAAGAAAGGGATTTTATGTGAATTTAATTACATCCCTTTAAATTATGAACTTACAGAGGCGGAAAAACAGAAAAAGAAGAATATTATTGCAGCGTTTAGAGCGAAAAAAGAAAAAGGAGAACCTTATGATGAAAAGGATATGTACACTCAGTTAGCATTAGTAAATAAAACGGCCATAAGCAAGATTGATAAATTCGAACAATTAGTTTCATCAAGACCAGAACTGTTACAGAAGTGTATTATTTTTGTTCAGACTATGGAATATGGATTAAAATTGCAAGATGTTTTAATTAAGTATACAGATAAATATCATACTTATTATGCAGATGATGAAAAGTATAATCTTGTAAATTTTTCGGAAGGGAAAATAAATTGTCTGCTCACTTGTAAAAAGGTATCAGAAGGTATTGATATCAGTAGTGTAACAAACATTTTCTTGTTTGCATCAGATCGTTCTCGATTAGTAACAACACAAAGAATAGGACGGGCATTAAGACTGGATAAAACAAACCCGGGTAAGGTTGCAAATGTTATAGATTTTGTCCTTGAGGATGCAGAAGAGAATGATCATAATGCGGATCAAGAGAGAAAAGAATGGCTTATAACACTTTCAGAAACAAGGAGGGGTGAATATGAGGAATAAAATAATTGAGCACACAATTGATTGCGTAATAGATGCATCTAATCACTCTTCAGACTTCAGAACTGTTTTCAAGAAATATATAAAAAATGTTTTCAATAACAATGCTAGTGAAAATGATTTGAAAAGAGCACTCTCTCTCATTGAGGAAGAGGAGGAATAAGTATGAAAATGTCAATTCTTGGAATAGAATACAAAAATATCAGAAAGATTACTGATTTAAAATTGTCTTTTGTTGATGTCGCAGGAAAGTACAGTTTACAAGGGACTACACAGGGTAGGTATCTGACGGGAGGGGTGCCGCCCGTCAGATTTTCCATGTGATATTCAAACTATCGCTTGTGGCGGCTATGGTGGTAATCATCAAATCCACCACACGCCGCTTGTCATCAAAGGATACATTGTCCCATGTGTCGAGGTAGCCGGAAATCTGATTGACCTGTTCCGGGCTGATGGCTTCCACCGTCAACTCCGCTATCCTCGCCAGAAGTTCCTGCTTGCGTCCGTCCAGTTCCGCTATCTTCACATTCACATAGGAGAGCAGCACATTGTTTGCGCCCGTCAGACTGTCCACCAGCTTTTCAATCTCACTGTCCACATGGAGAAGTTCCACTTGCAGGGCGGCGATTTTCGGGTTTGCCTTTGCCGCTTTCTTTCTGCCTGTCAGCGTTTTGTAGCTTGCCAGCTTCTTCACCATCTGCTGATAAACAACTGCTTCCAGCTCCGAAGTGATGATTTTCCCGCACCCGGCACAGCTTTTATTGTCCAGCCGCTTTGTGCAGCGGAGATATTGCTTTCCCACAGGATTATTAATGCTCATAAGGGCATACCCGCAGTTTCCGCACTTGATTTTTCCCGCCAGCCATGTATGGGTGGCTTTCCGGGCAGACTGGATTTTCATGTTGTTCATCAGCTTCTTGCGGCAGGTCAGCCAGATGTCAGAGGGGACAATGCCCTCATGGGGAGCCAGCACTAGCATTTGGTCTTTCAAGTCATTCTTTTTGCTGGGCTTCACATCCCGCCCTTGATACAGATAGCAGCCATTCATGCCGGTAAAATCGGCAGCGTCATTGACAATGACCGTCCCTTGACTTTTGAAAAATTCGTACACATCAAGGTCTGCCTGCACATAGACAGGATTGCGTAACATCTGCGCCAGCGTGGGGCGTATTAGTTCCTTGCCGTTGAATAAAATTCCCTGTTCGGCAAAGTGCCGGGTAATGTCCCCGTAGGAGGTTGTGGGCTGGGCATACATCTCGAACATCAGCCGGATATTTGCCGCTTCGTCTGGGTTTACCACCAGCTTCTTTGTGTTGATACCGTCCATCTTGATTGGCTCTGTATGGAAGCCGTAAGGGGCTTTTCCACCCATCTTAAACCCTCGCTGGCTGCGGGAATAATAAGCGTCCGTCACCCGCTTCTGTATCGTTTCCCTTTCAAGCTGGGCGAACACGATACAGATATTTAACATCGCCCGCCCCATCGGGGTGGAGGTATCAAACTTTTCCGTAGAGGACACAAACTCCACATTGTACTGCTGGAACAGCTCCATCATGTTGGCAAAGTCCAGAATGGAACGGCTGATACGGTCGAGCTTGTAAACCACGACCTTTGCAATCAAGCCCCGCTTGATATCCCGCACCAGTTCTTGAAACTTCGGACGGTCTGTGTTCTTGCCGCTGTACCCTTTGTCTGTGTATTTCTTGCAGTTACCGCCTTTCAACTCGTATTTGCAAAATTCAATCTGGCTTTCAATGGAAATGCTGTCCTTTTTGTCTACCGATTGTCTTGCATAGATTGCGTCTATTCGATTGTTCATATTGTCGCTCCTTTTCTTAAAAAAGAAACGGAGCTGCTGACAGTTTCATTATACCGCCAGCAGCTCCGCAAATCAACGATGACTTTGGAAAACCTTATGCCCCGGCTTCCTCACTCTGCCGTTTGTCGGCATACTTGCGGAATACCTCATAAAGCTGCTGTTCCAGCTCCCGGCGTTTTGCCGCTTCCTGCTCCGGCGTGAATACCGGGGAGAGATTTTCCAGCGTGATTTCCTTTCCCTGAAAAGTCACGATTTCTGTTTCCTTTTTGTATCTGATATTGCTTATAAAATCACCTGTCCTTTCCATAATGCTGCTGCCGTTTCAGTTCTGCCAACACCTCCGGCGGGATACGGTCTACCAGCCGCTGAATGTCGTGCAGCTCGCTTTCCAACTTTGCCCGTTCCATGCGGTCTTTGATTTTGCCGTTCTCGCTGGCTCTGGCTCGTTCTTCCAGCTTTTCATTTTCCGCTAACAGGTCATTGATTGTGACCTTGTATTTTTTCAGTTGCCCGGAGAAATTCCCCATCTGTGGGAACCACTTTTTCAGCATGGAGAGGGCTTCCTCTTTTTTCTTTCCGGCATTCAGCGGGTTAATGCCGTCCAGCGTGGCTTCAATGGCTCTTGCCTGTTTGGAGAGATTGACCGCCTGTTTGAACAGACGGGTGGGGATATGCTTCCTGCCTGTCTTGCTGGCGCTTTCCCCACGCTCCAAGTCGGGATATTTCTCCACCATATAAGCGTGAAAATCGTCCTGCCATTTTGTGAGGTTGGCTCTGTTCCCTATAATCTCCTTTGCACACAGGCGGTTGTCTTTTGTCAGCGGAACAAAAGTTAAGTGGAGATGGGGCGTTTTCTCGTCCATGTGTACCACCGCCGACACGATATTTTCCCGCCCTACCCGGTCAATGAGGAAGTCCGCCGCCCTCTGGAAAAACGCCTGTATCTCCTTTGGGGATTTCCTCTTGAAAAACTCCGGGCTGGCGGTTACCAGCGTATCGACAAACCGTGTGCTGTCCTTGCGGGTGCGGCACCCCACCTGTTCAATGCGGCTCTGAATGAAATGGTAATAGCGGCTCTCCGGCTTGACGATATGGAAATTGTACTTGCTCCGGCTGGTGTCAATATCCGGGTTGCTGGCATACTGCTCTTTCTGCCTTTCGTGATGGGCTTCCAGCGGTCTTGCCGGATTGCCCTTGTGTTTTTCAAATCGCAAAATTGCGTGTTGTGCCATAAACTCCTTTCCCCGTTCCTTTCCCTTCCGGGATTTTTTTCACAGGAAAATCCCGCAGAAAATATCTCGGATAGGAAGGGAATGGATAGAATAAAAATCAATCTTTTTATCTTTGTATTTCTATATACCGTCCGGTTTTCGTACTCCAAGAGGGTTGATTTTCGTACTTGTCAAGTGCGGTTTTCAGTCCTCCAGCGTACCAGAACGGGATTTCTTGAAGTCGGTGTTTGGAACCGCTTCATAGGATTTTGGGTAAATTCGGTTGGGTTTTCCACAGCCTTGCTTCTGGATTTCCACCAGTCCGGCGTATTGCAGCTCCCGCAGGGTGTTGACGGCTTTCTGCCGCCCACAGTGGAGCAGGGCGACTACCTCGCAGATTGGATAGTACAGGTAAATGCGCCCGTATTCGTCCGCCCAGCCGTTCTTGCGGGATAGCTCCGTCCGGCGCAGGATAAAGGCGTACAGAACCTTTGCTTCGTTGGACAAGGGTGTGAATGTGGGGGCTTCAAAAAGGAAATTGGGAAGCCGGGTAAAGCTGACCGCCTTTTCCGGCTGATGGATATAGATTGTGTTTGTCATATCGTGTTTTGTGGACGGTTAGAAGCCCGTTTTTGGGGGTAGACGGTAGTTTCTATTACCTGCCCCTGTTCTGTGCTTGCAAAGCCTTGAAAATCAAGGACTTTTCAGCCCCTAACTGTCCACACAAGACCTCCTTTTCCGTTCGCTTTCTGCTTTCTGTCGCCTGTGAACTCTGGCGGCACAGCCGGGGCAGTATTTTGCCCGGTTGGATTTAGGGACGAACACACCGCCGCAGACCGCACAGCGTTTCAAGTCCTTATCCCGGAAAATCTCCGCTTCCAGCGTCCCGTCCAGCGGCAAGACCGCCCAGCGGAACCACTTACAGCAGACCGAGAAAGAAATGGTCTGCGGGCAGGTGAAGGTGTCCCCATCGTCAAGGACAATGCAGTTGCCGTCCTCACAGCAACAGCACTCCCGGCGGATCAGGGCGTTTGCCTGTTTCCGCTGCGCTGGTGTCATACGGTAAAGGGAACCGTCCGGCTTGCGCTCTATGGGCGGCAGTCGTTTATATGGGTTCTCTCTCATGTGTTTCCTCCATTTTGCTTTCCGTTGCCGCTCTCTCCGAAAAGGCTTCCTGCCCCATTCCTGCGGCGTGTTCCGGCGTTGGCACGCTCCCCACAGATTCGGGACAAGTTGTCCCGAAGTGACCTCTGGACAAAGTGTCCAGAAATTGGCTCCTTGCGGTGCTTCCCCTGCCGGGGTATTCCTTTTCGGACGGTCATTCATTTTTCAAGGTGCAGCTCATCGATGAACTACCCTAAGTCTACACCTGAATGACCGCCCGTCCCGTATATCCGAAAGGTAGGAAATCCACCCAAAAAACTGCCTATTTCCACGCTCTCGGAATTGTGGTAAAATGATAAGTACAAAGAGACAAATCGGAATTTGATGGGGAAAAATACTTATGGATGATTTTGATATTACTAAACCGGTAACAAACAATAAGGTGCGGGATCTTTTGGAAAAGAGAGCTCGCATTGCCGATGCCGCATCGCAAGAAATGAGCGACTGTATGAACGAGCTCCTCGATGAGATTGCTTTTCATGCCCGCTTCCTTACTGTTGCCAGCATGACCGGCGGAGGTATAAGACGGGAAGAAGACGGAAATGCGACCATACTGAAGGATACAGTTATATCATTCGAAGGCATCAATGATGTCAACGGAAATCACTTCATCGTCGCGTATACCGACTGGGAAAGCTTACGCAGGGATCCTCGCCACCCGGATGACGATGTGGAGACAGTGGTTCTTTCTTTTGATGACTACTGCGAAATGGTAAAGAACAATTGTTCGGGGATTGCAATCAATCCCTTCAGCGACAACTACGTTATGCCGAAGGAACTGATTCAGCACGTCAAAGAGATCAAGGAAATGCAGCAGAGCGGTCACTGTGAAAAAGTGGTTCAGAAGGACACAAAGGTACAGGTCGGTGAACCTGCCGAGTACCCTGTCCAGATGATTGATGCTATATCCAAGGCTGCAAAAACAGACAGAAGAGTGAACGCCATTCACCTCAAACTGATGGTTAACGGAGACGAGAAGAGTTATCTTCTAATAGTGGATTTTAACGGCGACAGAAACGAGGTGTTCGGCCTGCTGGCAAATGCAGGAAAGCCGTTCCTGCCTGAGGGCATGTATCTGGATATTGTGCCAATTAGCGATAATTCATGGAAGAAAGTAGCTGACAATAAACCCTTCTATAGGAAAAAGCTGTTCGGTTAACAGAAAGTTTGTGCATAGATTTGTTAACTGCTTTTTGGTATTATTGGCTCGACAAATTCCCATTTATCGGGCAGACAAGGAGGGGGAGCATGGAACTATCCATACAGGAACGATTGAAAGACCTGCGTGTGGAACGAGGGCTGACGCTGGAACAGCTTGCGGAGGAAACTCATCTTTCCAAATCTGCTTTAGGCAGTTATGAGGGAGACAATCTCAAAGACATCAGCCACCATGCCCTTATCCAGCTGGCAAAGGTTTATGAAGTGACCGTTGATTACCTGCTGGGACGCTCTAAAACAAAAAATCACCCAAACGCCGATCTTGCAGACCTGCGTTTGAGCGATGATATGATTGAACTATTGAAAAGTGGGCGGGTGGATAATTCCCTCTTGTGTGAGCTGGCGGCGCACCCGGATTTCCCCCGGCTGATGGCTGACCTTGAAATCTATGTGAACGGAACGGCAGTCAAGCAGGTACAGAGCGCAAATGCCATTGTGGATATTATGAGCGCAACCATTATGAAGCAGCACAATCCCGGCTTGTCCGACCCGCAGTTAAGACAGCTTATCACCGCCCATATTGACGATGACAGCTTTTGCCGCTATGTGATACAGCAAGACATAAACAAGATAGCTCTTGACCTGCGGGAAGCCCATAAGGACGATTTTTTCAGCGTCCCGGAGGACAATCCGCTGGAAGATTTTTTACAGACCGCCGAGGAAACTGCCAGTCCAGACAGCGACCCGGAGCAAGCGGCTTTGGCGTTTATCTGTAAGCGGCTCAAGCTGAATTTGAAAAAGCTGTCCGAGGAAGAAAAGAAGTGGCTGAAAAAGATTGCACAGAAATCGGACTTGCTGAAAAATCCAAACCCACAGCGGGGACGGAAGTAGAGAACAATACAGTAAAATATGGAGGAAAAACAAATGGGAATGATTGCAAATTATCAGTCAACTACTGACACTGAATTAGAAAAATTTATGTGTCTTGATGATGTGGAAGAAGCGCAGGAAAATGAGAACTTGGAAATTTGTGATATAGATAAAATGTGGGACGCACTTCATTTCTTGCTGACAGGAAAATCTGCCAGCGAACCGATTGAAGATAATTTAATCAGTGAAGCGATTGTAGGACAGTTTAATATTTCTGGGGAAGAAATCGAAGAATTTATATCTGGAACGAAAACCGATAGAGTGAAAGAAATTGCAAAAGCGTTGCAAGAGCTTGATTTTG
>CAJTPM010000077.1 GCA_910578085.1 uncultured Lachnospiraceae bacterium | reverse complement strand
GAATATCAGTACCCCGAGACAAAGCAGTGCAAAGGTCAGGATCACCGGCGAATTGTATTTCAGGCGAATCTTCATGATCATTTCCTCCAAATCCCTATCAGTGTATCAAAGAGAGTGGAGGAACTCTTCCCGGTTTCGTGATGATTTTTGCAGCGGTCCGGCAGTTTCCGGATGCCGATGGTGGCTGACAGGCCGATTTCACAAAATGGACAGCTGTCGAGTCACATCTTGATGGTTCCGGTCTTCTGATACTCGGACTTCATCCTTTCCACTTCCTGAACCGGATATTTCGTCACCTGAGAAATCATTTGTGTCAAAGCTCCGCCTTCAACCATGATCCTTGCATTCTCGCGGTTCTTCGCTTCCTGTTCTTTGAGCAAATTCTCTTTTACTTTCCGTTCCCGCTCTTCCACAATCTTTTCCCATCTCTCATCCACGGTCATCATGCCTTCCTCCTTCCGTTTCAGATATATGCTTCTCTTCCTGATTTCACCATAAACCATTTCTTCCGGATTGGAACAAAGCGGGTCATGCATCAGATCCTTCAGAGGCCGGTCTCCTGGCCAGGTGGCATCAATAAAAATCACCGTTCTTCCATCGCCCAGCTCATGCCCAGCCTGACCCTTCATGGTGAAGGAATGTAGTGGCTTGCCATTCCCAATCGCATCACCTTTGCAGATAAAAACAAGCGCAGAGTCCTGAAGATCCCCATAAGATTCACCATGATTCAGCATTTTCCGGCCGTAGTTGATGGAGTAGTATCGACTGCGCTTTGCCTGGACCGGCGGCTTGCAGAGAATGACCTGAAACTCCACAATATCCACACTTTCATCCGCTTCATGTCCCACGACATCCATCCGGGTGGATTTTGAATCCGTATTGACGATGGTCAGCTGAATCTCCACAGAATCAATGATGATTTCTTTCCCTCGAATGAGGCTGAGCATCAGCTGCAGCGTATCCACTTCCTCCTCGAAAAACACGCTGGCGTACATGTCATTGAACAAGTCGGCATCCTGAAGAATCTCGTCAAATTCCTTCTTCATGATTCTGCTCCTTTTGCCGGGATTGAAAAAAACCGAATCAACTGCGAATACGGGGATGGAAAGGCTCTTTGTCTCCATACATAAATTTCTTCCTTTACATATTGTTGATTTACGTTCTGATTATACCGCTAAACAACCCTTTATCCACTAATTTTTATACACATAATCTACAATTGGTTTATTCTCTATATCTGTCTTAAATACCCACCAGAAACCCTGTCCGCTCCGGACAATCCTGCAACTCTCACATACGATTCCTGCACCCACTCCACACGAAAAAGCAGACCGAAACCGATCTGCCTTTTGACTCAATATTCCACCAGCAATGTCACAAATTTGCAATGACCAATAGGATCTACCACAACTTCGCCATCAACAACCGGCAGCTCACGGATCTTTTCTTCCCGAAGATTCAGTTCATACACATGAGCCGGTCTGCGGACAAACCGAACCCGGTCACCTACAGCTTCCTGATGACGGCCATTGTACAGCCGTAACACAATACCCTCACTGTCCTCCGCCTGCTTGATTGTCGATACCACCAGATTTCCGTCGGACTCAAGCAAAGACAGTTCCCGGTCATTTATCCCCACTGTTTCCATCTGCGAGAAAATCAGCCGTCCATTCAGGAACCGCGCATACTCATACACCTCAACCGGTGAATTGAAGTCTTTTGCAAGCTGCGGCAGGCGGGCTTCATTCAAAGCCGCAGGGACAAAGGCTGCACCGAAAGAATACACCATGGTTTTCAACAGCTGTGCATCCGGTGTCTCAATAATGCTCTCACCCGAAGCACGGCCTGGTCGATACAGAAGGTTTTCACGCCCCATGAAGCCATAGGTTCTGAACAGCGTCAGTCGAATGACAGATCCATCTACAATTTCATATTCGCGAACACCCTGCGGGAAAACCGCCACTGTTCTTTCTCCTTCACTCAAGGCTGCATAGCTCTGACACGGTTCAATGGAAATCGGCGGCTCCTGCCAGGCATTGGACTGTGCCCAGTTCACAGGCTGTCCCGCAGCCGCTTCGGTCTTCTCACCCGCAGCCTGTTCATACCATGCCATTTCCTTTTCATAGCGATTCGGCCGACAAATGCTGCCAAACTGCTGATCTGCAAAATTGAACGCCGTCTTCATTTCTGCATCAAACAGTACACACAGTCTATGGGACAGGCCCCGGTTTTCAACCTTAGTCTCAAACCCGATGACAGGCTCTCCCTGCTTCAGAGTCACAGTCATTGTCACCGGCATCACCGTATCTGCAATTCCCCTGGAACGCTTCTCCAGATCTGCCGGGACCTTCATATCCAGATGAATGATGGCGCGTGAGACAAGAGGCGAACTTTTGATTCGCACATCCGCCTGAGAGGCTGAGCTTCGAATCACCATATCCTGTCGCGGCGGAGAGTAGTTGAAACTGTCGCCATCATCCCCGTTCTCCTCCAGTACCGCCTGATTTTTATAGAGACGCCCGGATTGCTTCTCCAGGATATCCAAAGACCCGTTCTTGTTGACGCTGATCCGGTAAAACTCATTTTCCAGTACGTCAGACTCCACCAGCAAAGCCGCTGTGTTTTCATCCGCAATCTGATACTGTGCATATCCCAGTGCAGGAACCTTGTATTTCAGTGCAATCACTGCTTCATACACCTTCTCCGGTTTCTCTGGCTGGTCTGAAGGATTCAGTACAATGGTCTGATTCAGTACATACTCTGTCAGGTCCCGCATAGACAGAATGGTATAGGGGACCGCTTCCCCCTTCTCATTTATAACTCCAAAAGAATCCGAGGGGACATAGGTTGTAAAGATACGAACACCTTCGCGCTTCTGCGGGAGGGGATTGATCAGCGTCCAGCTCAGCCGGTTTTTATCCCCGGCAACCGACGTCGCGATGAGCCGGCCATGAAGCTCGGCGAGTGCCAGGGCTGTGTCCATCGCCTGTTTGTTCCGGGTGCGCACATCTTCGTTGACGGTATCTGCAATGCAGCTGCCAATGGAATCATGTGCTGCATTTTCGAACAGCAGCTTCCAGATGTATTCCACTGTCTTTTTGGGGTACTCATTCCCTAAAGACGCACTGATCACCAGCAGCGGCTCCAGCACATTCGCCACATAATTCTGCACCGCTGTATTCTCGGCTTTCAGGTCGCTCCGGGAGCTGAAAATGGATTTGTGTATCCGGGAATGCTTCGCCATAAGCAACTCACCCTTTACCTTTTCCAGGTCAGGAGCTGCGGCCTTCACATCCCGCAGGTAGTCTTCCACCGTAGAAATCACATAAGTATTCTCCGGATCCGCTGCATTTCTTTGCGCAATCAGCTCCACCAGATTTTTCCGGACCGGCGCCTGATCAAAGCCATTCGGGAAATAGACATTATCCGTCGCTCCATGGCCCATCTTCTTCAGACATTCCTGTTCCCAGAACCTGGAACTCTCCGGCTCGCTCTCAGGGATATTACCGCCAATGTAGTAACCGAAGGGGATCTGGGCTGCCAGTACGCGGCTGCCGTCATCTCCTTCCCACTCGAAATCCGTGTGACTGACCATGTCATCACAGACCCCCCGCCAGAAAACCGTGGAGTCCATCCCGAAGGAACGATAGATCTGCGGCATGTTTCCCGCCTGTCCGAAGGAATCCGGCACATATCCCACATTCATCACCGGGCCAAATTCGCTGCATCGCCGAATACCATACATAAGATTCCGGACAATGCTCTCGGCTGAAATCACCATCTGGTCTGTCTGCGTATACCAGGGCCCGATGACCAGCTGCCCTTTCTGTACCAGATTGGAAATCCGGTCTCCATCCTGTGGCCGCCACGCCAGGTAATCATCCAGCAGCGAGGCCTGTGCATCCAGCATAAACCGCATCTCCGGCTGTTTTTCCAGAGTCTCCAGTACATCCTGGAGATCCTTCATCAGGTAGACCTTCGACCTCGACGTCGTAAAGTACCATTCCCGGTCCCAGTGGGAGTGGGGAATCACATGTATTTTCTTTGTCATTGTATTCTCACTTTCCTGTTTCCTTTGATCCTCTGCCTCTTCCTGGCTGCAGGACAGATAGAGAAAGGGCAGGTACCCATAGCGAACCGCCGAGGTCCCGGGCCCTGCCCTGTTGTGATTATTTACTCGATCGTGATATCGATATCGATGTCATCCAGACTGATATCAGAGCTGTCGCCTTCCACATTGACGTTGAAGTTCACCAGCCAGGTGGATACCAATGCGATGAAGAGTGCACCGGCAAGAATTCCCACCAGATAGGCCCAGCCATTGGCGATGGAAATAAATCCATAAATACCACCGACAGGAGGAATCTCCGCTGTAGCACCCAGCAGGCAGGTCACGGCTGCACCCAGTGCACCACCAACCATGTTCACAGGAATCAGGACCTGAGGCTTGACCAGTGTGTAGGGAATCGCACCTTCCGTAATGCCGATGAATCCCATGACCCAGCAGCCCTTGCCGCCTTCATACAGATCGGCAGAGAAGCGCTTTTTGCGGATCGTGGTCGCAATGGCATAGGCCAGTGGCGGAATGCAGATGGCACAGTTGATGAACACATTGGGTTGGAAAATGCCTTCGGTCATCAGTACATTGCCGGCCATCCAGGCCGACTTGTTGATCGGACCACCCATATCCGAGCAGATCATGGCGCCAAGGATCAGAGCCAGTACCAGCTGTGAGGTTCCGCTTGTGCAGAGCTGACGCAGCCATTCAACCAGGGAAGCATTGATGAAGGACAGAGGCCCGGCCAGGATCACACCCATGAGCAGGGCAACAGCACCCGTCGCCAGGAAGGGGCAGATAACCAGCGGCATGATCTGCTGCATGGCATCCGGGAGATGAATGTGTTCCTTGGCCCACTTCACGGTGTAACCCGCCGCAAAGGCAGCAATCAGAGCGCCCAGGAAGCCGGCATTGGTGTTGGAAGCCACCATACCGCCGATCAGGCCAGCGCCAATGGCAGGCTTGTCGGCAATGGAGTAGGCAATGAATCCAGCCAGGACAGTGTTGGTCAGGCCAATACCAGTCCAGCCGACCTGCTCGATCAGATACAGAATGTGGGTGAATCCCTCAGTTTCCGCATAGGGATCCAGGGAGGTGATGCCCATGCACAGGGCAATGATCTTCGGGATTGCAACAACAAGAGATGCGCCGACGATCAGAGGAAGCATATAACCGATGCCTGTCATGACATGACCGACAGCATTTTTAAAAAACTTCTTCATGAGAATCCTTTCCTTTCTTCAGTTCCTTTGTCAGGGAAAGGTTTCTGATATAATCAATACAGGTCTACTGATTTATCAGAAACCGGCGGCATTGTCTTGGCAGAGACGGTGCCGCTTATTTATTGCCTTTCACAGCCTGTATACACTTTGTCAGTACGGCTGTCGGTGCTTTGATGCACGTAGTGATATTTACCCGGATCACAGGCTTGCCCTTGAAACGGTCCATGCCCTGGATCTTCTGGTCAGAAGCGATGATGACGAAATCCGCAGCCTGCGCTTCTTCGGGGGTGATCGCATTGACCTGACCCATGGAGCCCTGCTGTTCCATCTTTACATCCAGTCCCATTTCCTTTCCGGCTTTTTCCAATGCCTTGGCGGCCATGGGTGTGTGTGCCAGTCCTGCGGGACAGGCAGAGATACCAACAATTTTCATAATTCTTTCCTCTTTCTAAGCAATGGTGTTCAGTATAAACGACTGGAGCATATCCCTGTCCTGACATTCTTTCACTGTCCGGCAGAAATCGTCCTCCATCAGGTTTGTGGCCAGGGAACTGATCATCTGCAGATGAATGTTGCCTTCATTTTTCTCCGGAACCAGCAGCGCAAACAGACACGTCACATCCTGTCCATCCAGCGTCTCCCATTTCAGGGGTGTCCGGTTGCGGAGAAAGAATACATTCACACGCTTTACATTCTCTGTTCTCGCGTGGGGAATCGCGAATCCCTCAGACAGTCCTGTGCTGAACTCCTCTTCCCGGTTTTTCAGGTCCTGGAGCAGCGCATCCTGGCTGTCGGTAATTCCGAATTCCTGTGCCTTGCCGGCAATGAATGACAGGATTTCCTCTTTAGACCCGCAGTCACAGTCCAGAAAAATCCCCCGGCTTTCAATCAACTCGTTCATGGCTTTGCACCTCCTTGCTTTTGACACGTTCATCATACCTGCGGTCTTTTTTCTCCTCAATCCAACGGGTTTCCTGTAAAACGGAAATGCCGCATTTCCCCCTGAAGCGGAAATCCCGCATTTCCCGTGAAGCGGAAATCGCCGGTTTGCGAAACCGCCAGAAACTTTGCACTATATTCAATAGGAAACAAAAGGAGGTACCTATGCTGAGTCAGCCGCGTCTGAAAGAAATCCTGCAGCTGCTTCTGCAGCCCCCTGTGCACAGCGCAGCCGATCTGGCACAGAGATTCGATGTCACTGTCCGCACCATCCGCTCCGATATCCAGGCTCTGAACCGCCTCATGCAGGGTGCATCCATCAACCTGAAACGGGGCAAAGGATACGAACTGGAAATCCGGGATCAGGCAACATTCGAAGACTGGAAACACCAGGCCCTCTCCCCGGACTGGACCCTGAGTCTGGATTCCATGGAAGACAGGCAGCGATATCTGCTGTCAATTCTGCTGATGCATCCCGAGTGGCAAGATCCCGATGACCTTGCGGATATGATCTATGTCTCCCGCAACACCATCCAGAGCTACCTGCGCAGCATCCGCAACCTTGTGAGCCGCTATGAGCTGGTCTTTGAAAGCCGCGGACAGCAGGGGGTTCGTATCTCCGGGCCTGAAGAAAAGAGAAGACAATGTCTCAGCGAAGAGGTCCTGGACCGGAATCTCACAGATTACGTCACGGGCTTTTCTCCTCTGGAAAAACGCCTCTTCGAACACACAGACCTGTCCGCTTTATCCGGAACTCTGTACAACTGTCTGCAGGAATCGTGTCTGACCTGCTCGGACTATGCACTGAAAAACCTCGTCCTGCATACAGCCATGATGCTGGAACGCATCCGTGCAGGAGGTGTTCTGCCATCTCACGAAACCGAGACGCTGCCCGCGGAAGTGGAGACCGCAGCCAATGCTCTGTGCCGGACTCTGGAACAGAACGAACACATTTCCATCTGCCCGGCAGAACAGAATTCCCTGGCTCTGCACATTGCCCTGAATACCCGGTTTTCGGGAATATCCGAGCGCGAAGACCTGCGTACAGCCATTACCCGCATGCTGGACCGCATCGCAGCTGTCTGGCACTTTGATTTGAGAAACGATCCCGTTCTCCAGAAAGACCTGTACAATCACCTCTTCAGCATCTTCAAAGCCCGTCGCAGCGAGCAGCATCACCTTAATCCGCTGCTGAATACCATTCGCAGCAGTTTCCCCCTTGCCTACGATATTTCCCTTGATGCAGTCAACCACGTATTCCAGACAGTTCGGCTCTCAGAAGATGAAATCGGGTATATCTCCCTGCATATAGGTGCCGCCGTTGAACGCTGTTACTCCGGGCAGATGAAACCTGCAAAGGTATTCCTGGTCTGCGGATCAGGCATGGCCACCTCCCGCATGCTGGAAGCCCGCCTCAAGTCTTACTTTCTGTCCAAGCTGAATATCCTTGGATCTCTGTCCTACCAGCAGTACCTGGCACTCAGTGAAACAGAGTTGACCAGCGCTGATTTTTTCATCACTACTGTCCCCCTGCCTGACCGCGGAATTCCTTTTTTGGAAGTGGAGTTTTCCCTGACCCGGGACAATGCAGAGAATGTCGCCCGCATGCTGTCCCCGGCTCAGACGCAGTTCCAGGGTCCATGCCACTTCTTCCAGGAAGATCTGTTCGTGCGCTTCGATACCCCGGTGACCAAAGAACAGGTCCTGGATGAACTCTGCACCCGCCTGATCCAGGCAGGTATTTCCGAACCCGGTCTTCGGGAGTCCGTGGAACAGCGGGAAGCGATTTCACACACGAATCTCAACAACATTTTTGCGATTCCCCACCCCATGGCTCCGGAAGCCACCACGACAAAGGCAGCTGTGGCGATCCTTGATCACCCGGTTCCCTGGAATGACAGCGGAACGACTGTCCAGATCGTCTTTCTTCTGGCCTTCTGCAAAGGCGAACAGAAGAGCATCGAGCGGCTCTATGATTTTCTGCTGGAAATCGTGCAGTCTGTCCCTTTGCAGCAATCGATCCTCAGAGCCGGAACCTTCGAGGAATTCCGCCAGCTGTGTCTCAGGCCATAAAATAAATGCGCCGGTACTCAGAGGTAGAGTACCGACGCTGTTTCTGTATATAGTTTCCGAATGCCGATGGTGGCGGACAGGGCAGAAACCTGCAGCGACTGGCTGCATGTGCAGGACTGTATCCATGCAGAATACAAAAGAAGCCTCCGGACACATAGTCTGGAGGCTTTGATTTTCATAGTGGTGGAGCGTAGGAGGATCGAACTCCTGACCCCCTGCGTGCAAAGCAGGTGCTCTCCCAGCTGAGCTAACA
>CAJTPM010000076.1 GCA_910578085.1 uncultured Lachnospiraceae bacterium | reverse complement strand
CATTTAATTTGACGAATATAAGAAAGACTTGGAGCACCTAGGGTGCTGGATAACACCAGAGCCGGGGACGTATTCAAAACCACATACCGTACAATGTTTAGCGGGCAACGCCGTCCACCGCTTTGTGGGTGTGATATGTAATTCACCGACAAAGCCGATGAATTTATAGTAAATCTTGATTTCCTGTCTAATCGTTCCGTCCGCTGACTTCTCACGCTCCGAAACAAGTATCTTGTCTATCAGCGCATTTACAACCGTTGCGTCCAGTTCCTTTAAGCCTTGATAGTTGCGGATAAGGGAGAGGAAGTCACGGATTCCCTGCGATTTCTCGTAGCTTTCGTTGAGCGCTTCCGTTACTTCCCTTAACCGTGCTTCGATTTCAAGCTGTTCTTTCTGGTATTTCCCCGACATCATCTCGAAATTCCGCTCGGTGATACGCTCCATGACCTTATCCTCATAGAGAGAGGAAAACAGCCTGTCAAGCTCCGCAAGGCGTTTGTTCAGCTTCTTTTGTTCTTTCTCCATCGCCTTTGCCCTGCTCTGGTCTGTTTCCGTGAGCCGCTTCTCAATCGCCCTTACCGCCCGCTCGTCATTCACCGCCATATCCGCAAAGCGGTTGATGTCGGCAAGGACGGCGTTAAATAAATCTCTTGCTTCAATGGCGTGTGCGGTACACATGACGTTGCCGTACCTGCCATAATTATTACAGGTGTATTGTACGCAGTCGATAATGTCGGGGCGTTTCCTCCTGTTTGCGCTCATAGCCCGCAGAGCGTAGCCGCAGTCTGCACACTTGATAACGCCTGCAAAGATATTCTCAAATCCCCCTGCGTTCTGTTCCCGCCTGCGGCTCGTCATAAGCTGCTGTACGGTGTCAAATTCCTCCTGCGTGACTATCCCCTCATGGGTGTCGGGTATCACTTCCCATTCTTCGGGCAGCTTAGAAGGGCGTTTCTTGCTTTTCATGTTGGCGGCAATCCGCTTGTAGCCTGCAAGGTTTCCCGCATAGATAGGACTTCTTAAAATGCCCCTCACGCTGTTCTCGCTCCAAATATAGCGGTTTTCCTCGTTATCCTCAAAGTACCGTTCATAGCCTGCCGCCCCCTGCTCCGCCGCATAAGCGGCAGGGCGCAAGACGTGCTGTTTATTGATGTGTTTGCGGATTTTGGAGATTCCATTTCCCGCAAGCGCAAGGTCGAATATCTCCCTTACAATGTGCGCCACCTTATCATCTATCAGCAGATGGTTATGGTCGGCGGGGTCTTTGATATACCCATAGGGCGCATACGTCCCCATGAATTTCCCCTGTTGAAACCTCGCTCGGTACGCCGATTTTATCTTAACTGATATGTCGGCGGCATACATTTCATTTAGGATATTGCGGAACGGCGTGATGTCCATCACTGATTTATTGAGTGTGTCCACACCGTCATTGACCGCTATATACCGCACATTATTTTCGGGAAAAAAGACTTCTGTATAATTCCATTAGAGAACATATAAAGAGATACCATATATAAAGAATGAGTGAGAAGCCTTTGACCTCTCACCCAACATTCCACAGAAAAGCAGAATAAATTGTTATAAAATCTTACGCAGCTTCTTACGCAAATGAGCCAATCTCGCATAGACAGCCCCTGCCGTCAAATGTACAAGCGGGGCAATTTCCTTTGTGGAATATCCCTGCATTTTTAGCAGGACGATTTGTAATGTACGCCTGTCCACTGTGACTAAAGCAAGGTACAGAGTTTCGTTCTCAATCTCGTCCAGTAAATCAGCTACTGTCCTCACCTCTGCCTGTTTCTCAACATCTGCTATGCCCTCAAGGTATTCCCCGAAATCACTCGCCCATCGGTAAAACCGCCTGTTGGAATTAAAATCTGCCCTGTCGTCTGTGCGGATTTGTTGAATGACTGCTTCATCAACGCCACACTCACGCAGTATCTTTTCTTCCGCTTCTTTCCAGATACGCCATTTCCTGTCCTCTCGTCCGTGGTTGTATGCCATTCTTATTTCCTCCAATCGGGATTTAGGTAAATCCGAGATTGAGAGGGCAGAGAAAAAGCCCCCTCATTTTCCCAAAGGAAAAAACAAGAGGACTGAACGCCTTAAATTTTGTTTTCGATTATCTTTCTCAGCTTCGCAAGGATTTTAGCTTTGCGCTTGTTCACAACGCTCTGTGTCACGCCTAACCGCAACCCGACTTCCCTCTCGGAAAGTTCTTCAAAAAAGATTGCTTGTATCAACGCCTGTTCACTGCCCGGCAATAAAGGCAGGGCGGCTTTCAGCCAGTCCACCATCGCCGCATGGACAACGGCTTCCGCAACGTCCACCGCTTCATCCACAACGAAGTCAATCACATTTCCCTCGCTGTCTGTAAATCCCTCCAATGAGAGCAGATTGTGGTTTGTGTCCAGTTTTTTCAGATAACGCCACCGCTCTTTATCCTTGTAGAAATCGGCGTACTGTTCCCGCACTACCTCAATCAAACAACCTTGAATGGGAATAAACAGCTTGTCCATGTAGCTCTGGTCGGCTTGCCTGCGACAGCAAAAATCTTTATAGGACAGTTCCACATAACTGCCGCTTTCTTTGATATATACTTTTCTTGGTGCATATTTCACCGCATTTTCCTCCAATCTGAATTTTTGAAAATGTAAAAAAACAGATTGGAAAGGCGGCGAACGACAACCAACACCAGAAACAGCTATGCGGCGTATTCCGATAAAAAACGACAAAAGAAAAACCGCAAAGGCTGTCACACCTTTACGGCTTATGGGGATTTTATTTCTATTATATAGAGATTTGACTTCTACTTGCAGGGTACAAAGCCCCTGTGTATTAATAAAGATTTTTTTAACAGGCTATCCACCCATTTTCGGAATGATATGTATAAACAGGAAATACTGCTTGCGGGCAAAAGAAATCCCTCCAAACTTCAAAAAGCGAAGTCGGAGGGTAATAAAAGCATTACAGAGCAATCCACCGGATCATCGTTTTTTTTAATTCAGTGGACTTGCCCTGTCTTTCTATTACTGCCTATTGCATAAAGCTAATACTTAACATTTACATAAGTGCATCAGCCTCATAATGGCTTTACTTTTCCTCTACGGAAAGCCATATTTCAAAATGAAAATTATTATCATGAATTTCAGCACTCGGATAGACCTCAATGCACATCCCGCCTGCTGGCTGATATTTGCTGGTCGGAAAAAATTCTGTATAAATCTTCCGATACAGGTCTTGGAACGCTTCTGGCATTTTCCCAGTACAAGGGAACACCGCCCAAGTATTTGCAGGAACTTTCTCAATCGTCAGCCCTGCCGCCACATCACCGCCCGAATAAGCCGCTCCGATTGCATAATCGAAATCCCCCTCTGTCGGATTGTCAAAGCATATTCCAACGATTGCCCCTCCGAAAATATTTTCTGGATTGACGTATTTGCACAACGTATCAATCGTCCCATCTGCTCCGCAAGCCGCCCATGTTGCGTGGATATTCTTCTGGCTGATTTCCTGTCCCCCTCCGTATCTAGCTCGTTTGGCAATGACCTCAAATTCTTCCCGTTTTTCAATTCTGTAATCCATTGTTGTTCCTCCTTCTAATGTGATTTTTACGGAAACTTTGGAAAAAGATTTGAGTGTAAGTTTTTCGCTTTTCGCTTGGACAGGCGTAATCCCGTGGAACTTTGTGAATGCCCTGCTAAAGCTCTCTGGGCTGTTATATCCATATTTTAGGGCAATATCTATCACCTTTTCATTTCCAGACGATAAATCCGTTCCCGCCAGCGACAATCTCCTGTTGCGGATATACTCGCCAATAGAATAGCCGCAGATAATATGGAAAACCCTCTGGAAATGGAAACTGGAAGAATATGCCTGTTTTGCAATTTCAGCATAGTCTATATCTTCAGTAATGTGGTCTTCAATATAATCTATTGCCTTCTGTAACCCTTTCACCCATTCCATATTTTTTCCTCCTTCCGTAACCATAGTATAGTAAAATAACAACGGCTTTTCCTGATATTCTATGCTTTGCTTTGCTAAGTTTCAATTATCCCTGCTCACTTAAATTTTAAATCATGCAGCCTGTTATCGCTGATAAATTTCTTCTTTCTTGGGTCACCCTCTGCACGGTAAATGACTAAACTTTCCAAGTCAAATATAGAACTCCAAACTGTCTCAAAGTCTGGCTCATTGTCATATTGGCACATAAATCCATAATCGCCTTTCAAGAGCTGCTCAGTAGTCTTGATATAATCGTCTCTTATCTTCCCCGAAGAAAAGCTGTCTATGACAACTTTATACCGCTTGTGGGAATCATAATCATTCCCATCTGCATCGTCATAGGGCTTCATTTCACTAGAAGTAAAACTATTGACAGTACAAACAAT
This sequence comes from uncultured Lachnospiraceae bacterium, assembly GCA_910578085.1. GTDB lineage: Bacteria > Bacillota > Clostridia > Lachnospirales > Lachnospiraceae > 1XD8-76. Next base: position 4,316 of record CAJTPM010000076.1, on the reverse strand, counting down.
CCTGTTTCCATGAAAGATTTCCGCTTCACGGACTTTTTTGAGAGTCGGCGTACATTCGACTACTACCATATTGCCGCTTTTATCCGCAAGTAAAATGTTACAGTTAGAGGCTATCGGCAGATTCATAAGTAATGAAACTGCCTGCCTTGTATCATTTGCCTTTTCAAGCAAATACCGTACAATAAAACATGAATTAAATCCTGCCTTTATCTTTTTAAGGTCAGTCATTACAAACGTCATTGCCACGGCAAGCCCATGTTCGTTCAGTCCCTCTTCCCCGTTGATGAAAGAGGATGTAGTGATATTGAATCTGTTTCCATTCCTCGGTGCGTAAATTTCACTTTTACATCCATCACGCAGGTAGGGCGGCAAGTCATTATTTCTGCCATATATCAATCTGTCATTTTGGGAATAGGCAAAAGCCGTACAGCCCCGAACCTCAACAGGGAAGTTATCTTCCAGATTGTACATACAGCAGCCCATACACAACATCCACGAAGCAAAATGTAGATAGTCTACTCCTATGGTGTCACTTACCCCTCTTATTTCCTCACACACTTCTGGAAAAATCTTTTTTAATATTTCCTCACTATGTTTTCCATGTTCCAGTTGAAAATTATCTAACTGAAGCGGAAAAGAGATTTGGCATTTGTTAAAAATTTTTCCACGCTTCACACCCATTGCATAATGGTCTCCTTTTAGTCTTAAATGATACATTTCCTATCTGTCCTCCTTTTGGATTGCAATCCATACTTCGGAATGTCCATGTGCCGGCTGGCTGTCACAAATCGGATACACTTCAATGTCTGGCAGTTCAGCATATTTATATCCAGAGAACGGCAGCCATTCCATATAAAACCGTCTGAATACACTTTGGACATCTTCTTTAAAACGTCCATCATTCTCAAATATAACCCAAGTTGCCGCAGGAATTTCATACTCATACATATCCGCAGGGGCAGAAGCATTTGTAGCAACGCCGATATAATAATAGATTTCTTTTGGACTTTCATATACACTGATTCCTAAAATCCCATTTGGCTCTTGATTAGATAATTTGCATATTTCCGAAAACTGGTTTCCCTGCAATGTGGTTTTCCAAAAATCGGGAACTATTCTCAAATTTTCTTCCATATCGCAAGCCAAAGGAATGCGGATTCCCACAATATGCAGGGGCTGTTTTTCCGCAATGTGATACACCATAGCGCTTCCTCCTGTTATTTCGATTCTAAACTGAATTGACGGATATGCTTGCAGGATACACCCCATAGCTTTCGCTGCTGTTGGCGTAATTCCATGAACATTCTGAAAAGCCCGATTAAAAGAAGTCGGAGAGGAATAGCCATACTTCAAAGCAATATCTATTACTTTCTCGTCTGTCCGCTGCAATTCAAACGCTGCCTGTGTCATTTTTCGGCGGCGTATGTATTCTGATAATGACACGCCCGAAACATAAGAAAAAATACGCTGAAAATAATAGGGAGAGCAACATGCAATGCGGGCTGCTTCGTCATATGATATTTCCTTGTCCAGATTATCTTCTATGTAATCAATGGCTGCTCCAAGCTTTTTCAACCATTCCATCTTCTTACCTCCTCATAACCAAGAATAGCTTAATCTGCTTTATATTTCCTCTCTTTTTCTGCTATCTTTTGTAAACTTGCATATAGTGTATCTGAATAAAAAATTCATTTCAATAACTTCCCGAAAAGAAAAACGACAGAGATTTAACCCTCTGCCGCCATGTTGCCTATACATATATGATTTCCTCGTTCACTATTTCCCTCGCACACGCTCTTACATGATTCATTCTTCCTGTCCATTCTAAGGCGTTTTCTTCCTTTAGGCATTCCGTTATGCCCTGTGCCTGTTTCATACCCTCTATGAGCCGATAGAAGCGTTCCTGCGCCTGCCTGTCAATGTCGGCAAGATAGGCGTTCAGACTGCCGCTTGTAAGAAGATTGATGTATGTAACCTTGCAGTGCTGCTTCAGATAGTCCAGATGCTGCCGCCCGAATAAACCAATCGTCTGTTCTTTTTCGGGCGGTAATGCAAGGCAGGGAACAAGGTAATCCCCCTGTCGCTCAAATTTGCCGCCGATTTTTTCAAAGAATGTTTTCTCCATTGTGTGTACCTCCGCTACCATAGTTTATTTTGCCATTGCTGTTTTTCGTGGGCAGTCCCTCTTTTTACGGGGCTTCCGAATCATCTTCGTCTTGACTGTCTGCTCCCCTATGTAACCGCCGAAGCGGTAACAGATTTTGACGGTCTGCTGCATCCCGTCCTCTGTTTCCGCTCGGTCAGACACCTCAATCCGCTCCACTAAGAGGTTAAGGTTTTCGGCGGTCAGTTCCATTATCCCTACATACCCTACCATCAGTTCCGCCCACTGTACCGCATTGCTCTGGCTGTCCTTAACTTCCTGCAACACATCCTCAAGCGTTGCTATCTGCTCCAATAATTTCTCCTGCTCGGTCTGGTATTTGTCAATCAGCCTTGTAAAATTCTCATTGGATATACGCCCCGAAAGAGAATCCTCATACAGACGGTCAAACAACCTCGTCACTTCGTCATAGCGTTTCCTCGCCTGTTTCAGTTTCGTTTCGTTGCTTTTCCCCCTGTTCCCGTCCATTCTGGCATTCATCTTCACCGCCAGAGCCACCGCTTTCTCCTTATTTTCAAAGGCAAGGCGGGCATGGTACTGGATGTCGGCAAGCACGGCTTCGTATAAATCATCATAGTAAATGCGGTGGTCTGTGCAGGATTTTGTGTTGTGGGCGTATGCGGTGCAGACATAGATACGGTGCCTGTCTCTGCCCCAGTACCGCAGGGCAAGGGCTTTCCCACAAGTGCCGCACTTCACAAGCCCAGAGAAAACCGACACGAAGTTATTTGTGGTGTCACGCTTCCTGCTTAAAATCTTTGCGTTCGCCCCATCAAAGACTTCCTGCGTTACAAGTGGCTCGTGGGTATTGTCTGTCCGTATCCATTCTTCCTCTGGCAGCTTCTTATATTTGCCGACTTTAAAAATGGCTTCCGTCTTGCACATCACGGAATGACCGAGATACACGGGGTTTCCTATCATGTTTCGGATGATGGTGTGCGACCATTCATACTGGTTCTGGGGGTTTTTGAACCGTTCAGGGTAATTCTTTTCCCCACGGGTATGCTGCCACCAAGAGGGGCAGGACACTTTTTCTTCTCGGAAAACACTTGCTATCTTGTGCGCCCCCATGCCTGCATTTGCAAGCTCGAAAATCCGTTTTACAATCCATGCCGTTTCCTCATCGACTATCAGCTTATTATGGTTGTCGGACGATTTGCGGTATCCGAACGGCGCATAGGAGCAGCGGTAAAGCCCCGCTTTCGCCCTTGCCCGAATGGAAGAACGGATTTTCCGTGAATTGTCCCTGCTGTAAAATTCATTCATCACATTCTTCAATGCGGCAATGTCATTGTTTTTGTTGGCGGTGTCCACGCAGTCATTGACGGCGATATACCTCACGTTTTTCATCGGGAAATAAATCTCCGTGAAATGCCCGACCTTTAAATGGTCACGCCCCAGACGTGACAAGTCCTTTGTGATTACCACGTCTATTTTTCCCGCTTCAATGTCATCCAGCATACGGTTAAAATCTGGTCTGTCGAAATTCAAACCGCTCCAACCGTCATCCACATAGGTTTCAACGACTAAAAATCCATGTTCCCTTGCGTACTGTGCCAGCATTGCTTTTTGTGTTTTTATGCTTTCGCTGTCTCCCTGCGCCATGTCGTCTTTTGACAGCCTACAGTACAAGGCCGTTCTTAAAATGCCCATTCCATCCATCCCCTTTCTTCATTTTCTGTCCCCATTGTATTCTGTATCTTTTATTATCTCAAAGGTGCGGGGAGAGGTTTTCCCCCTCCGCACCTCGTTCACAAGCAGGGAAATAAAGGCTTCCCTCATGTCCCTGCCGCCCAGATAGACAGGCTGAACCTCTATTTTCGGGCGTGTAGCTGTTTTTGCCATAGGCATATCCTCCCTAAAATCTGGAAAAGGGGCAGCCGAAAACGCCCTTAATCCAAATAAAAACATTTATTTTTTAGTTTTTTTCATAGCGCAAGAGATTTTTCTTCCCTTTCACTGTAACGACCAAGCCGCATTTACCATCCGAAAATAAAATATTAGCGGCCGTCCCTGCTCCGTTTCTTCTGCGATTCATGCTTTAAAAGCCTGCTGTGGCATCTTCCATCTGTAAAATCGGCGGTATCAACTTCGTCCCAAGTTCGAGCTGTTGACAAACCTCTTGCCAAAAAGATTTGCATATAAGAAAATA
>CAJTPM010000075.1 GCA_910578085.1 uncultured Lachnospiraceae bacterium | reverse complement strand
TTGAAATTCCGGGTCGTCCTCGCGGGCTTCGCTGGCGTTTATCATTTCAAGCAGCGTCGTGAAATTCTTTTCTTCCTCCGGGGCTTCATAGTGGATATAGCCGATAAGGGCGCAGTAAAAAAGCCGTTCCGACTTTACCCAAAAATCCTCCCCGGATTTCTCCCCGTCGCCTTTGGTGTTGGCGATTATGGTATTTACCAGCTTCAAAATGTCTTTCTCGCTCCGCAGATAGGCAAAGGGATTGTAGCGCATGGACTTTTTGAAATTGATTGTGTTCAGCACTTTTATCCGATAGCCGCCCCGCTGTAAGAGCTTCCCGCACTCGATTAAGACAGTGCCTTTTCGGACGGTGTGTCAAGGACATATTTACCGTTACACAAGCTGAATGTCCTGTTCAATCAATCTCTTGATTTTATCAGCCATTGTTTCCTTGCTGGTATCACTGAAATGTATAGATACCTCATAAGTGGTCGTGCCTATCCGCCGGATAAGCCGCGGCGCTTCCTGTCTTGTGGTGATAGTTGTTGTATCTGCTTTATTCATTTAGATTTCCTTTCTGCTGATTCAAGTTTTTGTCTTTCCCTTCCGTTCCACCTATCCAGCCAGTCAAGGGTCGGGTCGTATTTTCGCCGCTTCGCTCTGAAAATCTCCACCCTTTCCCCCTTGACAGTCTGGATTTTTGCCGTGCCATTGCGCTGCCGACAACGGGGAACAGGAAAAAGAACTGTTTCCCGCTGTCGTCCGCTCCATTCTACGGCAAAACCGGCTCCACTGGTGTACCGGCGGCGTTAGTGCTATGCGGTGGCTCTGCCCCCACACCCCCGACCTCATCCAAAGAACAGGAGGGAGGGTCAGCGTTCCTGTTGCCGCTTCCTTTTGGGGGATTGCGTGGGCGCGGAGGTTTCCGGTTCCAGCCGTTTCAGGCTTTCCAGTGCCTTCCTTGTCTGTTCCGGGTGCAGCCGTTCCAGTTCCATATAGTCTTTTGTCCTGTCTTTTAAGTCCTGCCAGCGGGTACGGTAGATTTCCAGCCCCTTCACCGCTTCGGTAAGCTGCCGTTGCAATTCAAGGACTTTCCCTTGTGACGCAAGCCCGGACTTTGCAAGGGTCAGCAGCTTCTTAAATTCTTCCGGGAGTAGTTCCATGTGTCCCCAAAGGTTCTTCTTTCCCATGCGTTCCAGTTCGCTATACATTGCGCTGGCTTTCTCCGTGACCGTAAGCTGTTTGTCCAGCCCGGCTAATTGCTTGCCTTTCTGCTTCAAGGTTTTATCCAGAGCCGCCGCCTGTTCCTCTTTGTCGGCAACGTCATCGGCAAGCCCGGCAAGTCGCTCCTTGTCCTGCTTTATCTTGTATTCCAGCACGCCCAGATGTGCCGCTGTACTGCCACGTTCCCCGCGCTCAAAGTCTTTAAACCCTGCCGCCTGCATATGCTCAAAAAAACGGTCTTGTAGGAGGGAATAAGCGTTGATTAGAAGGGCTTTCCCGTTTTCGTCCCGCTGAATGTTCCCTTCTTTATCCAGCGCCTTTTCAGATGCCCATTTCTTGCTATGACTGACCTGATGAATCACTTCCTTTGTCGTCCCCACAAGAGCCGGGTCTTTGCAGCGCTTTGTCCACTTGACTTCCTTTTCCACCACCGGCACATACACCACATGGAGATGATAGTGGTAGATGTCGCGCCCAAGCTGTTCAGAGAGCGCCCGGTTCCGTTCATCCGCGTGCATGACTGCCGAGAGGATATATTCCTCACCCCCGGCTTCCTTCACTGCCAGCCGGTAGGCTTCCTCAAAGAACCGCTTTGCATACGCATAGCCGCCATTCCGCTCAAAATATGCGGAGTTCACGTCAAACACCATTTCGTCAACTACTTTAGCGTCCTGTTTCAGCCCCCTTGTGCTGATTGTGCCGTTTTCTACCATATGCTCAAATGTTTCCGCATAGCTTCCCTCACAGCGCTTGAAATGCACGTTGAGGGCGGCGCGTTCCCGGTCAATGTCCGTGTTTGCATAGCCGCTGTTCTTGCGTTCGTTGTGCCGTTCCCGGATTCCAAGCCCGGCTTTGCGGTAGGCTTTGTTCCGCACAACACAGCGGTCAGTCTTTCCCATAAATGCTCCTTTCCGGGGCTATGTTACGCTTTAGAAGCCCGTTTTGGGGGCAGTTGGTATAAAACCCCGCCGGGCATGGAAAAGGGGCTGGAAACGCCTGTAAACAGGCACTTTTCAAGCCCCTATTGCGTAACATATGCCCCCTGTTGCCGCCTGTCTGATGACGATGACGGTATTTATCTATGTACCCCTGTTTTGGGGGTATCGTCACCCGCCGTAGATGACGGTATCCCTTCCGCACCCATATATATATTTTTATCGTCATCGTCACCCATAGAGAGGGAAACAAGGCGGGCGCTCTTTGTCCGGGTGAAGCCCATACAGATATGGTGCTGTTTTTCCAGTATCAGGGCGCGTTCCTTCAGTAGCCGGGTTAAACTGTTGGGAGAGCAGGAAACGCTGCTGTCTATCCCTTTCAGGCTGTCTAACAGTTCCGTAGCTGTCCCGCTGAATGTTTTCTTGCTGGAAAGGAACTTCACCAGAACCGGCGTGAGTGTATCGGCTGTCGGCTCCCCGGAAAGGTAGGACACGAACCGCCAGACGGTCATATCCCGGTCAAATTCCAGTAAAAGCTGCATATCCTCTATATCGCGCCCAGTAACGTGAAGGGTCGCTTTGTTGGCTGTCCGTTTGTCCTTTTCCAGCACATACATACTGTCAACCGCGCCGATTATCCCTACCGAGCCGGAAACCATGTTGAAGGGGTCGCTGTCCGGCATCTTGCGGACGTGGTGAATCAGCAGCACGGCAATCTTGAAGCGGTCAGCAAAGGACTTGATTCGCCCGATTTCGTCGTAGTCATTGGCATAGGCGTTCTTATCATTCACCGCCCCGCGTACCCGTTGGAGCGTGTCAACCACCACAAGCCCCGTGTCTGGATAAGCCGCCATGAAGGTTTCAAGTTGTGGTATCAGGGAGCCGGACAGGTTATCCGCTTCCGTGGCAAAATAGCTTTGTTCCGAGCCGTCGTCGGTGATGTGGGAGAGCCGGAAATGGAGCCGGTCAATGGTATCTTCCAATGCCAGGTAGAGCGTCCCGCATTTGCGCGTTTCAAACTCCCATACCTTCCCACCAGTGGACACTTGCTGGCAGAGCCATAAAGAAAGCCATGACTTCCCGATTTTGGCGCTGCCGGATAAGATATGCAACCCCACCGGCATAAGCCCGGCAATGATAAATTTAGGCGGTTCCACGTCCAGCCCTAACAGGCTTTTCCCGTCAATGACGGACAAGGTTTTGATTTCTTTCATAAGTTGTTCACTCCTTTTCATTCTGCTTTCAGTTATCTATATAAAAAGCCCTATAACAGCGCTAGCAACCGTTACAGGGCTTGAATCGTCTTTTATTCTGTTCTTTGGAGGAGGTCGGGGGTGTGGGGGCAGAGCCACCGCAGGAAAACTCCCGCCGCCAGTACACCAGCGGAGCCGGTTTTGCCGTACAATGGTTGGGACGAAAAACGGGAAACAGTTCTTTTTCCTGTTCCCCGTTTTCGGCGCAGCCATAGCACGGCAAAAATCCAGACGGTCAAGGGGGAAAGGGTGGAGATTTCCAGAGCAGGGCGGCGGAAATACGACCCGTACCTTGACCGGTTGGATAGGAGAAGCGGCACGGTCAGGCGCACCGTTTCTTCTGTCTGGCTGTCTATTCTTTTTCTTCTTGATGATTGCTGAAAACTTCATTCATCAGCATTGCACCCAACTTGAAACCGTACTCAAAGTTGGCGTAGGCTTGTATAGTGGAAAGCTTTGTCCTTCCTTTATCCATTTCCTCAAACCGTTTAAGCTGTTCTGGTGATAATTCTTTTAGGAAGTATTCATAATCATTTCCCACTTGTCCAGAAATAGCGCGGTACTCCGCGTAGTTTTGTGGAAGGATTTCTTCACAGGGGTAGACTTTCCCATCGTAAAGGCGTTCTAAAATGCTCATACGCTTTCCCCCTCATGGAGAATTAAATCATCTTCATCAGAAATGACCTCAATCATCATAAGTACCCCTAACCGGAAGCCTTTAACAAAACGGTCAATCCCATAGAGAACGCTTTCTTCGCTTTGTGCCGCGCTGTAGTCATCCAGCATTTTTCGTTCTTCCTCATTGAGTTTCGCCATCAGCTTTTCTCCGAGGGTGCAGTACCGGTTTCTTGCCCGGTTAAATTTGGAATCCCCTTCATAAATCACTGGCTCAACGCAAAGGTGGTCTGTTGCGATTGCCTCTAAAATTTTTCCCATTCGTTTCCGTCCTTTCGTTTGATATTACGCACAAAACCTTGCCAGACGGAGCCGCGCAGTGTATAATATTTACGCGGTCTGCCTGTTAAGGTAGCTGTACACTGAAACGGCGTACTTTCTTCGCCGGAGGTCGCCGTTTCTCTGTTACTTTTTCAGGCTGTCATGCACCATATCAATTCCCTTTCGGACAACATCAGAACGAGAAGTTTCAAGTTCTTGTGTACATTCGTCGAGTTTTTCTTTTGTTTCCTTGCTTACCCGAACAAATATTCTGTCCGTCATAGAATCGTCAGAAGGTGGACGCCCTGTCTTTTTTTGCGCCATCGTTTCACCCCTTTCTTGTGCGCACAATAATTATATTCCTGTACGCACAAAAAGTCAATATATTATGCCCTATTTCAGCCGCCGCAAATGCAATCATATACTTTTATCAAGTATATGACCCACTCTGACACTTTCACCGCTTCGCGTTGCAAAGTGCCGGCGTGGGCTCTCCGAGGGTTTACGCCCGCCGTTGGCGTGGCGCATAAAAGAGGACGCTGCTTTCTGCCTTGCGTCCTCTTTCTGGTTCCCCTTATACTAATTTGCCGCCGCTGCCAGTTCCTTCTGTCGCGCCCTGTACCGTTGCATACGCAGCCGGTTTTGTTCGCGTTCCCTGTTGCGGGCTTGCAGCTTCCTTTGTTCCCTTGCTTCCTGTTCGGCGGTCAGGGCAGCTTCCATTTTTGGTACAGTAAATGCCCCGATAAAGTTTAGATATATGTCTACCTTTTGCACCCTGTCCCCGGTTGATTTGTCCGCTTCATGGACAACTACTTTTTCTATAAATTCATTCAACATAGGAGTGGTAAGTTCTGAAAAATCCGTGTACCTTTTCACCAATTCAAGGAACCGGTCAGCCCTCACACTGTCCGCGCCGTAACGGTCAAGCCCGGTCTGTAATTCCTGCATTTCTGCTTCAAGTGTGGTCTGTTCGTTGTCATACCCGGATAGCAGACGGTCAAAGTGCTTTTCTGGAATCTTCCCGGTAGCAAAAGATTCATATAGCTTTTTCACCAGGTCGTCCAGTTCTTCATGCCGCCGCTTTGCCTTTCCCAATCTTCGGCGGTATTCTTTCATAGTGGCTTCCTGCTGAACATCTGACGCTTCCCGTACCTTCTTGACAAACTCCTTTTCGTTTGAGAGGGCATAGGCGCTGACTTCCCGGATAGTTTCCAAAATCAATTTTTCTACTACAGATACCCGGATATAGTGCATGGTACAGTTCCGGGTATACTGCCGGTAGCTGGAGCAGCCATAAGAATTGTCAGCGTCATATTTGTTTCTGGAATTATACCGGTGTGACAACTTCGAGCCACAGTCCGCGCAATAGAGTAATCCGCTTAAACGGCAAGGGGGAGCGCCATTCTTTTTCGGTCGGCGTTTTGTTTCTATCAGGCGTTGTACATTATTCCATGTTTCTTCGTCAATGATTGCTTCGTGGGTGTTCTCAAATATCATCAATTCGTCCTCTGTAGCTTTCCGGCGCTTTTTGGTTTTATAGGATTCACTGATAGTTTTACCCAATACCGTATGCCCCATATATTCCCGCTTTTCCAAGATATGAATGATTGTTTGATTTGTCCAGCGGATAGGGTCGTGGAAACTCTTGCTATGCTGGTTTTCAGGATAGTATTTTTCAGCATATGCCGAGGGAATCAATATCTTGTCAGCGTACAGAATATCGGCAATCCGATTGACTCCATTCCCTTCCAGAACCAGCTTGAAAATGCGCCGGACAACTGCCGCCGGTTCCGGGTCGATAATCAAATGCTGCTTGTCGTCCGGGTCGCGCCGGTAGCCGTAGGGGACACTGGGAGAAACCCGCTTCCCTTCCTGCATACGGGCTTTAAAGATAGCCTGTATCTTGCGGCTGGAATCGCGTGCATACCATTCATTCATAATGTTCAAAAACGGCGTGAAATCGCTGTCCTGCTGGTTGCTGCTGTCTATGCCGTTGTTGATTGCTATAAACCGGACGCCTTTTTCTTTAAACATGACTTCGGTATAGAACCCTACTTTCAGATAGTCGCGCCCGAACCGGCTCATATCTTTTACGATAATGACCGCCACGTTCCCGGCTTCCACTTCGGCAATCATGGACTGGAAACCTTCCCGGTCGAATGTCGTCCCACTCACTCCGTCGTCGGTGAAGTGGCGTATATTGACAAAGCCGTTCTTCCTTGCGTAGTCCTCTAAGAAATGTTTTTGGTTTGTGATACTGTTGGATTCGCCCTGTAGCTCATCATCACGGGAAAGCCTTTCATACAGGGCGGTAATCTTGATACTGTTTAATTGTTTGCTCATTATATAACCCCCGTTCTGTTATGATGTAACGCTTTTTAGTTCCTTATAACACTATCACGTTCGGGTCTGTGACAACATAGCTGCTGTGCATTTGCATAAGCGACGGTTTGACGAAAAACCTTGTCTTGCCGCTGCCGGAACCGCCGATCACAAGGATATTTTTGTTTCTTGCATATTTCGGCTGCTTCGGGCGGCTGTTCATGGTGAGCCGTTCCGTCTGTGTCAATGGGATATTGTTCTCAAATACCGGGTCTGTGTACGGCTTTATATCGTCGGCGGTTCCCCAACGCGCGGAACCGTACTCAATGCCTTTGCGGTATTTCTTCGCGTTCTTGCCTTTTAGGTAAACGGCAAGCCGGATAATCACCGCCCCGGCAACGCCGATCAGCAGGTCAGCGGGGTGGAAGCTGGGCGCGGCACTGGCAAAGGCGGCTGTGAAGCCCTCCCCAAGATGTAAAATCTTTTGGCTTGCGTCTATGCCGGGGGAAAGCCGGACAGCCGCGCCCACCTTGTCGAACAGGTACACAAAGAGCAGATACGGGAGATTGAGAATAAGCAGCTTTTTGATTTCCGGCTTCATAGCGATACCTCCCTGTCCTTGTGTTTGGTCTGCTGGCGGCTGGCGTTCAGCTCCTTTGCCTTTTCCCGGAAAGCGGCTAATGCCTTTCGGATTGAGGGCTTTTTATCCTGCGTCAGCTTCTTTGCGGAAAACTCCTTGAAAGCGGCGGTCAGCGCGTCCGCGTCCCTGCCCTTGAAGAATACAAGGTAGCGGGGCGGGGTTTCCGTCGCGTCCTTTTTCATCGCAAAGTCGATACCATATTTTTTCGCTGTACTCTCAAAGGCTTTGATGTTGTCCTTTGTGATCTCAATGTTGGAAACGCCTGTATTCTGCTTCATAAGCTGCTTTAGGGTCTGCTTCCCGTGGGGGATTGCCTGTCTGTCAAGCTCTTTCTTTGCCTGTGAGAGCAGCTTTTTGATTGCCTTTTGCAGCACTTCGGCGGTCAGCTTCCCGGTCTTGATATACAGGGCAACGGTTTTTTCGTTGATTTCGTCCTGCATGGGGTCTGTCCCTCCTTTCGGGGTAGTCTATGGGGCGGCGGTCAGATACGCACCCGCAGCCCGTTTAAGTCGTCGGCTCTGATACCCACCAAGTACCATTCCTGCGCCATATTCATTTCAATGCGGGTCGGCTTCCACTTGCCGCGTGTGAACACGTCGAAACAGTCCCCGCAATGCAGCCCGCCGTAATAGCTGGCAAGGTCAAAGCGAATGTCGTAGCGGTCTGTGCGCTCGTCAAATACCAATGCTCCCGTCATTTTCTGTGCCATAATAAAATCCTCCTTTTGTGGTTGTGGGTGGTTACAGGCTTTCGCCCGGTTTGAATGAATAGGGGTCGTGCGGCTCCTGTGGCGCAAGTGCGCCGCTTGCCATATCGTGAGCCACAAGGGACGTGTAATAGTTGCCGATTGTGGACGGGGCATTGAAAAGCACCGCCCGTAAATACTGCTTGATGTTGCGGATTTTGGTTGTGTTCTCTTTCATGCAGTCCAGCACAAAGCGGATATGTTCAGCGTCCAGCTTCATAAACTTTGCTTTTACCAGCTCGGCGGGGTAGTCGTCCCCGGCAATGCGGATCGTCTTTCTCCGGGTACAGACGGTTTCCAGCATGAGGTCTACAATTTCATTCAGCCTGTCCCCGTCAAACTTCATATCCTGTATGAGAATGTCATAGTCGATATTTTCCTTGATGATCTCCCGGTAAATCTCAAAAGCGGTCTGTGCTTCCGCTTCCTTTCGTTTCCGTTCCGGCGGCGTAGCCGCTTCCTGCTCCAAAGGAGAGGGGTTAGGGGAATGGATAGGAATGGAATGGGTACTTTGTAAATCCGTATTTCTTTTTTCTTTTGTTGGTAAGTCAGTTCTTTGTATATCTTTATTTAATTGCATTGGATTTTCCAACGTAGGTTTTTCCAACATTGGTTTTTCCTGCATTGGATTATCCAATGTTGGATTTTCCAATGTAGGTAAATCCGGCGTAGGTTCTGTATGCGGCTGCTCATAGATTACATAATCGGCTCCCCGCAAGCGTCCTTTCTCGTCGCGCTCCCGTGATCGGACGATATACCCGGCGCGTTCCAGCTCCTTTATGGCTTCCCGGATAGCGTCTATCTTTTCCCGGTTGATCTGTGACAGCCCCGCAAGGGTGTAGTCCCAATCTTCGGGAAGGGAAAGCATTTGCGACAAAAGCCCCTTTGCCTTTAAGGTCAGTTCCTT
>CAJTPM010000074.1 GCA_910578085.1 uncultured Lachnospiraceae bacterium | reverse complement strand
ACAGAAACCTTTGTTACCTGAACAGGAAGAACCACAATGGATTTAGTCAAGAGGATATTTATAAAGTTGCGAATTCAAGACTTGGGTGGTACAAAAGAAGTGGAATGAACGTAGTGAATTTCATTATCAGTAAAGATTTACTTGAAAATAGGATAAAAGATGGAGCTGGGTTGCTCAATCCCCTATCCTATTACTTAGTAAAAGTTGGAATATAAGTTGTAGAGCCGTATACGAGACCCGTACGTACGGTTCAATGGGAGGGGCGAGAAACTATTCTCCCTCTACCCTATTTGGTATTTGGCGCGGGTATTATTGTTGGGAGTAAATGTGGACAGGAAATGTGAAAAAATGGAGCCAGGTGTGGGAAAATATATGATAAATGTGACATATTTCTCTCTTTTCTATTGACAAAAAGCAAGGGTAGAGATATATTTATCACATAAAGAGATAAATATATCTCTACAAAAGGAGGAATAATATGAAAACGAATAAGATGAAAATTTGGATCGGCTGTGGGGGAGTTTGTGTGCTGAGTGTGTTTCTTTCGTTGTGGTATGCGATTGCTTTTAATGATTCCCGCCTGGTAGTCCCAATGGATTTCAAGAATTATGTATTTGAGATAAGGGATTTGCCGATGATTGTTTCGGTTTCTCTCGCTTGCATTTATCTTGTTGCATTGTTTGTCATGCTTTTTATCCATGCAGGAAAAAAGCAGAGGCAAGCAGAAGAAACAGGCATCACTCGTAAGATAAATCCAAAACTGGGGTGTTTAGGTGTATTGGGATTTTTGGGGTTTGCCGGTTTTTGGACATACTCTGTGGATGGTACAGTTTTTCCGTTTGCGTTTTTTCTGTTCTTCGGTTTTTTTGGTTTTTACTATGAGGGAAAGATGTCAGGGACATTTATGGATGAGCGCTTTCGTGAGAACATTGCCCGCGCTAAGCTGAAAGCGTATAAAATTACTTTTGGAGTCATGCTTATTGCTCTGATAATTTTTTGTCAGGGAAAACTTTTTGGAAATCTTGAGTATACTCTGATTGCTGCAATTATTACTTTTTCCCTTGCATTCGCTTTGGGGATTTTCCTCTCTGAATATTTGCTGTACCGATATGACCATGACGACCAGGCAGAGGAAGGCGAGGAATAGGATATGGCAGAATTTGAATGCAGATTAAAAAAGTACCGGCAAATGAAAGATCTGACACAGGAGCAGCTGGCGGAAAAAGTAGGAGTGCGCCGAGAAACGATCATGCGTCTGGAAAAGGCGCAGTATAATCCGTCGTTGAAGCTGGCAATCGATATTTCCAGAGCCGTAGAAGTACCGATTGAAGAAATTTTTGTTTTTAAATGAAAATTGCCAGTTGTAACATTTCGCGGACATTTGCCTGTTAAACTATAGTGAATGACAAAAAATCGGCCATTCACAACAAACGCTGTCACGCTCCGCGGGCCAGCTTATTGTAATAAAATATAAAGGAGTGTGGATATGAAAAAGATCTTGCTGGTAGAGGACGACGCCCTTTTAAATAAAACGCTGACCTACAACCTGATTTCTGAGGGTTACGATACCGTATCAGCCCTGAATGCAGACACAGCTACCCAGTTACTGACGCAGACGGAATATGACCTGGTACTTCTGGATATCAACCTGCCGGACGGCAGCGGCTATGACCTGTGCAGGCTCGTAAAGCCGGAGAATCCTGACACGCTGGTGATTTTCCTGACGGCCAATGACCAGGAGAGCGACCAGATCCGGGGGTATGAAGTCGGGGCGGTGGATTATATTACTAAGCCCTTTTCTATTGGGGCGCTGCTGCGGAAAATACGGGCAATGTTCGCCATGCTGGAACACCGTGGGCTGGCAAAGGATTTCTATGATGACGGCAGGCTGTATTTGGACTTTTCGGAACAGTCAGCCTCGTTAAATGGTAAATCCCTTACCCTTTCCCCTATGGAGTATAAGATGCTGTACCTGTTCTGCAAAAATCCCAAACAGATTCTTACCAGGCAGCGCCTTTTGGAACGGCTGTGGGATACAGATGAAAACTATGTGGACGAACACACTCTGACTACCTCCATCAGCCGGATACGGGGCAAGATTGAGGCTGATGGCGATACTTATATCAAAACGATTTACGGAATTGGATATCAGTGGATGGGAGGCGAGAGAAAATGAGTCTGGGGCGGATCTCTATAAAAAAGATATTCCTGCTGACCTGGGTTGGTATGGCAGCTTCCATGCTGGCCATTTGTGCCGTTCTCTTATGGATGACAGGTGAGAGTTGGGTGCTGATTGGCGGCGGGCTGCTGATGCTCTGTGCTCTTGCCTGGATGTTCCTTCTGACAGTTGTTTTCAGTAAACGGCTTTCCGTATTTACCAGGGAGCTGTGCCGGGCAATGGATCAGATGATAAGCGGAAGCGAAGAACCGATGCGTGTTGCGGACAGAGAAACACTTTTTGCCCGTATCGGTTACCGTCTGTCCCGGTTGTACGATATCATGCAGGAGAACCGGCGGAAGGTGGATGAGGAACGGCAGGAGCTGCAGATGCTGGTGTCAGATGTCTCCCATCAGGTGAAAACACCGGTAAGCAATCTGAAAATGGTGACGGACACGCTGCTTTCAAAGTCTGTCACAGAAGAAGAACAGCAGGAGTTCCTACAGGGCATCCGGAACCAGACGGACAAGCTGGAATTTCTTTTTCAGGCCCTTGTGAAAACCTCCCGGTTGGAAACCGGGGCAATCCGGTTGGAAAAGAAAGACGCCCCTCTGATCGATACGCTGGCGATGGCCTGTAGCGGCATCGTATATGCGGCGGAGAAAAAGAATATTTCCGTAACGGTGGACTGTCCGGAGGATCTTCTCCTTTCCCATGACAGCAAGTGGACGGCGGAAGCAGTGTTCAACCTGCTGGACAATGCGGTGAAGTATACCCCGGCGGGAGGAGCAATCCGAATTTCGGTAGAGCAATGGGAAATGTATGTAAAACTTAGTGTATCTGATACCGGCAAGGGTATTTCCGAGAGCAATCAGGCCGCTATTTTCCGGCGATTCTATCGTGAGGAAGAAGTACACGAACAGCAGGGCGTGGGCATTGGCCTGTATCTGGCCCGCGAGATCGTAACACGGCAGGGCGGCTATATCAAAGTTGCTTCGGAGCCGGGCAAGGGTTCGGAATTTTCCATTATGCTCCCTACAAGATAGCACATGGCAGAAGAACATTCTTAGTTGTCCGATGTAAATTTTTTCGCAGCAGTGCGCCGGTAAAGCTGCCAGCGGTGGGTTTTCGGCTGAAATGTCCGAGGCTTGTAACATTTCAGCCGTATTTTTTATGCCGCTTCGGACATTTCTGTGACATTTGGATTTTATAATGTCCGAAGAACGGAGTTCTAAGAGCGAAAGCTCTTTATTGACAGGCAAAAAGCCTTGGAAGGAGCATTTGATTATGAGTGTATTACAAGCAATCGATTTGAAAAAGTATTATGGCGCCGAGCCAAACATTACCCGCGCCTTAGACGGCGTCAACCTCTCTGTGGAACAGGGTGAATTTGTGGCGATAGTCGGAACATCCGGCAGCGGTAAATCCACCTTGCTTAACATGATGGGCGGGCTGGATACGCCCACGTCCGGCAGCGTCATTGTCCGTGGGGATGAACTGGCAAAAAAGAATGATGAGGAGCTGACCATCTTCCGCCGCCGCAACATCGGTTTTATATTCCAGAACTATAACCTTGTTCCGATCTTGAATGTTTATGAAAATATTGTCCTGCCTGTGGAACTGGACGGTGACACGGCAGATGAGAAGTTCATGGACGAGATTGTGGAGATGCTGGCATTGGAAGATAAGCTTAACAATATGCCAAACAACCTTTCCGGCGGACAGCAGCAGCGTGTCGCCATTGCCCGCGCCCTGATCACTAAACCTGCTATCATCCTGGCTGACGAACCCACGGGCAACCTGGATTCCAAAACCAGCGCCGATGTACTGGGGCTTTTAAAACGTACCAGCATGGAGTTTAACCAGACCATTGTCATGATTACCCACAATAACGAGATTGCCCAGCTTGCCGACCGGATTGTAAGGATTGAGGACGGCAGGATCATGGGATAAAGGAGGTAGCGGATTATGACATGGCCTTTTGAAAATGACACCAGCAGGGTGGAAAAGAAACTGGCAGGCCGAAGTATAAAAGCCGACAGACGCCGAAGCATTTTTATCATTCTTACGATTGCCCTTGCCGTCTGTCTGATGGGAACCCTCTGCTTTATCTACTCGGCACAGCAGAAGAAGACACTGGACAATATTCTGGGACAGTATCAGGCCGGCTGCGACGGGCTGACCAGAGAAGAGGTTACCCGGCTTGTGGATGCGGGCAAGTTTGAAAAATGGGGGTATGCAGCAGATGTCGCTTCTGTCCGCCATGAGGACAGCGTATTGAACGTCAGCTTTGTGAGTCCTGAGATGATCGACCTGATGGGATACGGCAAAATTGCCGGGGCTTATCCCCAGGCAGAAAATGAGCTTTGTATAGAGCGCTCTTTTTTCGGCTATTTTAACCTTCCGGCAGAAATCGGCCAGACGGTTACCCTGAACCTTGGCGGCGGCGAGAATCTCTATACCGTCACAGGAATTCTGGAATCGGAGAATAGCAGCCGGATTTTCACGGTCTGGATTCCGGAAATTGCCGTGGATACAGGCATTCACCAGGCTCCTTATGAGCTGCGCTTCCGTTTTGAAGGGAGCCAGGTAATGGAGCCGGAAAGGCTTCGGACAGACATCGAAAGGTTTTTCACAGAAATGGGAATACCGGCGGATCGGACCTTTTACAGCTCCAACTATTTTGGAATGATGGATCTTTATCTGGGAAGCGGAATGGAGATTTATGCCCTGTCGGTACTGATTGCCGTCATCTGTGCGATTGTGATCTACAATATTTTCTACATCTCCGTGATGGGAAAAATGCGGGAATACGGGCGTTTAAAAGTGCTTGGAACAACGCCGCAGCAGTTAAAGCGGGTGGTCAAGCGGGAGAGGCGATTCCTGACTGTCCTGGCTGTTCCCCTTGGACTGATTCTTGCCGCAGTGATCGCCCTGATCGCCGTACCCGGTTACTGGTCCTGGCATGACAATATCCGGTCTGCAATGGTCATTCTATTTCTGACTTATGGAATGGTTCTGGCTGCCACCAGAAAACCCTTATCTATGGTAGGAAAAGTATCTGCTATTGAAGCCATCCGGACCACTGCCTATTCCGGGTATCAGGGACGCAGCATTTCCGGACAGCGGCACCGCCGCCTGACCATAACCAGGCTGGCCCTGATGAACTTCTCCCGGAACCGCAAAAAGGCTTTTGTGACGGCTCTGTCCTTAAGCCTGACCGGGATTCTGCTTTTGTGTATTTCCGCCTATGCAAATTCGGTGGATGTAGAAGAAATGGCCAGATCCCAGTTTGGGGACAGGAGCCAGTACCTTTTACAATATGAAGACTGCGCAGGCCGGGAATTTTACGAGATGCAGAAAAATAATCCTTTGGGACAGGATCAGCAAAAAGAACTCGCCTCTATTTTGAACGTGGATTACGTCACGGCATACAGCATGGCCTGCGTGGAAATCCCTGCCATCAGCGAAATCCCGGGCAACCGTGAGCATGAGCCTTTTATTGTCAGGGGAATTGACCGGGAGGATATGGCGAAGATGTATGCTGGCGGAGCAGTTCTTGAGGGAACCGCAGATTACCGGCAGCTGGTGGATGGAAGCGGCATTTTGGTCTGCCCGTCAGGCAGCACGCTGAAAGAGATTTACAGGACAGATTATCAGGTCGGGGATACCGTCACCGTTTCCTGTTACAACGGACAGAGGAAGACTTATACCGTGATGGGTATTGTCGAGAATGTTCCAATCTGCAACACAGCTCATTTTTTTATTCTGCCTGAGGAAGAACTGTCCGTCCTTTATCCGGAAATATCGGATTTTACAGGCTGCGTAAATCTCCACACAGAACAGGACAGTGAACAGCTGCGGCGGGCAGTATTTGGCGCTATACCCGATGAACGGGTGGGAGTCTACGGTCTTTATGATCTGACGGCTGAGCTTAAGACCGGCATGCGTGGGGAACTGACCCGGCTTTACAGTATTCTGGTCTTTATCTTTGTGTTTGCCCTGATCAATCTTGCCAACACGCTGATTACCAACCTTCTTACCCGCCAGCAGGAATTTGGCGTATTCCAGTCCGTTGGCATGAGCGGCCATCAGCTGTCCCGGATGCTGTCCTTTGAGTGTCTGTACTACGTGGGGATCACGCTGCTTGTGACCCTGACACTGGGAACTGTGTGCAGCCTGGCCTTGTGCAGGGTGTTTGATCAGATTGGCATGTTTGGGAAACTTACGTACCATTTCCCGGTGTTCCAGGTACTGGTGTTTGCGGCTGCGCTGTTTTTGGTACAGGCGGTATTCTCGGTCTGTGCGGTTCGATATATCGGAAGGCTTTCCCTTGTGGAGCGGATCAGGGCGGCGGACTGAATTCTTTTCATATGAAATAGCGGTATTACAGACAAAGGAGGGAAACGAATATGACATGGCCTTTTGAAAATGACACCAGTGCCATTGTGAAGAAATTGGCGAGGCGGAGCCTTGCCAGCGAGAAACGCCGGAACCTGATGGTGGTGGTTGCTGTCGCTTTGGCGGCATTCCTTGTCTGCTTTGCAGCGGTAATATCTGTCTCTATTGTACAGATCCAGCGTAATCAGGTGGCTGATACCTATGAAGCGGTTTTGGGTGGCATGGATGAATCCCAGGTTGCGGCTTTGAAAGAGCTGCCAGATTTTGCCCGCGTGGGCGAATACTATTTGCTGGGTCAGGAGCATTCCAGGCAGGGATACAATGCCTCCTATGTGTACTGCGACAGCGACATGATGTATATTGCCCGCAGCCAGATGGAACTGGTAAAGGGGCGGCTCCCAGAACTGGCGGATGAAATCGCTGTCAGCGAATCTTTCTTGTCTGTTTACGGACTGAATGCCAAAATCGGTGAGACAGTCCGGCTGGATACGGAAAGTTTTTATGGGGATTATACTGTGACAGGCATCCTGGAGGGTGCAGGCGAAAAAGAAGCTAATATCTTTGCTGTTGCTGTATCCAAAGCGGCATTGACGCAGTGGCCTGGATTCGACCCTGCTGGGTACCGAGCCTATGTACATTTCAAAAATGACAGGCAGCTGGGCCAGGAGACCATGGCTGCCCGCTGCCGGGAGATTGCAGCACAGTTTGGCTCTTCACATGTGGGAATGAACAGCAATTATTTTGCTTCTAATTCCAGGTCCATTGACTTTGTGACCATTTTTGGTATAGCTGCCCTTGTGCTGGCCGGCGGATATGTGGTCATCCAGAGTATTTTCCGTATCTCTGTGAACGACAGAATACAAAGCTATGGGCAGCTCCGCGCTATCGGTGCAACACCAAAACAGATCCGGCGCGTTGTGAAAAAGGAGAGCCGGAGGCTGGGCGGCATTGGAATGCTGATCGGCATCCTGCTGGGTGTGGGCGGCGGTCTGCTCCTGTTCCCCAAAGGGTTTCATGGGGCTTATTATGGGGCAGCTGTGCTTTTGACTGCGGCAATCTGCTGGATCATGGTGGCGTCTTCCGTTCATAGGCCGGTCAAAATAGCTGCGGGCATCTCACCGCTGGAGGCAATGCGTTTTTTGGCAGGGCAGGAAAAGACTCATAGCAGAAAGAAACACCGGAAATTAAGCCCTGTGACTATGGGATTTGCAAATTTTGGACGTGACCGCAAGAAGTCAGTGAGTATTGCAGTATCTTTAAGTCTTGGCGGAATCCTTCTTCTGGTGGTATCCTCCATAGCTCTGACACGGTCACCGGAGCAGGCCGCAAGGCTGTTTTTCCCGGACGGAGATTATAAGCTTTATCTGTCCTCAGAGCAGCCGGAGGAAGAGATCATGGTTGCAGGCAATCCGCTGAATGAAGAACTGCGGCAGGAGCTCCTTTCTGTGGACGGGGTGAGGAATGTGTTGGCCGCCCGCCGGTCTTTGCACGCAAAATTCGGAACTTCCGAAAGAGCCGAAGCCGGTATGTGCGATATGCTGACGGACTCAAACCGCATGGATGTGGAAGCTGCGCTGGTATCCGGCGTCATGCCGGCGGATACCCACAGCATCCTTTTGGGTACAAATTATCAGAAACACTATACCGGTATGGATGTTGGATCCACCATGGAACTGACCCTGGGTCAGAAAACCGTGACAGTTACTATATCCGGATTGTTTGATACGGCAAAGACGGCAAACGGACATGGCGCGCTTACGATAGATTCCGCGGGTTTGTTTGCGCCGGAAGAGCTGTTTCATGAACTCCATCCCGAAATCGAAAGCTTTGACTATTCCTGGAGCATTGTCAGCGACCCGAAAAAAGCAGAGTCCGTGGAAAACAGTCTGCAGGAGATCGTATCCGGCCGCAGCAATCTTGGAATGGATACCATAGCCACACATATCGAATATGAGAAAATGCAGAGCAGCATAATTTTTGGCAGTCTGCAGGCTCTTTCCTGGCTGCTCTTCCTGTTTGGCGTTGTCAATCTGATCAATACGACGCTTTCCAACCAGATATCCCGGAAGCGGGAGAACAGCATCCTGCGCTCCGTTGGACTGACCGGGAAGCAGCTGTGTCGGATGAGTGTTATTGAGGGAATGTGCTATGCGCTTTTTGCGTCACTTACGGTTTTAATTCTGGGGGTACCGTTTTCCATGGTAATTTGTGCGGAAGTAAGTAAGAAATCCTTTGCCGGTACAGTTGTCCCATATCGGTTCCCGTTCCTGCAAATGGGGCTGTTCCTCCTTGTGCTGTTTGGCATGGAGGTAATCCTGTCAGTCTGGATGGTACGCAGACAGAAAAAGCAATCCCTGGTAGAACAGATGCGGGCGCAAAGTTAAATTTAACTTGGTGAAATATCCTGAGTGATCCTGGCTTTAGGCGGATGTGAATTGCAAACCGAGATTCCCGTTCAAAAGGGAAAGTCCGGTACAAACAGAATAAAACAGCATAGAGAAAGTGACGATACAAAGGCAGGAGGAGCAGAGATGTTCTTCCTGTTTTTGTGTGGAAACAGGACAGCCGGCGGGGAAAGGAGAAAAAATGGCAAAGTTTTTGAGTTATGAGGACCGGCTGGAGATACAGAACGGGTTAAGGGAACACCTGACTTTTACGGAGATCGGGAAAAGGCTTGGAAGGGACAGGACGACCATCACCAAGGAGGTAAGGAATTACTCTCTAGAGCAGGATACCGGATACAGCGTATTCCCCCACAACA
>CAJTPM010000073.1 GCA_910578085.1 uncultured Lachnospiraceae bacterium | reverse complement strand
AAAAGGCATCTGGAAGCCTTGTGTTTATTGGCTTAAAGATTCCGAGAGATTATATCTACGAAAAAGGAGGGTAACTATGTTAGATTTCAATTTTTGTGTCTCTACCAATTTTATTTTCGGCAGGAACACACAGGAACAGGTCGGCTCTGTGGCAGCCTCTTACGGCGTAAAAAATGTGATGCTCGTCTACGACAGCGGTGATTTTCTGAAAACAAGCGGTCTGCTCGACACTGTTTTGAACAGTCTGGAAGGCTCCGGTTTAAAGGTGACCACCCTGACCGGCGTTCTTCCCAATCCCCGTCTTGGTCTTGTCAGACAGGGCGTTGCGCTTGGCCGCGAAAATCAGGTGGAGATGGTCATCGCCCTGGGCGGCGGCAGCACTATCGATACCGCCAAAGCCATCGCCGCAGGCATTCCCTATAAAGGCGATGTCTGGGACTATTTCTCCAACGTGATGGGAGCCCATCCCGTATTCGAGGCACTGCCCATCGGCGTGATCCTGACCATCGCTGCAACAGGAAGCGAATCCAGCGCCGGATGCATGATCACAAACGAAGAGGGATGGCTGAAATACGGCTGCGGCGGTCCGGCCCTGCGCCCCGCCTTCGCCATCATGAATCCGGAGATCACCTGCTCCCTGCCGGCCTATCAGACGGCCTGCGGGATCGCGGATATGTTCACCCATGTGACCGAGCGGTATTTCACCAATACACCTGACACCTATGTCATCGACGGAATGGCCGAGGGGCTGATGCGAAGCCTCGTGGAAGCAGGCCCCAGGTTGATGAAAGACCTGACAAATTATGACTACCGCGCGGAGATCATGTGGGCCGGCACTGTCGCCCACAACGATACGGTGGGTGTCGGCCGTGAACAGGACTGGGCCACCCATGACCTCAGCTATGAGCTCAGCGCGTTGTATGATCTCACTCATGGCGCCGCCGTCTCCATCATGCTCTACGCCTGGATGAAATATGTATACAGACATGACATTTCACGTTTCGCGCGATATGCAAAATATGTGTTTGACGTTGACACGGCAGCATGTACCCCGGAGGAGGCAGCTCTGGCCGGCATTGAAAAAACCGCCGATTTTTTCCGCTCTCTGGGCGTGCCTCTGCATCTGTCCGAGGCGGATATCGATGATTCCAGATTTGAGGAAATGGCAGAGAAAGCGCTGGCTCACAGAGAGACTGTCGGCTTCTTTGTACCGTTAAATAAGGAACAGATCATGGAACTATACCGTATGGCTTTATAGAGAAAGGGGTGAAGACTATGAAAATGACATGTGTAATTGAAACGCGGATCCCCTCTCTGCGGGATTCCATCATCCGCTTTGCGCAGACGGTGCCGGGCGTCACCATGCAGGAGGCAGGCTGGACCGGTGATGAGAGCGTAGACATTCCCACCCTCTTCCGCAGGATCGAGACGGAAGGTCCCGACGGCGAGGAGATCCCCAGCGCATTCACAGACAACCCGGACACCGAGATCCTGGTGGGGAGTTTTTGCCCCTTTGCCGGCAAAGGCATGGACGTATTTGACAATCTCCATCTGATCGGCGTGATCCGCGCCGGTATGGAAAATATTGATATCAAAGCGGCCACCGTGAGAGGCATTGCCGTCATCAATGCCGGCGGACGCAACGCGGATGCCGTTTCGGATTTCACCATCGGCATGATGCTGTCGGAGGCCCGCAATATTGCCAGGGCCCACCACAGCGTGGCAAGCGGCGGCTGGCAGGAAGATTTCAGCAGCAGCGCCACCACCCCGGATATGCGAGGAAAGACCGTAGCGCTGTTTGGCTTCGGCTATATTGGCAAACTGATGGCGGAAAAGCTGAGCGGCTTCCATGTCCATCTTATCGCCTACGATCCCTATGTGGATCCGGACGTGCTGCGGCAGTACGGCGTAACTTCCGTGGATAAGGAGACGCTGTTTAAGGAGGCGGATTTCCTCAGCATCCACGCGAGACTGACAGATGATACCTATCACATTGTGGGCAGAGCGGAACTTGAGTCCATGAAGCCCACCGCTTACTTTATCAACACGGCAAGAGCGGGCCTCGTGGATTACTGCGCATTGTACGACGTATTGAAAGACAAAAAAATCGCAGGCGCGGCATTGGATGTCTTCGATAACGAGCCCCTGGCCGCGGATGATCCTTTCCGCAGTCTGGACAATGTAACCCTGACGACACATCGTGCCGGTTCCACCATTGACGCCGCCAACAATTCACCCCGGCTGATCTTTGAGCGCATCCGGAATCTGATCGCCGGAAAACAGACCGAAGGATTTGTCAATCCCCAGGTACTGGAAAACCCCGCATTCCTTGCATGGCGGGAAAAAGCAAAAGTTCAAATGGGATTATAGCAGACAGAAAGGACAGGTAATCGTATGGATCTGAACATGAAAAATAAAGTGGCTGTCGTCACCGGCGGCGGAAGAGGCATCGGCTACGGCATCTGCCAGGTGTTTGCGGAGGAGGGCTGCAATGTGGTCATCGCCGATTTTGCCCCCATTGAAAAAACAAAAGAAGCCTGCCGGAAGCTGGAGGAAGAATACGGCATCCGGACACTGGCGGTAAAGGCCGATATTTCGAGCGAGGAGGATGTCTGCGAAATTTTCAGGCTGACGCTTGAAAAATTTGGCACTGTGGATTTTCTGATGAATAACGCCGGACTGATGGGACCTTCCAGCATTGAAACCGTCACTCCTGAGCAGATCAGGCGCTACGAACGCGTCACAGTGGAGGGCACCATGCTGATGTGCCGCGAATTTGTGAAACTTTGCGCGGCACAGAATCGCGGCGGACATATTGTCAACACGATCTCAAAAACAGCCATCCGGACAAGCGGCGACGGAAATCCCATCTACGCCGCAACCAAGGGCGCCGTACTCGCTTTCACCAAAAACCTGGCGGCTGAGGTCGGCCGCCGGGGAATCTATGTCAACGGCATCGTTCCCGGCTATGTGGCAACCGAAGGCGTCGCACATCTGACGGAACGCTCGGAAAAAATGAAAAAAATCATTCCCACCGGCAGGGAAGCCACGCCGAAGGAGATCGGCTATGTGGCTGTATTTCTCTGTTCCGAAAAGGCCTGCCAGATCATGGGCGTCGCGGTAGATGTTTCCGGCGGAACGATCATGTGATTTTGACAGCTATTCAAAGGTGAAAAAACGGCCGCCCTCCCGGACGGCCGTCATACTTTTTGTCATAAATTATTTTTCCAGTTCCTTCATCGCCTCATCCACAGTTGCATTTCCATGCACAACTGCCCCAAGCGCTCGCGCCATTCCCGCAATGTTGGAATGGCCCCATACATTGCGCCCGATCATCAGGCCCTTGCAGCCTGCGTCCATTGCGTCTTTCGCATTCTGCAGCACCGCGCGGTCGTCATCTACTTTCGCGCCGCCCAACGCCAGCACATCCGTATAACAGTTTTCCACGATCTTTTTAAATTCTTCCACAGGCTCCACAAAAGCCGTTTTTACGATATCAAGGCCGACCTCAGCCCCCAGTCGGCAGGCCACATTCATGGCCCGTACGCTGCGGTCCTCGGGATCGCTTGAAAAGCCATTGGGCAGTACTTCCGACGCGCAGATCAGGCCATATTTGTCACAGTCGCTCGCCACCTTCGCGATATAGCGCACATTGTCCCCGTCGTAGTTGCAGCCGATGATTCCCATAGTCATCACGCCGTCCGCCCCCAGACGGAGCGCATCTTCCACTGTATAAGGCGATTCCATGGCCTGTCCCAGAATGGGATCTTTCTTTCCGAGAGCACTTCCCAGCACATCCATACGGAGCATAACGCCCATCTTTCCTATCTCTTTCCGGAAATTGTTTATCACCCCGTAGGTGGTCAGAATGCCGTCCATTCCGCCTTCCCTCGCGCCGCGGATCACTTTGGCCGGATCTACCCAGGCATCGCCATGGGAAGCGTGATCAAATGCCAGCACCAGTGCCTTTTTGTCTTCCCGGAAAAATCTGTA
The DNA here is from genome assembly GCA_910578085.1 of uncultured Lachnospiraceae bacterium. Classification (GTDB taxonomy): domain Bacteria; phylum Bacillota; class Clostridia; order Lachnospirales; family Lachnospiraceae; genus 1XD8-76. Next base: position 5,951 of record CAJTPM010000073.1, on the reverse strand, counting down.
ATAACGGTTTTTCATTTTACTTTCCTCCTGTCATTCTTATATTTATTTATATATTTATAAAACCACCTTACCAGAGCTTCATCATTCTGTTTTTAATACGCTCCGCCTCTGCTGCGGGATACCCCGCTTTCAAAACAGACTTCCCGCAGATGATTGCATAGAGCGGCAGTTCTGCCAGAATATCCAACGATTCATAAGAGATACCGCCTGTCGCAGTCACATCCATCCCCAGATCTATCAGTTCTTTTAAATCCCTCACATCCACCTCCGCCCAGGGGCCGGTACGTGTCCGCGGTCGATTATAGATGACATGACTGATCCCGTAACTTTTCCAGCGCTTCACATCTTCCAGTGTATAGTCACGGTAAATTTCGATCTGAACCTGCTGGCCCTTCCCCCTCTCAATAGCCTCTTTGGAAATATTTTCCTGCACATGATGTTCCGCCTGCGATAAAACCGTAATGAAATCCGGATCATGCAAAATGATCCGAGATCCGAAATGCGGCGCTACACACTTAAAATCCGCCACCAGCGTCTTATCCGGATAGATCGCCCGCAGATAATCCACCGCATGAAGCCCCTCGTGCAGTAACAGCATGGTGCCACATTCTATAATATCCACCGTCTGATCCAGTCCGTTGCCCAGAATGCGAAATGCCTCGCACAGAGACGTCGTATCCAATGCAATCTGTAATTTGGGAACCGGCATAATTTCATCCTCCTCGTGAAAAACTTATTTTTAAAAATACTAACAGTGCATCACCTCCCGGTCAATATCTACGGCCTTTGTTTCACATCAGACCGGCATGAACAATTGTGCAAAAGCAGACAAACGCGTTTCGCAGCATTTGAAAATATGCTAAACTTGTTTCAATCTGCAATCCGTTTTGAAAAGCAATTGAAAATTTTATTTGCAGCTTCTTTTTGAAAAAGTTAAAAATTGTAATAAACTGTCTTAAAAATCAGGTGCACCGAAGGAGTATACTATGCAGGAATTAGAATTGCTTTTTAAAGTAGCACAGCTCTATTATGAGCAGGGCCTAACACAAAATGAGATCGCCAAAAAACTGTATATTTCCAGATCCAATATTTCCCGTCTGCTCACCCAGGCAAGGGAGGCAGGGATCGTGGAAATAAAAGTTCACTATCCTTTTGAACGGAAGCGGAGAATAGAAGTGGAATTTAACCGCAGATTTCATCTGGAAGAGATTCGCATCGTGGATCTGGGAGGCCGTTCCGGTTTTGAACTGTACACGGCAACAACAAAACTGGCAGCCACCTATCTGAACATCCAGTTAAATAACTCTTCCGTCCTGGCGCTGACCTGTGGTAATTCCGTCTGCGGCATGGTGCACGAGCTTCGCCCCAAAAATTACCTGCCGGGCATGATGGTTGTCCCGCTTATGGGAAGCATCGAGAGCAGCAATATTATTCTCGACGGCCATTACCTCGTGAGGCAGGTTGCAGAAATTTACGGCTGCCGCCAGCAGGTCATTATGGCCCCTTTTCGGGTGGATGAAGAATCCATGTGTCAGAATTTAAAAAACCGGCCTGCCATCAGGGAAACCCTCGAGATAGCAGCAAACGCTACGATCATGTGCACCGGCATCGGCTGTAAAGCGCAAAAAGGTTATCTGGCGGAAGTGGAGGATTCTTTTTTGAAAAACGGCGCCGTAGGCTATATTGCAGGATATTATTTTGACAAAAACGGAAAGATCATCGATCTTCCCCAGCTCTACAACCGGCTTGTCTGCGCAGACATGCAAATGTTCCGGATCCCGATCCGCTGCGCTATCGTAGCCGACGAGAAAAAGGCCATGGCGACGCTGGCTGCCCTGCGGGGCGGATTGATCAACGCCCTGATCACCAACACCGTTGTGGCATCAAAAATCATCAAACTAGACGATAAAGAACACTAAAAGGAGAAAAATCATGTATACTGCAAAACAGATGAACGAATTCGGCAAACGCCTTCGCACAACAGTCGGACTCCCTTACAGCCCGGTTGCCATACATATTTACGAAGATGACAGCGAAGTTCCCGCAGATGCTTTCCGCCCTTATCGCGATAAGGGAATCCACTATGGCATGTGTCAGGCGATCTCTCTGGTAAAGACGGAAGGTATGACCATTGCTCTCAGCAAAGAAGATCATTGGTGCTGGAAACCGTTAATGGCTTTCGGCCTTGTGGACTGTGAGCCTGGCACACCGGTCTACAGCCAGGTACTGCGAAACTGCGGGATTCCCCAGCCGGATCGGGCAGCCTATCATTTTCAGAAAGATTTTCCCCGCATGCCGCGCAACGACAGGCGTGTCCTTGTATTTGCCCCGTTAGAGACCGCTTCCTTTGTCCCGGATGTCATTCTGGCCTACTGTGGAAATATCACGCAGGTCAGAGACCTGATCGCAGGCGCCAAAAGGGGATACGGCAAACTGGTCCAGTCCTCCTTCGACTACATGGATTCCTGCGTCTATTCTTTCTTCCGCAGCCGCTACGAGCGGGAATTCAATATTACCTTCCCGGATCCCGGTGAAGTGGGCCGCGCCTGCTGTCCGGAAAACGAGATCATCTTTTCCATCCCCTGTGAAAAGATGGAAATGCTCGTGGAACAGTGCGAAGAAAAGAAAAAACATGCAGCGGGGCGGACCTTAAAGCAGGACGGCACGATCATGCCTGATTTTCCCCGCCCCCAGTTTTATAACGAACTGTTTGAACTGTGGGGGCTGCAGACCGGTGAAGTATCCTGGAATGAAAGCCAGCGTGGATATAAAATTTAAATCTGGAGGTGTCTATGAAACAACAGATTGCAGAATATCAGAAAGCGGCAAAGCTGCTTATGGAGTGCCTTGGGCTTACCTATTCTCCCATGGCCATAAAGCTCGCAAAGGACGAGTCGGAAATACCGCCCGAGGCGGTCAGGCCTCTCAGAGATCTGAAGGTCCATTATGCGGAATGCCAGTGTCTTGCCAAATCCCGGACAGACGGGAAGACCTATGCCCTCACCCTGGAAGATCACTGGTGCTGGTTTCCCCTGATCTGCTACGGATTTGTGGATGTGCAGAAAGGCCATCAGGACTACGAGATCGTGATGAATAACCTGGGGATTCCCTGTCGTCAGAAGGCGGAAGCCTTTTTTGAAAAGTTTCCCAGACTGCCCCACAAAAGTGTGGCTGCCTATGTGGTGGCCCCGATGACCTGCGCGAACTACATCCCGGACCTGCTGCTCATCTACTGCGACAATCCTCAACAGCTTCGGGAACTGGCAGGTGCGGTCAAATATATGACCGGAGATGTACTACATACCGATCTGGATTATGTGGATTCCTGCGGCTGGGATATCGCTCCCAGTATGCTTACCAGGGACTTTCGCGTGACGATCCCGGATCCCGGGGAGATCGAGCGGGCCGAGATTGGCAGCAATGAAATGATCTTTACTTCTCCTGCTGATAAATTTGTGGAACTCTGCCAGGTCACGGACTTGAAGCACAGGCGAATCGCCGCGCGCTCCGGCAGATTCTGCGGGCTTATCCCCGACTTCCCCAGGCCGGAATTTATCGCCAATCTCTATAAAGAATGGGGACTTCAGTCGGAGGGCCCGATCTCCTGGACAGAGGAACAGCGGGGATATTAACCCCTATCTCTTTTTGCTGCTGGTGACAGCGGATAACAACGCTGTCACCAGCAGCAATACGGCCGCCACGATGAATCTGATGGATATCCCGCTGCCGAATAACGACGCCACCGGATTGATGATCGCACCCGAAAAGGTCTGTCCGAGGCAGCTCCCCACCATCATGACCGCAATGCTCATGGAGACGTCATCCGCCGGCACCGTACAGATGATGCGGTTGATACAGCCCGGCATAAACAGTGACAGTCCTGCTCCTGCCATACCAGAACCGATACAGATACAGGGCAGATTGCCGCCGAAAACACATAGAAACATCCCCAGCGCGGCCAGCAGGCAGGCTGCTGTCACAGCCCTTTCCTTTAATATTTTCGCAAACAGGATGTAGAGACAGCCAACGATAAACGCCGCCGCAGAGTAAGCCGATGTGACATAGCCGGACTCCACAGAGCCCCCCAGACCACGCTCAGGCAGATAGACGGAAACGCTGAGCGCGATCGTCATCCCGGCGCTCAAAAATAAAAATGTCAGAAAACCGGTAAACAGACCGTCAGGCTTGAAACCGGAACATTTCTCTTTTTTCTCCCCCACCGTCAGCGTCGGCAATAAAATCCATACGATCACAACAAACAATACGCACAGCCCATAGACAAGATAAATGTTTTGCGCTTTTTTCCGGACCAGATAACCGCTCAGAATATTAAAGACAAATCCGCCGGAACCTGCCCAGGCGGACTGCATGCCGATGGTCAGATTCCGCATTGCCCCTTCCGGATAGTATGCCGGAGCCATGGCGGGCGTCAGCGTAAATAAAAGCCCCAGACCGATCCCCATGCAGCCTCGCATCAGTAAGACTGCAGCAAAATCTGTGACAAAGTACGGCCCAAGCCCCGTGATGCAGATGAGTACGCCGCCGCTCAGCAACAACCCTCTTAACGAGTACTTTTCCGCCAGATTTCCGGCGATCAGAGCAAACGGAACCGCTATGAGATAGGGCAGTGTAATACTCAGAGAAACCGCGGACTCTCCCGCGCCGTACAGAACCATCAATTGGGAGATTCCCGGTGATAACGCTTGGGACGCCATCAGCATGGCAGACATCAGGCATACGCAGATAACAGGTTTTAAATCTTTCATATGATTTTCCTCATGATTCAGGAAGCAGGCCCGCTTCTTGCAGACCTGCTTCTTTATAAATGTTGTCAAGTGAAATTGCGTCTTTGCAGGCAAGTATACCTTCTGCATGCTATATCATACTCGCAGCAAAGCTGCTCGTTAGCATGCAAAATTCACCCTTGCAGGCAAGTGAATTTTCTGCATGCTATATCATTTTCTCAGAGAATAGAATCTGGCCGGATTATTGATCATGAAATCATCCACCTGCTCCTTCGTAAATCCTTCGTCCAGAAGACGGGGCAGGAAATTGTTTTTCAGCCAGTTCCAGCCCGGCCCGCCGCCATACTGGGTGTGATGGGACTTTTTGCCCATATCATTGCAGAGCATGATCTGCTTGCCGAAGCCGTCCTCGCATAAACGGCGCAACAGATCCACCCGGATGGAGTCCGGATAATATTTTGATTTCCCCGGGCCGTCATAAATGATATAGCAGCCTTTCTCCAGGATCTTCTTATGCAGCCAGTAATCCGGATTGCGGTCCATATGAGCGCAGCCAAAACGCGTCAGATCCATGCCCTCCGATTCCACGATCGCGATCTGCTCTAACGCATAAGTCCCCACTTCCGTATGGGTGTGCATCGGCGCGCCGGTGATCATGGATGCCCTTGCCCCGGCCCGCAGACAGGCTTCCTGAATGGGATGAATATAATGATACATACTGGCGCCCTTGATCCAGCCGGCTTTGATATCCGTACCGTCCATCCCTTCTTCTATTTCAGACACAAAAAAATCTGTAATTTCTTCCACTGTCTTTCCCGACAGGTGACTGGTATTATTTGTATCCTTATTGACTTTCACAAATCCTGTGCAGGCAACAATATGAACGCCTGTCTGTTTTGACATGGTGTAGAGCCCTGCCGCATTGCGGCCATCCGCATACATCGGATTGGCATCGATCAGCGTCTCTCCGCCGTTTTCCCTATAGGCCTTCACCATGTCAAGCTGCGTGTTCCAGTCATACATACTCCATTCAATATCCGGTTTGCTGTGCCCCGCCACATCGATGAACACATGCTCATGTGCCATGGTAAAACCTAATTCTTTTGCATCAATGTCTCCTAAAACAGTTCTGACAATTCCCATAACCTTTTTACCTCCCTATATTGTCAAGTGATTTTCCTTAAAAAATCAAGGAATTTATAGTTA
>CAJTPM010000072.1 GCA_910578085.1 uncultured Lachnospiraceae bacterium | reverse complement strand
CCACGGTGCAGTGATGCAGAACACGGTCCAGAATGGCTGAGGCAATGGTGACATGATATTGTCAATATTGGTTGACACTTTTTTTGCAAGGATATCAATGCCTAAGCAGCAGTATCCAGAGATTCATAATATCTCTGCCGCTTGACCATAGGAGGAAGCCCCTCATTGGAAGAGCATATTCTCCTGTTGTTCCAATAACTGATGAAATATCTCCAGATGAGGGTTTTCAGTTCCTCTACTGTCATTCTTTCTGTGTCATGCCTTCCATAGATGAGTTCTTCCTTCATCCGGGCCCACATGCTCTCGCAACGGGCATTGTCATGGCAGCGTCCGCCGGCGCTGTTCATGCTCTGGAGAATGCCATACTTTGCCACTGCCCTGCGGTAGGTCTCACTGGTGTATTGAGATCCACGGTCAGAATGGATGATGGCTCCCCTGAGCGCCGGGTAAGACCGGATCGCATTGATAAGCGTACGCTCGCATAGTACGGCTTTCATGTTTGTATCCATTGCCATGCCCAGAACTGCAGCATCGAAACAGTCAAATATGGCGGATACATAGAGTTTTCCATCTTTTGCTTTGATCTCGGTTATGTCCGTGACACATTTTTTGAGCGGTTCACTGGAGTTGAAATCCCTTTTCAGCAGGTCCTCAGATTTACGCGCCTCACGATCCGCCTTGGTGGTCCCATTTGGTCTGTGTTTCGGGCGATGGCTCAGCCCGATCTCTTCCATGATGCGGTAGACAGTTCGTTCACTGGGAATGCGGACGCCTTCCGGCTGTTTTAAAAGAAGCGCCTGATACATACGGATCCGTCCGTAAGTGTCGTTGCATTCATCCTCAGACACGACTGTCCTCATGGCATCAGCTAACTGCTGGTATTTCCACGGACGGTCTTTGTTTGCCAGATATTTATAAAATCCCTGCCGCGTTACCTTCAGCATCCGGCAGTAGAAAGAAATCTTTCCCTTTATGACGCCGTCCTCGGTTTTTATGGCAAGGAACATCATTCTCTGCCTTTTGCAGACTTCCGACGGCTGGCGGCAAAAAAAGCGCTTGCCTCTTCCAGAAATTCGTTTTCCTCTTTCAGGCGGCGGATTTCCTTTTCCTGCTCCTTGACCTGTCTGCGTAGGAGAGCCAGTTCTTCTGCAAGATTCATAGCAGTTTCCGGAGTATGTGATCCGGAACCGACATTCAGCCTTCCCTCTCTGGCAGCCTTTGTCCACGCATACATAGTATTTTCAGGGATGCCTAACTCGGCTGCAGCTTTTGCGCCGCCAAGCTCTTTTGCTAATTTTACGGCTTGGATTTTATATTCCATGTCGTATTTCCGTTGTTTTTTTGCCATTGTAGTTGCCTCCTTGATTCTCTTTGATTATACATCAAATCCTTGAGTATAAGGTGTCAACTAAAATGATACAACATCACCACAGGAGAAATATTGCATTGAAACAGCTGCGAAAAGAATGGGAGGGATTGGAACATGAGGAACAAAAAACTGATACCTTTTGAAGTAATCCAAAAAGCCGTTGCTGGAGAGCCGGAAGCGGTAGACGCAGTATTGCGGCACAAAAATTGCGTTGTTTGGATCTTACGGATGGGGCGACGGGGAATGGATGCGAAGCTGGGAGGATATGTGCCGGTCTGACGGCGCTGTATTTGTCTGCGACAGCGCCATCTGCAGAGAAGCGCCGGATGGGAATGCCCTGTCTGATTGCAAGGCTTTGGGCGCGGCGCTGGCGTAGGGATTATGGATATATTGCATAAAATGGTAGGTTAGTATTCCCTAACATATTGGTTAGTATGATGAAACTTGAGTAAGTTATAAAAATAATGTTGACAAGGATTAAGGGAAGTCATATTATAATATATGGTTAGCGAGTGCTAACTCTCATGAAACATAAGGATGTCTGACAGAGTCTGGCATCCGTTGTTTTTTGCATCAGGTTAGTAAAAACTAATACATATTCAAAAGAAGGTGAATGCATGATGCCGCTTACATTAGCAGAAGTCGGAGAGGAAAACATTATCAGGAAAGTCGGGGGAAAGCAGGAGGTTAAGACACATTTGGAAAACCTCGGTTTTGTCGTGGGAGGGGCAGTCACGGTAATCAATGCCATTGGGGGCAATGTCATCGTGAATGTGAAGGATTCCCGTATCGCAGTCAGCAAAGAAATGGCGCAGAAGATTATGGTCTGAGCAGAACATTAAGAAAACTTTTGCAATAAAGAATACTGCAAGGGTTTATTAAGTGTTTCTAATATCATGGAATCCAAGACGGGATTCCATAATCAAAAAGCTATTATGAAATGAGGAGGAAAAATGGAATGAAGACACTGAGAGAATCAAAGGTCGGCGATACCGTCCGGGTCGTAAAGCTTCATGGCGAGGGCGCGGTCAAACGCCGGATCATGGACATGGGCCTGACAAAAGGCGTGGATGTGCAGATCCGCAAGGTGGCGCCCCTTGGCGATCCGATTGAGGTGACTGTCCGCGGCTATGAACTTTCCATCAGGAAAGCAGATGCGGAAATGATTGAAGTCGAAAGTGTATAAGGCGAAAGAATGACTGCGCAGGGGGGTATCCCCCTTTATTTTCAAACCAATGGTTAGAGATAACTAATAAGAAGGAGAGGAAAAATTATGAATATGCGAATTGCCCTTGCGGGCAACCCGAACTGCGGGAAAACGACATTATTTAATGCTTTGACGGGTTCCAACCAGTTTGTCGGGAACTGGCCGGGCGTTACGGTGGAAAAGAAGGAAGGAAAGTTAAAGAGGCATGACGGTGTGACCATCACCGACCTTCCGGGTATTTATTCCCTTTCCCCTTATACGCTGGAGGAAGTAGTGGCGAGAAACTATCTCATCAGCGAGCGCCCGGATGCTATCTTAAATATTATCGACGGCACAAATCTGGAGAGAAACCTGTACCTGACTACGCAGCTTACCGAGCTTGGCATTCCTGTGGTGGTTGCCATTAACATGATGGATGTGGTGGAGAAAAACGGTGACAAAATTAATGCCGGGGAATTATCGAGGGCGTTAGGGTGCAAGGTAGTCGAAATTTCCGCCTTAAAAGGAAACGGTATCATGGAAGCTGCGGAGGCTGCAATCGATGCGGCACAGAACGGAAAGACCGTTCCCATGCACACTTTTACAGGAACGGTCGAGCACGCCCTTGCCCATATCGAGGAAGCTGCGGTACACGGACTGCCGGAGGAACAGCAGCGCTGGTATGCCATCAAGTTGTTTGAGCGGGACGATAAGGTTTTAGAGCAGCTGAAGTTAAACGAGTCTGTTCTTTCACATATCGAGACGGACATTAAGGCGGCCGAGGAGGAGATGGACGATGATGCGGAATCCATCATCACCAACGAGCGGTATTTCTATATCGGGAGCATCATCAAAGGATGCTTAAAGAAAAAATCTGCGGGAAAGATGACAAATTCCGATAAGATTGACAGGATTGTCACCAACCGTTTTCTGGGGCTCCCCATTTTTGCGGCGATCATGTTCCTTGTGTATTATATATCCATGGTGACGGTGGGAGCCTCCGCTACGGACTGGGCAAATGATGGGCTGTTTGGCGATGGGTGGCATCTGCTTGGCATTGGTTCCTCCGCTTATGAAGAGGCGGCAGGGGAATACGGGGATGCGGCGTTGATCGTGGACGGTTATGACGCCTATGTGGAAGAAAACGGCGCGGCGCCTGCAGGTGATTTCCCTTATGAGGTGGCGGATGATGAAACACTGGAGGTAACGGTGGAAACGGCATCCCTTACCGATTATGAGGCTGCGCTTGCAGTGATGGAGCAGTATGGCGAAGAACCCGGTCCGGCAGCCTACGGCGTATGGGTTTCCGGTATTCCGGTGCTTGTAGGAAATGCGCTGGAGGCTGTAGGCGCGGCTGATTGGCTTGCGGGGCTGATCAATGATGGTATTGTGGCCGGTGTGGGCGCAGTGCTTGGCTTTGTGCCGCAGATGCTTGTTCTGTTCCTGCTCCTTGCATTCCTTGAGGCGTGCGGCTATATGGCGCGTATCGCATTTGTGCTGGATCGTATCTTCCGTAAGTTCGGGCTATCCGGCAAGTCCTTTATCCCAATGCTCATTGGTACCGGCTGTGGTATTCCGGGCATTATGGCATCAAGGACGATTGAGAATGAGCGTGACCGCAGAATGACGATCATGACAACAACTTTTATCCCCTGTGGCGCAAAGGTGCCGTTTATTTCCATGGTGGCGGGAGCAATCTTTGGCGGCTCCGCATGGGTGGCGACCAGCGCATATTTTGTTGGCATGGCGGCAATTATTATTTCCGGCATTATGTTAAAGAAAACGAAAATGTTTTCCGGCGATCCGGCTCCTTTCGTTATGGAGCTTCCGGCTTACCATATGCCCACGGTGGGCAATGTGCTCCGTTCCATGTGGGAACGCGGATGGTCTTTCATTAAAAAGGCGGGTACGATTATCCTGCTCTCCACGATCGTGATCTGGTTTACGACTTATTTTGGATTTACTGTGGAAGGTTTCCGGATGCTTGGTGAGGAGGAAATGGATCAGTCGCTCCTTGCGGCGATCGGCGGTGCGATCGCATGGATATTCATACCGCTCGGCTGGGGAAACTGGCAGGCGGCAGTGGCTTCCATCACGGGACTTGTGGCGAAGGAAAATATCGTCGGCACGATGGGAATCCTTTATCCCGGCGGATGGCCTGAAATCGGAGCAAACTTTAGTATGGTTGCGGGATATTCCTTCCTTGTGTTTAATCTTTTATGTGCTCCCTGCTTTGCGGCAATCGGCGCCATCAAGCGGGAGATGAACAATGCGAAATGGACCTGGTTTGCCATCGGCTATCAGTGCGGGCTGGCTTATGCGGTGGCGCTGATGGTCTACCAGATTGGTTCGGCATTTACAGGAAACCTGAATATCATCGGCCTGCTTGCAGCTATCGTAATCCTCGGCGGTATGATTTATATGCTGTTCAGACCATATAAAGAGGCGACAAAGCTGACGGCAAATATGAGGCTGAAAATGGCGAAATAACAGCGTGAGAAGCACTTCTAAAAGGCGTCCCGCCACTGGACGGGACGCTAGGCTTTTCATTTAGATTTATAACAGGGAAACGGGAGGGATTTCAATGCTTGCATGGCTTATGGAAAATATGGCGACGATCATTATCAGCGCGGTTTTGGTTCTCTTGGTGGCTGCCGTCATTGCCAGTATGGTACGCGATAAGAGAAAAGGAAGATCATCCTGCGGCTGCGGATGTGCGGGCTGTGCCATGAGTGGCGCCTGCCATCGGTCAAAGCCGGAAACCTTGCGAAAATGAATAAAGGAAGGATATACAATATGGATCTATGTCAATACTTTAGACAAAAAAGTCGAAAGATTATGCTGCTTTTTTAAGTTCCTCATCCTCCTTCTGCTGTGGTGTTATGTAACCAATCGCACTGTGTATTCTTTTTCGGTTATACCAGTCCTCTATGTATTCAAAAATTGCTCTGCGGGCTTCCTTTGAGTCCTGATAAGTATGAAGATATATTTCTTCCTTTTTCAGTACAGAATGGAAGGTTTCCATGCAGGCATTATCGTACGATGGATGTAGGTAATATCTGTGCACCATCTTCGGTTGATGGTTTCTGTTCCAAAATCACGTTTCAGGATATTCACTTTATCATCTGGGATACTGCCGTGATTGGCATGGTGGCTATCTTTCTTTGTAATGATGGGATAGCCTTAAACTTGTCATTTAAGTATTCCAAAAGCTGTTGTGCAATAGGGGTAAATATTTGATATTTTTTCCATCCCAGATAAATTTTTATTTCAAGTGCTGGTGCCAGCGGGCGAAAAACAAGTCCGCTTCCGGAGCCTGCATCAATGAGATGCTGAAAAGTCAGAAGATATCCGGGCCCTTCCTTTACAAACAGGGAGCCATTATAGGACAGTCGGAAAGACCCTTCATGACAACACCCCAAAGATTGACTTCAGGAAAAGAAAGAGAATGATATTTTTTGGTATTTGGTTCTTCAGCCAGGACAGCAAAATCAATCACGCCTTTATCCAGTTTTCCGTGACCTGCCCTGTATCGCCGCTTGTAATTACGATAAATGAACCTCCCCGCAGTAAAGCTACAATGTATCAAACACCAGGTTTCTCTTTAGCTTGTTGCGCAGCAAGCTGCGGGGAATTAAACCCGAAGAAATTAAAAAACAACAAAAAAGAAAGAGAGGCATTGCAAAATGGAAAACACTGTAAAACTGGAATTGACAAAGGAATGGGATAAGACTTTCCCGAAAAGTGAAAAGGTGAGCCACCGCAAGGTGACATTCCCTAACCGTTACGGGATCACGCTGGCGGCAGACCTTTATGAGCCGAAAGGAGTGGAAGGGAAGCTGGCTGGGATTGCGGTATGCGGGCCGTTTGGCGCAGTAAAAGAGCAGGCAGCCGGACTGTATGCGCAGACAATGGCGGAGCGCGGCTTCCTCACCATTGCCTTTGACCCTTCTTTTACCGGCGAAAGCGGCGGCGCACCCCGTTACATGGCTTCGCCGGATATTAACACGGAGGATTTTCAGGCGGCGGTTGATTTTCTTTCCGTACAGGAAAATGTTGACCCTGAGCGTATCGGCATTATCGGTATCTGCGGCTGGGGAGGTCTCGCCCTCAACGCAGCAGCGCTGGATACCCGTATTAAGGCGACGGTTGCCTCCACCATGTATGATATGTCCCGCGTCAATGCCAACGGATATTTTGACAGTGAGGATTCCGCAGACGCACGATACGCAAAGAAGGAAGCCATGAACGCCCAGAGACTCGTGGATTATAAAAATGGCAGCTATGCGCTGGGCGGCGGGGTTGTCGATACGCTTCCGGAGAATGCGCCTTTCTTCGTGGCGGATTATCATGATTACTATAAAACGGGACGCGGCTACCATAAGCGCTCCTTAAATTCCAACGGTGGCTGGAGTATGATAGGCTGCATGTCCTTTATGAACCAGCCTATCCTTCAATATAGCAATGAGATCCGCGGCGCAGTCCTTATCATGCACGGAGAGAAAGCACATTCCTGCTATTTCAGCCGCGATGCCTATGCCGCAATGGTGAAGGATAACCCTTATACAGATAACAAAGAGCTGCTGATCATCCCGGATGCAGTCCGCACAGATCTGTATGACGGCGGCGGGAAGGACGCCATCCCGCTTGATAAGCTGGAGCAGTTTTTTTCGGAAAATATGAAATGATATTTTTATACTTATTATACGAGGAGGAAGACCATGTTAGGAAATTTTATGTATTGTAACCCGACAAAACTTTATTTTGGCGAGGATTCCCTTGCCAGCCTGAATGAGGAGCTGCCGAAATACGGACAGAATGTACAGCTTGTGTATGGCGGCGGATCAATCAAAAAGAATGGTATCTATGACAAAGTCATGGAGATTTTGAAAGCAAATGGAAAAAATGTACTTGAAGATGCGGGTGTCATGCCAAATCCAACGGTACAGAAGCTGCAGGAAGGCTGTAGGATTGCCAGGGAGGGTAAGGCAGACCTGATCCTAGCGGTTGGGGGCGGTTCTGTCTGCGATTATGCAAAAGCGGTTTCCGTATCTGCATACTGTACGGAAGATCCATGGGAAAAATATTATCTTCAAATGAAAGATGTGGACAATGAGATCATCCCGGTTGGATGTGTCCTGACAATGGTTGGCACCGGCTCTGAAATGAACGGCGGCGCGGTCATAACAAATCATGAGCAGAAATTGAAGATTGGGCATGTATTTGATGAGAGGGTGTATCCGAAATTTTCCATCTTAAACCCGGTATATACCTATACGCTGCCCCGGTATCAGATGGTTGCGGGAATCTATGACATTATGAACCATATTACGGAGCAGTATTTCTCCGGGGAGGATGACAATACTTCTGATTATCTCATGGAAGGTCTGCTGCGGTCTTTGATCCATTCCAGCAGGATCGCTGTGAAGAATCCTACGGATTACGAGGCAAGGAGCAACATCATGTGGATTGCCACATGGGCGTTAAATACCCTGGTGGCAAAAGGAAAATCCACAGACTGGATGGTGCATATGCTGGGGCAGGCGGTTGCGGCACATACGGATGCAACCCATGGCATGACCCTTGCGGCGGTATCCATGGCTTACTATCGCTTTATCTGCCCGTTTGGGCTGGCAAAGTTCAAGAGATTTGCCATGAACGTATGGGACGTAAACCCGGAAGAAAAAAGTGACGAACAGATTGCAGCGGAAGGCCTGCAGAAAATGGAGGCTTATATGGAAGAACTGGGCCTTACGATGCATCTGAAAGAGCTTGGGGTAACAGAGGAGATGGTTCCGAGAATCGTTGACAGCACGCTGATTATGGATGGTGGCTATAAGGTGCCGGACAAGGATGAAATCAGGGAGATTTTAAAGAACAGCTTATAAAAGCCTTAGCCGGCCAAAGCGTTATAATGCGGCAGCGGGATGCCATATGCCAATTGACATACGGCATCCCTTTTTTAACAGAGATATTATAGTGACAGGCATGAGATAAGTGAAAATCTGGAGGTAACAGTTATGCGCATTATAGTATTAAACGGAAGCCCCCGTCCAAAGGGCAATACGAGACAAATGGTGGATGCGTTCCGGAGTGGTGCGGAATCCGCAGGACATCGGGTGGATGTAATTGACGTATGCAGGAAAAAGATTGCGGGCTGTCTGGCCTGCGAATACTGCCATACAAAGGGAAACGGAGCCTGCGTGCAGAAAGATGATATGCAGGAAGTCTATTCCCTGCTGGGGGAGGCGGATATGCTTGTCATTGCCTCGCCGATTTATTATCACGGTGTTTCAGGGCAGTTAAAATGTGCTCTTGACCGCTTCTATTCTGCAGCATACCCGAGAAAGCCCCGGAACCTGAGAAAGGTGGCTATGATATTAAGCTCCGGTGATCCTGCAATGTATGGTGGCGCAATGTTCTCATACAAAGGGGATTTTCTGGAATACCTCGGCCTTGAAAATATGGGGGTGTTTACAGCATACGGCACGGAGAACGGTTCGGCTTCAAAGCTGAAAGAACTCCGGGATTTCGGAAAAAATCTGAAATAAAGATGATAGAGGAGGATGTGAAATGAGAAAAATATTCGGCTTTATCGTTGTTGCCATATTGGCATTTCCCATAACAGCATGCGGGCGAAACAAGGCAGGGGAAACCGGGACAGTCGGAGGCATTGAAACAATTCCGGCAACAGATACCATGGAATCTGTACGGGAAACCAGGACTGCGCCCGGTGATACAGGCAGCGAACCGGCGGCAGAGGAAGAAACCATTATAAGAGCAGAGTTTGATTTTGAAAGAAGGACAGTCATGTTAAACAGTGGATATGAGATGCCGATTAACGGCCTTGGAACATACAGCCTTCATGGTGATGAGTGTATCAATGCTGTGAAATCTGCGTTGTCAAACGGTGTCCGCCTGATTGATACTGCCTCTGCCTATGGCAATGAGGAAGAAATCGGGCAGGCAATCCGGGAGGCAATCGATGAAGGGATCGTACAGCGGGAGGATATTTTCGTTACGACAAAAATTTATCCGGGAAACGAGATGGAAGCTCCGACCCGGTCGATTCAGGCTTGCCTTGACCGGCTGGATATTGGCTATGTGGATGCCCGTGTTATAATAGGGCTAAGTTAGAAGAAACCCAGTAAAATCAAGGGGTTAAGCCTAATTTAGTCCTATTTTTTATACCTAATTGGGGTTAAGAATGGGCAGCGCTGAACAATTCAAAACCTACATTACGGAAGTCAAATATGGTCGATACAAATATGGTCGGGCTTTGGCTTTTAGTGGAATGAGAGGTGAAAACTTAATACAACGATTATTTAGGTAGGACTAAATTAGCTCTTAAAACGGATATTCCGTTTGTGTATCGCTAATCTGTTCCTGCCTTTTTATTTTGGGAGAAGGAGGATTAACAGATGGGTTTTACA
>CAJTPM010000071.1 GCA_910578085.1 uncultured Lachnospiraceae bacterium | reverse complement strand
AGTCCAATGCCAGAGTTTCGCTGGCAGGATCAATCAGAATTCCGAGAGATCATTAGATTTTTGTTATCTGATGAATGATTTGTTTTAACAATAGACGTTTCAAATGATACCGTCAATAAATCTGCCGGTTGTTGCACATACGTGAATTGTGCGCAATTGTTATACGGCACGGATGCTTTTCCTGACACTGAAAAGTAATTCTTATCCCATTCAGATAAGATTTGAGGTTTACGAAAACGTGATTTTGCGGTAGAATCATCATATGCAAAGATAATGAAAAGCTGTGCAGACAGACAATGATCAGATGGAGGGAAAAGATGGCAAAGAGAGGCGGATATCCGGGCGGTATGATGGGAATGCCGGGAAATATGAACAACCTGATGAAACAGGCGCAGAGAATGCAGCGCCAGTTGGAAGAGAGCCAGAAAGAGTTGGAGACAAAGGAATTTACGGCGAAAGCCGGCGGCGGCGCGGTGGAGGTCACTGTGACCGGTAAAAAGGAGCTCACAAAGATAAAACTTTCCGAGGAAGCCGTGGATCCGGAAGATATTGAGACACTGGAAGATATGATCATGGCAGCGGTGAATGAAGCCTTAAAACAGGCGGACGCTGCAAATGGCGAGTTGATGGGGAAAATGACGGGGGGCCTGTCTTTCTGATGGAACTCTACAGCGGCAATATCAATAAACTGATCGAGGAGCTGGCTTCCCTGCCGGGCATCGGAGAAAAGTCCGCCGGGCGGCTGGCTTTCTATATTATCAATATGCCGAAGGACCGAGTGAACAGGTTGGCGAAAACGCTGACGGAGGCCAGAGAGAATGTGCGTTACTGTAAGGAGTGCTTCACGCTGACGGATACGGAGAGCTGTCCGATCTGTGAGAATCCCCACAGGAACCACAGGGTGATCATGGTGGTGGAAAATCCCAGGGATCTGGCGGCTTATGAGAAGACCGGGAAGTATGAGGGAGTCTACCATGTACTCCATGGCTGTATCTCACCGATGCTTGGGATCGGTCCGGGGGACATCCGGCTGAAAGAACTGATGGTGCGCCTGGAAGGTGATATTGAGGAAGTGATCATCGCCACGAACTCTTCTCTGGAGGGAGAGACCACGGCGATGTACATCAGCAAACTGATCAAACCAACGGGCATCAAAGTGACAAGGATCGCCAGCGGCGTGCCGGTAGGCGGCGATCTGGAAAATATTGATGAGGTGACGTTACTGCGGGCGCTGGAAGGCAGAGTGGAACTATAACAGGAGGGCTTATGAGTATCACAAAAAAAGTTTTCGGAACAGATAAAAAAACGAAAAAAGCGGTATACGAGTACTGTATTAAAAATAAGAACGGCATGTATGCCAAAATTCTGAACTATGGCGGAATTATCCGGGAGTTATGGGTGCCGGACGGGAATGGAAAACTGGCGGATGTGGTACTCGGACATGATGATCTGATGCCATATTATGAGAACGCGGGCTTTCTGGGGGCAGCCATTGGACCCAGTGCGAACCGGATCGGCGGAGGGAAATTCACGATTGACGGTGTGGAATATCAGATCCCTGTCAATGAAAACGAAAACAATCTGCACAGCGACAAAGAAAACGGTTATCATGTGCGGATATTTGATGTGGAGGAAGGCGTAAACAGTATCAGACTGTTTCTGCAGGATGAGGACGGCGCTATGGGATTTCCAGGGAATAAAAAACTGGAGATCATCTATACGGTGACTGAGGAGAACGGGCTGCGCATCGACTATCATTTCATCAGCGACAGACGGACCATTTTAAATCCTACGAACCACAGTTATTTTAATTTAAGAGGTCAGGATGGCGGCAGCATAGAGGATCATGTACTCTGGCTGAAGGCGTCGTATTATACGCCTGTAGCGGAGGGTTCCATTCCCACAGGAGAAATAGCGTCTGTAAAGGGAACGCCGATGGACTTTACGGAGCCAAAGACCATTGGTCAGGAAATCGGAGCCGACTTTGAGCAGCTGAAGCTGGGGGGAGGCTATGATCATAACTGGGTTTTGGACGATGTGGACGGCCAGCTTCAGCTTGTGGCTAAGGTCACCGCGCCGGGGACAGGCAGAGTGATGAAGGTATATACGACGCTGCCTGGCCTGCAGTTTTATGCCGGAAATTTTCTGGGAGATCAGGATGGCAAGCTGGGGACAAAATACCACAACAGATACGGACTTGCGCTGGAAACACAGTATTTCCCGGATGGGATCCATAAAGAAAACTTTCCGGACGTGATGTTCGGACCGGACAGACAGTATGTGTCCAGTACGGTATACCAGTTTTGTTACGAGTAAAAGGCGGAATTATGTTTGGAAAAAAAGAGGCATCGGAGGGGCTAAAAAGAGAACACTATTCGGATAAAATTGTAAAATACCGACTGCACAGGCTGTACCAGGGCAGCCTGGTTTTTGTGGTTATAGTGGCAGTGGCGGCGGCACTCTGGATCAGCCAGAAAAATCGGGTGTATACGGAGTATGTGGTGACGGAGAGCAATGCCAGAGATGTGGCAGCCAATGCAAAAACGATTGTGCTGGGAGATCATATTCTGACCTACAGCAACGACGGCGCAAGTTGTTTCGATATAAAAGGGAAGCCGGTCTGGAATGAAACCTTCGAGATGCAGGATCCTGTTGTGACCGTCTGTAATAGCACGGTAGCCTTTGGCGATTATAATGGGAGAAAGATATATGTAATGAATACACAGGGCATTCTTGGGGAGATTGCTACTAATATGCCGATCCGGGCGCTCGCAGTAGCACAGACCGGTGTTGTGGCAGCAGTGCTGGATGACTCTGATGTTACATGGATATATCTGTATAACAGTAAGGGTGAAGTGGCAGTTCGCATTAAGACGACAATGAGCCAGTTTGGTTACCCTATAGACATTTCCCTTTCACCCAACAATAATCTGGCCATGATATCTTTTCTGGCAGAGGATGAGGGAACGGTAAAGTCAAGTGTGGCATTCTATAATTTCGGCGAGGTGGGGCAGAATGAGGTGGACAATTATATGAGCGGGTATGATTATCCGGCAGTGGTTCCCCATGTGTGTTTTATGACGTCTGAGCTGGCCTACGCTATGGCGGATGACAGACTGGCCTTTTATGAAGGGGCACAGAAGCCGGTAAGCAAGTTTGAGGTACTTCTGGAGGATGAGGTACGTTCTGTTTACCACAATGATACATATGTGGCGCTGGTGACATATGACACTACCGGCAACCATAAATATATGATCACCGTGTATGACAGCAACGGAGAAAAACATTTGAGCCAGGGATTTGATCTGGAGTACAGGAATGTGATTATAAAAGGTGAAAATGTCTATATTTATGGGGAGACGGAATGCAGTATTTATAATCTGTCCGGCGTGGAGAAATATCATGGAATAATGAATACGAGTATCAGCCTTTTGATTCCCGGGGATTCCGTTGGCAGGTTTACGCTGGTGAATCAGGAGTCTGTTGATACGGTGGAATTGAAGTGAAATATCCTGCAGGAAACTATGGGTATTTCACTTATGCAGCATGGTCACCTGACCTGCTGCGTACAGAAATAAAGGAAAAAGACGGAATGTATATCATCTTAGGTATAGTTGTTTTGATTTACATATGGCGGGTTTTCAGCGGATCCCGTAACGGAATGATTGATGAGGTAGGGAACCTGGCTGATATCGTGATCGTTTCTTTTGCAGTAGTGGCGGGCATCGTCGTGTTTGAATCTGCACTGGGGAAAAATCTGATCGGTTTTCTGGTATCGGCTATTATTTTACTGGTTATTTTAATAGCCAGGAAATTGATCCGGCTGGTGTTCTGTTCACTGGGACTGATTGCAAAGCTGCCGCTTTTAAACGGACTCAACAAATTTCTGGGGCTGCTTGCAGGCATCGTGGAGGCCACTGCAGTAATATGGGTGGCTTTTGCAGTGATTGGCTGTCTGCGGATCCCGGTGAATGGACAGCCTCTGGTGGAGTTAATCAGGGCAAACCTGTTTTTGAATTTTTTGTATGAGCATAATATGCTTTATAACTTTATTCAGAAAATAATAGGGATATTTGTATGAGCAGGATCTTATTAGTGGAGGATGATGAGTCTCTGGTCGATGGCCTGTGTTATACACTTGAGAAACAGAGCTATGAAATAGAAGTAGCCCGCAGTGTGGCGGAAGCGGAAAAACTCTTGAGAGAAAGCTTCGACCTGCTGCTTTTAGATGTCAGCCTGCCGGATGGGACAGGTTTTTCAGTGTGTGAAAAGGTGCGGAAAAGCGGCAGCCTGATCCCGATCATTTTTCTGACGGCGGCGGATGACGAGGTGAGTATCGTCAGAGGGCTTGATGGCGGCGGGGATGATTATGTGATAAAGCCCTTCCGGCTGGGGGAGCTGTGCTCCAGGATCCGTGCGCTTCTGCGGCGGGCGGGTTTATCAAAAGAGGAAAACAGTTTGTTAAAATCCGGTGAGATCACGATCGACCTGCAGAAAGGAAAAGTGTTGCGGGGAAATGAAGTGATTGAACTGACAGCGGCGGAATACAGACTGCTTGTTCTGTTGCTGCGGAATGCGGGAATCGTTGTGACGCGAAACAGAATTTTAGAAGAGCTCTGGGACAGCGGTGGGAGCTTTGTGGATGACAATACGGTCTCCGTATACATCAGGCGCCTGCGGGAGAAAATAGAAGCGGATCCCTCCGGGCCGAGACATCTGGTTACGGTCCGGGGATTCGGGTACAGATGGAACGAGGAGTGACGACATGTTTTGGAAAGAAAAGCATACGAGAGTATTTTTGGCGCAGCTGCTGTGTATTGCCTGTCTGAGCATTACGGCAGCTTTGTTGCTGCTCAGATTACAGGAGAACAGGCTGCAGAGTCTGCTGTTTGAACATGATGCGCGGATCGCTTCCTCGTTGCTGTCACAGGGGATTTCGGAGGAGACTGCTGCGCGGGCGATCGCGTATGCACAGGATGACTGCACGGACGCGGCGGGATATATGCCGGAAGGCATGGCAGGAGCAGCAGGATATGTGCAGAAAAATGCAGCGAATATATCTGGACATGCTGGAGGAGAAACGCTCCTGGGACGGCTCGGACTGGAAAAGGGCGGAAGTGCGTGGCAGGCGACGCGTTTCCATGCACTATGCATCGCAGAAAAAACGTTCGCCATTCTCGCCGGAAACCTGTTTCTTTGCTGTAGCATTTTTTACTATCTGCGAAAAAGGGACAGAATTTACAGGGAGGCCATAGCCGCCATTGAAAACTGCGGAGAGGACAATTTCACACTGAAACTGCCGGAACTGTATGACGGCACGCTCTATCAGCTGTTTGCCCGCATCAACTTTATGGCAGCCATGCTGAAAACAAGACAGGAGACGGAAAATAAAGTGAAAGAATTCCTGAAAACCACCGTGTCGGATATCTCTCATCAGCTGAAGACGCCGCTTGCGGCACTGTCTCTGTATCAGGAGATCATATTAAACGAGCCGGGAGAGGCGGAGACAGTCGCCCTCTTTGCAGAGAAATCTCAATTGGCTCTTGCAAGAATAGAAGGACTGGTTCAGACGCTATTAAAGATCACAAGACTGGATGCAGGCGCTGTTATTTTTTTCAAAAAAGACTTTGACGCAAAGGAACTTGTGCTGGAGGCCGCAGAGGAACTGAAAATCAGAGCGGAAAAAGAGGGCAAAAAGCTCCTTTTGTCGGGCGATGGCAGCGCCAGAGTATACTGCGATCCGGACTGGAGCAGAGAGGCGCTTGGCAATCTGATCAAGAACGCATTAGACCATACAGAGGAAGGCGACCGGATCCGGATCACCTGGGAACAGACGCCGCTTATGACCAGATTTATCGTTACAGACACCGGGGAAGGAATAGAAAAAGAAGACCTTCACCACATCTTCAAACGTTTCTATCGTTGTGAAAACAGTAGAAGCCGACAGGGAATAGGGCTAGGCCTTTCCCTCGTAAAATCCATTGTCGACGGCCAGGGCGGAACAGTGAGCGTGCAGAGTGAGCCGGGGAGAGAGACAACCTTTACTCTTGCCTTTCCAAACTAACAGGATTATTTTATGTTCTTTGGATTGTCCTGCGATAAATTTTTCTGACATTGTAAAAGTTTCTTACAATATTGTAAGCTGAAATTCACCTATCTGTAAGATCGGCTTTGTACCTTATTATTTAGAAATTATTTGTTGAAAAAATAACAGGTAAGCTCTGGTGCTGGTAAAGGGAGCAAACAGCCGGAAGGAAAATTTTCATCCCGGCGTTTGCACTTGCTCCCTTGCCAGAAGAAAGGACAAAAAATGGAAATTTTAAAGGTACAAAACTTAAGCAAAATCTACGGCAGTGGTGAAACGGCCGTAAAAGCCCTGACAGACGTCTCCTTCTCCATGGAAAAGGGCGAATTTGCCGCAGTAGTGGGCGCTTCCGGCTCCGGAAAAAGCACCCTCTTAAACTGCATCGGCGGTCTGGACAGACCGACCTCGGGCAGCATCCTGTTAAACGGGGAGGACGTGCTGTCCATGAAGGAGGAACAGCGCACGATCTTTCGCCGAAGGAACATTGGCTTCGTCTTCCAGTCGTTTCAGCTGATCCCCGAACTGAATGTGGAACAGAATATCATGTTTCCGATGCTGTTAGACTACCGAAAACCTGAAAAACAGGCGATGGAGGAACTTTTGGAAACGCTGGGACTTGTGGATCGCAGAAAACATTTGCCGGGGCAGCTGTCGGGAGGGCAGCAGCAGCGGGTGGCTATCGGCAGAGCGTTAATTACGAGGCCGCTGTTGATTCTGGCGGACGAACCCACGGGCAATCTGGACAGTGGGGGAAGCAGAGATGTGATGGATCTTCTGGTAACCGCTTCCCGCAAGTACAGCCAGACAATTCTGATGATCACGCACAATATGAATCTGACGGCGTCGGTAGACAGAGTACTTAACGTGACGGACGGCCGCCTGACGGATCTGGGAGGGAAGCGCAATGAAAAGTTATCTTAGTCTGATCCCCATTTCCGCAAAAGTGCATAAAGGAAAAAATACCATGACAAGGCTCTGCATTTCTCTGGCGGTCTTTCTTGTGACAGGCATTTTCAGTATGGCGGATATGGAAGTGCGCAGCCAGAGGATCAGGGCTATCGCCGAATATGGAAACTGGCATGTCAATCTGAGAAATATTACGGAGGAAGAAGCGGCGCTCATCGCGCTGCGGCCGGATGTGGAGGCGGGGTCCTGGTATAACAGTTTAAATTACAGACTGCGGGAAGATTACAGGGTAAATGGAAAAACAGCCTGCGTCTGCGGTATGGAGGAAGTACTTCTGACAAAGATCATGGCGGAAGATCTGACGGAGGGCAGCTTTCCGAAAGAGGAAGGGGAGGCGCTGCTGCTAGACAACGCCAGGGATTCCCTGGGGGTGAAAATAGGAGATACCGTGACGCTCCATACGCCTTCCAGTGCGGAGAAAACATATCGGATCACCGGCTTTGCGGAGTCCACTGCCATGACAGCGAAAACGGATGCGGTAGTGATCTGCCTGCCTGTAGAACCCTTTTTAGATCTGTATCATCAGGAAAAACAGAGCGAAGAGACAGATATCGACATGGTTTACTATGTGCGGTTAAAAGACCATGTGCGTCTGAGGAAGGCCATAGATGATATCAGGACGCAATACGGCCTTTCGGCGGAAGAGGTGGGGGAAAACACCATGGTGCTGGCGGTTGCCGGGGCAAGTGAGGATGCTACGATCCTGGCCCTCTACGGTGCGGCGGCGGTGCTGTTTTTGCTGGTGCTGACGGCGGGGACGCTGATGATTGCCAGCAGCATGAACAGCAATATCGCGGGGCGGACAGCCTTCTTCGGAATGTTGCACTGTATCGGAGCGGACAGAAAGCAGACCAGGCGGTTTGTGCGGCTTGAGGCGCTCTGCTGGTGCAGGGCGGCGATCCCGGCGGGGGTGTCGGCGGGAGTCGTCATGACCTGGCTGATGTGTGCGCTGTTACGGGCTTTGAGTGCAGAGTATTTTGCAGAGATGCCGGCCTTTGGCGTCAGTTTCCCCGGCATCGTGATGGGGGCCGTGACAGGTCTGCTGACAGTGTTAATCGCCGCCGGATCTCCGGCAAAGAAAGCCGCGAAGGTATCGCCCCTCACCGCCGTGTCGGGTAATGTCTGGTACACACAGTCTTTGAAAAAGGCGGCGAACACAAGAGGCGTGAAGATCGATACGGCGCTGGGGATACATCACGCAGGGCAGAATAGAAGAAATTTCCTGATGATGACGGGCTCCTTTGCCATCAGTATCATCCTGTTTCTGGCCTTTTCGTCTCTCTGGGATTTTATGGGCCACGCCATCACGCCGCTGCGGCCTTACACACCGGACTTTGCTATTTTCAGCAAAGACGAGACCTGCTCGGTGCCAAAGGAGCTGGTGCAGGAACTGTACCGGATCGAGGGCGTGAAACGGGTGTACGGCAGGCAGTTTGCCTATCATGTCACGGCGGACAGCAAGGCAGGTGAAAGGAATATCATGCTGATCTCCTACGACGGGCTGCAGTTTAACTGGGCGGATGAGGAAAAATGGGTCTCTGACAGGATCGGCCTTGAGAAGACGGCGAAAGATACCGGGGAGGGATCGGTGCTTGCGGTCTACTCCGGGGATACGCCCTGGCAGCAGGGAGAGAGGATCAGGACGGACCTGGGGGAACTGACCATAGAAGGATTTCTGGAGCACTGTCCTTTTGACGCCGGAGAAAATACGGAAATTTTGATCTGCTCCGAGGCATTATTTACAAAACTGACCGGGCAGACAGACTATACGATCATCGACATCCAGGTGAAGCGCAGCGCAGGGGAAGAGACCGCAAAAAAGCTCAGAGAGCTGGCGGGAGAACAGTTTCAGTTTTCGGATAACAGGTTGAGCGGTCAGAGTGCGAAGGGAGCATACTATTCCTTTGCGGTCTTTATCTATGGGTTCCTCGGAATTATCGCCGTCATTGCGGCCTTCAATATTATCAACAGCATCTCCATGAGCGTGTCGGCGAGGTTCAAACAGTACGGCGCCATGCGGGCGGTGGGGATGGATATGAAGCAGATCGGAAGAATGCTGCGGGCGGAGACCTGGAGTTATGCGGGCGCCGGTATCGCAGCCGGAATGCTTTTCGGCCTGCCGATCCATAGATATCTGTGGAATCAGCTGATCTATCCGCGTTGGAATGCGGCCTGGGAGGTGCCGGTGAAGGAACTCCTTGTAATCATCATGCTGGTTGCGCTCTCCTGCGTGATCGCGGCGTGGGAGCCTGTGAAAAGGATCGGGCGCATGAATGTTGTGGATGTGATTGCGGATTATTGAGATGTGGAATAAAAAACGGAAAAGTGGATGACAAAAAAGTCCCTCAATTTCATTATGTACTTTTTTGTGCGCAGGCAGGGAAGGTAAACCTTCCCTGCCTGTTTGCACAGGAGCGCCATAAGGAAATCTGTGGCGCTGTACAGCATCTGATTCGTTAATCCGCACAAAAATAGGAGGCGATTTTTGTGCGGATTAACGAGAGGCGCGTCCGGCTGTGGAAGAAGAAAAAGCAGCGTGTAAAAGAAGTGAAAGGAGTTTATGCATAAATGATACTTGCCCCCATGCTCATCTCATACCGACGCCGTATCAGAGCGACTATTTAAAGCGGAGGAGGCGCTGCCCGGGTATCTGTCCAATCAACTGCTCCATGCGGGATTTGGCCAGCTGGGAGGTCTTTATCCCTTTATGCTGGAAAGGTTTGACATGCTTTACGGCATGTACCGGACAGGGACCCGGAGGGCGGGAAAAGAAGTGGATGATCCCGGAAAACCGGAGCAGTTTTTGCGACGCATGAGCGATTATAAAAGGAAGATCTATGTGGACACTCATTCCATGAGCGCGGAAGCTGGCTAATGTGCAGCAGGAATCCTGGGCCGATCAGATGCGGGCGGATGCCATGGAACATCTGGGAAATCCGGCAGCATGTACGCTGCTTCCGGATAAAATGGCGAAAGAGGATGCGTTTGCGCTGGACTGGAATCCGCCGAAGGATTGGGAGGAGATCACCCTTCTCCATGATGCGATGCTTCATTCCGGCCAGAGGGAAGAAAGTCCAAAATGCAGGATATTACGATGGGGAAATTATCATTTATGCAAAATATTTAAAGATACCGGAGGGGAAAAGGGAAGAAATATCTCCTGAAATTTGAAACCACAGAAAAAACAGAAAAAAATTCCAAAAAGTAGTTGACAATTATAGTTTGGTTTGATATCATATAAAAGCTTCACGTCAGAAGAAACTTTGGTGTGAAGCTTTTGGAACCTTGACAAATAAACAGTAATGCAGCCCTGAAAATATTCCGAAGCTGTGAAGAT
>CAJTPM010000070.1 GCA_910578085.1 uncultured Lachnospiraceae bacterium | reverse complement strand
TCAGCTTTAATTATCCAATGTAAAACTATGTGTTATTTTGTGTTCAATGTACTAGTCAGTTCCCTCACCCAGCCCGCTCTTAATGGCCTCAATCAGTGCCGTTTAATTTTCAATTTTCTCATGCTTACTGCAATACTGTTCATAATCTTCTCTCATCAGCATATAATTCCTTTTCTGGTCAGTGCAGTATGTATCAGTCTCTGCCGCATAATCAGCAAACCACTCATCCAGATCCACATCTTCCATGAAAGAATAAACCACCATCGTCAGCAATGATTTTCGGTTTTCCCTCTCTAACAGTTTTGAGCCGATCTTAATCGTCCTTTCTTCCAGTTCGTCCAGGGTTTCATTATAAAAATCCATATCCTCGCGCAGAGATATCACATCCATACCAAGACTTTCCGCGATAAAAGTCTCATCATCAACCTGATCTGACCCTGTATCGATCTGTAAAAAATCAATCAACAGTTTTTCCAACAGCTCCAGTTTATCCGTGATGACCTGTTTATCCTTCGTACTCAGTCCTCTGCCAATCTCATCAAAGAGAAACCCCTTTTCATTCCTCACTGTAAATCGGAGATTCTTTCCGAATTCTCGCAGAAACTCCGCGAATTTAACATCCGTCATTCCAAGCCCGGAGAACCGATGAAACAGCGTAAAAAAGAGAAAGGAATCCTTTTTATTAAAGATATCTTTCAGATCCTCCGTTATGATATGTTCCAGTCTGCACAGATGCTCCGAAAATATATCGAATTCTTCCTCCGTCCCATTCTGATTGAGATATTTGCAGGCAGCTTTCGGCTGTGATTTCCAGCTGTCAAAGTGATTCATACACAGTAACGTCTCCACGACAACTCTCTCCAAAGCCCCTTTCGATTTATCCTTTTCGGAATAACTGCCGCATTCCACAAAAAATCTGCTCTCCAGAATTTTGCGGATACGGCCCGCAAACCTGTCAAGATAGGTAAATGCTTTCTGATCCATGTTCATTGCCACATGATTGTTGTAGCGTTTAATATACCTGGAAACCTTAAGGCTGTCGCAGGTCTCATGGATCACTGTCTCTATCTGATATTCATCAAATTTTTCTTTCAGCTCTTCCGGAAGTCTGTCATAAGTCTTGTTCCTGATATCAAACACAGCGTCCTCATAGCTGACATGCCCGTTTTTATCCGTCACTTTCCTTTTATACGGAATCAGCGGATTTTCCAAGGCGGATGTTATCTTATAATGCATCTCCCTGAATTTTCTCAGGGCGGCCGTCCGGCAGCCGCCGTCCACAATATGCAATTTTGAGTTTTCCTCTTCTCCCAGAATAATCGGCGGAATATAGTCATCTGTGAGTACCGTGACGATCAGCTCATTGATCTGTTCGTTATTCCACACAAAATTTCTCTGCACATCCGCATTGTTATCGATATCCCCCTTTCTGTTCTTCCTCAGATACATGTCCATCGTATAAGTCTGTTTTCTCGGTCTTGCCATCTCCTGATATCTCCTCTTCTCACGTTTTTTTCCACTGCCAGCTAAAATAATACCGAAACACTTCTATAAGAACGGATGGCAGCATTACATTCTGCGTATTCTTTTTTACTTATCTGCAGATCTTTTCTGATCTCACCAGGAAGATAACCCGCTGTTTTCCGTTTTAATACCTCTCTCTGAAGCTTTGAAAGTCTGCTAAGATACAGCAGCATCCTTTTACTGAAACTTTCTTCCTTTTCCTCAAATACTATTTTTTCAACCGTAACGGAATCCGCAATCACATCCCCGACAGTAGTATTTTCATCTTCCCCGATCAGCGCATCCAGAGAAATGGTTATTCTGTCCGCCCCGCGTTTTATTCTGTTTCTTCTCGTCATTTCCGACTTGATCTTATTGAGCAGGCAGGAATATAAAAAAGTATCAAAATTCCGGGTTCCTTCATACCTTTTTATGGCATCTGCAAATACTTCATTTGCCAGCGAATAAAAATCATCCAGATCTTTCTCCGGTACTCCGCCGTATTTTAATAATATTCTGTCAACCACTCTGTGAAGTTTTTTTGCGTTGTCATCATAATATGCATGCAATATCTGTTCCATATCGATATGTACCTCCCTGTCTTTCTTTTTTCCTGTTTCATTTTTTCAGATTTTTATCCCGGCATTTCATGCGGACTGATATACTTTCTGATCCTTCCATATGTTTCCTTACAACGGCAATTATAGAACGTCTGTTCGATTTTGTCAAGAAGTCCTTTTGATGATTTCTCTATTTATAAAACAACACTTTCACATATCAAAAACAAATTTTTCAGAAACACAAACG
The DNA here is from genome assembly GCA_910578085.1 of uncultured Lachnospiraceae bacterium. Taxonomy (GTDB): domain Bacteria; phylum Bacillota; class Clostridia; order Lachnospirales; family Lachnospiraceae; genus 1XD8-76. The sequence continues at coordinate 8,197 of CAJTPM010000070.1, read as the reverse complement.
AAAAAATCGCGCTTTCCCGGAACACAAACGGAGAATATATACGTAACAGAACAGAAAAAAGAAACGGATAAACCGAAAGGGGGAATCATACGATGCTCGACAGACAATACAATATGTATTCTGTAAATACCGCACTCTTTTACAGCAATCACGAAAAATACCTGCATGACAGATACTGTGACTGCCGGAGAGAACAAAAGGATCTTAAGAATAAGCTGCCGGAGGCAGAAAGGAAATTAAAGTCTCTCGGATACACCGACAGTGATCTAAAAAAACTGAAAACGAACAAAGTGGAAGAAAGTCATATATCCGCCCAAACACGGCTGCCTGACCCGCTGCCGGAAGAAATAAACATCCTCACCGGATCAGAGGATCTCATCACAGAGTATCTGCACCTGACACAGCTGATCCGGCACAAGAGCCAAAAGGCAAAGGACACCAAAGAAAAACTGCTTGCTCTTTTATCAAATAAAGCATCACAAAATGAATTGACAGACGGAAAAGATCACATTCGTGCGATGCGGCAGGATCGTCTGAACGACAGTCATATCATATCCGTATTTGAATCTGCGCTCAGCAGAATTACAGGCATCGGTCAGGATGAACTGACAAAAGATCTGATGGTCGTACAGATTTATTATTTCGATCTTTTTAAGGACATTACCTTTTTTGGATTTACCTGTAATGGTGAGAAATATCAATATTTCACTTCCTCCGCCGGACAGATCCGTAAAAAGAAGGCTGTTTTTATCAAAGAAGCCACCTGGAACAGAATCAAGAAGACTGTCATGTGCGGTCTCACGGTCGAAAAGATCAACGCAAGGGGCGGCATCAATGTCAATAAATACCTGGCCTATCTGGCGTTGGCCGCCACTGCTACGGATGAATGGAGCTCTTTTGATATCGACAGATCCATTGTGATCGACGATTTTGAGACTGACGTATATGGTACCTTCGACTTTGTGGACGAAACGGATTATTCCATCACGAGAAAAACAGATTATGTACCGATTCCCCATACCGACGGAGCCGGTATGATCCTTCCGGATCTCTCGACCAGAAATTTCATGTTCCGCGCTCCCTGGATCAAAGGGTTGTTAGGCGTATTCGATTTCAGAAAGTTTATAGAAGTAAACGGCTGCTCTCCTATCATCGCGGATATTTATGGACAAAAGCATAACATCATAGAGGAAGACATACAGATCATTTTTACAAAATCCCAGTTCAAAATGTGGAAATACTATGACTCCTGGGAAGAATATAAAACCTGTTTTAAAAAGTATCACTGCAGTGCCGGAACCTGCAACAGGGAGGAAGACAGAATCAAAAATGCAAAAATAAATTATCAGATGCTCCAGACACTCACTGATATTACAGAGGAAGAAATCGATCTGCTCACCCGAAAATCATCCGAGCTGTTAAACAGCATCTGTACCTGTAAGGAATCCATAATGGCGCTTCTCGGCATCACACCGTACAACACGAATATGACGCCCTTTCAGAAAGCAGTGAAGCTCTACCCTGCTCTGTTACAGGATACCTATGCCAAAGATGTGATCCGGGACGTCAAGGACAGTCTTGTAAAGAAATACCGCAGCGGAAAACTGGAGGCAGACGGAAAGCATACCTTTTTACTTCCGGACTACTATGCCGCCTGTGAATACTGGTTCGGCCATCAGGATAGCCCCGCCGGACTGCTGCAGGACGGGGAAGTATACTGCCGGTTATTCAGATACCATGAGAAAGTCGATTGTCTGAGAAGTCCTCATCTGTACAGAGAACATGCTGTCCGCCTGAATGCGGCAAATGACAGATTCGGAGATCGTGCAAAACATATGCGAGAATGGTTCCTTACGGATGCCGTTTACACGAGCACCCACGACCTGATCAGCAAGCTTCTCCAGTTCGATGTGGATGGAGACCGGGCGCTTGTCATCGCCGACAGAAACTTTGCCGCCATTGCAGAGCGCAATATGGAAGGGATCGTACCGCTTTATTACAATATGCGCAAAGCGGATCCCGTCAGGCTCAGCGATAAGACGATATACGCCGGTTTGACCAAGGCATTCACGAGCACTAATATCGGTCTCTACAGTAATGACATCTCAAAAATATGGAACCATGATGTCTTTTTAAGGGGATCCGCCCAGGAAAAGCAGGAAGCTCTGGATGTGATCAAACTGTTATGCATGGAAAATAATTTTGCCATCGACGCCGCAAAAACCCTGTACATGCCAAAACGCCCCGAGTGGTTTGGGCCGTTGGTGTCAATATATACATCCTGTAAACTGCCGGCCTTCTTTGAATACGCGAAGGATAAGGAAGGATCACAGATCGAAAACCGAAACGGAAGTCTTGTCAATAAACTATACGAAAAGATTCCCGACAGGCCTCTGAATACCAGAGGAATGAAGCTGGAGCCTCTTAACCCTCTGATCATGAAATCAGACGGGAGAATGATCTGCAGCAGAGAAGTATCCGATCTGTATGACCATCTGAGCACACAATACCGCTACATGATCTACAGAAAAGATGAATACCAGGATAATCTGCGATATGTGGCCTGCAAACTCAGAGCTGCTTTCCGTGAAACCGGATATTCCGATGAAACCATTGCGGATATGCTGGTGCAATATCTATATGGAAATAAAAAGCGGTACAAACAGTTATTATGGTTTTGCTACGGTCAGTATCTGGTGAACAATATTGAACGAAACTTAAAAGCAAGAGGAGCCCTGCAGCGAAATAAATATGTGCAGTGCATTGACTGCGGGGAATGGCTTGAAGTTCCATTATCCTCCAAATCAAAACGATGTGAGAGGTGCAACCTTCTCCGCCGCAGAGAAAAAACAAAAGCCAGAGTACAGAAGTACAGAAATAAAAATCGTAACGATACCCGAAAGGAGGCGGGAACACTTTGAATATTACACAGGAAACCCTGATCAATCAGATAGCCGCCGGAGAAGCCATTCCTGCGGAGATGGTCAGACAGACTTTAAAGTCGGCAGAAAACATTATTTTCAACTACTTTTCCTCTGTCCCGCCATCCGAGGAAGTGAATATAAAGCTTTTCCCGGGATTAAGCATGAAAAGAAACTACATAGAGACCAGAAAATATTCCAAAGGAATGTTCCGGAATATAGACTGCCCGGAACATGTAAATGTAAAGGCGTCTTTGTCCAGATATTATATCGGGCAGCTGAATCAGAGATTATTCCAAAGACAGGACGGCAGCGGTGCAGAGACACAGGATAAAATTAACGATAACGCCATGCTAAAACGGTAAAAAAGTCCGTTATTTACGGCCTCTTTCAAAATGGATCGTCCGTAAATAACGACCGAAGCTTTGTTTCTGTATGGAAAAGAACAAAAACGATACCCGAAAGGAGGCGGGAACAGTCAATCCATTGTTCTTCTCCCACACTACTTTATCAAAACCAAAAACGAAAGGAGACTTATTTATGAACGTAAACGAACTTATCCTTGACAAAGTGAGGAGCCTTATCTTCACAGACCTCTCTGACGGTTCCGTCATCGGGAGGCTCACCAAGCTGGAGGAGCCAAGCCTTCAGACCGCAGCGGAAGGCGAGGAGATCACCGATGCACAGGGTGCTCTGATCACCAAATTATTCCGGGCAAAGACCGGTAAATTTACCGCTACAAACTCTTTATTCAGCACGGACCTGCTGGCACTGCAGTACGGTTCCGACAAGGAAGTGGCCGATGAGACAGACAAAATCGTTGTCCCGGTAGAAGAAATTCTGACTGTGGCAGACGGCAAGGTCACACTCTCCCACACACCTCTTGGAGAAATCAAATACATCTATAAGCTGGAGAGCGGACAGCTGGCCAAAAAGTATACGATTGGCGCTGCGGCAAGCGCTTCCGAGTTCTCGATCTCGGACAGAGAGATTACGGTTCCCACCGATGTAACCGGAAAAATCTATGTGGAATACGAATATGAATCTTCCAGAGCAATCCGCGTGGTCAACAATACCGTCAACTTCCCGAAAACCGTGGGCGTTAAAGTATTTGCCATCTTCAGAGACCAGTGCAACGACAACCTGAAATTTGCGGGCGTGATCAAAGCCGCAAAAGGCAAGATCGATCCCTCTTCCATCGAGACCGCTCTCACAGGCACCGGAAAGAATCAGTTTACCATTGATTTTATGAAGGATTACTGCAATGACGATTACGAGGGAACGGATCTGTTCTCCGTCATCGTTGCGGAATAACCGCAATGAAATCTGAACGGGAAATAAATCACTGGTGCGTATTATGCGGCGCCGGCTACCATGCATGCGACAGCTGCAGAAAGGAAAAGGCATTTGCTCCCTGGCGGACTTTTACGGATACCATCGATCATTACCAGATTTTTATGGTTTTAAGAGCGTATCATAATCAGGAAATCGATAAGATACAGGCCAGAGAAATGCTCTCTCATCTTGATCTTTCAGACAAAGAGCTGTATAAATCCGGCGCTAAAAAGGTGTTAGCAGACATCTATGCCGGGCAGACCGCACAGTCCGCTTCATACGCTGCCGTGTGACAGTTATCCAAAAATTGAATACAACCAATCATCTCTTATTTAATCTAAGAGAACATCAAAAATGTACGGGGCCTCCGCCTGAAATGCAACGGCCCCGTACATTTTTAACGATCAAGGGAGAAAGATTATGATAAACAATATCTATTTAGACCATGCGGCAGCCACCCCGCTGTCGGAAACCATGAAGCAACACTTAATATCCGTTCTGGACCTCTTCGGCAATCCTTCCTCCCTCCACTCTGCGGGCAGGTCTGCCGCGCAGATCATAGCAAAGTCCGGACAGTCGATCGCGGACTTTCTCCATGCCCGTCCGGAAGATATCTATTTTACCCCTTCCGGATCGGCCTCCAACACGCTGGCGGTCAGGGGACTGACTTCAGAAAACCCGCAGGAAAACCGGTATGAAGTCTTTTATTCCCCAACCGCCCATAAATCCATGATAAAGGCATGCGAATCCTGTCTGTACCATAAGGCATTGCAGGTAAATGCCATCGGAGAAATCGATCCGGCCTGTCTGGAAAATATGCTCACGGAATGCAGTGCCAGAAAACCTCTTGTCTGCATCGAAGCGGCCAGCTCTGAAATCGGAACCGTCCAAAACGTGGCGGACATCGGCGCGATCGTCCACAGACATCATGGTATTCTGGCAGTTGATGTCACAGGATATCTCCCGTCTTACCGGATCGATCTGGAAAAGTGGAAGGATTCTGTCGATCTGCTGACCTTCAGCGGCCACAAACTCCGCGCTTTAAAGGGAATCGGCGTGTTATGGAAAAGGAAAGAACTCAGGCTGAAACCGCTGATTTACGGCAGCCAGCAAAACGGCATCCTGGGCGGTACGGAAAATGTAGTGGGGATCGCCTCACTGGGCAAAGCCGTCGAAGAATATGACTACTCTTCCATCTCCTCAGCCGGCAGGAATTACGTATACCATTACATAAGCAAACACATTCCGGACAGCTTCTTAGTCGGCGCCCCCGTAGCAGGCGAAAACAGACTGCCCTGCAATCTCTGCATGTGCTTTCGCGGTGTGGAGGGAGAATCGCTGATGAGCCTGCTTGATGTAAACGGCATCCGGGTATCCACCGGTTCCGCCTGCAATAACGTGGATCTGGAACCATCCCACGCCCTTAGCTCCATAGGCATGAAAGAACCGGATATCCATTCCTGCATCAGAATGTCTTTCTGCGGCAGGGAGACTCCGGTGGAATTAAACTACATATGCGAGAAATTAAGATACTGTGTTGACACGCTGCGAAAGTTAAATGCAGGCCAAAAATCCTCGCGAAAAGAGGAAACTTTTTCGTCCTGAGGCCGCCTGTCCGGCAGGAATGTCACCGAACCGAATTGCTGCTAAAAACCACACAAAATACAACTCACAGGAAAGGAAACCGAACATGACCTATACAAACAGTCCACTGCAAACATACCAAAAAATCAGTCCCAACAGGACTTCACCCAGAAATCATAAGATCGACACCATCACCATCCACTGTATGGCGGGAAACCTGTCGATCGAAACCTGCGGCAATGCTTTTTCCAGAAAATCCAGGAGAGCGTCTTCCAACTACGGCATCGGTACGGACGGCCGTATTGCAATGTATGTAGAAGAAAAAGACCGCAGCTGGGCCTCTTCCAATGCATCCAATGACCACCGGGCAGTCACCATCGAAGTGGCCAACGACGGCGGCGCGGACACCGGATGGCATATATCAGACAGGGCAATGGAGTCGCTCCTTGCGCTGGTCACCGACATCTGCAGGCGCAATCAGATTAAAAAACTCGTATGGAGCACGAATAAAACGAACCGGGTAAAGCATTTAAACGGCTGCAACATGACGGTCCACAGAGATTTTGCAGCAAAAGCCTGCCCCGGAGACTATCTGTATCGCAAACACCCCTACATCGCCGAACAAGTCAACAAAAGGTTAAGCGCTCTCCCATCTGTCCCTTCCGCAGTTTCCGGGAAATTTCTGTCAGAGGGACTGGACTATTCCCCGGTCTTTGATCCGGTTTACTATGCAGACAGATATGCAGACCTCAAAAAAACTTTCGGAACAGATTCCGCCGCCCTGTTTCGCCACTTCTGTACTTATGGAATGACGGAAGGCCGCATTGCCTGCGCCGATTTTAATGTAGCTGCCTATAAAAATCATTATGCCGATCTGAGAAATGCATTCGGAGACGAGCTCCCTTTGTACTACAAACACTATATCACTTATGGACAGAAAGAAAGCAGAAACTGCGTGTAACAGTTGCTTTCAGAAAGAAAAAGGAGGAACTTTTATGAACGAACAATTATTCAATATCATCTCACTGTTGATCCCCGTGATCGGCGCCGTTATTACGGGATTTCTGATTCCCTATCTGAAAACAAAGCTCTCCTGTGCCAGAACAGACGAGATCGCCAGATGGACCGCGAAAGCTGTGGAAGCGGCGGAAGTACTGTTTGATCTGCCTGAGTCCGGAGAAGAAAAGCGGGAGTATGTCGTCAATTTCATTGATAACATGTTTAATTCCAGGAAAGAGGTTATTACCAGAGACCAGATCCGGATTTTACTGGAAGCCGCCTGGAGACAGATGAATACGCATTAGGAAGGTGATGCGGAAATGGATCCGATACAGGAATTAACCACCATCAACTTTTCCTATGTATTTCTCTCCGTCTTTGTTATTCTGATCGGCATAAAATCCGTCGTATCGCTCTTTGAATGGATCGTCGGAAAACTTGGTCTTGAAACCAGATGGATGCGGGGAAAGAGAGAGGAACATGAGCTTCTGCTCCAAACCTCTCACGCCCTCGCTTCCTTACAGGAAAAACATGAAAAAGATATGTTGAGGTCCGACAGACACGATGACGAGATGAAAACCGATCTGAAAAGACTGACCAACATGTTTATTGATAAGCAGATCGACGATATGCGCTGGGAAATCAACAGTTTTGCCAACACCGTGCTGGCGGGAAAACGATGCAATAAGGACAGTTATCAGCACTGTATCAAAACGTACCAGAAATATGAAAAAATCCTGCAGGAAAACGGCATCAAAAACGGCGAAGTGGAGATATCCATGGAACTCATCCATGAATCTTACAGGCAAAAACTCAAGGATGGTTTTTGAGACAAATTTTACGATTAAAGTTTGACATAAGTTAATTGCTGTTCCTTTTATGGGACACCTGATGTGTTATAATCCGCTTATCCAGGAGGTGACAATATGAATTCTTTTATGAAGAAATACGAAATGCAGCCCTTCGTAAAATATGTGATCCTGAAAGTAGATCTGCTGTACGAAGCAGAAATCATCGATGAAGCAAATTTTGCTCCGGAGGATGAATTCGCAATCAGCCAATTCAAGAATAAATATATTCGCGAAGATAATTGCGTAATTGTAAAAGTGGATATGTAAAATTTACCCAGAAGCCAAAGTTATGCGCCCGGCATAACAGAAAATCAACTGAATATCAGAGCGACCTGCATCTGTAAGATGCCTGGACAAAGACGCATGGAACCGTAATGATCAGCCATGTGTCTTTGTCGTAATCGCAACAGGTAATGATCCTGCAAATTCCAGGTTCTTCCCATACAAAAATAAAAAAAGAAAAGAAAGGATGAAAAACATATGGACAATCTTTCCACACTACAACAG
>CAJTPM010000069.1 GCA_910578085.1 uncultured Lachnospiraceae bacterium | reverse complement strand
TGCTCTAAGGAATGCTATTTTTTCTATTTCATTTACAATTTACGAAAACTCAAGTCTCTACGCTGTCATTTTGTACTCCCCTCACCAATGTCATCCAGTTAGCGCCTTTCCTCACGGCGTCCGGTACCGATAACTAACTGACATTGCTTCCTCCCCTGTCGGCCTACCACAACATCCGTTGTGCTAATACATGCCCTGAAGGGCATATATTATAAGGACTTACCTTTCAGGAGTTTTTATGCGTATCCCTTCAAAAATCCGAATTTCCTCCGGCTTTTTGCCCTTCCATGACAACATTAAAAATACTGGCAAAACTGCGGGCAAAAAAGCTGGTCTTACCCTGCTATTTGCTTTCCTGCTGTTTTTTACCGGTTTTTTCTCTGTTTTTCTTTATCATGCGGCGCCCTCTTTTCTTGCGGACGCCTCCTACAACAGACTCTGCCGGGAGATCTTCCGGAACGAACTCTCCGGCAATACCCTGACGCTCCACTATACCCTGAAAAATCCGGCGGATTACGGCATCTATGATCACGAAGCTCATCTGCCTGTCTACTCTTCCGAAAACCGGGCACTCTCTCAGGCTGCCGTCACAGACTGGCTGGAAGAGCTCTCGGCTATCGACCAGAAACAGCTTTCCGCCGAAAATCAGTACAGCTATACGCTGCTCACCCGCTATCTGACGCTGCAGCAGTCCCTCTCGGCCTACAGCTGTTACGCGGAACCACTCTCACCGGGCAGCGGTATGCAGCAGACGCTCCCGGTCCTTTTCTCTGAATATCAGTTTCAGAAGCGGAAGGATATCGACGACTATCTTTCCCTGTTGTCCCAGACCGATGACTATTTCAAAGGTCTGCTTGTGTACGAACGGGAAAAAGCGAATGCCGGACTGTTTATGTCAAAATCCAGTGCGGAAATGCTGGCGGACAGCTGTGAATCCTTCCTGACTAAAGACAGTATCGGAAGCGGCTCCCATTTCCTGGTGGAATCCTTTGCCACAAGACTGAATGAGTTCCAGGAAGCCTACCCGGAGCTTCTGGATAACGCCGCCTTCGACGCATATTGTCAGGAAAATATTCGAATCTTAACACAGGAAGTGATGCCCGCCTATCAGATGCTGGCACAGGAGATGACAGAACTGTCAGAATCTGCATCTTCCGCGAACCACACTGGAATATCCGGCGGCAGCCCGCAGCCGCTTTCTTCTGACACTTCTGTCAGTTTTGCCGATTATTTCACTGACAGACTCGCAGATACCTTCGGCCAGGCAACAGACAGCTTCACGGACAGTTTCCTCCGCTATGCTGCCGGAAACTCCGCCGGGCTTTCAGAAAAACAGCGCTACTATGCTCTGCTCATCCGGAAAGACACCGGCTCCTACCGCTCCATAACGGAAATACAGGATATGCTTTACGCGCAGTTCGATACACTGCGTCTTAATCTCATCACACTAAAGAGGTGGGATGCCGCTTCCCAGGGCGCTTCAAAGCATACGCATCCTCTCTCCGTAGAAGACATCCTCGCCTTTTTACAGGAAGATATGCGGCAGGACTTCCCACCCCTGCTTTCCGGTTCCGACGCACAGGGAAACGGCATCCTGAAAAAGCAGCTGCCGCCCATCTCCTGCGATATCAAATATATTGGGGAAAGCCTGTCCGCCACCAGCGCACCGGCTTTTTATCTGACGCCGCAGATGGATGCCTTTCACAAAAATGTGATCTACATCAATCCGGCTTCCTCCTTAGAGGGGACTGCCCTATTCACGACTCTCGCCCATGAAGGGTTTCCCGGCCATCTCTATCAGACCGTCTACGCCAGGGAGAGCGGCATTGCCGATACGAAAAATCCTCTGCGAGGCATCCTGGATTATCCGGGCTACGCGGAAGGCTGGGCTCTCTATGTGGAACTGCTCTCCTACGATTATGCCGGAAATTATTATGCGGCAGATACCGAGATTCAAAAGACCGCCCGCTCCCTGGAGCTGTGCCTCTGCGCCCTCCTGGACCTTCATATTCATTATTATGGCCTTACGCTCCCCCAGACACAGGCGCTTCTCGCACAGTTTGGCCTCTCCGCGGACGCCGCGGAAAATATCTATTCCTACATCGCAGAAGAGCCGGCAAACTATCTGAAATACTATTTAAGTTACCTGGAGATCCTGTCTTTAAAACAGGAAGCCGAAAAACTCTGGAAGGAGGAGTATTCCGATTATCGTTTCCATCAGTTTTATTTGGACGCCGGCCCCTCGGATTTTCTGTCTTTAAGAGAAAGGCTGCTCATGGAGCGATAGCCGTACACATTTACATATCATTCACTGCAGATACATCACGATCACCATGCTTGCCATGATCCCCACCGCCGTGGCGAGCAGGGCTCCCGGCAGCGTCCACCTTGTCTTTTTCACCTTTGCCGCCATATAGTAGACGCTCATCGTATAAAAGCAGGTCTCCGTGCAGCTCATCATGACCGAAGTCAGAAGGCCTGTGCGGGAGTCCGGGCCGTACTGCTCGAAAATATCAAGCACCAGCCCGGTGGCCGCCGAGGAGGAAAACATCTTGATAAAGACAAGCGGTACAAACTCCGCGCCGATTCCCGCCTTTTCTGTCAGGCTGCCGAACACACTCCCTAACATTGACAGAAAACCGGAAGCCCGCAGCACCCCCACTGCGATCATCAGCCCCACCAACGTCGGCAGGATGTTCACAACCGTTTTCAACCCGTCCATGGCCCCTTTTACAAAGGCGTCATATACGTCCGTCCTGTTCAACACGCCGTTCAGCACGATATAAAAAATAATTGCCGGGATAATGATCACCGAAAGCCGCATCAACATCCGTTTTTCCTCCCGTACCGCATTTTAATATAAAGGATTCCCGCCAGTGTGGAAAAGCAGGTGGCAACAATAGCCGGAAGAATAATACCGGATGGATTCGTCGAGCCGTACTTTGTCCGGTATACAATCATATTCACCGGGATCAGCTGCAGGGACGAAATATTCAATATCAGAAAAGCGCACATTGCATCGCTGGCAGACCGGTCTCCTTTTTTCAGCCCACCTGCTTTTCCGTTGGCGGCCATCTCGCCTCTCCGTCTGTCCACCGTCTCGTATCCTGCCCTTTCTTCTCGCTGTCCATCCGTCCCTCCATATTTGTCTCTCTTTCCTCTTCGGCCGCCTGCCGCCGCATACCCCGGAGTCCCCCGCTCTTCCTCAAGCTTCGCTAATTCTTCCATGGCTTTCAACCCGGCCGGCGTACAGGCCCATCCAAGGCCCAGAATATTCGCCACCAGATTGGTCGCAATATACCCTCTTGCCGGATGATCCGCCGGCACATCAGCAAACAGAAAACTGATAAAAGGCTGCAGTTTGTTTGTAAACTTCTCAATTAACCCCGCCTGCGACGCGATCTCCATCAGTCCCACCCAGAGCGCCATCGCTCCTGCCATCGTAATACACAGCGTCACCGCCGACTCCGCATACTCCAGACAGGCATTGGAGACCGCCTCCATGTTTCCGGTAAACAGCGCATAAAAAATTCCCACCAGCAGCATTCCAGCCCAGATATAATTTAACATTGCTTTTTACCTCCCGTCTGATCCTTTCTCTATATCTCTATGCGCCTGTCCTGGAAAACTTGACCACTATTTTAATCTGCTTTCGGCACAGGATGATAAATCTTCCCCTGTGCAATCGAGTACGAAAGATTTTCTTTCCCTGCGCATAAAAATAGCGTCGCCCGGCAGCGACACATTCAGAAATGTGTTCAGGCATAATGAATTATGCCGCATTCTCCTGGAATGATCTACACTGTCGCAATTTCCTATGAAATAAAAAAAGACCTCTGAAACCACACCGTTTCAAAAGCCTTTTCCTTTACTGTTCTTTATTATATTCAGGCGTCTATCCCCTGTTCTCTGATAAACCGTATCACATCCCCTACAGTTTTCATGCTGTCCAGCTCGTCGGAGGGGAACTCAATGCCATACTCTTCTTCGCACTGCATAACCAATTCAAATAAGTCTAACGAATCTGCACCCAGGTCGTCCTTAAAAGAAGTCTCCTCCGTAATGTCGCTCGCATCCACAGTTCCTAACTGTTCTTCTATTAATGCCGCAATTTTTTCTAACATCTCTTTGTCTCCTTTTTCTCTAGCCTTCACATTTTATAATCTCTGCTTCCGGTCGGTTTTTAAAGCAGACGGCTTTCTCAATCTATACAGAGTATAGTTAGGCTTTTCCTATTTGTCAAGCATATACTGATAAATTTCTCGTTTACTGACGCCTCTGTCCTTTGCGACCATCTTCATGGCCTCTTTTCTGTTCATGCCTGCCTCCTCATACCTCTTCATATGTTCCTCAATGGCGAGCTCCAAAAACCCCTCCTGTTTTTCCTTCCTTTTCTGCAAAAGGCTCTTCCCTTCTATCACAAGCACATACTCGCCACGGGGTTCCTCCTCCTCATACAATGCAAGGGCTTCCTCAAAAGTAGTGGACAACACCGTCTCAAACTTTTTCGTCAGTTCCCTGCAGATCGTGATCTTTCGATTCCCCAGTACCCCATACAGCTCTCTCAATGTGCGTATCAGATGATGCGGCGCCTCATACAGGATCATCGTTCTCGTTTCCTCTTTCAGCATTTCCAGTATTTCCGTCTTTTCCTTTTTCTCTGTGGGCAGAAAGCCTTCAAAGCAGAAACGTCTCGTAGAAAGTCCTGACAGCGTCAGCGCCGTGATGCAGGCGGCTGCCCCAGGCAGAGACGTCACCCGGATCCCCTCTTTCTGACAAAGCTTTACAAGCACTTCCCCCGGATCTGAGATCGCCGGTGTGCCGGCATCTGTGATCAAAGCTATATTAAGCCCTTCTCTCAGCTTCTGCACGAGCGTCTGCGCCTTTTCCACTTTATTATATTCATGATAGCTTGTCATAGATGTCTTAATACCAAAATGATTTAACAGTTTTATGCTGTTTCTCGTATCTTCGGCAGCGATCAGATCCACCGCTGACAGCGTTTCTGTGACGCGCAGCGTCATATCCCCCAGATTGCCGATAGGGGTGGCGCACAGATACAGGGTTCCGTACATATTGTTTCCTTTCCCGGAGAAATCGATCAGTATCCGTATATATCATATATTTCCGCTGTGTATACCCCCGGACTCCGGAAGACGATCAGGGGTTTCTCCACGGTCATACGGGGATTTCCGCCGCGGACCGCTTCAATTAAGACCATATTTGGTTCTTTGTTCACAAAGGGGTACACGAGCTGCATACGCTTTGGCTCCAGTTTGCAGGCGCTCAGCGTGACAAGTATTTCCGCCAGACGGAAAGGCCTGTGTACCAGATAAAAATGGCCCCCCGGCTTCAGGAGTTTTGCTGTCATTACGGCGATATCCCGAAAGGCGCCGCACACTTCATGCCGGGCGATGGTTTTAGCCTGCTGCGCATTCTGCAGGCCATGGGAGCCGATCATGTAGGGCGGATTACAGGTTATCACATCAAAAGAGGCCGCTTCAAACAACCTGTCAGCCTCTCTGATATCTCCTGCTATGATCTCAATTTTATCCTCCAGCCCGTTCAGTTTTATGCTTCTTGCGGCCATATCCGCACTTTCTTCCTGAATCTCCAGTCCGACAAGATGCTCTATCCCGGTTCTCGCTTCCATCAGAAGGGGCAGTATACCGGTTCCTGTTCCAATATCCAGCAGTCTTTTGCCGGCTGCCTTATCCGCAAAACCTGCTAACAGCACGGCATCCATTCCGAAACAGAAACGCCCCGGATCCTGAATAATACGATAACCGTTCCTCTGCAGATCATCCACCCGTTCTCCCGGTTTTACCAGTTTATCCTCTTCCATAAATCTTCCTGTTCACCTGTCAGACAGCTCTTCCTGCAAACTCTTTTCCGCCCTGTCTGCCGTTTTGTCTCCCTCACTCGTCTAATTTCGACAGCTTCTCGCTCTTTTCTTTCTTTTCCAGTTTCTCCAGCTCTTTTAACTCTCTTAATTCTTCAGTGCTGGTACGGTCTTTTCTGTTTTTATGGCGTCTCTTAAAGCGAAGCTGCTCTGCCCTGTACTCTTTCAACTCTTTCTCGTCATTTACTTCTACAAGCACTTTTACAAGCTGCCGCAGAATATTGACACTCTGCACTTCTCCCTTTAAACCGTCATCTGTCGTCACATAGTCGCCTACATTCGGCAATTTGCGGTTTAACTCCTCATAGATCTCTTCCTCATTGTTCAAGCAGCACATCAGCCTCCCGCAGACACCGGAGATCTTTGTCGGATTGAGTGAAAGATTCTGCTCTTTCGCCATCTTAATGGATACAGGCGCAAATTCGGCCAGATAGCTGTGGCAGCAAAGCGGCCTGCCGCAAATCCCAATCCCTCCTACGATTTTCGTCTCGTCCCTGACGCCGATCTGCCGCAGCTCGATTCTTGTTTTAAAGACCGCTGCCAGATCCTTCACCAGTTCTCTGAAATCGATGCGGCCATCCGCCGTAAAATAAAATAGCACTTTATTGTTATCAAATGTGTATTCCGCATCGATCAGCTTCATTTCCAGTTTATGCTTTTTAATTTTTTCCTGACAAATCTGAAATGCTTCCTTTTCTTTTACTTTATTGGATGCTTCCTGCTCCAAATCCTTTTCTGCCGCCAGCCTCAGTACTGGTTTTAAAGGCTGTATCACTTTCGATCCTTCCATTTCCGTGGGCGGCATTACCACTGTGCCGAACTCAATTCCCCTGGCAGTCTCTACAATCACATGATCGCCTCTTTTTATTGAAAATTCCTGGGGAGAAAAATAATAAATTTTACCCGCTGTCCGGAATCGTACACCAATTACTTTCATCTATAACCTCACAATCTGCCTTCCGGCATTTTTATCTGCCTGCCACTCAGTTTTCCTGAATGGTAATAAATAAAAGTTCCATAACCAGTTCAAAATTTACATTAGCATGCAATCTGTTCTTTGCATTATCCAACGCTTTTAATATATTCTCGATCCCTTCATACGCACTTTTATCAGCCGCCTTTCTGATATATGGTATCTCCTCTCTGAATACCAGATGGTTCGTATCATTAGTAGCTTTAAACAGAAGAACATCGCGGTACCAGATCGAAAGCACATCCAGATACTCATTTACATCTATATGGTACTCCCGGATTCGTTTAATTGCAGACATCACCTCATGCAATTCCATATTCCGAATATTCTTTACAAGGCTGAGTGCTTCATTTCGGATATTTTCAAACTCCTCACTTGTCGCAAGCTGCTTTGCCTGTCCAATATTCCCCCTCGCAAAAGCGACACATATATCAGCTTTATAATCAGGGATCATCAACTCCCGCTTCAGATATTCTTTTACGAGCTCATCCTGTACCGGCTTCATTCGCAACACCACACAACGGCTCAGAATCGTCGGCAGAAGTTCCTCCAGATTCGTCGTCAGAATCAATACCACCGCATAAGCGGGCGGCTCCTCCAGCGTTTTTAGCAAAGCATTCTGAGCCTGAGGTGTCATTTTCTCCCCCTCATTGATAATATAAATCTTATAAGGGCTACTATAAGGTTTGATCAGAATATCACCATTGATCTGACTGCGTACATCCTCCACCCCAATAGAATTCGGCTTTTCATGCCCTACATAAATAATATCCGGTTGATTTCCGGTCTGAAACTGTTTACAGGAACGGCACTTCCCGCATGGCTCAGACAACTGCTCTTCACATTGCAGTGTTGCTGCAAATACTTTTGCTATAAACTCCTTCCCCGAAAAATGTTCTCCCTGAATAATATAGGCATGAGAAATTTTCCTCTGCGAGATCGCATTTTGTAAATATTCTTTTATATGTTCCTGTCCGATAATATCTTTAAAACTGCGCATACCCCCACCTGCCCCTCTATTCCGATACCCCGCCTGCCCCGCAAGCGTCCGCTTAAAATACTCTCTGTCGGTAAAAAACTTTCACAAATCTCCGGGAACCTTACCTGACAAATGTTGTTCTCAGGTAAATATATCCAACAGCAATCCTTCAATTTCCCCTATTTTACTGAGAATCATAAGATTATCCTTCTCATCTTTCATAAGCTCCTGCGCAAGATCATCCAGATTCTGATCAATCAATCTGATAATACCATACACCCGGTGTCTCCCTTTTCTGTCCAGAAAATTTTCTCTTGAAAAGTTATGAGAACGAGCCACTACTTCATTTAAAAAATCTTTGATCAGTCCCCGATATCGCTTCATGTCTTTCACATCCCGACGTTTTCCAAGCTTCTTGCCCTGCATCGTTATTTCTTCCATGAGCGCTGTCAGCCGCGCCTGTAATTCCTGCTCCTCCACGCGACTTGCCAATGTAAATTTAAAGCTGCCGTCCGCAGGCACTTCCTTCGGCACCTGCTGCACTTGTGAAACCTGTGTCAGTTGACTTACTTTAATGTCCACCTGTAGCCTCCTGTAAAAGCTCCTCTTTAATATACTCTATAATCTCCAAAAGGCACCCCTCCAGTTTATTGTTTACAAAACGTTTTTTTATTCCTGCAGCGGTAATTCTTTCTTCGCTGAAATCCTGCTCATCCGCCAGAAAACGCCTGCACATTTCCCCATACTGTGGCACATCCTGCGCACGTTCTCTGTCAAGAGCCCGCTGCAAACGTACGCCATCATCTAAATCAATAAAAATTGGAATCATTTTATCCTTTCCAAAATACGCACGGACTTTTTCATAGGATTCCAAAGTCCCTATCATCAGGTAGTTATCCTCTGCCCGAAAATTTTTTTTCTCCGCCACTGTAAAATAGCGCCATATCCCCTGTACTGTATGGTAAACTCGATCTTCTATTACCTTTCCCTCCTGAAGCAGCTGCTGAAATCCTGCCTCATCCGTAAAATGATACTCCACACCATCTGTTTCACCCGCCCGGATCGGTCTGGTCGTATAGAGCACCACCGTATGAAATAAAAGTTCATTCTGCTTCAAAAGCTTTTTGTAAACAGTATCTTTGCCAGATGAACTTTTACCCATAAGATAGACGATTTTTCCCATAAAAACCCCATTACTATAATATTTCCCATACATGCATATATCTATTTTCAGTTTAACATATTTTTTGTCTTAAAAGAAGTCTTATTCAAGGGAATTTCTAACGTATTCCCTTGAAATTCTTACCTCTCTATCTGAAATTCACCAAAACCCTAAATGTCGATCGGTTTCTAACCCTTCTCTATCCTATTCTCTCAAAACACATAGTTTCCCTTCTTCTGAAACTCCTGTCAGATATTCTCCATTTTTTCTGCATTTCTCCATTTGAGAAATCTGCTCTTTTCCAATAATTTCTCCAGGAACAATAAACGGAATCCCTGGCGGATAAAAGCAGAGCATACCGCCGCTTACTCTTCCATCAGACTGTTCCAGAGGGATCCAGTCCTTTTTTTTCTGCGCCACCTCAAAAATGCTCAGGCCGGAAGATTTTGGTATTATACTATAAATATCGTCCATTTTTTGCTTCCTCTTTATTTTGCGTTCATCTCCCATCCTCTCAGCAATTTCTCCGTCAATCTCTGTCAGTGCATGAATCAGTCTTTCCACTCCTTCCCATGTATCCATCCCCGTTAAAATCCCAAGCACATAAGTGGGAGTTGCCATCTCCAACTGCAAATAATACTTTTCTAACAAAATTCGATATAATTCCTGTCCTGTTATATCCGTATCCTTCACAGAGATAACCAGCTTTCCCGGATCTCGATTTTCACAATCAAACAATAATTTAAGGCATAAAAATCCTGACGCTTTTTCATCGACTCTTTTTCTGAACGCCAGAAGCATTTCAAAACATTCCGCCCCATAGTCTTCAATGAAATCGACACACTTATCAATACTCGCCATAAGAATATATGAAGGGCTGCTGCTTTGATAGATACTTAAATAATTTTTCAATTTTTCCCTGTCCACAAGCGTTCCCTGTACATGCAGCAGAGCTGTCTGTGTCAAAGCAGGTAACGTTTTATGGACACTGTTTATCACAAGATCTGCACCGCATTCCACCGCACTTTTCGGTGCCTTCTCTGATAAAACAAAATGAGCGCCGTGTGCCTCGTCAACAATAAGTGGAATATGGCATAGATGCACTTCCTCTGCAATTTGACAAATATCTGATACAATGCCATCATAAGTCGGCGAAGTAATCACCACCCCGCAGATATCCTTCCTTCCGGCCAGATGCTTTTTTACTTCTTCTGCAGAAATTCCACCCTGAACATCAAACTCTTCTATCATATCCGGCCACAGATACTCTACATGCAGTCGATTCAGCAATATTGCATTATACACTGATTTGTGACAGTTTCTGGCAATCAACAGTTTTTTTCCTTCCTTCGCCACAGTCGAAACTGCACTTAAAATACCCCCTGTACTTCCATTCACCAGAAAAAAACTTTGCTCCGCATGATAAATACGGGCCGCCTTTTGCTGTAGAGCGCGTAAAATTCCTTTTGCATCATGCAGATTGTCAAATCCCTCTATCTCTGTAATATCATATAAATATATATTTTCAAGAGGAAAACGCTTATGGAAGGCCAACGCATTTTCCTTCGGAAAACGCTTATGGAAGGCCAACGCATTTTCCTTCGGAAAACGCTTATGGCCTGGCATATGAAAAGGATAATAATCCGACGCACTATATTCTTCAAGTTTTTCCCAAAGACTTTTCAATGTTTCTTTTTCTCCGATGTCCTTTTTGTAGATGTACTGTTTCCAGAAGAGAACAGTACTTATCTGCCACTGTCACCAGCCATGCCTCTCTGCACATGGGCGGTATTACCGTAAGCGGCCACATATGTTTTATAATAATCTCCTTTTGTCTTTCCGTCAGTTCATATTCCCGCTCGGCATTTTTCAGGGCTCTCGCCGGATGATGAAATCCATGTAGCCTGTGGGGATTTTCCAGATCAGCATGATGCCAGTCATAGAGAAAATAGTCATGTAAAAGCGCTCCTCTCACCAAATCCCTACGATCATGCCTTATTCTCAACATATCAGAAATCAGCACACTCTGCCTTGCAACCCGGATGCTATGTTCTTTGACCGATATCGTACCATGCTGCATATTGTTTTTACTGCTGTCAAAATTGGGAGAATAGAGAATATCTGAAGCATAATTTCGCAATTCGTTTTCAATTTGCCTTAAACGCTCAAAATACCTCCTGCGTCGTATTCTTCTTTTATCTTGAAAATATGTTTTTAACAGTTTCATCTTATATATCATTTCTTCTAAACCTCTGACTCCACAACACCGCTTTTATAAGTATAACATTTAAAATCACAAAAATAAACCCTCATAAATACTACACTATAGCATTCATAAGGGCTAATCAATGCCCAGAACCGGAATCGAACCAGTGACACGAGGATTTTCAGTCCTCTGCTCTACCAACTGAGCTATCTGGGCATCAGGCTTTTGCCTTAGTAGCGGGGACAGGATTTGAACCTATGACCTTTGGGTTATGAGCCCAACGAGCTTCCAGACTGCTCCACCCCGCGATGTTTTTATTAAATTTATCTGGCATTTGCCAAGTGGATGGAGGTGGATTCGAACCACCGAAGCAATTTGCAGCAGATTTACAGTCTGTCCCCTTTGGCCACTCGGGAATCCATCCATATTTACTAATATTATTGTCAGAGCCGATGAACGGACTCGAACCGTTAACCTGCTGATTACAAATCAGCTGCTCTGC
>CAJTPM010000068.1 GCA_910578085.1 uncultured Lachnospiraceae bacterium | reverse complement strand
GTTAAACAGCACGAATCCTTTCTTCCTGTAATCCACACGCATACCGTACGGACGCTCCACAAGGAAAGCATCCGCCGCTTTCTTTATATAGTTTTCCATAAAACTGAAATTAGAATTGCAAAAATACATCTTTTGTCCGGCAATGGCGAACAAATCAGGAAGAGAATCGCCACAGACCATGCAAAGCACACTACCGTGTATTTTATTTCCCACCCTGCAAAGGTAGTCCCGTGTCCGGTGTACCCTGTCAAGGTCAGGCCCCTTGCGGGGTTGGCTGAAAGAAAATCATCCTCGCCTGACGGCTGCGGTATTTTCTTTCGCCAAACCTTGCGGGTACGATCACGGGACAGTCTGGCAGGCGAGAAATAAAAATACCGGCTCCCGGAGCCGGACGTGTTTAACAGATAAAATTCAAAAGTCATGAAAATCCTGAATGAAGAACATTTCGAGAATGTAAAGCGTTATGCCGAATCCATCGGTGACACCTCGCTCCAAAAATGCCTGGAGCGGTTGAAGAGCTGGGAAGAAAATCCCGACCATCCCTGCGAAATCTCACTCTACTATGACCATGCCCCGTACTCGTTCGGCTTTACACAATGTTATCCCGACGGAAGGACAGGCATCGTGGGCGGTCTGCTCTATCACGGAATACCGGACCGCTCTTTTGCCGTAACACTACAACCGTTCCACGGATGGCAGATACACACCTGATAAAAGACAAACGACAGTATTAACTTCATAAAATTCAAGATTATGGAAACGACATTGGCAGTAATGGAAAGACAACAGCAGTTTGACTTCCAGAAAAACGGAATTGAAGTGATGAACTTCGAGACGCTTCAGCGTACCTACAAGGAAAACGACATCTACAACAACCCGGTGCAAGGTATCTACCATTACCAGGTCATCCGGCGCATGATGGACATCTGCGAGAAATACAATCTCGACTATGAGGTGGAGGAAATCTTCGCGGCCCAGAACAGGAACAAGACGCAGCCGGGAGTAAGCATCCTTCCGCAGGTGGAACAGACACATGGCGAAAAAGCCGTGGAAGCGCACATCCTGCGCCGTATCTTCGCCACCATCCGGATCAAGGACTGGGAGACGGACGAACTGACCACAACATTGGTCGTCGCCTACCACCAGGACGGCATACAGGCAGCCATAGGTCCCTGCGTGCTAATCTGTCATAACCAGTGTATCCTTTCACCCGAGCGAAGTGTCTGCAATTACGGCAAGAAGAAAGTCTCGACGGAAGAGGTGTTCGAAACCGTGGACGGCTGGCTTGCCAATTTCGAGGTGAACATGAACGAGGACATCGAACGCATACAACGGCTGAAACGCCGGGTTATATCTATGGAGGAAATCTATATGTATATAGGTCTGTTGACCGCGTTGCGCGTCTCCCACGACAGTTCGGACAGGAATCTGTCATCCTCCGTGGAAACCTATCCTCTGAACCAAGGGCAAATTTCTATATTCACGGAAGAGGTGCTTAAACTGGCTATGACCAAAGGGCAGATTACCGCTTGGGAGCTATACAATATAGCCACAGAGATATACAAGCCCGGAAAAACGGACTTCCCGGCACTGATTCCACAAAACGGAGCAATGGCGGAACTACTGCTTTCCCATCTGCCGGAAGCAGCTGAAGTACAGGATGCCGTTCCGGTAAGCTGACATACAAGCCGCACAAATGGCCTGATTCCGACAATACGCATAAGGGAGAACCTGACAGTCGAAAACAACTGAAAGATTCTCCCTTTTTCATTTACTTCTCAAAAAGCAGCATATATTCCACTTTCCTTCTCCGTTCGATGCTCGGAACCACTTTCCCCTTGTAGCATCTGAAGGAGACATATTCCTTATAGATATCGCGGTCACCCGACTCCAGTTTTTTCAACAGCCGGCTCTTGGGTATTTTTCCATACCCTTTGATACGGGAACAGCCCACATTATACGCAAGAACACTAACGATCAAAGAATCACGTCCCAGATAACTGAACATACGGCACAACTTACGGAGGTCTGCTCTCAGAATGGAATCACCTTGTGCTTTTGTAATACTGTTGGTAAACCTCTCCCCGGGAAGAACTTTGTGCCCCCACCCGACATAAGGCCAATGCTTTTTCTCTCCATGCCAACCCTCGAATCGCTTGACACACTCGACCGCAATACTGAACCTGTCCGGACTTGCCTTTATCGGATTCTCCGCCCTCGACGGCATACCCGGAAAAAAGACCGTGATGGAAAGCACCGCAAACCATATTGCTTTTAACTTCATCATAGGCAGGACCGGCTTAGTGTCCGACAATTGTGACCGGCAATTCCTTGCTATCCGCAGTCACGACGGAATCCTCGTCCTCCGCCTCGTTGTTGAAATCAAAAGTCAATTGGCAAATCTGTGCCGGTTCGCTGTTGTCCTCGAAATAGATGTCTATCGTCTGCTGGTTCTCGCTTTCAGAAGTGTAGTATAGCCTGAACACCTCCCTGTCAAGGGGATAGCGGTCATTGGGCAGCAACACCATCCCGTCATCCATACGGAGTGTACCCTTGCCGTCCGGCTGGAAATATCGGATGGTGTAGCGGGCATCGGAAAACCGTCCTTCACGTTTGAGTTCACACCGTATTTCCACCGTCTCACCTTTCACAATACGTGTGGGGACAGGCAGGGTCTCCACCTTGAACGGATAGGACTGCTGTACATCCATTTCATCATTGCAGGCGGACAACAGACAAGCCGCCAGACCCAGGAACAGGATTGCCATCATTCCGGCCAATTCTCTTTTTTTATTCAATGCATTCATATTCAATCAGATTTTAATACGTTATACTTAATTCTATTTTTACAGAAACTTGTTCTGCAGGTATTCGTTCAGATCCTTGTATCCTTTGTACAAAGAGGAACAGTCCACTATTTTATCCGCATAGCGTTTGCGGAGCGCCTCCAGCGTGCGCCGTCCGGCTTCGTCCCGGTCCAGGTAACAGTTGACTCTCTCATATCTGTCAAGAACGGGGAACGAGCGTTCCAGCAATGCCACCGAGTTCAGTACGAGATAGTCGTCGCCACATCCCAATTCGAGTTGCATCCACGAGAGGCAGTCGATAAACCCCTCGAAGAGATTGCAAGTATCCGAACCGTTGTCCATCAGCGAAATGTCTTTCGGAGAGAGACTGGCCTTAAAAAAGCGGTTGCGCACCTCGTACCCACCGCTGACATTCCTGAAACCGATGGCGAAATACCGCTTCCCGTGCAAGGTGTACCTGATCTCCTTGCAGTTCGGCATAGCCACATCACCGCTAATGCCACGTTCCGCCAGATAACGGAGCAGGACGCTGTTGTGCAGCGGTCCGGACTGTACCTTCGTGAAACTTTCCTGCCTATGGGAATCTTCCCTGTCATTTTCCCCGGAACGGGAAACGGTCTTGTGTTCGGGAGCAAGACCGCCCCATATCCCTGTGATGAACCTGGCCTGCGCCTTGAAATCCCCGCTGCCGATAAACTCCCCCGCAAGGGTGAATATGTCGCCTCCCTGTCCGGTACCGAAGTCATGCCATATATCCTTACGGACATTCAACTGGAACGAGGCGGTGCGCTCCTCCCGGTACGGGGCCAGATACCAATATTCATCCCCCCGTCTTCTTGCCGGTTCATATCCCATCCGTGCCAGAAAAACGGCGATTGGAATGTCTCTTATCTCTTCTATAGTCATAAGCGATACGGTTCTAATGGATTATGAATTTGACACCCAGACCGAATTGTGTCGTGAACAGGTCCAGCGAGCTTCCCCACAATACACGTTCCCGGATAGCGGCAAGAAGGACGATGCGGTCTGTCACGTATGCCTCAAGTTCCAGGGTTATCGCGCCGCCATAGACAAACGCATCCTTGGCGAGCAGCCTCGAACCGTCATACAGTATCCTCTCGCCCCAGTTCACGGTCTCATAGCCGGCCAGTGCGGAACCGCCGACCGAGAGGAAGACCGTCTTTGTCGGATCAGACAGGAATTTCAGATAATAGCCGCCTTCTGCCGTGAACTGCGCACGGGGTACGCTCGCATCCCGATACCCATAATTCTTCATCAGATACTCGGCGCCTATGACCCAGCGGTTGGCTTTTGGGGTGTATCCGGAAACGGCAAATCCGGTATAATAATTCAAGGGGGACTTTGAGCCGTTCGCAAATCCTCCGCGCAGTTCCACGCCCTTCATCCCGGGCAGGTACCGCTGGGCGTGCGCCCGCCCTGAAAACAGGGCAAGCGACACGGCTGTAACAAAAAGGAACAGATACTTCTTCATGGCTACTTCACTTTAAGTTCGTTGATAACCCCGGCTCTCACGATGTCCTCACTTTCCACGGTGAAGGTCTGGTGTCTGCCACCGCCTTTCTCGTGCATCTCCACCATCAGCACCTTGTCCGAGGGGATGGTGAATTTGTCGAAGACGAAAACGGTGCGCCCGTCCTTTTTCCCCGCGACGGACGTTACATAGTCGTAAGCACGCAGTGGGAATATCACCTGTTCCTGAATGGCGGTACGTTTCATCAGCTTCTTGTCCACAATTTTAAAAGTCACGAAATCCACCTCATAAGGCACGTTGGACCGGTTTTTTATCTGTGTATGAAAATAAAGCAAGCCGTTGTGCGTATAGAGTCCGCGGAGCAGGTACTGGATGCCGAACGCCTTGCTTCCGATATGCTTGATGTGCCGTCTGTTGTCCTTGTGGATGGACTTCGAGATAAGGTGTACCAATTTAGGCGATTCACAGCCCAATTCCTTCAGGTAGATGTCAAGGGCGTTGTTGGGGCGGTTCACCTCACTTCCGTCATGAATGAAATCCTTCATCTCGATATTCAGCAGCAGCGGCTCTTCCGCATACTTCACATTGAAGGTGTAAAAACTTCCGCTTTCGGTAATCACGGACATGTTGGTCTCCTCACGGAAGTCCTTCACGGTGGTCTTTACACGGATGACATTCTCCGCACCGTCCGCCTTGCCTGCAATGAGGTTCGGAGAACCGAGATCCACATAACGCACCGATGACGGGAAAATGATGTGCGTGGTCTTTCCATAGGTCACTTCCAGCCCGTATGGAGGTATCATCCTGTCAAAGGTGAGTTTACGGGTCAGACCGTGATAGAGGTCTCCGTCCTCCTCTTTTTGAGGATACACTTCCTTGGCCAGTGTGACGGCATTGTTTACCGCCGCTACGCTGTCGGCTTCATTTTGGGCGAAAGCGCCCACAGTGCCCCATGCAAGGGCAAGCATTACAAAAAACTTTTTCATGTCGATTGAATTTTAATGGATTGTTATTGATCGTTGTCTTGATAAAGCATCAGGGTATAGCCTGACTTGAGATGCGCCTTCTCTTCACGCATCTTCCGGGATATGTACTGCGAGACACCTTGTATGGCACCCTTTCCGAGTTCGGAAAGCAGCTGGTCACCTGCCGACTGGTTGGTGATGGAGATGCTCGTGCCGAGATTCTGCCCCAGATTGGCGGCAACCTCCCTGACGGCGTTAGCCTCCATTGACCCCGGAATGAAGATGCCGCCCTGTCCGTCATTGTCATACACGGCAAGTTCCACGGGGATGATGGTACCGCCATATTCCACCTGAAGGATATTGACGTGAAGCCTTTCACCCTGTATGCGCCCTTCTCCGGTAAGCAGGGAGTTTTTGGGCAGGATATGCTTCCCTACACGCATTGGCTCCAGCAGTCTCATCCTCACTCCCTGACCGCTGATGACGGTCTGGTCCCCGTGGATGCAGGCCCGGATGGTATTCCTCACATTTCTCTCTTCTTTATGACCGATTGGCGTGTGGAATCTTTCCGGTTGTGCCATTCCTGTAAGCTGTATAGAATCACTGACAGGCTGCGGCAACGATGATACCACCGGTGTGGAAACCAGCCCCACGGGAACGGCTTTCGCCTTTCCGTTCCGCCCGGGACTTTCATTATCGGAACGGCTGTCCGTATTCACACTGCCATTGCCCGGCATATACCTGGCCGCAAGCTCATAGGATTTTTCCAGGAGAGCTACCTGCTCCTCGTAACCCGGCTGCGCGTTCTGTGCGGCGACCGCCTGCTTGAGTTGTTCCACCTCGGCTTTCAACGCCTCCTTCTCCGGATCTTCCTGCGGTGACTCGTAAAAGTTGCCGAGCGTCCTGTTGATGTCATTGTAGGCGGAGACGGATGAAGAACAGGCTTCATTCCTTCTGTCACCTTCACGAGAACTGCCATCCTTGGCATCCGCATCCGGTGACAATTCCACGACAGTCCCGGAGTTCCCGTCTGCCATCCCGGAGAAATCCTCCAGCGTACGCAGTTTTTCCGTCTGTTTGCGTTTCATGTCAGCCTGCTCATAGGCGGCAATCTTGTCCCCTTCTATGCCCGCTTCCCTCGGATCGGGAAGCTCGGTGTTGAATCCCGCATTTTTTTCCTCTTTCTTTTTTTCCTCTTCGGACGGTGCGAAAATGAGCCACATCGCTCCGAGGAACAGGAGGAACATCCCGGCAAAAACCAGGTATTTCCTGATTTCCAGCCTCTGTTTCAATTTATTGACGTCATTACTCATTTTCTTTCTGATTGAATCGGTTAAAAAACTCTTCCATTTCCTGCACCCTTTTATCCGGGAGTGTATCGGCAGGAACGACATCCGGAATTTCTATCGGGGGTATCTCTATGATTTCCGGCCGTACATCCTCCCGTCCGATGTCATGGATGGCACGGAAAATCATATAGAAATTTCCGATGGCAAACAGGGCAGCCAGCATGACAATTGCCGGCACTCTCTTTTCCGGGCTAAGCCCGGCACACAGCTTCCGCAGCTTTTCTTCCGCGGATTCCTTGATTTTTACAAACATCTTTTTCATACATTCTGAATTTTAACGGTCATACACTCTTATATCCCTGTTCTCCACCACACGGAAGGCTTCGAGGATGAAGCCGTGCGGATTATTGTCGCTGCGGGTGGAGTTCAGCAGCCTGCCACGCGTGACGAGGCTGCGCTCGGTCACGCTCTTCTCCCTGATAATGGAGAGTTTCGCGTAGGTCACGACCTCATACGGATAGGTATGGAAATCGCACTTGACGCTGTCAATCCCTACACGCTGGTTCACGTTACCCGAAATTATCCGGTTGTAATATCCCTGCTCTGCCAGATCCACATAATGGGCATAGGCGGAACGGTCACTGAGGAACATGGCCCTCCGGATATTGCCTTCAATCGCATTCTTGTCGGGCGAGAGCGTAAAGAACAGTTCGTGGAACCGTCTGACATGCTCCCTTGCTTCCACCGGGCGGTTCTGCTCCAGGTCTTGTGAAAGGGCCAGCATCAGTGACTTGCCTTCATCCAGCACATAGATCTTCTCCCGTTGCGCTTCCGCGAAACTGTAAGCCTTCCATACGGAAAATCCCACAAGCAGGGTGCATACACACAGATAGACGATTCCGAACAGACGCAGGTGTCGGAAGCTGCTCTCGATATTTTTCAATGATTTGAATTCCATTCTGTAAATGTTTTATACTGTTATTACTTGATAAGCCTGCCGGCAATGTTTCCCACCGCCGCTCCGGCAGTCCCGGCCACCACGGAGCCTGTCTTGGATGCCGCCTGGTTCACGTTCTTTCCATAATTGCCCGCACCGCCTCCGGCCTGCACAATCCAGTTCGATACGGTCGGGATGGTGAAATACCCGATGATGCCGATAATGAGGAAAGTGATGTAAACCCCGTTTGAGCTGTCGGGGATGAAATCCGGGTCGGAAAGCTGTTCGATGTCCCTCTGCAGCATCAATATCTGGATTCTCGCCAGCACGCTGCTGAACAGGTCGCTTACGGGAAGCCACAGGTAGATACTGATGTAGCGGACGAACCACTGGCTGAGAGAAGCCTGGAAACCGTCCCAGCAGGAGATGGCAAAGGAAACGGGACCGAGTATCGAAAGCACGATCAGGAAGAATGTCCTCAGCGTGTCGATGACCAGCGCCGCCGCATTGAACAGGAGTTCCAGCAGTTCGCGGAAGAAATTCTGCACGGCCCTTTTCATGTTGTACATGGCACGGTCCACATACATTCCGCAGGCTTCTATAGCGTCAAACGCGCCCAGCTCGTCCAGCCTGTTGTCAAAAGTCTCCTTGTCGACCAGATAGGCTGTCTCGGGATTCCGTTTCATCGCCTCAGTCTCCAGCTTGTCCTTCTGCGCCCTGTACTCGTTCATGTCAAAGGTCTGCGACTCCAATATGGTATGGGTCCCTTTCACGACGGGCGAGAGGATGCTGTTCAGCGTACCCAGAACGAGTGTCGGAAAGAACATGATACAAAGCCCCAAGGCGAACGGACGCAAAAGCGGAAAGACATCCACAGGCTCGGCACGGGCCAGAGCCTGCCATACACGATACGCCACATAGAAAAGCGCTCCCAAACCGGCAAGGCCTCTTGCCACACCGGTCATCTTTGAGCAGAGCGGCATCATTTCCACATACAGATTCTGTAAAATCTGATGCAGGTTGTCAAAATCTATAGCCAACAATAACATAATGAAAGCGGATTAGGAATAATTACCAATAACGTTCGTTCGGTGAGCCGTAGAGTGCCATCACGCGGTCCAGGTCGTTCCGTTTCTTGGCGCGCAGGTAGGACACCCCGATGTTCTTGTTGGTGTAATACTGTACCAGACTGCGGTTTTGCAACATGTCGTTGTAGCAGCGGTCGATGATATCCATCCTTTCCTTGTCGTTCATGGAAAGCCCGTTCTCGTTGACCACCGTCTTCAAATCGTTCAGCAGATGGGCACTTTCTTCCAGCAGTTTGGTGTACCCCAAAGCAATCGCGCTCAGTTCTTCCGGCGTAAAATACGGGTCGCTGAGCATACGCTCGAAGCTGGTGACATAGATGTCCGTGATATCGCCCACCATCAGGATGGTCTGCTGAACCTTGCGGGCATCCCGGACAAGGTTCTTGACCTTGCGAAGCCCGTCGTAATACTCCTTGCCCTGCCGGTAGATTTTCACGGTTTCCTGAAAACTATTCGCCATATTGGTGGCAGTGGAGGACGTGTGAACGATGTTCTTGGCGGCATTGATGATTCCCTGCGCCAGATTGCCCGGGTCGCTCACTACCCATTGGGCTTTCGCTGTGAGGCTGACAAGGAAACAGCCCATGCACAGCATAAGAATTTTCTTTTTCATGATGTTCCTGTTTTTAATTGTGAATAATTCTGTTAAAAGTCAGATTCCCATTTTCCGTCCTTTGGACGGCGGGTTCCGGAGGATAGGCTTGTGTACCGGTCTCGGACGGTCTACCTCTGCCACTTTTTCTTTCCCGTGTCTGAGGAATGCGAAGAATTCGTCTGCATACGGCCTGCGTCCGGTCATTCTGACGAAACGGGCGTCCAGCTCCCGGTAGGCTTTCTCCGCCTGGCACGAGCGTTCCGTCGCGGAAGCGTTCTTGTCTATGCCGTACTTGGTGAGAAAGTCAGGACTGATATGCAGTATGTCGTGGACGGCATCCGGCGAGGCCGCAATCCGTCCCAAATTCTCCAGTTCCCCATTCAGCTTTTCCAGGTAGAAATCCG
This sequence comes from uncultured Lachnospiraceae bacterium, assembly GCA_910578085.1. Lineage (GTDB taxonomy): Bacteria > Bacillota > Clostridia > Lachnospirales > Lachnospiraceae > 1XD8-76. The sequence goes on along the minus strand of CAJTPM010000068.1, from coordinate 2,554 downwards.
GCAGACGGACATCCCCGATGCTTTCCGCTGCCTTTTCCGCATTCCTGCACAGGCGGCTTTCCAATGCCACCCCCTCGTCATATGCCGGTTCCGGTCCGGAACGGTGCAGTCTGTCAAGCCTGTCATAATCATCCGCAAGCCCGTACCTGAGTGCCACATACCGTGAGGGCGGCATAAGATACACAGCCAGGTTGCAGAGTTCCCACACGTCACTCTCTTTCCGATGGAAATCCAGAATCCGTACAGATGACCGTACTTCTTCCGGTGACGGCCGTTCCTGCTTGCTTTCAGGATATACCTTCAAGTAAGCATCCCGCATGAACGTGTGCATGGCGAGCATTCCGTGGACGGAATCGGCTTTTTCGGGATTGACATCCGCAAGCCAGCAACCGTTCTTCTCCATGAAATACGTGTTTTTCAATGCCGTCATCAATTCTGACCTGTCCGTTTCCACCGTTTTTTCCGGTGTCGGGAACAGGTGCGAGTTTGACAACAGGCAGGCAACTTGGGTAATCACATCCTCGGACTTCCTGTACCGCCTGACCAGTTCCGTCAGCTTCCGGTACTCCTTTTCCCGGACGAACTTTCTTATCTGTTTCATCACTTCCGTCAACTCCTTGAGGCGTGGCTCGTCCAGATAGCGGCGTTGCTGTTCTTTTATCCATTCTTCCATTCCCATGATTCATGATTGTTTTTCGGTTTCCATATGATTTCAATCCCTATCACTTGTTTCGCTTGCTTTCTGCCAACTGCTTGATGGCAAGTTCGATGTTGCCACCGATTCTTTCCGTAAGCCGCATAAGTTCAAGTTTCTCGGTTTCTTCAGTAGTGTAGCATATGTACTCCTCAAGTGAGACTTCCGTGGCATAGACCGCCGACTGCGTACCGCCCAGACCAATCCAGACTTCCTTGTACTTTCTGGACGGATTGTTCGCCATATTGATGGAAAGTATCTGTGCCCGCTCCTTGTCGGTCAGACCGAGCAACGCTTGGATCTCATCGAACTTGTTCATATACTTGCGCTGGTCAAGCAGAATCTTACAGTCACTATTATTAATGATGGTACCCTTGACAATCGGAGAAGAAATGATGTCCTCCACTTCCTGGGTCACGACCACGGCCTCGCCGAAAAATTTTCTGACGGTCTTGAAAAGATAGCGGATGTAATTGCTCATATTGGCGGATGCCAATGCCTTCCAGCACTCTTCGATAAGGATTATTTTCCGGATACCTTTCAACTTGCGCATCTTGGTGATAAAAGTCTCCATGATGATGATGGTGACAATCGGAAGCAGCACTTTGTTATCGCGAATGTTGTCCAGCTCAAAAACGATGAAGCGTCTGTTCAGCAAGTCCAACTGCTTGTCGGAGTTGAGCAGGAAGTCATATTCACCGCCACGGTAATAGGGTTCCAGCACATTCAGGAATCCCCATACATCAAAATCCTTCTCACGGGTTCGCTTCTCTTTCAGGATATCCTGATACTCGTCACGGATAAATTCATAGAAGGTATTGAAGGAGGGTTTTATGCTGCTGTCCCTGCGGATTTTCTCCAGAAAGAGATTGACCGCATTGGATAGCGCCACTTCCTCGGCACGTGTCGGCGGCTCGTCGTCACGCTTCCACAGGGTAAGGATAAGCGTCTTGACGGATTCTTTCTTCTCGATATCGAAAATCCCGTCTTCCACGTAAAAAGGATTGAAAGCTATCGGGTCTTTTTCTTCATAAGTGAAATAAATCCCGTCCTCGCCGTGTGTACGCGCATGGATAAGGCTGCACAGTCCCTGATAGGAGTTTCCGGTATCCACTAACAGCACATGCGCACCCTGCTCGTAATACTGGCGTACCATGTGGTTGGTGAAAAAAGATTTCCCGCTGCCCGAAGGGCCGAGGATGAATTTGTTCCGGTTGGTGATTGTGCCGTTCTTCATCGGCAGGTCGGAAATATCCAGATGGACGGGTTTTCCGGTCAGGCGGTCCACCATGCGGATGCCAAACGGAGAGAGCGAGTCCTTGTAGGAGGTTTCCCCGATGAACAGGCACAGGGCCTGCTCGATAAAGGTGTGGAAACTCTCCTCGGACGGGAAATCTCCGGCATTGCCGGGTATCGCCGCCCAGAACAGGGTCGGCACATCCACCGTGTTGTGGCGCGGTTTGGCTTCCATCAACGCCAGTTGGCTGCCCACATCGTTCTTGATGCGCTTGAGCTTTTCCCGGTCATCGCTCCATGCCATGACATTGCAGTGCGCACGGATGGAAACCAGCCCCTTGCTGTGCGCCTCGTTCAGATACTCCTCAATCCATTCGCGGTTGATCTGGTTGGAACGGCTGTAACGGGAAAGCGAGTGCATGTTCCGGGCGGTCTGCTCGAACTTCCTGAGAATCTCCGCCGAATCGTCGATGAAGAGGTACTGGTTCACGATATGGTTGCACGTGAGCAGGATGCCTATCGGTGCGGCAAAGGACAGGCGGCAGTCGCTCCGGTCTGTCGAAAGCCGTTCATACCGGCAGTCGGTGGATACGTTTGACGGCAGGTCTTCCGGATCGGAAAGCG
>CAJTPM010000067.1 GCA_910578085.1 uncultured Lachnospiraceae bacterium | reverse complement strand
TTCAACCCTATCCCCCGCCCTTTCCCATTCATGGGAAAGGGGGCGGCTCTGGAGGATATATCCCCCGCCGCGCCGGAAGGGGTGGCACAGCCGGGGCGGGCCGTCAAGGGCAAGCCGCCGCAGGCGGCGGGCGTTCCGCCCCTTGACTGCCCACTCCCGGCTGTGCTCAGTAGCAGGCGGCGACGGGGGATATACCACCAGAGCCCCTCTCTAAAAGAACGCCATGCAGGACGCGGGGGAGGGGCGCGGGAAAGAGAAAAGCCTTGGGACAAAATGTCTCAAGGCTTACTTTTCCCGGTCAGTCTTTTTCTCCGGCGCGGTGCGCTCTGGGGGCTGTTTCTCTTTCCACGCATCCAGCAGGGACATAATCTGGTCTTTCATCTCCCGGGGCGTGGTGTCCTTGCCGAAATACTTGTTCAGTTCAGCGGCGGAAATAATCACCTTGTCTACCTCCTTTTTCTCACGGCTCAAAATGCCGTCAATCACATCGCCGTTCAGTTTCCCGTCCTTATCCAGCTTGCGGAGCTCCTGGGCCTGGGAGAGCGAGGGAGATGCCTGCTCGCCCTCAATGGAAACGGCGATAAACCTCTGGTTTTTGGGCTTGATGAACGAAATTTCAACAGCGGGGGTGAAAGACAGCTTTTTCTCGTTCACCATAGACTGGAGCTCCGGCACAAGCTCGGTCAGCCGGATATACCGCTGTACCTGCTTGTAGTTCATGCCGTTCCGTTCCCCCACGATTTCCGTGGAGCGTTTTCCAACGTCCCCGGCGGCCACGCCCTCCATCTTCGTCCCTTGATGGCTGATGGCCTCCACCTGCATTTTCAGCGACTGGGCCTTTTCCATCGGCAGAATCTTTTCCCGGTGGCGCAGGTTGTCGTCCGTCATCGCAAGGATGGCCTCGTCATCCGTCATGTTGCGGACGATACAAGGCATATTTGCAAACCCGGCCAGCTCACTGGCCCTCTGGCGGCGGTGGCCCGCGATGATTTCATAGCCGCCGCCCTCCCGGGGACGCACCAGCGCGGGCTGGTGTACGCCGTTGTCCTTGACGGACTCCACAAGCCCTTTCATTTCCGCATCGTCCCGCACACCGAAAGGATGGTCTTTGAACGGGAACAGCTCCGAAAGTTTGAGATAGACGATCTCTTCCTTTTCAGCGCGGGTCGCGTCACGGGGCTGGGGCGGCGGCTCCGGCGCAGGCTGGGGAGCGGCGGGGGCCTCTTCCTTGCCCTTTACCGCGGCGGCCTTTCCGCCCTTGCCTTGGGACATTTTGTCTCGAGGTGGGGACGGGGGCTTGTCGGGGGCCGCCTTGTCAGCCTTGGGTGGGCGGCCCTTGCGGGCCCCCGTCCCTCCCGGTTCGCCGGGCCCCGCCTTTTCTTCCTTGGGCTTGCGGCCCCGCCTGCCCTTGGGCTTATCCGGCTCGGGCGCTTTTTCCTTGGCGGCCTTGTCCTTTTTGGCGGGTCCCTTTTCCCCGGTGGCCTTTTCCTCCGGGGCCGGGGTGGGCGGCTGTTCCGGTTCGGGCGGCTCGTTCTTTTCCACCTCCGCACGTTCCGCCGCCCGCCGCTCCGCCATCAGCTTTTCAATCTGGTCAGCGGAGACACTCACCTCGCCGGGAGCACCCGCCGGGGCATCCTGGGCGGGTGGTTCGCCGCCAGTCTGCTCGGGGGCGTTCTCCGGGGCCGGGGGCTCCGGGGTGGGAGCGTCCTGGGCAGGAGCACCCTCCGGGCCGGCATCGAACAAGCTGGGCTGGGGATTTTCCTCCGGGCTCACGTTTAATTTTTCGTCTGCCATTCGTTACCTCCTTTTTTAATTTCGTGAATGTTGCACAAATCTTGTGCTAAAAGTTTGTTACTATTTTTTCGCCTCCCTCCCGGCTATCCACGCAAAAAAGCCGCCCGTTTTTTCATGCCGGACGGCTTTCTGCGTAATGTGATAGCTCAAATAATATTTTTTGTGGTTGCTGGCTCCAAAAAGCCTTGATATTACAGTGTTCCTATTAAAACTCATTCATAGGAAAGAGGTACCCTTTCCGTAAAATCGTCCGTTTTCTGTCTGCCGACAGCGGGCGATTTTTGCTTGTTGGGAAGTTTCCCAAACCCACTGCTTTTCCTCTCAATACCTACAACACCACACAGAGCAATTTTGCCGAAGTTTTGAGAGAATTTTTTCAAAAATTTTTTCTTATCTCCTACTACGGAAAAGTTTCTAAAATGCCAAACAAAAGCGAAAGAAAAAAATTGCAAACTGCAAAGATTATAACGCTTTCTAACTTGTTGTTTAGTTACGGATAAGCTATTCGCCCCCCTGTTCATGTTTCCTCTATTTCCAGTACCTTTATTAACGCTTGACACGAAACTTCTTACGTGGTATATTTATAACATAAAGTGCGAAATACACCACAAAAAAAAGGAGGAAAACTACTATGAAAAAAATCAACTATTTAGGATTTTTATCTCTCTTGGCACTAATAGCTATTTTAGGTTGGTGTACCGAGAATACTGGGTTATATGGATTTTTGGGATTTGCATATTACATTCGATATTTTTGGGTAATCCCCGATGAGTTTTTTCGACTTAATGTCCAGAAAGCAGCTACGTTTGCATTTATGTCAGAAATGATTTCTCTTGTTCCTTTTATGTTTGTATGTTCCTATGTTTACGACGGAACTAAAGCTGTCCCTATGTCCTTTGGATTGAGTTTTGCAGTTACAATCTTTGCATTTACTCTTGCACTTATTATTTTGGAATGGAAAGAACGAAAAGGGGCAGATAATGATTAAAAATAGGATAAAAGAATATCGTGTGCGTTTTGACATGAAACAAGAAGAACTTGCTTCTAAAGTCGGAGTTCGTCGCGAAACAATAGGCAATCTCGAAAAAGGAAAATACAATCCCTCATTGGTACTCGCATGGAATATAGCGAAAGTCTTTGGAGTTTCAATCGAAGAAATATTTACAGTTGAGGATTGAGGTGGTGTTATTGAATTTAGATAATTGGATACTATGCCCCATCTGTGGTAATAAAACACGGTTAAAAGTACGAGAAGATACGGTACTTGAACGATTTCCACTAATTGATTATTTCACGCCAAGAGCTCCATACATATGCCCGAATGGAGCCAGCGATATTTTCGAATAGCTCCAATGGTTCACAGAACAGATCCACCCTTACTTTTGCTTATCTGCCCTTACTCAAATGGGGATTTTGTGTCAATGATGCGCTTTAGCGCAGGCGTTAGCCCTTGTCATTGATACAGAAGCACCATTTGAGTATCCTCATGCTTGGCAAAATGTAAATGGATCTCAAAAGCGTACCAATGGCTCTCAGAACGTGAAATATTCACTAATTTTGCCCGAAATGCAAGCATGAAACACTAATCAATGTAAAACACCTAAATATATCAGTTATTAAAGAGCCAGACGCACAGACGCAGAGCCGATAGCACGCTTGAAATATAGCGGCTATCGGCTTTTTCTTTTTAGACGGAGGTTTTATTATGTTACTTGCCATTATACAAGCATTATCAAACTCGTTAAAAAAAGCCTAACCAACACAACGGAAATTTCTGCCCATGAATATGAACTATCAGTACATCATACATACTTTTATAAATCACATTATTCAAACGCCTATGTAGCTCTGTGCTGCATGGGCGTTTGTTGTAGTAGCCCCCTACTGGGAAGAAAGGGGGTGATGAAACAATGAAGTATTCTGAACAATTCATGGAGTGTGTCGAATATTCTTTTGCTGCTTTTTGTAAGATTGTTCTCCGTAATGCGGCAATCAGTGCATACCGCGATTTTGGACGGAAACAGAAGCACGAAGTATCACTTGACTATCTGATGTCCGAAACGTCCTTTGAACCGTTTACAACAGATAATTACTTTGAGCAGTATGACAAGCCAACTGTCTTTGTCGTGAAAGGACAGGAGATTATTGTTGCAAGTGAATGGTTAGCAAATGTTCTTTCCAAACTTCCAGAACAGCGGCGTACTGTCTTGCTGATGTATTTCTTTCTGGGCTATACCGATACAAAAATCGGGAATGAATATGGACGTTCCAGAAGTACAGCGAATTACTGGAAGCACGCAGCATTGAATCAGTTAAGAAAGGAATGGTTAAAGTCAAAAGATGAGGAACAAAAAATTGGTACCCTTTGAAGTCATTGAAAAAGCGATTGCCGGAGAGCCAGAAGCGATTGAACTTGTTTTACAGCATTACAGTCCACGCATTAAGTATCTGTCAAAATACCGGGGACATATCAACGACGATATTCAAGAACGTTTGAAAACACAGCTTATCAAAGCTATCCTGCAATTCCGTTTTGACAGGTAACGAGTAGCAAAGCCAGAGAAAGCCGTCAAGGATAAACTTCGCGCTTCGCGTCCTTGACGGTTTTCCCTGTCCTTGCTATGGGGTAATCAAGAGCGCAATCGGATAGACCGCTTGCGCTCTCAATTCATTGTTGTATGTTCGCATTTAGAGATAAAAATCCCTTGATTTTATGCGGCTTTCAGAGCGCATTTAAGGCAAGTTAAGGGTTTTATACCTTTATCGTCAAAATCGCGTTTCTACTGCGTAACAGGCAGAAAAAAGACGGGTAAAAAGCAATCGCTTCTCACTCGTCTTTTCCTGCACCCTGTATGACAGCTACCCTATTTCAGTTTGTTGATTGATACTGTTTTATGAGTAGCTACCATACGACGGCTTTTTTCTTTTGCCGTCGTGCGGCAGTTTTTACTCTACGGTACAAAAGCCAGAGCTGGACTGGATATCCTGTCGCGTATGCTCGTCAAATTCCGCTTGACTATATTTCTCAATGCCAGTCAGTGTTCCATTCCCGGAGGTGTCCGGGTGGGCAAAGTCACGGACTGTATAAATGTCAACGGTTCCGTCTGCGCTCCCCAAAACACGCATTGAACCTTTGAATTTTCCACTGGTCAACCCCTCGCCATTAGAGGTCAGCACATCCCGGAAAAACCGAACCTTTTCACCATTGAAATACCACTGGTCATTTTTGATGTCATAGGTAACGCCAAATGCCTCGTATTCCTTTGCCATATCTTCAAGTTCCTTTGCGGAGGGCGGATCACCAGTTAAGGCAACGGTGGGAGGCGGATTTTTGATTGCCTCAATGTCACGGGCGGCAAATTCTTCCGACGAAAACTCCTTTACACCAGTCAGCTTTCCGCTGGGGTCGAAAGAACCATCTTCGGCGCGGACAATGCTGGTGAAGTCACGGACAGCATATACATCAACCACGCCATTCTCGTTGAAAAAGTCGTTTCCGGCCTGTATCCCGTTCTCCACGGTATAGTAGTCCTCAAACCACCGTACCGCTTTCCCATTGTATGTCAGTTCGTTTTTGCTGGCATCGTATGTCAGGCCAAACTGCGCATAGGGTTTGAACAGTTCTTCATAGGAAATTTCGGTGGGGGAACCGTTGCCTTCAGCAACCGCAACGATAGTCTGCTCGGATGCCTCCGTCATCGGTGGGGAAGCCGTTCCGAGCTGGGAGGTTCCGCCTTGGGATGCCGCTGCGGTACTGCACCCGGCCAAGCATCCCACAAGCATTACCCCTCCAAGGGCTAATGCAAGTAGTTTCTTTGTGTTCATTGGAATAAACACCATCCTTTCTTTGAGTGTACCTAAAGAATACCACCCTTTTTTGTGATACGTTTGGGATTAGTTTGTGATTTATGTGTAGTTGAAAAGCGGCGGGGCAATCGCCCGCCGCTTTCCTGCATTTGTCAGATTGTAAAAGAAAACTTTACCCCGTCCTGTGTATTGCAGACCATACATTCACTTCCATGATGGTGTAGTATCTCCTGCACGATATACAGCCCTAACCCGCTCCCGCCTGTTTTACGGCTCCTGGATTGCTCCACACGATAAAACGCATCAAATAATTTTGGAATACTCTCTTCCGGGATATGTGCGCCTGTGTTTTCAACAGAAAATTCTATCTGCCCATGTTCTATGTGGACAGAGATATAAATAGAGGCCCCCTGCGGGGAATACTTGATTGCGTTCCCTATCAGATTTGAAAACACTTTCTCCATCAGCAGTTTGTTTCCAGCTATAAGAGCAGATGGTGGAGCATTGAGATCTATTTGTAAGTCCTTTCCCGCAATCAAATCTTCGGTTTCACTTATATAGGATTTGATAATTTGAACACAATCCAAACAGTCTTTTTTGAAATCTGGCCCCGCAGTTTCCAATCGAGAGATTGTCAATATCTCCTGCACCATTGTTTCAAGGGTATTTGCAATTTCCAGCGATCGTGTCAAATATTTCTCACGGTCTTTGTAGGCCCCGATGCCGAGCAGCATCCCCTCTAACTGGCCCTTTATAATGGTGACAGGTGTTTTCAGCTCATGTGAAACCGCCGAAAAGAAATTTGTACGGGCCTGTTCCAGTTCCTTTTCATGTTCAATATCAGCTTCAAGTTTTCTGTTTGCGTTTTGCAAATCAGACAGGGCGGATGAAAGATTGCGGGATAGCCTGTTCAGGCTTTTCCCCAGCGTTCCCAATTCATCAGTCCGTTGTTCATCAACCGTCCAATCCAACTGCAAGTCAGACATTTTTTCGGATATGCGGCTGATTTCCAGTACGGGCTTTGTAATCATACGAGAGTACAGCCAAGATATGACAAGGGCAATCGCCAATACTAATAGCAAGATAATCGGAAAAACACGGATAAAGGATTGTTGTAGTTCCGAAATTTGTTCTGCCTCACCATAGACAACGAGAGTATAGCGGTCACTGCAATCAGAAAAAGAAAAATAGTATTGGTTTGATAAAACGGGAGAGGTTTCACCAGGGCCAGCGACTGCCGTTTGTGCGATATTCCCGTTCCATTCATTGTTAAATTCTTTTGCGGGTAATGCAACCCAATCGCCGCCACTGTTGTATAACTCAACTGAATTGATTTCCGTATCCGCTACAAATTGGTCGAACAAACCGCCGCTATCTGAAAAAGGCACTTGTTCCAGTTCAGAAATAAAGTCCTGCGCCCGTTTATCCAGAATTGTGTTCAGTCTGTTGGAATAGGTCTGCGGCATTAGCCAGGCCAACATTCCGAACACCAACAGCGATATACACAGCAACATAACCGAAGTAATTAGGAATACTTTTGCAAATAAACTGCTTTTAATTTTCTTTGTCAATTTTATATCCCACCCCTCGGATTGTCTGGATAAATTCAATTCCCAACTTCTTCCGCAAATTCTTGATGTGCGTATCAACTACACGCTCATCCCCATAAAAGTCATACCGCCACAGTTTGTCCAAAAGGTTTTGCCGGGTCAGAATACGGCCTTGATTAGTGAGTAGTTCTTTCAACACTTCAAATTCCCGTTGCGTCAATTCATAAGCGGTTCCGTTTACCGTGGCCGTGTAATTGTCGCAATCCAAAACAAGGTTTTGATAGGAAATCGTTTTGTGTTCATCCTCTTGCGGCCCGCTGCTCCGCCGCAGGACGGCGGCAATCTTCCGAATTAAAATTGGCATGGAAAAGGGCTTTGTGATATAGTCGTCCACTTGCAAATCCAGTCCCCGGATTTGTTCTTCCTCTCCGCTCAATGCAGTAAGCATGATGATAGGAACCTGGGATTGTTTTCTTATAAATTCACAAACGGCAAACCCATCAATTTTGGGGAGCATTACATCAAGCAGCACCAAATCAAATTGCGCAGCAGAAAATACAGAAAGGGCTTCTACACCATCGCTGGCTAAACTGACCTCATATCCTACCTCTTGCAAGAAGTTCTTCAAAAGCTCTTGAATGTCCAAGTCATCCTCGACAACTAAAATCTTTTGCATAATGACACCTCCGAAGGGTAGCATACCATAGAAATTTGTGATTAGTGTGTAGTTCTCAAAATTTATGCCCTCGACTTGCACATGACCTAACTTGTTTTCACCGTGTTGCTCTTTTCCTCTTATGGGTCATCATCCGGCACAAGCGCAATCACATCGGAAATGTCACAATTCAGCGTTTCGCAAATCTTGATAAGGGTGGGCATGGAGATATGCTCCACCTTGCCCATGTTGGCGATATGGTTCGTTGTCAAATGCGCCTGGAGCCGTAAATCTTTCTTGCTCATGTTCTTGTCGATTAGTGTTTTCCAGAGCGGTTTATAGCTGATTTTGACAGCAGGAGCGGCCCCGGCCCTATGGCCTTTCAATCATTATACTGCCATCATTGAGAAAACACAATGCACTGTTGCAATTCTTCTCCAAAAACTGCGGCATACACAACGCATTTGTCTTTACATCAATTTAGGTATCAAGTGCTTCATGCCTTCCCAGTCAATCCCTGCCGATTTTATCAGATTTTCCGGGAGAAGATGGATGTAATAAGCCGTCGCTTCCAGATCCTTGTGTCCCATGTATGTCTGTAAGTAAGGCAGACGGGAACCGAGGTCTTTCTTTTCGTCAAGCCACCAGTTCAAAACAGCAGTGGCAAATCGGTGCCTGAGATCGTATACTCTTACTGAGGGAAGAAGGTCTTTTGGAACATCCGGTTTCGATAAGGCAAAAAATCTCTTAAACTTTCCCTGCATCCATCCGGCGGAGTAGGGGCCGCCGGATGGCGAGGGGAAGAAAAATTCGCTTTCAGGAAACGCCGCATCACGGACAGCCGCATAGGATTTTGCCAGGGAATTCATCTCATCCGACATGACGATGTTGCGGCTTTTATGCTTCTTCGTTTCAATGATACGCAGCTCCCCGGTATTCAGGTCCACTTCATTTCTCTTAGACCTTATAGGAGAACAGGCCGGCACAGTCCGGAGCCGGGACCCCTGTCTCTTTCAGGAAGATATGGAAATATTTAAGATAGAGAAGGATGTTGTGCAGGCTGGATGTCCTGACCTCTGCCGCGGTTTTTAATATAAACTCCCTCACATCATCGACAGAGACATGTTCTAACGATTCATGGCCGAGGGCTTCAAAGTGATGGAGATACCTGCGGACCACCCATACCACATCGTCACGGGTATTGGAACCGTAATTCCTGTAATCCAGGAAACGGTCAATCAGCCGTTCATTTTCCGCCCTGAGCAGATATTTCGATCCATGCTTCGGCATGTTAAGATGGAGCGTCCCTGTCAGTTAAAACCCATTCAGGCGGTTTGCGGCAGAGCGGATATTCCTGTAGTAATAGTCTGAGATTTCATTTCTGGACAGCCGTTCCTTCTGGAACCCTACATATTCACTTGTGATTTCGGGATCGTAGAGAGATGCCCTTTTTGCCGTAGTAGATTGCAAAGGCCCTCAGTCCCGGTTGGATGTTTGTCCATATGCTGGATTCACTGTAGCCGAGCCTCCTGGCTTCCGCAACCATCCGGGCAATCATTTCGTTGATGGTTACTTTCTTTTCATTCATGGCAGATGCCTCCTTTGGTATAGTCAGGGAAATCCCTGCTGACACGATTATCAGCAAATGCCTCTATGGACACCATAAAATTATCCCGAATTTTTCGGCTTTTCATATATGGATTCTATTTGACAGCTTAGACAGACACAAAAAGTTATCCCGAATATTTCTCAAAGAAATGCCGCTGTTGCTGGCTTTCTTTGAGGTATTCGGGATAATCTGACTTTCGGTATAACCGGTAGTTTAGCAGAAACTCTTGATTTGTTCATAATTATAGCGTTGATATTATTCGTTTGACCGTCTATAATAAAGATATGATTTAGGGAGGTCTGTTATGTTTGAATATATGACTGTGCAAGAAGCTGCAAAGGAATGGAGATTATCTGAACGCCGAGTACAGAAACTTTGTGCTGAAAACAGAATTGATGGTGTTGTTCACCTCAGCCGTGTATGGCTTATACCTAAAGGAACTGAAAAACCAATAGATGCACGTCGAAAGAAACGGAGGGATCGCATTGGTACGGATAGCGATATGTGACGACGATAAGGAAGCTGTCAAATATCATGGGGATATTGTGAAAGACTGTCTGCGCTCTTGCGGAATAGGTTATGAGATTGCAACCTATACACAAAGCAGCAATCTTCTTTTTGATATTACAGACGACCATTTTTTCTATGATTTGATTTTGCTTGATATAGAAATGCCCGGAATAACAGGTATGGAATTATCTGAAAAGATCAAACCTCATTTACCAAATGTAAAGATTATTTTTATCACGTCGCATATTGAATATGCGATTGACGCTTTTGAGCTTTCTATTTTCCGTTATGTGCCAAAAAGCGACCTAAGTAATCGTCTGGTGTCCGCTGTGGTAGACGCTGCAAAACTGATTGAATTAGAGGTTGGCAGGGAGTATATCATACAAGCTGCCGGACGCATGGAAAAAATACCGTACAAAGACATTTTCTATATCCAGCGTGACGGTGGAAAAAATTCTATGATATGTTCGCGTTTGGGAATATCGAAAGTTAGAAAAAGTTTGCAGCAGATTTTTGATGAACTGCAAGCACAGGAATTTATTTTCATTGACCGGGGTTATATCGTAAATATCATACAGATTATGAAAATCAGTGACAGCATGGCATATTTCAAAAATGGTGAAACGCTTCCGATCAGCCGTTCCCATTTGCAGGAAGTAAAAAAACAGATAAACAGGTTTTGGGGGGCGCATATATGATGACTTGGTATCAGATACTTTCATTCTTTTTTACAAATGGATTGCGGATATTTTTGGGGCTGTATCTTGTTATAACATTGCAGCAATTAGCTGGAAACAGAAAAAAAGCAAGCGTCATTTCTGTATGTGCAGCAGCCTTTATTACCGTGCTGTCCTGTTTCCCCATTCAACAATTTTATCTGACGGGTATAGAAATAATTTTTGTAATACTGATTGCATATTATCTATACGCGGCACAGCCCAGGGTGAGCCTGTTTCTCATTTTCTTTTATGAAATAGCGGTTGCTTTGTGGGAATTTATTCTATCGGCTGGGCTGGGGGTTATCTTTCAATCAGACCGTTTTCTTGATATGCGGTCAAATGGATATATAGCGGCAGTTTGGATTGTCCGGCTTTTTATGCTAGGAATTGCCTTTCTTACTGTGAAATCGCATAAAAGAAATGAAAATCTATCACCACGGGTAATAGCCGGAGTTGCAATAGCCGGTTTGCTGGGAGCCGTTCTTTTATCCGGGCAGAATACCATACCCATAAGTGACGATAGGCTGACAACTTGGATTATCTTCTCAATGCTAATTCTTGTAGCAATCTTATTTTTCAACCTTAACCGCCAATATGAAATGGAAAAAAAGATCATGCTGCTTGAAAAAGAAAAAAATGCGTTATTGGAGCATGACTATCAGACCCTTAAAAATGTTTATGCTGCTAATGCAAAATTGTTCCATGACTTCCAAAATCATATTGATGTAGTGTATCACTATCTGTTAAAGAACCATACAACGGAAGCCGCCCATTACATTGAAAATCTGCGTTCTCCAATACGGGAAATTACACAGACAGCATGGGTGGGCGACGAAGCCGTAGACTATCTAATCAACAGCAAGATTGCCCTTGCTGCTTCCCAAAATATACAGGTAGGTACAAACATTGAATTTCCACGCCGCACCAATATACAAAGTGTTGACTTAGTTGCGATTTTAGGTAATCTTTTGGATAATGCCCTTGAAGCGATAGAAAATGAGGAAGATAGATTTCGGTTTGTCAATTTAACAATCCGCCGCATAAATGATATGCTGGTTATCAAGGTGGAAAACGGGTGCAGTGCTGCACCTACCGAAATGAACGGAAGTTTGCAGACTTCCAAAGCAGATAAAACTTTGCATGGCTGGGGACTTCAAAGCGTCCGTGCCGCTGCTGAACGCTATGACGGGATTATCGAAACAGAATACAGCGATCAGATATTCTGCGCTGTTGTCACATTATCTTTTGAAGCAGTAAAGGCATAATCAATCTATCGGGAAAGCAGAGCGTCCATGCTGGCGGTCTGTTTTTTCATGGACAAAAACCTACCGATTATGGACAAAGCGGAAGAAATGTCGCTTTTGCAGTATGCTATGACTGTAACAGAAACTTACACACAAAACGAAATGGAGGTTATCTTATGCGTCATTTTTATTTTCGATTGATTTTGGGTATTGTCTGGCTGGCTGTTGCGGTTGTTAGTGCCGTGAAAGCAAATATTTCATTTGCCCCTCTGTATGCCTCGCTGGGTATCGTATTTCTATGGTCTGCTTATTCAATTTGGAAAAAGGAAAAGGACAAAATGATCTCTCGGAATTCTGATTGATCCTGCCAGCGAAACTCTGGCATTGGACT
>CAJTPM010000066.1 GCA_910578085.1 uncultured Lachnospiraceae bacterium | reverse complement strand
ATATCAAGTATAGCACAAAAGACAATATTTGGCTAGTTATTTATTTTACAACGTATTAGTTAACGGCTGGCTAAGGCGCTGACTAAACGCCCATGCCCCTGCTTCGCGGCATCACCATAAATATAAGTCAGCTGAAATTTGTTAATACTTCACAAATTTTATTTCTGTAATAGCTGGTGATTGGAGCATAGGCATGAGACTTATACAGTAAATAGCATGGAAGGCCGAACTGTTACGGCGTTTATTTTTTAATATAGTATCTCATATTTGTCCTGGTGCTTCAATGCGGTTTTGGGAATCCGCAAAATATTTAAAGAAGAGAGCATGAGAATAAAAGAAATGGAGAAAAATGTACGTTTTGCGAAAAAATTGTTGGGACAGAGGGCGGAATACTGAAAGAAGTGCGCAACGGATTTCATTCAAAATAAGGGACATTCGGGCTACAATCGGATTATAACAACTGTTTGTAATTCACATGAAGGAGGAAAGGTATGAAAAGGAAAATTTTGAACAGAGTTCTGGGGCTTGCGCTGACCGGGATGATGGTGTTGTCGGTAACTGCCTGCGGAGGAAGCGGCGGCGGGGAGAGCGCTGCGGAGAGCAATGCAGGAGGCGGCGAGAGCAGCGCGCAGGAGGAGGCTGCACCCGCAGAGGAGAAGATTGTACTGGATGTGATCAACTATCATGTGGGAACCGATTATGCAGCGGAGTATTACGCTTATCTCTTTGAGGCATTCCAGGAGACGGAGGAGGGCCGCAATGTGGAATTCCGGTTTGAGGAGATTCCCACCACGGACGCTTTTAATCAGAAGATCAAGCTGTTGATCTCCAGCGGAGATCTCCCGGATATCGTCTTTAACGGCGGAAATAATATCACGGAGCTGGCAGCAAAATCCGGTAAGGTGGCGGATCTGACACCTTATTTTGAGGCGGATCCGGAGTGGAAGGCACTGTTTGACGAGACGTCCCTGGAGTTCAATACCGTGGACGGAAAGATCTACGGCGTGCCGGTATCCAAGGAGATCTCTTACATCTACTACAATAAGGAACTATTTGAGCAGGCGGGGATTGAAGCGCCGGAGACGGCTTTTGCCACATGGGATGAATTCTTTGCAGCCTGCGATAAGCTGAAAGCGGCGGGCATCACGCCGGTGGGCATGGATACGGCGGATTCCGGGTGGCTTACCAACCTGTGGATGAGCGCGTTGATCGGAACGGCCGGAGAAGCGGGCAACACCTGGATGAACAGTATGTATCCTACAGATTTTAATACGCCGGAAGTGGAGGCAGCTGCGGAAACGATTCAGAAAATGTTTGAACAGTATACCACGGCGGACGCAGTGGGCGGCAAATATGATCCCATGGCGACACACTTCTTTAACGGGGAAGTGGCGATGTTCCCCAACGGACCATGGATGATCCCGGATTTTTCTGAGGCGGAGAAGGCGCCGGAAGGATTCTATGACAAGGTAGGGATCATGCTGATGCCCGGAAACGGCATGGAGATGGTGCCCACGCCCGGTGATATGGTGGGCGCTTCCGAGGAGGAGAAGATCAAAGCGGCTGTCGCGTTCTTAAAATTTGAGACAAAACCGGAAAATCAGATCAAGGCCCTGGAGATGACGGGACTGCAGCCGGTGTCCAACGATCTGGAGATCCCTTCCGAGCTGACCGAGAGCGATCCGCTGATGGCCAGAGTGCTGGAGATCCAGAACGAGGCGCAGGTTACTTACGGACAGAATCAGGCATACTGGTATCAGAATACGATAGACACCTTCTCCACGGAGCTTCCGGAGCTGGCTTACGGCAATATTACACCCCAGGAGTTCTGCGGGAAATTATCGGAATCGGCAAAAAAGAATGAACAGTAAGACAGGGGAGGGGCTGCCTTGGCAGCCCCTTTTTGAAAGGAGCAGGCTATGAAAATAAAAAATAAAGGATTGTGGATCGCTCTGTTCACCATACCCTGTATGCTGTTGTTTGCACTGGTCTATGCGGCGCCTATCGTGACAGTGGTCTACACTTCTCTGTGCAATTACACGACCTTCTCGTCGCCGGAATTTGCAGGGGTTAAAAATTTCGTGACGATCTTCGGCGATAAGGATTTTCTGGTATCCATTAAAAACACGCTGCTCTGGGTGCTGCTGCAGGCCGGCTTCCATGTGACGTTGGGACTGATCATGGCGCTGGTGCTCAGAAGAAAACCGAAGGGCTGGCAGGTGGTGCGTACCGCCTACATGATCCCGAATATTATCCCCACAGCGGCCACCGGCGTGATGTTTACGCTGCTTTTAAACCCCAGCTTCGGAGTGGTGAAGCCTTTGTGGGAAAAACTGGGAGTTAACACGAGCCAGGTGCCTAATCTGTTCGGCAATTCCAGATACGCGTTCTGGACGGTGACCTTCACCTGGATCCTGTACTCCGGGTTTAACACAATCATCTTTCTGGCGGAGATGGGGGCCATCGATAAGGAGATCTATGAAGCGGCCCGGGTGGACGGGGCAAAACCCTGGCAGCTCGACCGGTATATCACGCTGCCGCTGATGAAAAATATCTTCGGCACCTGTGTGACATTGGCGTCCGTGGCCATGGTTTCCCAGTTTGACATTATCTATATGACCACAAAAGGAGGACCGGGAAACAGCACGTTGAATCTGCCGATCTATCTGTACAAGGCGGCGACGCTGGAAAATAACTACGGAAAGGCTAACGCCGTGGGCGTGGTGCAGATCGTGATCGGGATATCGTTGGTGCTGCTGATACAACGGCTGTTTATGACAAAAGCCGGAGAGGAGGATGGAAGATAGATGAAAAAGACACCGCAGGTTATGATTTATCTCGCGAAAATCGCCAAGTATTTGTTTTTACTTTTTTTTACGCTGATCGCGGTGGGACCCATCGTGTGGGCGGCCATCAGTTCCTTTAAAACCTATGCGGAGATCAATTCTTCCGCGCTTTCCTGGCCCTCTGCGTTTCGGTTAGACAACTACCGGGCGGCCTTTCAGTATGCGCCGATTGCAAAATACTTTTTGAACAGTGTCGTCATCGTGGGTTGCAGCGTGCTTGTAACCGTGGCGCTTGTGGCCATGTGCGCCTATATTATTTCCAGGTTCCGGTTCAAGTTAAAGACAGTTATCGTTTTGCTGATATCGGCGTCGCTGATGCTGCCGGCGCAGGCCATATCCCAGCCGTTATTCGCGATTTTTCAAAAGCTCCAGATCTTTGATACGAAGCTTGGGCTGATCATCGTGTATTCGGCCATGGGAATTCCGATGTCCTTTTTTGTGATGGTCAGCTATTACAAGACCATATCCCCGGCGCTGGAGGAATCCGCCTATATTGACGGCGCGTCTTTTTTGCAGGCCTTTGGCTCTATCATACTGCCGCTTGCAAAGCCGGGGCTTGTGACCATCGCGCTGTTGCAGTTTATCAATACCTGGAATGAGTTTTATTTTGCGCTGATGCTGACCAGCGGGGATTCTGCCAGGACGGTGCCGATTGCGCTGAATTATTATATGGGGACGTTCGCCAACAATTATTCCGCCTTGTTTGCTGCGGTGGTGATGACGGTGCTGCCGACCATTGTTCTGTTTATCGTGCTGCAGAGACAGGTGGTGGAGAGTCTGACGGCGGGGGCCGTGAAAGGGTAGAAGTGGGATGAAAAGGATTGTTGTGCCGGACGCCGGGAGGGAAAGACATTAAGGAAAAGGTATTGATACCGGGTGTGTGGAAAATTTTGCTAAGTATCGACGGTTAGGGATATCGCAGAGAGGCTTTCATCCCGGTGAGGTAAGATCCTGGAATATAATATTGGATGTGAGAGGATAAGTGAGGAGATGGAAAAGAGGAGAGAAGCGATTTATCCGGTGGAGGAATGGACTGTCACGGAGAGGATGTTCGACAGGAGGACGAATTACAGAAATGAGACGACGTTTGCGCTTTCTAACGGGTATATCGGCACGAGGGGGACCTTTGAGGAAGCTTATGAGTTTGATGTGGATACCGGGTTGGAAGGTGATTTTGTGAACGGGTTTTATGAGAGCGAGAAGATCCGTTACGGGGAGGCGAATTTCGGTTCGCCGCTCTACAGTCAGTCCTTGTTGAATCTGCCGAATCTGAAGGAGACGGGACTGTATGTGGAGGGGGAGAAGTTTGATATGGAGCGGGGGGAGGTCTCGGAGTATGCGAGAGTGCTGCATATGAAGGAGGGATTTCTGGAGAGAAGGCTTGTGTGGGTGTCTCCCGGCGGAAAGATGGTGCGGATTCGGACAAAGCGGCTGGTGTCCTTTGACAGGAAGCATATTATGGCGACGCGGTTTGAGGTGACGCCGCTTAATTTTTCGGGGAAGATCCGGTTTGTGTCGAAGCTGCAGGGGGATGTGGAGAACCATACAAGAAAGACCAATCCTATCGTGGATTACGGGCCCTTCGGGAGAAAGCTGGAGGCGGAGAAGCTGAGGCGGGAAGGAAGCAGGCTTTACTATGAGGGGACTACTCAGACCAGCGGCCTGACGGTGGGGTGCGGCAGCAGTCATAGCGTTGTACTGGAAGATGTGAGCAGTGAGGAGTGTATTGCAACTGGCAGCAGTCGGGGGAGTGTGCGCGGAGAAGGAAGTGATTGTGGGTGTGATACGGCAGTCTGTGGTCGAAGGCGCATCTGTGGAGGAGAAAATGATAGTCAGTTTGGTATAGCAGATAGCAGACAGATGGCTGTGCGGGAAGATGGATTTGGTGGGCCGTTTGATGCAGCGGATGGAAGCCGTAGGTGCGTATACGGAGAAGGAAGTGACAGCCGGTGCACTGTATCCGGCGAAGTCGGGGAACTTGCGGCAAGCTGTGTGATTGAGATGGAGGCGGCAAAGCAGGAGACGATAGTATTGGAAAAGATGATCTGCTACGTCACATCGCTGGATAGGGGGAAGGAAGAGCTGGAAGAATTTGTGACGCGGAAGCTGTCGGAAGCGGAGCAAATGGGGTATGAGGAGCTGGAAAGGCGGCAGGAAGAATATCTGGGACGCTTCTGGGAGACGGCGGATATCCGGATAGCGGGGGAGGAGAGCAGTGCGCTGGTACAGGGGCTGCGCTTTAACCTGTTTCATATTTTCCAGGCGGCGGGACGCGACGGAAAGACAGGGATGGGGGCAAAGGGACTCTCCGGCGAGGGATATGAGGGCCACTATTTCTGGGATACGGAGATGTATGTGCTGCCGGTGTTTTTGTATACGGAACCGGAGACGGCAAAGAAACTGTTGGATTACAGGTATGCGACGTTGGATCAGGCGAGGGATCGGGCGAGAGTGCTGGGCCATGAAAAGGGGGCGTTATTTCCCTGGCGGACAATCAACGGGGAGGAGGCATCCACCTATTACCCGCTGGGGACGGCTCAATATCATATCAATGCGGATATTGCCTATGCTCTTTCCTTGTATCTGCAGGTCACGGGAGACAGGGCGTATCTGACAGAGAAGGGTGTGGAACTGCTCGCTGAGACAGCCAGGATCTGGGCGGATGTGGGGAGTTTTGCGGAATGTAAGGGAGGCAGATACTGTATCTGCTGTGTGACCGGGCCGGATGAGTATAATGTGCTGACGGATAATAATTTCTACACAAACCTGATGGCCAGGGAGCATCTGCGGGATGCGGCCCGGGCTGTGCGGTGGCTTAAAGAGAAGGAGCCTGCGGCCTATGAGAAGTGGAAGGAGAAGCTGGATTTTCAGGAGGAGGAGCTGACACTCTGGGAGGAGATCGCGGAAAAGATGTATCTGCCTTATGAGGAGAAACGGGGCATCTATCCGTTAGATGACGGTTTTATGATGAGAAAGCCCTGGGATGAGTCGAGGATACCGGCAGAAAAAAGGGCGTGGCTCTATGAGAATTATCATCCGCTTTTTATCATGAGGCACCGGATGTCCAAACAGGCGGATGCTGTTCTGGGACTGTATTTGCACAGTGATCTGTTTTCGAAGGAAGAGATACAGAGAAACTATGATTTTTATCAGGAGGTGACGTTACATCACTCGTCGCTTTCCACCTGTATTTTCGGGATCGTAGCCTGCAGCATCGGCAGGGTGGAGGAGGCTTACGATTACTTTATGCAGTCGGCGCGGATGGATCTGGATGATCATCACAATAATTTTTATGCGGGGATCCATGCCGCCAATATGGCGGGGACCTGGCAGACGGTGGTGAGCGGATTCGGCGGGATGCGCTGTCAGGGCGGGAGACTCAGCTTTGAGCCCGGCATACCGGAGAAGTGGGAGGAGTATTCTTTCAGAGTGCGGTACAGGGGGAGTGTGCTGGAAGTGACTGTGACGAAGGAAAAAGCGGTGTTTTCGCTGGCGGAAGGAGAGAAGGTAAGGATATGGGTGTATGGGGAGGAGGTGGAAGTGGAAGGAAAATGTGAGATAAGGATGGAGCGATTGTAAGAGGAAGAGTAGAAAAATGGTGTAGTGATGAGGGAAGGGAAAGTGGGGATGGAGTGGAAGGAAGACGGAACGGGGTGGGAGGAAGGAAAGCAGGGATAGGATGAAGTGGAAGGAGGATAGGATAAGGTGGGAAGATATGGGATAGGGGGAGAAGACGTGGGACAGGATGGGAGGAAAGAAAGCAGGAATGGGGCGAAGTGGAAGGAAGACGGAATAAGGTGGGAAAATGTGGGATGGCATGAAGTTGCATGAGAGGAAGTGAAGGTGGGAGGAAATGACAATGAAGAACGATAAGAAATACAGAGCAATATTTTTTGATTGGGACGGTACGGCGGTGTTGTCCCGGAAGGCGCCTGTGGAAGAGGCGGTGGCGGCCATGAAGCCGTTATTGAAGCAGGGAATCAAACTGGTGATCGTCAGCGGGACTACGATGGAAAATATAGCGGGCGGAGAGATCGGCAGGTATTTTACGGCGGAGGAACTGGATCATCTGTATCTCGGACTGGGCAGGGGGGCGTTCAACTATGCGTTCCGGGACGGGAACCCTTATGTGTTCCGGGATATGCTGCCGGATGCAGCGTGTCTTGAAAAGATTCACCGGATCTGTTTTGAGATACATATAACACTAAAAAAACAGTATGATTTTGATACGGATATCGTGTTCAGCAGGCCGAATTACTGCAAGATTGATCTGATGCCGGAAGCGCTGCGGGGAGATAATCTGTTCATGCAGGAAAATGAGCTGGAGATGTTAAGGGAAAGTTTCAGGCGGCATGGGATGACGGAAGGGCTGAAAGGGCTGATGGAGATTGCGGTCTGTATCGGCAGGGAGTATGGGCTGGAGGTGAAACCCACCTGTGATGCCAAGTATCTGGAAGTGGGGATCAGCTCCAAGAGCGATAATGTGGATGTCATATTTGAGAAGATACGGGAAGATCTGTGGGTGAAAGAAGAATCCGGAGAGATGAGGAAGGAAGAAGAGGGGAAGAAAGGAGAAGAGCAGAGAACAGGAGAAGAAGAGAGGAAGGAAGAGGAGCAGAGATCAGGAGAAGAGAGGAAGGGAGTAGAGCAGAGAACGGAGGAAGAGGAAAGAAAGGGAGCGGAACTTAGGGAGGAAGATTGTGCCTTTTGGGGAGATGAATTTGTGGGGGCGGAAGAAGGAATCTACGGGAGCGACAGCTTTATGATAACGGAGAAGACAAAGGGAGGGGATTTTTTCGATGTTTCTGATGTGGGAGGAGAAAGGCCGGAGAGGGTGGAAAAATCAGGCGGCGGTGTAGAGCGGTTTTTACACTTTTTGAGAGAGCAGGGGTACTAGGAAGGAGACTTCCGGTATCCCTTTTGTTTTATAATAGTCAAAGGGTAGTTGTTCTAATAATATAATTTTTATGAAAATAATTAAAAAAAATGTTGTTGATTTGTTATATAAAACTAAAACGGATAATGAAATGTTTAATAAGGCAGTAAATGCATATGTCGCAGATGATAAAAAAATTTGGGCAATTTGTCAAAGTATGCAAAGGAAATGAGAGTATATAAGAAGGTTAGCGAATTGATGGAGATAATGCTAAATGCGTGACATGGCGAGTTCGGTGCTTGTAAGATTAAAAATAAAGCGATGGAAAGTGGCAGAAGTTATCAATTGTGTCTGCAATTATTTTGCCAGGAAGAATTTTTGAGAACCAGATGTTTGTTTGAGCGATGCGGAAAGAAAGTAAAATACTGGATGAGCTTTAACGAGATCAACAGTATTATCAGACACCCGTTTATAAGTGCGGGGATCATCGAGGAAGGTAACGATTATCTGGCACAGGACGAATTTCAGGCGGCTCACCACCAGTTTGTGGCAGGGGATCTTACCACAAAGCTGTGCCATGAGATGATACCGGGGGCCCAGATGGGCTGTATGATCAGCTACCAGATGCCGATCCCCTACAGCTGTAATCCAGATGATGTGCTGAAAACTCTGGAGCTGCAGCGCGAAACGCTGTTTTTCAGCGATGTGCAGGTGAGAGGATATTACTCGGCTTACACGGCCAGATGGTTTAAGGAACTGGGCGTGGAGTTAAGGACGGAAGCCGGCGATGAGGAAATCCTGAGAAGTTATCCCGCAGATTATGTGTCCTTCAGTTACTACATGTCCACAGCAGCCAGCGCCCACCCGGAAAATTATGACAGGGTAAGCGGAAATCTGCTGATAAAGGGCGTGAAAAACCTGTATCTGGAGACCAGCGAATGGGGCTGGCAGATCGATGCAAAGGAACTGCGCATTGCCCTGAATCAGCTCTATGACCGTTAGCAGAAGCCGTTATTTATTGAGGAGAACGGTCTGGGCGCAAAGGATGTCGTCGAAGAGGACGGCAGCATCAGGGATACTTACCGGATCGAGTATTTGAGGGATCATATACTTCAGATGAGAGAAGCGGTCGAGGACGGCGTGGAGCTGTTCGGCTTTACACCGTGGGGCTGCATCGACAGCGTCAGCGCGTCCACGTCGCAGATGCCGAAGAGGTACGGATTCATTTATATGGATGGCGATGGGAACGGTACGATGAAGAGGATGAAGAAACAGAGCTTTGACTGGTACAGGGAAGTGATTCGCAGTAATGAGGAGCATTTAAGTTAAAAAAATCAAAAGGTACACAGGGGAACTATGTTGATCAACGGTTCCTTGTAGGGATGTATCTTTTGGATGAGCCACATCGCCTCGTCTATCTTTTCGATGGGGCAGCGGACTTCCATCTTGCATTCGGATCCGGTGCAGATATCGCCCTTTTCGCCTTGGTAAGGGGTTTTCTGGTGCGAGGGGATTCACTGCTGAGTCTTTAGCCGGATTAGAACATTTCAACTTATCATGGTAATTTTTGCATTTTTCCAACCTCAACTAGAATTTATTTTATACTTGCTTATTTGTTGATAGGAGCATTAGTAAAATTTATATAACCAAAATTTGGAATTATATCAACATGGTCGGAGTCTTGATAAGTGGTGTATGAATTGATTGACATGGATGCTACTTACGTATATACTTAAGTATATGTAAAAATAGAGTAATGGAGATAGAACATGTTAAAGTATCAGTTTCCGGCAGTTAAAGGTATACAGGCAGGTAAGGTATATTATATATGCATGGTTCCGTTGGGGTTATTAGGAAGAATATTTTCCAGTGACAATAATGATGTTGCACCAGAGCATAGAGCACAGCGAAAGCTAAATGAGTTAAGGATTCCTGAAATAAGAGACTATATTTTAGATAATAGGGAATCCTATGTCTTTTCTGCACTTGCTGCTTCTGTGGATGGTAATATGAACTTTGTACAGTCCTGTACTGATTCAAACACAGGATTGCTTGAAATCGATATGGATGCCTCTTTTTTAATCAATGATGGGCAACACCGAAAGGCGGCGATTGAAGCAGCAATTGCAGAAGATGAAACATTAAAGAGCGAAACAATATCTATTGTAATATACCAGGATAAAGGGTTGGTTGCGAGTCAACAAATGTTTACGGATTTGAATAAGCATGCAGTGACAACTTCTAAATCTTTAAATACGTTGTATGAATCAAAAGATAGAGTAGCGATTATTACAAAAAATATAGTTAACTCAATTGATTTTTTGAGAAAATATACAGATAAGGAAAAGGATAACTTAAGCAAATTTTCGTCTAATTTATTTACACTAAATACATTTTACACAGCGAATAAAAGGATTGTGAAAATTATAGGAGATGATAATAAGGCAGAAACTTTTATACTTAATTTTTGGAAAAATGTAGTAGTTAATATGAAAGAATGGAATGAAATGAACAAAGGAGAATTAAGCAAAAAGAGTTTGCGAGAAGATTATATTACAACTCAAGGATTAATCATTCTTGCATTAGGTAGATTGTGTGAATATATTTGTCAACATCCCGAAATAAATGTCGATTTAGCATTAGCTGGACTTAGGAAGATTGATTGGTTAAGAAATAATGAAGAGTGCTGGATGAATAGGGCAATAAAACCTAATGGAAAGATTAATAGAAATGAACAAGGAATATTTCTAACTTATGTTCAGATAAAAAGACTTCTTTCATTGCCTATTGGTGACGAAGAACGAAAGAAAGAATTGATTATGAAAGGATGAGATATAAATGGTATACAATGGTAAATTTCAGGCGTTTGAAGATATAATTAAAGAAATAATGATTGTGTATAATCATGATACACGCCCTTGGCTTATCGGATATAGTGGCGGGAAAGACTCCACTTTATTAGTGAGTCTCGTATATGAGGCTATGAAACGATTAAGAGATGCAGGAGGTGTATTAAACAAAAAGGTATATGTAATAACATCCGATACTATGGTCGAAAATCCCATTGTAAAGAATTATATGCATTCTTCTTCCGATAGTATTAACAAGGCCGCAAAAAGAGATAATATAAATATGCAAGCAGAAATTATATATCCAGAAGCTGAACAGACATTTTGGAGTAGGGTAATAGGGCTAGGATACCCGACACCTGAACCTCCTGGATTTAGGTGGTGTACCGAACGTTTGAAGATTAATCCTATGAACAAGTTTGTTAATGAAAGAATAAAAGAGAGCGGAGAAATTATCATTTTGCTTGGTGTTAGAAAAGGAGAGAGCCTTAGTCGCTTAAAAACAATAAGTGCTCGTGAAATTGAGGGCAAACTATTAAATATGCATAACGATATAGCCAATGCGTATGTATATAATCCTATTACAGAGATCCCTAATGAATTGGTTTGGGAATTCTTATTAAAAGGGGATTGTAAAAGTCCCTGGGGATCTGATATGAAATATCTTTTTAATTTATATCAGGGGGAGAATTTAGGAGAAGAAAAAAGTGTCTTAGGTGAAATTGATAGAGACAAAATTCCTGTAACGGGTAATTCGCGTTTTGGCTGTTGGTGCTGCACAATGGTTAAGGAGGATAAATCGCTTCAAAATTTTATTAACAATTCTAAGGATAAAAAAGAAGTAGAAATGCTTACATTACTTAGAAATTTTAGAAATAGATTATTGGAAATGAGAGAGGATAGAGGATTGAGGGATACCAAACGCAGAAATGGTTCTGTATATAAAAAGTCAGATGGGAGTTTTGGAATGGGACCATTTACTTTAGAAGCTAGACAGATAATCCTTGAAGAATTATTGGAATTAGAAAACGAGACAGGACTAGAATTGATAACTGAGGTAGAACTAAAGGTAATTGATAAAATGTGGGATGAAGAAGGAGATCTTACTTGTAGGACTTTAGTAGATACTTATTTTAAAGTAAAAGGAAAGAAATTGCCTTGGGATGAATATAAAGTACCTCGATTTGATAATGAAGCAATTACAGTGATAAGAGAAGTTTCTGATAAGCATAATATTCCTGTAGAATTGATAACAAAGCTCATTGTATCTGTTGATATGAACAAGCATATTACAAGAAGTAATAAAATGCAAAAATCATTTGATCAGATTATTAATCAGGGATGGCTGCATTATGGTGCTATCGAAGGAGTAATTAACAATGAAAATTAAAACTATAAAAATAAAAAATATAGGCCCCTATATTGGCGAGAATGTAATTAATTTTGATATTAGTGATAAAACAAAGAGAATGGTACTAATAGGGGGGAAAAATGGTGCAGGAAAGACAACTCTTTTCAGTGCTATTAAAATCTGTTTGTATGGATGTGTTGCATATGGATATGAAGCTAATAATTCGAAATATTATGAGGAAATAGTAAAAATTATAAATACAAATGAGAAGCTTCAAAATGGTGAGGCAGAAGTTAGTATTGAGTTACTTTTAGATGATGGAAAGGACAATCATATATATAAGTTTGATAGAGGTTGGAAAATCAAAGGAAAGAAAGTATTTGAAAACTTTAAATTATCGAAAGATGGAGAATTTGTTTCAGAAACAGAAAAAAGTGATTTTGAAAGTTTCTTTTTTCAAATAATTCCTCCCTATATTGTCAAGTGATTTTCCTTAAAAAATCAAGGAATTTATAGTTA
>CAJTPM010000065.1 GCA_910578085.1 uncultured Lachnospiraceae bacterium | reverse complement strand
TTTTAAACAATTTTATTTACAGAGGAGGATTGTTTATGGCAGCAAAATTGAAGGAATATTTTCCGATGATTCGGGAAAGGGAGGAGTTACTGGCGGAGATCGCGAAAAATGAGATGCTCCGGGAAATGTTTGCGGGCTGGGAGAAGGAGCAGCAGGAAGAATTCCTGGATATCTGTACCGGTGTGAGGGGACTGAAATTTTTATATGACGGCTTCTTTAAGGAAATTCTGAATCCGGAGTATGTGCCGGAGCGGTTTAATGATTTTCTCTCCTGCCTGCTGGGGGAGAGAGTTAAAGTGCTGAAGGTCCTGCCGGGGGATTCCACGCGGATCGCGGATGAGACGTCGTTACTGATTACGGATATCGTGGTGGAATTGGAGGATGGGAGCATCGCGAATGTGGAGATGCAGAAGATCGGGTATCTGTTTCCCGGGCAGAGGTGCGCATGCTATTCGGCGGATCTGCTGCTCCGGCAGTATAAGAGAGTACGGGGGGAAAAGAAAAAGAAGTTCAGCTATCGTGATATAAAGAATGTATATACAGTAGTATTGTTTGAAAGGAGCCCGAAGGAGTTCCATAAATATCCTGAAAAGTATTGTCATTTCTTTGAACAGACGTCGGATACGGGCTTAAAACTGGAACTTCTGCAGAAATATGTGCTGATTCCGCTTGACATCTTTGTGAAATACCAGCACAATAGAAATGTCATAGAGAGGCGGGATGCGTGGCTGACGTTACTTGTGTGTGATGAACCGGAAAAGATCATAGCATTGATAGAAAAGTATCCGGAATTTCGTCAGATCTATGAGGAGGGCTATGAGATCTGCCGGAATACAGAAAGGGTGATGGAGATGTTCTCGAAGGAATTGTATGAGCTTGACAGGAATACGGTGCAGTATATGATGGATGAGCAGCAGGAGCGGATCGATGCCCAGCAGGAGGAGATCGATGCCCAGCAGGAGGAGATCAATGCTCAGAGAGAGACAATAGAAACTCAGCAGGAAACAATTGAAAGCCAGAAGGAGATGATTGCAGGTATGCAGGAGGAAGCAATAAAGGGCACAGTGCATATATTGCGGAATGTGAATATACCGGAACAGGAAATTATTACTCAGATTTGCAATCAGTACCGGATAAGGGAAGAGGAAGCAAAAAGGTACCTGCAGTGACGGCTTCTTTTCGGGTAGAAATCTTTGCTGTGTCAAAAGCGAAGTGTACGGAAATTACATATCATTAAAACGAAAAGGATGCCGTTTTGTCAGAGGATGAAGCGGCATCCTTATTCTGTCTGCGGCTTTTTTGTTTTGCACAGACCGTGCAGCCGTTGGTTAGTATATAGTGGCCCGCGAAGAGGGCAGCTGTTGGCTGGCATAATATATTATGGCAGCAGAACAATTACAGCGGCAGTAGGGATTGTAAAACACCGATGAAAATTATATAATAAAAAAATAATAATGTGTGGCAGCTGCTCACATCTGTAAACCTATGAGGAGGGAGAAAACAATGTTATTTCAGATTTACGGCGATAACGCCATGTATCAGCTTTTAGGGCTGGCTTTGGTATTTGCGGGACTTGTGATCACGAATGAGATCGAGCGCCGTACAAAGTTCGGGGGGATTCTCTTTTTCGGAGTGATACTCGGCGCCCTGACAGCCTACTTTATCGCGATCCAGATCGGGGCGAGATCAGGCGCTGCCTGGGCGCTTAACAATCAGACTTACGGCTACATGAACGGATGGTTCCACTATGCGAAACTCTATGCCGCGGTGGCAGGCTGTATTGGCTTCATGCTCATAAAATATAAGAAGGGTATCGGCGGGAAAGAGTGGTTTAAGGTGTTTCCCTTTGTGATCGTTGCGATCAATATTCTGATCGCGGTGGGTTCCGACTTTGAATCGGCGGTCAGAGGAGCGGCCTCAGTGGGCGGCTGGTGGTTTTCCAACGAAAAAGTATGGCTAAACGGCGGGTGGTGGAACTGGTTAAACGGTATCGCCGGGATCATCAATATCTTCTGTATGACCGGCTGGTGGGGGATCTATTCTTCCAAGGACAAGAATAAATCGGATATGCTCTGGCCGGATATGACAGTCTGGTATATTCTGGCTTACGATGTGTGGAACTTTGCTTATACATACAATAATCTGCCGACGCATACCTGGTATTGCGGTGTGGCCCTGCTACTGGCGCCTACCTTTGCCAACGCTTTCTGGAACAAGGGCGGCTGGATCCAGAACCGTGCCAACACGTTAGCTACCTGGTGCATGTTTGCGCAGGTATTTCCGTTATTCCAGATCGGAACCAGATTTTCCGTTCTGCCCACGCTGTATGAGAATACAGGGGCGGTCACCGGGCTTGATCTGACGAGCTATACGGCGGAGCAGATGGCGGGCATTCAGGCGAATACCGTGCCTCAGGGCGTCATTTCCTTTATGGCGTTAGTGATCAACATCGTCTGCCTCTCCGTGATTATCAAACGTTCCGTGGAACAGAAAAAGAATCCCTATAAGCATGAGATCTTTGCGGGGACGAAAGACTTTGAAGAGGCAATGCAGAGAGCGGAATAGAAGCCGGCTGATTTATCTGAACACAGGCAATCCTGCGGCGAAAAGAGTTTTATGATAATATAGTAGGGGTTTATGGAGAGAATGCGGTACATTTTAACGATACTTACCATTTTCATCGGAGAATTTTTCTGGAAAAATCATGTGGAAAAAAATATACCGGAAGGCGGCAGCAAAAAGGTGTTGCATGATACAGTTATTCTGACGAAATACCATAACCGGGGGGCGGCGTTAAATACCGGAGAAAAGAGGCCGGAGATCGTAAAATGGATCTCCCTGGTGCTGACGGCTGCGGCGGCGGTACTATTTCTTGGCAGTTTCGGACTGGCTGGGAGAGGCATGCTGAAAACGGGCCTGTCGTTTTTGCTCGGCGGCGCGTTCAGCAATACCTATGACCGCTTAAAGCGGGGATATGTGGTGGATTATTTCCGATTTAATGTCCCTGTAAAGAGGATTCGGAATCTGATTTTCAATGTGTCGGATTTTTGCATTATCATCGGGGCGCTGTTCACTGTGTTCGATGAGTGGGGTTAAAACGTTAACAGAGCGCCGCCGGGAGGATACAGGCAGGATGATTCAGCAGTGCAAAAACTGAGGTGAAATATTCTGAAATATAACGGGCAGGGAAGTTTTCTTCTCTGCCCGATTGACTACCATAAGACTGTCCGCGAAGCGGACAGACGTTGGTTAGCATAAGACTATCCGCGAAGCGGACGGGCGTTGGTTAGCATAAGACTATCCGCGAAGCGGACGGGCGTTGGTTAGCATAAGACTGTTTGCTACGCCACGATCACTGTCCCGGCTTTCCCGCGGATCGCATCTTTCACCACATCCATGGATGTGATGATCACCCGGCCTTCCGGATTGGCCTCCAGATAGGAGATGGCGGCCTCGATCTTGGGCAGCATCGTAGTCGCCTCAAATTCTCCTGCGCTGACATAGGCTTTGGCTTCCTCCATGTTCATTTTCGCCACAGGCATCTGATCTTTTGTGTGGAAACCAGTGTATACGGCGGGCACCCCGGTCAGGATAAGCAGTACGTCGGCCTTCAATTCTGCCGCCAGCTTTCCGGCGATGGCATCCTTTTCAATGACAGCGGAAGCGCCTTTCAAATTGTGATTCTGTTCGATCACAGGAATGCCGCCGCCGCCGCAGGCGATGACCACCTGATCAGCGTCCACAAGGGCTCTGATGGCATCGATCTCTACGATATCGATGGGTTTCGGTGCGGCAACCACGCGCAAAAAGCCTTTCCCGGGTTCTTCCGCCACATAGTTTCCCTTTTTGATCTCTATATCCGCGTCATCTCTGGACATATAACGCCCGATTTTTTTGGTGGGAGCATAAAAAGCCTCATCGTAGGGATCCACCGTAACCTGGGTTAAAATGGTGCTGACAGGCCTGGAAATACCCCTGCTTAAAAGTTCCGAGCGGAGGGCGTTCTGGATATCATAGCCCACATAGCCCTGGCTCATGGCGGAGCAGACACTCATGGGAGCCGGCGTATAGTCGATATATACCCGGCGCAGCTCCGTCATGGCCTTGTGAATCATGCTGACCTGCGGCCCATTACTGTGCGTGATCGTAAGCTGGCAGTCTGCCTCCACCAGATCGGCCAACGCTTTCGCCGTAACCTTTACGGCGTCCAGCTGTTCCGAAGTCGTACTGCCAAGCGCTTTGTGTCCAAGAGAAACAACAACCTTTTTCCTGCTCATAATAATACCCCGTCTTTGTGATTTGTATAATTTAGATGGTAAATGCTGTTTTAATAAAGTTCAGTATATCAAATTTAGAGTATTTTGTATAGCCTGAAGTGCAAAACCGCTGGGGGAGATAACAGTTCAGTCTTCAAACTGTCGTGCGAATAGAATTACTCTGTAAACGATTCTGGGGGCTGCTCAGGCAATATCTAAGCTCCCGCCCGATGGACTGCCGCAGGGGCTGAACGGTCTCACAAACCCCAAAACAGCATTTTCGTACGTCACACCTTGAATTTTTTGTAAAGGTAGAGTAGAATAAATTCGGATTATAAAATTTTTATGAATTTTATGAAGCGTTACAAGGAAAGAAAAAGGGAAAGGATACTTAAAACAATGAAAAAGAATCAGAACAAATGGGTAAGCGCTGCGATTCCGGCTCTTTTGCTCCATTGCAGCATCGGTACGGTTTACTGCTGGTCTATCTTCAGCCAGGAGATCGCGGATTATATTGGTTTTACCAAAGGGGCGACGGAATGGGCATTCAGCTTTGCCATCTTCTTCCTCGGCATGTCCGCGGCATTTCTGGGAAATGTGGTGGAAAAGGACATTCATAAGTCTTCCCTGATCGCTGCGGTATGCTTTGCGGCAGGTATGGCGGGCACGGGATTTTTTATCTGGTACGGCGGAAAAAATCAGGGCAGTGTGCTGGCGCTGATCGGCATCTATATCTGTTACGGCTTCATCATGGGCATCGGCCTCGGAACAGGCTATCTGTCGCCGGTAAAGACATTAATGTTGTGGTTTGAGGACAGAAAAGGTCTTGCCACCGGTCTTGCCGTGGCAGGTTTCGGCGCGGCGAAAGCGATCGCCAGCCCGATCATGCAGGCAATGCTTGATAATCTTGGAGAGGGCGGCATCTACAAGATGTTTTTAATTCTGGCCTGCGTTTACTTTGTCATGATGTTTGTGGGACACCTCCTTCTGAAAAAACCTGAGGGCTGGCATGAACCGCAGAAGAAAGAGAAGGGACAGGGGATCCTCGCTGTGATCAAAACCAGGCCCGTTGCCAACTATATCGGTATCTGGCTGATGTTTTACATCAATATCACCTGCGGCCTTGCACTGATCTCCCAGGAGAAGATGATCGTGAAATGTATCGGTCTTACCGGCGTGGTGGGTGTGATCTCCACCGTTTCCGCCATCTTTAATGCAGGCGGCCGTCTTGGCTTCTCCGCGTGGGCGGATACGATGAAAGACAGAAATACGATTTACAAGCTGATCTTCATACTCTCCATCGTCTTCACCGGCCTGGTGATGGTGACCGGTGGTATCAGGAACGGCCAGGGCAATATGCTGTTTGTGGTGCTTGTTCTGGGGCTGATCTTTGTTGTCAATGCGGGTTACGGCGGCGGTTTCTCCAATGTGCCGACACTTCTGTCCGACCATTACGGTATGGGCAGCATCAGCGCGCTCCACGGCGTGACCTTATCTGCCTGGGCTTTTGCGGGACTGACGGGCAACCAGATCGCGAATCTGATCGTAAACAGTACAGGGGAATTTATAACGGATTCCCATGGTAACAGCATCAATCCGGTGGGATATCAGAACGTGCTCTACTTTACACTGGCGCTCTATATCATCGCACTGTTACTCAGCGTATTTCTTGTGCGCCCGATGAATAAAGACGCGAAATAAAACAAATAACGCTTTTTGTAATGACCTGAAACAGGCAGAATGACGGGGAAAAAAATGTACGAACAGGTAATGATTTCAGTAAAGGACGTGAGCAAGACATTCACCACGAATGAGGGAGTAGTGAATGCCCTTGATCATGTTAATCTGGAGATTCATAAAGGAGAAATATACGGCATCATCGGTATGAGCGGCGCAGGAAAAAGTACCCTTGTACGATGCTTAAACTTTCTGGAAC
The DNA here is from genome assembly GCA_910578085.1 of uncultured Lachnospiraceae bacterium. Taxonomy (GTDB): domain Bacteria; phylum Bacillota; class Clostridia; order Lachnospirales; family Lachnospiraceae; genus 1XD8-76. The sequence goes on along the minus strand of CAJTPM010000065.1, from coordinate 6,357 downwards.
GGCCCACGACCGGAACGGTCTGTATCGAACAGCATGATCTGTCCGCAATGAAAGAGAAGGAGCTGCGCGCGCTGCGGACAAAGATCGCCATGATCTTTCAGCATTTTAATCTGCTGATGCAGCGGACGGTGCTTGACAACGTCTGTTTTCCGCTGGAGATCGCTGGCGTATCAAAGAGAGAAGCCAGGCAGAAGGCGGCAGAATTGTTAAAGATCGTGGATCTGGAGGAGAAGGCGAAGGCCTATCCGTCACAGCTCTCCGGCGGTCAGAAACAGCGTGTGGCTATCGCCAGGGCCCTTGCCATGGAACCGAAGATCCTGCTGTGCGACGAGGCTACCAGTGCCCTGGATCCGACGACGACGAAGTCGATTCTGGCGCTTCTGAAGGATATCAATGAGAGGTTCGGCATTACGATGGTTATCATCACCCATGAGATGGCGGTGGTGCAGGAGATCTGTACCCATGTGGCCATTATCGACCAGGGGGCGCTGGCGGAGACAGGCAGAGTGGAGGAGGTATTTTCCCACCCGAAGACGGAGGCGGCCAGGAAGCTGATTTACCAGAGCGGCGGCAAGGACTACAGCCTGATGCACGGCAGGAAGTGTATCCGCATTGTCTTTTCGGAAAATTCATCCTTCGAGCCGGTGATCGGCAATATGATTTTAGAGTGCAAGGCGCCGGCCAATATCCTGCTTGCGGATACCAAGGATATCGGCGGTATCGCCCACGGGCAGATGATATTACAGCTGCCGGAGGATGAGATCGTGGCAAACCGCATGATCGCTTATCTGCGGGAGAGAAGACTGGAAGTGGAGGTGTTACAGGACTATGTTGGATAATCAGATGATTCTCATGCTGGCTAAAGAGGCATGGATCACGATCTATATGACGCTTTCCTCAACGGCCCTGGCCTATCTGATCGGGCTGCCCATGGGGATCGCCCTGGTGCTGACCGCGAAGGACGGTTTAAGGCCGCACCCGATCATCTATAAAGTACTGGACTTTGTTGCCAATATTGTCAGGAGCGTACCGTTTATCATTCTGCTCATTATGCTGATGCCTGTCACAAAATGGATCGTGGGGAAAAGCTATGGCCCTACGGCGACCATCGTGCCGTTAACCATCGCGGCGGCGCCTTTCATTGCAAGACTTGTGGAGTCTTCGCTGCTGGAGGTGGACAGGGGCGTGATCGAAGCGGCTCAGAGTATGGGGGCGGGCACCTGGCATATCGTGTGGAAGGTGCTTCTGGCGGAGGCCAGAGTTTCCCTGATCGTGAATGCGACCATTGCGCTGGCAACGATCCTCGGCTATTCAGCCATGTCCGGCGCGGTAGGCGGCGGCGGCCTGGGTGATGTGGCAATCCGCTATGGGTATCACCGTTATCAGGTGGGTATGATGATGATCACGGTGGTGCTGCTTGTGCTGCTTGTGCAGATTATGCAGTATACCGGGACGGCGATATCGAAGGTGATGGATAAGAGGAACCGATAGGGAAGATAAATAAAACGCCCCAGCTCACTCGCCGGGGCGTTTTATTTGCTTTTAAAACAAGGGGGAGATATGAAAAGTGTAATAGATGCAGGAACCATTCCGAAATCTTCATTTAAGAAGGTGGGGTAGTATCGGTAGGTTTTTGCCCTGCTCTATGTTTCTATCATAAAAGAAAAATGTGTCAAAAGTGTGGCAGGTTTATAAAAGAATATTTTATTTTATAAAGAAAATATAAAGGAAAACAAAAGAAAATAAAAAGAGCATTGTTGTTGACAAAAAATGTCTGATTTTATAAGATTTTGAGGAAAAGAAAATAGAGAGACTACATAATTCAGAAGAAAAAATGGTAAAATACAATGAAAAAGATCCTGGTGAAAACCATTACCTTTTTTGAATCTCTACGAGATGGGAGGAAAGGACTGAATATGAGAAAGAGATGGAAAACGGCGCTCTATGCGGCGGCTATGGCGATGCTGCTGACAGCCTGCGCAGCGACAGAAGACGAGATACAAAGAGTGGAACAGGAGGACATAACGCCACAGACACGGCCGGAAAAGACGGAAGCGGAGGGGGAAGAGCCGAATGTGTCGGAACAGGTGCAGCAGCCTGAGGAGGAAGGCGGGGAGGCATTGGAAGAAGGAGGAATCTTTGAAACAGTCAGCAACAGCCCTGTGCAGGTGTCGATCGAGACAGATAAGAAAGAGTATAAAGATGGAGACAGGATACTTCTGATAACCAATTATGATGATGTGACAGTTTCTTTTGAAGGGAATGAAGCGGCAAGCCAGGCGGTCATGGCTGAGTTTGCCAGAAGAAAAGAGGAATTTGAGGAGAGGCTGGAACTGGAAGAGACGCTTGAGATGGCGCGTGAAAATCCTGTCGTGGACGGCAGTGTTTCCTACAGCGAGGAAAACTGGTATACGGTGGAGCGCAATGACGGCAGGGTATTGTCTTTCTCTGCAATGTGGGATTCATATGAAGGAGGCGCCCACGGACAATATATGATATATGGCGTGAATTTTGACGGGACTACGGGGAAAGTTCTGACGATAGACGATGTTGCCCAGGACAGAGCCGCGTTTCAGGAGATCTGTGTACAGGAGATGCTGCGGCAGTGCGAAGACTTAAAGGCGCGGGGAGTTCTCTTTGATGAGGAGATGCTTTCGGCGGAAGGCCTGCAGGAAATATTGGAGGGTAAGATGGAGGGGGCCGAGTGGTACTTTACCGAAAACGAGATCCGTTTTATTTCCAATGTTTATGAGATTGCACCCTACGCAGCGGGGAGTATTGACTTTGATATTTCCTATGAAATGGTGAATGAGGTGCTGAAAGAAGCATACAGGGGATGAACATGAAAGGGATCGGAAATAAAGTGATTGTCATGTTGGTGCTGCCATGAAGAAAATTCGATTAAAAACCTATTGAAATGGTAGGAAAATTGGTTTAATATATATCTGTACAGGAAGGAGGATTTTTATGCAGATATATGCGGATAATGCGGCGACGACAAAGATGTCGAAAGCCGTGATCGATACCATGGCAGAGTGTATGAAGAATATTTATGGAAATCCCTCCAGCATTCACAGCCTGGGGCAACAGGCAGCGGAGCAGCTTGCAAAGGACAGAGAGAGCATAGCCCGTATTCTTGGGGCAGAACCTTCAGAGATCATTTTTACTTCCGGGGGAAGCGAGGCGGATAACCAGGCGATCCGTTCAGCGGCGCTGTGGGGAAAGAAGAACGGGAAAATGCACCTGATTTCCACAGCTTTTGAGCACCATGCGGTACTTCACACGTTAAAAAAACTGGAGGCGGAAGGGTTCCTGGTGACGCTTCTGCCGGTGCATGAGGACGGTATTGTACAAATGGAGGATCTGAGAGCGGCGGTCAGGGAAGATACGGCACTTGTCAGCGTGATGTTTGCCAACAATGAGATCGGAACGATTCAGCCCATTTCGGAGATCGGGGCGTTTTGCAGGGAAGCCGGGATCATCTTTCACAGCGATGCGGTGCAGGCGGCAGGGCATGTAAGGATCGATGTGAAAGAGATGAACATCGACATGCTGGCGCTTTCGGCGCACAAATTCTGCGGGCCGAAGGGCGTGGGCGCGTTATATGTGCGGAAGGGTATGCCGGTGTATCCTCTGATCGAAGGAGGCGCTCAGGAGAGGGGCAGGCGTGGCGGAACGGAAAATATTCCGGGTATTGCGGGGATGGCAAAAGCGTTTGCGCTGGCGGCCAAAAAGATGGAGGAAAACGGTGTACGGGAGAGAAAAATGCGGGATGCGTTGATCGCAGGGTTGTCAGAGATTCCCCACGCCAGATTGAATGGCGATGCTGCAAGGAGGCTGCCCGGGAATGTGAATTTTTGTTTTGAAGGGATCGAAGGGGAGTCGCTTCTGCTTCTGTTGGACGCAAAGGGAATTGGGGCCTCCTCCGGTTCCGCCTGTACTTCCGGCTCTCTGGATCCCAGCCACGTGCTGCTGGCGATAGGACTGCCCCACGAGGTGGCCCACGGTTCCCTGAGACTGACGCTGTCTGCGGAAAACACCATGGAAGAGGTGGCATATATGATAACGGAGATCGCGGCGGTGGTGGAGTATCTGCGCAGTATCTCCCCGGTCTGGGAGGAATTGGAGAAAGGAGAGAGGGAGCATGTTATACAGTGATAAAGTGATGGATCATTTTCAACATCCGAGAAATCTGGGGAAGATGGAGGACGCTGACGGTATCGGCGAAGTGGGCAACGCAAAGTGCGGCGATATCATGAAAATATATATTAAAGTGGAGGATGATATCATCACGGATGTGTCTTTCAACACTTTCGGCTGCGGCTCCGCCATCGCCAGCAGTTCCATGGCGACGGAGATGATCAGGGGGAAACCAATCAGCGAGGCACTTGCGCTTACGAATAAAGCCGTGGCGGAGGCATTAGACGGACTTCCTGCCCATAAGATGCACTGTTCGGTGCTGGCAGAGGAGGCTGTGCGGGCGGCCGTGGAGAATTACTATGAAAGTCAGAGACGTTTATAGTATGGATGGGCATGCGGTCCGCCAGGCAGCAGGCTGAACATAATGGGAGGTTACTATGAGAAGCATGGAAAATAATATGGGAAAGGCGCTGATCGCCATGAGCGGCGGCGTGGATTCTTCGGTGGCGGCGGCGCTGATGCAAAAAGAAGGCTACAGCTGTATCGGGGCGATGATGAAGCTGCATGAGCGCGGAGATTTGCCGGAGGTGTGCCAGACGGCGGGAGAAGGCGATCTGCGGGGGGAGGGCAATGATCGGAGTACGGCTGCCCTGCCGGGAGAAGGCGGAGACAGCCCGGGAGCAGATGGAAAAACCTGCTGTACTGCGGAGGACGCCCATGACGCTGCGGAGGTGGCCAGAAAGCTGGGCATGCCCTTTTATGTCTTCCGTTTTACGGAGGAGTTTCGCTGTCAGGTGATGGACCGGTTTGTGAACAGCTATCTTGCAGGGGAGACGCCCAACCCCTGCATCGACTGCAATCGCTATATGAAGTTTGAAAAATTGTATGAGCGGGCGAAACTTCTGGGATGCGAAAAAATTGTCACCGGGCATTACGCGCGGATAAGCAGGGATGAAAAGAGCGGCAGATGGCAGATGAGAATGGCCCTTGACCGGACAAAAGATCAGAGTTATGTGCTCTATCGGCTGACGGAAGAACAGCTCTCCCACGTCAGTTTTCCGTTAGGAGAGTTTACAAAAGAACAGGTGCGCAGGCTGGCGCAGGAGTACGGCTTTTATAATGCAGACAAGCAGGACAGTCAGGACATCTGCTTTGTGCCGGACGGGAATTATGAAAAATTTATTGAGGAATACGCGGGACGGACGGTGCCGGAAGGAAATTTTGTGACGCAGGACGGAGAGATATTGGGGAGGCATAAAGGGATCATCTGTTATACGGTGGGGCAGAGAAGAGGACTTGGAATCTCAGCTGCGTTTCCCTGGTATGTGAAAGAAATCAGGCCGGACAGCAATGAAGTGGTGCTGTGCGCGCATGAGGATCTGTTCCAAAAGACGCTTTTTGCCGGAGAGGTTAACTGGGTGTCGATTCCGGAGCCGGAGGGAAAAATCAGAGTGCAGGCAAAGATCCGCTATCGGCATACGCCCCAGCCGGCATCGGCTGAAATGACGAAAGAGGGCCTGCTGAAGGTCATTTTCGACGAGCCGCAGCGAGCCATTACGAGAGGGCAGTCGGTAGTATTGTATGATGGAGATCTGGTGTTAGGAGGCGGAAAGATCTGTAAAGCAGAATAAAGAGATGGAAAAAAATCCCTCTTCGACGTCCTGTCGGTGAGGGATTTTTTTGTATGGTTTCCTGCCGTGGGAAAAGCCGCAAAGCGGTGATCAGGCCGTCAGGCGGGACATCAGACGGAATCATTTTTTGCCGCCAGATCAGCAAGCGTAATACCGGCAAAGTAATCCCGCACCAGCTTATCAAGCCCTTTCCACATATCGAGAGTTCTGCAGTCGGATGCCCTGGGACAGGGCTCGGCGTCTTCGCTCAGGCAGGCCACAGGAGCTAACGTCTCCTCCGTCAGCTCCAGAATGTCAGCCACCGTATATTCTTCCGGCGCTCTGGTTAAGCGGTAGCCGCCGCCCTTGCCGCGCAGGCCGGTCAGGATCTTTCCTTTTACAAGCAGTTTTAGAATGCTCTCCAGATACTTTTCAGATATTTCCTGTCTTGCGGCGATCTCCTTTAAGGGGATATAGCCGCCTGTTTTCTGTTGCGTCAGATCGATCATAACGCGCAGGGCATAACGTCCGCGGGTGGATATCATCATGGAAGTTCCTCCCTATATTGTCAAGTGATTTTCCTTAAAAAATCAAGGAATTTATAGTT
>CAJTPM010000064.1 GCA_910578085.1 uncultured Lachnospiraceae bacterium | reverse complement strand
ATAACGGATAATGGAGCAGTTTGTTCACATTTTATTTACTCATGCGTTTGTCGTGCTGCCCACTTGCCATAGACAGCACAAATATGATAGGATACATTCCAGCAGAGATTATATGATAATAGAAAAGGATTTTCACATTGATTCATTATATTTTCAAATTCCTGGCAGTTATTCTGGTTATCCTTCCCTTTTACTTACTGATTCGCCGGCCCTTTCAAAGAGACCTGGCAAGAGAAGCGGGGCTTGGCATTTTTATCTTATTTACCCTCGGGCTTCTTGCACTCGCTCTGGAAGGAGACTATCAGTCCCCGGTTCTGATGATCCGGGCGGCTGGCCCGTTGATCTGGCCTCTTTATCAAGTTGGGGAATGCTTTTCTCCTCCGTTCGCCACAGGCGGTATGCCGCTGTGGCTCCCAATTTCCTTTTGCGGGCCTGCGCATAAAAATAGTGTCGCCAGACAGCAACGCATTCTCCTGAAATGATCTGCACTGTCGCAATTTCCCATGAAGTAAAAAACGGCCGCCCTCTCAGACCGCCGCCTTTTCTTATATTTTACAGCACATATTACTGCTTTCTTCTCTGAAGCCAGATCACAAATCCCACTACCAGTAAACTGAGCGGCACTGCCACCACCAGCAAAAGTCCTCCCATCAGAAATTCCCCCGCGGGCACTGTCAGAATCCCGTCAAAATAGCTTTTCACCGGGACGGAGACATTGTTTTCCACTGCGCCAAAGCGTTTCACCGCATCCTCAAAAAGCTTTTTATTGTTTCCGGCCACAACGGCGTCCGCCGCCTCGGAAAAAATTTCTGCAGAGGTATAGACTACCACCGTGCTTTCGCCGCCGTCTGTCTGCTTTGTCACCCTTGCGCCGAGAGCAAAAGGGCCGTCGATATCATCCTCTGTCTTTTCCCCGTCCGTCACTTCGTCGGGATTTGTTCTGGCAAAAGAATCCTCTGTTGTTTTTAACAGATAATGCACTTCTCCCTGTTCTTCCGCCTCCTCATTTATGACAATACCGCCTGCATAGGGAGAAAAGACATAACTTCCGTAGACGGAAGCCGTCATTTCGTCGTACATCACATCCGGCAGCAGATGCAGCATATTCTGATAATAGTAGTCCATGCCCTGTTCTACCACCATACCATCCACAAATGCCACACCATAATCTGTCAACAGAGACCGATAATTGGGAAGCTCTTCCCGGCTGTACCCGCAGATAAAGAGTGCGTCTCCTCCACGCTCCAGATATTGTCTGATTTTAGCTGTATCATCCGCCGAAAGATCCGCAGCGGGCGCATTGATCATTATCCCCTCGGCATCCGCCGGCACCTCGGAAACCGTCAGAAGATTCAGCGTTTCATATTCTATATTGAGCTTGGCTAACACAGACAGAAATCCTTCCTCCAGGCTCCTTTCGTCATGTCCTTCCAACAGATAAACCTTGGGCATATCCTCCATTGTCACATACTGCAGCGCGCCGGTGATCTGCCCTTCCGCATCATATCCTGTCATCTCATAACCGTATGTCTCATAACTCAGTTCTGTCTGATACAGATCATTCACATCAATATATTTGCTGCGTTTATCGCTTACCACGATCAACGAACGGCCATTCACCGACGCATCCGTATACTGTGCGGCAAAAGTCGGATTAGAGGAAATATCCACATATTCTATCTGTATGGCCTGCTTTGAATAGTTCTCATAGCGCTCCAAGGTCTGAACCACATCCTGATTCATCGCACTCTTCGGCGAAAGCACATAGATCGTAATCTTCTCCTGCAGATTATCTATCACCTGATAAGATGCTTCCGACAGGGAGTAGAGCCGTTCTTTCGTCATATCAAATTCCGTATATTCCGCCGGTATCCGCCCAAGAAGTATGTTTGCAACGATCACCACAGCGCATGTCACCACTGTCAGACCGATACTGTAAGCCCCCTTTTTGAACTGCTTTACTGAAACGCTGTAGCGCCTTTTCTGAATGGACTGGGTTGTGAAAAACAACAGCAGAAAAATAAGGGACAGATAATATGCAATCGCCGTTATCTTCAAACTGCCGTTTAACAGATCCACAAAAGGCGAAGTCAGATCATAGACGCTTAAAACCTTTGTGACCAGATTCCCATTCACCGCGATCATGCTGCAGATACCCGACATTACGTATCCGATAAAGACGAACACCACGGACACCACTGCCGCGATCACTTGGCTTTCTGTCAGGGATGACACAAAAACACCGATAGCCACAGCCGCAGAACCGTAGAGGAAAAATCCCAGAAGGGCCACATAGTTCTCCTCATAGGGAATACTCCCATATCTGCCAAGAAGCAGCGGATACAGACAGAGTATGGCGCAGGGAACCGCAAACACCGTTTCCAACGCCAGATATTTCCCCAGCACGATTTTCCAGATGCTGACCGGAGCAGTCAGTATCAGCTGATCCGTCTTATTCTTCCTCTCTTCCGCCAGGATCCGCATGGTCAGAATCGGTATCGCCACGATAAATATGATCAGAGAACTCTCCAGCGTATAACTCAGATAGGAAGAGCCCTGCATCAGGTTATAGACGGTTGTATAAAGTCCCGTCAGAAACAATACCACCGCCAGAAACAGCCAGCCGATAAAGGAATGAAAACAGGCCCTCAGTTCTCTCTTATAAATCGCCCTCATGCTCGTTCTCCTCCTCTCTGTTTCTGTTTTCTTCTGCCTTCTCTATTCCGGCAGCTACAGTCTCACCGCTTTCCTTACTTTCTGCTTCCTCTGCCTTCCCTGTTCCGACAGCCATATCTTCGTTGCTTTCTTTGCTCTTTATATCTTCTATCTTTTCTGCCCTGTCCACTTTCCCACAGGCTTTCTCCTCCGCCCCGGACACTTCCTCATCCTTCTCTGTCAGTTCCAGGAAAATATCTTCCAGGGAATGCTCCTGTAAATTCATGCCCATAATGGGAAGCCTGTTCTCGTACAGCTTCATGGAGAGCTCTTCTCTAATGTCCGCATTGTCCTTTGTTCTGATTAAAACGGTCACACAGTCAGACATGTGGGACTGCTTTCCTTCCATCTGCACCACCGTCTCCATCGTATCAAGCACAGACTGCAGCTGCTCCATGGAAGCCTTCACTGTCGCTTCCAGCACATAGGAACTCTGTATCCGGTCCTGCAGTCCCTCCGGTGAATCGGATGCGATAAGCTTCCCGCCTGATATAATCATAATACGGTCGCAGACGGCATTTACTTCCGACAGAATATGGGAGCTCAATATCACCGTATGTCTTTTCCCCAGATCTTTGATCAGATCCCTCATTTCAATGATCTGCCTCGGATCAAGACCCACCATGGGTTCGTCCAGAATAATGACATCCGGCTCTCCCAGAATGGCCTGGGCTAACCCGACTCTCTGCCTGTATCCCTTTGATAAATTTTTGATCAGTCTTCCCGCCACTTCCGACACCTGTGTCAGTTCCATCACGTTCAGAATCTGCTCATTTCTCTCTGTTTTCGGAATACGTTTCAGTTCCGCCGCAAACCTCAAATATTCCAAAACCGTCATATCCGGATATACCGGCGGCACTTCCGGCAGATAACCGATATGCTGCTTTGCCTTCTCCGGTTCCCGCATCATATCATATCCGTTTATCGTCACCTCCCCCTCTGTGGGCGCAAGATATCCTGTCATAATATTCATTGTGGTGGATTTTCCTGCACCGTTGGGCCCCAGGAACCCGTAGATCTGTTTATCCTCCACAGTAAACGAGATACCTTCCACCGCTGTATGTTTTCCGTATCTCTTTGTTAAATGATTTACTTCCACGATTGCCAAAATAAAGTATCCTCCCTTCCAGTACGCACTGCCCGAAAGTAATTTGCACATAATAATTACAGTACCACAATTTTCCTGCCTTTACCACTATATGTTTTATCTGTGACAACTTATTTAAAAATTTGTGAAAATACTGTGAAAACAGCATCGCCATACAGCAACACATCTGCAATGGTTTACGGGAGTTGCCCCGACGGCGCTGTTTGATTTTACCGCGAAAAATGTAGGAACAAGTCACCTTTCGGAAAAATTTTCATAAAATAGAACATAAACAATAATTATGAAAGGACTACAAAATGCAAAGACCACAGAGACCTTTTATGAACGACATGATGGGGAATTTTCCGATCGCCATGGCCTATGTACCGATGCAGCAGGCCCCTGTTCTCTATGAGAATCTGGAAGAAGCCTTCCACAGAGGAACGATCTTCCCCGAACTGGATAAACCTTTCATGGGAAGGAGAGGCAGGCGATGAATCAGAATATGACAGAAAAAAGAAGAATGCTGATGGATATCAATGTGCTGGATTTCACCACAACGGAACTGCGCGAATATCTGGACACCCATCCTTTTGACACAGATGCAATTGCCTACTTCAACCGATATAATGGGATGCTGCATCAGATTACAAAAGAATACACTGCCAAATTCGGCCCGATCAGGCAGGATATGCCCGGCAACTGCATGGATGAATGGAAATGGGCCACATCGCCCATGCCCTGGGAAGGAGGTGCCTGCTAAATGTGGAGTTATGAAAAACGGCTGCAATACCCTGTAAATATTACCACGCCAAACGCAAAACTCGCGGAAGTCATCATTTCGCAGTACGGCGGCCCCGATGGAGAAATGGGGGCATCCATGCGCTATCTGTCTCAGCGCTACGGCGTTCCCTACCCTGAAATTGCCGCGGTATTGACCGACATCGGCACAGAAGAACTGGCTCATCTGGAGATGGTAGCCGCCATCGTGCATCAGCTTACCAAAAATCTCTCCATGGAAGAGATCGAGAACAGCGGCTTTAAAGCCTACTATGTGGATCACACGATCGGTATATGGCCCCAGGCGGCGGGCGGTATTCCGTTTAATGCCTGCGAGTTCCAGAGCAAGGGCGACCTGATCACCGATCTCTTCGAGGATATGGCGGCGGAACAGAAAGCCCGCACGACCTACGATAATATTCTCCGCCTGATCAAAGATCCCGAAGTCTGCGATCCGATCCGCTTCTTGCGGCAACGTGAAGTGGTACACTTCCAGAGGTTCGGTGAAGCGCTGCGGCTGTTGCAGGAAAAACTGGATCCGAAGAACTTCTATATCTGCAATCCGGAGTTTGATTCCAACTGCGGGTGTAACTGTAAATAAGAAACGATAGACAGACGGCAGAAAAATATGTTAAACAGACATGGCGGCGGTTTTCCTTTAAAATAGAGAACCGCCGCCTGTAATTTCTCTTTATAGAGTCAAAAGTCTTTGACAAATGATAAAATCCAGTGTATTGGCAACACTATTGTAATTACTTTACAAATCTTAAAAATAATCTTCAATCCCTACATAATGCAATACTTTATTGCACAATTTTCGACTTAGCCTGATATCAAACGCAAGCAACACTTTTAATGATTCCAAAACTTCATCTTTTGTGAGAAGATTTTCATCAAAAGCCAACATCAAAATACCTACTGTACCGATATGCTCAACCGCCATTTTTCTGGCTACACTTCTGCCTTTATGCTCATCTATCAGAAGCAAATCTGCTTTTTTCTCTTCATACAAAACTAATGACTCACTTTCTCCAGTCTTTTTACAGTCTGGATCTCCTCCTCAAATTCTTCATCTGTCATATCCAAATACGGAATCCCTAATTTGCCGTATAATTGAATAAGTTCCATTTTATGCATTCCCAATAATTCAGCTGCGCGGCCATGAGATATCGTATTATTAACAATACTTGGATATAATAAAAGTGCATTTCGCATTTCTTCTGTTGTCTCTTCCAGAATATAATCTTTTACTAACGCCGGAAGTTTTATTTCAATACTCGCCATAGCCATAGTGTTCTCCTCACTGATATAACAATAAAATATTTTCCCTTACTATTTATATTGTAGCATATAATCAAAAACATATCTATTCTCAATATAACTTTTTGAGCGTTTTTTCTTATTAAGTAGTCTTTTTGAGCGGTACGACTCGATTTTTAAATACTGCACACTCAAAAATTTCGGTGATGTGCCATTTTATGTAACTTTAAGATGCACAATTTCGATACCGACATCGGCACCGAATAACTGGCCCATCTGGAGATGGTGGCTGCCATCGTGCACCAGCTCACCAAAAACCTCTCTATGTAAGAAATTGAGAACAGTAGATTCAAAGTTTACTACATGGACCACACCCTCGGCAGCTAGCCTCAGGCAGCAAACGACATGCCGTTCTCTGCGGCAACATTCCAGAGCTACGGCGATCCCTTCACCGATCTGATGAAGGATATGGCTGCGGATCAAAAGATGTGCATAACCTACAATAGATAAATTTAAAAAAACAGGTGATGGTTTTTTTGCCAGGTAAAATCTTACGATTCGAAAGGGTTGCTCGTTTCTTTTTTATGTCCATGATGTCATAAAGGTGCAATTTTCCGTTAACATCGTATCTGCCTTTTCCGACAAAAGTTCCATTGTACAAATCAACTCTGCAATCTGACTCACATCCCAAACTCCGCACACAGCTTATCAAATCTTGCCTGCTCTTTTTCTTTTACCGGTTTCGACAAATCATTCATACAGTGATGAATGACATCCGCATCCTTCAAAACCTCATCCATCAGGCTGTCCGTTACAAGCTTGTCATCGTGATGGTATATCGCAGAGCAGATGATATCCGTCTCGGCCTCATCCGCAAACTTCAGCTCCCTGAGGATCCTCCCTGCAAGCTCCGCTCCTTTGTGCGCATGGTCATCATAGGATCCTGTTTTATATGCATGCAGATCATGGAGCATTGCCGCCATCGAGGAGAGTTCCGCATCAAGCCCCCGCTTCCTTGCGATCATTGTCGCAGCAAGAGAGACGCCATAAAGATGCGCGACAGCGCTGTTTCGTTTGCCGGCATCTTCCATCTTATTTAATTCCTGCTCCACATATTTTCGAAGTTCCTTTAATCTGCCCATTTGTTCCTCCTCCGGCTTTTCGCCTGTCAGTCTGACAACAGCTCGCTCATCTACAAGCAAAATAAAACGCTTATTTCCTGCATTCATTATACTCACACTGTCACTGTTTCACAATCATTTTCAGCAATGTGCCTATTCTAAATACAAAACGCCGCATACAGCGGAACGATCTTTTTTCTGTCCGCAAAGCCAAAATTTTTTGTAGAAAGTTTGATCGCATAATCCGGCTTATAAGCATCCATATAGACTTTTAAACTCTTCGCCTTCGTATTGTCGGCAGATTTTACCTCAATAGGAAGCAGTCTGCCCTCGCGTTGAATCACAAAATCAATTTCAGCTCCCCGTTCGGACTGCCAGTAATAAGTACGATATCCGTTGATCGTCAGCTGTACATTGACATAATTCTCCGTCATACCTCCCTTAAAGTCCTCGAGCTCCTCCGTCATATAGAGAATATCGTTTGCTGTCAGATCCTTCTTTGCACATAACAGCCCCAGATCCGATACATAAATTTTAAACGCATCAATATCACGGTAATTTTCAAGAGGCTTTCTGATCTGTTCCGCTCTGTAGACCTGAGAAACAATGCCGGACAGACAAAGCCACTCTATCGCATTTTCAAACTCCGCAGCTCTCCCGCCCTTTTTAATCAGTTTATACTGAAAACGGGTATTTTTTTTGGATAGCTGCACCGTAATATTGTCATATGCGAGCCTTGTCTTTTTTATCTCATTTAAATTGTTATACTTGCTCATATCATTGAGATAACTTGCAAGAATGGTATCCTGTGTATGGCGGACAAGTATATAATCTTTCGTCTCGGCAAACTTTGCGACACACTCCGGCATACCCCCCACTACGAGATACTGGCGGTAACGCTGCATCGCCGCATCATGAAGGGCCTGCGGCATCGGCGTGTCAGTGCCGAAACACTTTCTGATCTCTTTTACAAGAGCACACTCTCCCATTGCAAGCAAAAACTCCTCCATATCCATTGGATACAGCGTTTTGATGTCCACCTTGCCAACGGGGAAGGAAAACCTTGTCCGGTTCGCTGCCACCCCAAGCAGACTGCCTGCCACAATAATATGATAGTCCGGCGCATCCTCACAAAAATACTTTAAGGAAGTCAGTGCCCTTTCACACAGCTGTATCTCATCAAACACGATCAGCGTTTTTTCTCTGATGATGGTCTGTCCGGCAATATGGGATAAAATGGGAATCAGATAACCCGGGCTGATATCCTCTTCAAACGTTTTGTTCAGTTTAGGATTGGTCTCAAAATTAAAATATGCCAGATTCTCATAATTCCCGCGCCCAAACTCCAGAATGGAATAAGTTTTGCCCACCTGCCTTGCCCCCTGCAGAATGAGAGGTTTGCGGTGTTCACTGCTTTTCCATTCCTCAAGAAAATGTATGATTTTTCTATACATATATTATTTCTCCTTCGAAAAGTATTGCTCAAAAAATTCCTCTTTTATAGTTTGTCATATATTCATGTTATTTTCAATATATTTTTTCGCAAATTTTTCATCGTAATACACGAATTTTTTTAACATCTCACATTTTTCAGCGCGAAAGAAAAAATTTTCTTCCTTATACTTTCCTGATATCTCCCTGATAGACTTATTTTCAGGAGACAGAACACGCCCCGGGCGGTACCGGCAGGCAAATGCGCAGCGATACTTCCTTAACGAATATCACTGCCTGACAGAAATAACTGCTTACCCGGCACCGCAAATATAACTTATCAGGAGGAAACACACATGCAACAAACACTATTATTACAGACACCCTCAACGCAGACAGCCACAGGAAAAGGGATCTCCGGCTTTACCCTCAAATATCTTGCCCTGATTTTTATGGTTTTAGATCATATCCACTACTTTTTCGGCTTCACCGGGAAAATACCGCTTCTTTTCTCTCAATTGGGCAGACTGGCCGCACCGCTCTTTCTGTTTTGCGTGATAGAAGGCTTCACCCACACTCATGACCGAAAAAAGTATTTTCTGCGCATCTATCTGATCTCCGTACTGATGGGTGCCATACAGTTTTCCTTTTACAACATAGGCTATGTACTTGTACGGCCGGACGGTTTCTTCCCGCAAAACCAGATGCTTGCCTCTTTTTCTATTCTTCTTGTGGTATTGCAGGGTTTTGACTGGTGCGCCCAGAAAAAGTGGGGACGGGGGCTTGCTGCCATATTGATTCCGACACTGCTCCCCTTTGTCGTATCTGTCCTGATGGCAGCTTTCCCTGGACCTGTTTTCGGATTCTCTCTGAACCTTCTCGCCTTTACTGTGCTGCCGGTACACAGCTTTATTATGGACGGCGGTACCGCCACCCTGCTTTTCGGCGTGATCCTTTATCTGTTCCGAAAAAACAGGATGAGACAGGCGGCAGCCTTTGTCATCACCTGCGTACTCTGGGATATCTTGCGCCTGCGCCTGATGGCGCCTGAACTTGCCCTTGCCGACTTCTTCACCGCAGCCTATGAATGGATGGAAGTTTTTACAGTTATGCCAATGCTATGCTACAATGGGACAAAAGGGCGCGGCTCCAAAAGATTGTTTTACTGGTTCTATCCGGTCCATATTTATGTGCTGTACGCGCTCTCCTGCCTGTTGTACCAACTGTTGTAATCAGCTGAGAATCCGGTTCTCTGCATTCCAATAGCCTACAGCAGGCTGCGGAGTATTTACTCCTTGCAACAATTATCGGTATATTCAGACCAATCAAAAGTTGAACTTTAAGTACCGCTGCCTCACTCTCTGCCCGCGGTCTCCATCGGAAAGGAGTTTTCTCATGGCGCATATTCTGGCAATCGACGACGATGATGCCATGCTTGTCCTGATCAAAAATACACTACAGAAAGACGGCCATGACGTGACCTGCATCTCACGGATCACAGAAGGGCTTAAAAATGACCTCTCCTTCTATGATCTGATTCTGTTGGATGTCATGATGCCTGCTATAGACGGTTACACATTCTGTCGGGAAATCCGTGATTTCACGGACTGCCCCATCCTCTTTCTCACCGCAAAAAGTTTAGAACAGGATGTGCAGTTTGGTTTTTCTGTGGGCGGCGACGACTATATCAGAAAACCTTTCTCCATTGTAGAACTGCGCGCCCGGGTAAACGCTCATGTAAGACGGGAACAGCGCGAAAAGACGAAAGGCTTTTCCGTCGGCAGCGTCCGCTTTTTGCTGGTAAAAAAAGAAGTCTGGGCGGCAGACCAGAAACTCCCCTTTACGAAAAGCGAATATGAAATCAGTCTGCTGCTTGCCGGAAATCACGGTCAGATCTACTCCAAAGAACAGATCTATGAGAATGTTTTCGGCTATGATAAAGAGAGCGATATCTCCGCTATCACAGAGCACATAAAAAACATCCGGAAAAAACTGGCGGCCGCAGGCCTGTCACCAATTGAAACGATATGGGGGATCGGATACCGATGGAACAATATATAAAAAAATGGAAAACAAAAAAGAACAAATACAGTCTGAATCGCTTTTTTATCGTATTTCTGGCTCATGCGCTCCTCTCCTTTCTCTTTGTCACAGGACTTTGGGTATGTCTGCTGAGTGCCGCCACAGCTTTGCACCTTATCCTTCCAGCTAACGCCGTGGAACACGCCATCTCTGACTGGATGGCCACGCTGGACGGGCATACGGCCATAACCCCTGGGGAGATTCCTGAGGGGGCCGGATATGCTTTTTTTGACAGGCAGAACAGGCTTTTGCAGACAAATCTGACAGGAGATGCATTGCAGGATGCCACAGAACTCGCTTTCTCTGAGGATCAAATAACGATCAGACGAAACGCTTCCGGTTTCTTTCTCAGAATGGATACGGATTCGCAGCATGTTGTGGTCTCCTATCAGCTCAGGGCTTCTTTCCGCCCGCCTCTGTTAAATCGTCTGATACCCAATGCAGAACTTTTTCTGTTTCTGTCTCTTCTTATCCTGCTCATAGCGGACTTTCTTTTTATTGCTCTGCGATATGCCCGCAGACTGAACAGAGAACTGCAGAAGCTGGCGGCAGCCGCCGACCAGATCCGGACAGAGAATCTGGATTTCACTGTGGAGCGGACAAAACTTTCTGAGTTCAACCGGATCATGGACTCTTTGGAACGCCTGAAAACGGATCTGCAGCAATCCCTCAAAGAACAGTGGGCCATGCAGCAGCAGAAAAAAAGACAGCTTACCGCTCTCGCCCACGATATCAAAACGCCACTTGCCATTGTAAGCGGTAACGCGGAACTTTTGTCGGAGACAGACCAGACAGAAGAACAGAAAGAATATACCGCATTTATCCTGGAACATACGGAACAGATCAAACGCTATGTGACAGACATGTTAACGCTTTCTAGGCCGGATTCTTTCTCCGGCTCAGTCTGTGACATCAAAAAACTTCTCTCCGCTTCTGCAAAGGATGTGGAAAGTCTGGGCAAAAAGAAAGGACTCTCCTGCCTGCTCCGGATGGCAGATCTGCCTTCCTCTCTGCCTCTGCCAGGCGATAATGTGAAACGGATCCTTGCCAACTTAACCGACAATGCCGTACAGTATTCTCCCGTAAACGGCACAATTTATGTTGATGCCTGCCTTGCAGACAATACATTCGTACTCCGCATCCGGGATGAGGGAGAAGGTTTCTCAAAAAAAGCCCTGGCTTTTGCCACTACCGAATTTTACCGCGGTGATGAAAGCCGCAGCAGCAAAGAGCATTTCGGTCTGGGACTTTTTATCGCCAGACAGATCGTCACGCAGGCAGGTGGAACGCTCCGGCTTGAGAATGCGCCTGAAAAGGGCGCCCTGATCACCGTAAACCTTCCACTTCCTTCAGAGAAAGATTGTCAAGTGTGTTTGTAAAGTTTTTACAAACTTTTTTATGAAACACAAAATCTACCTCTATCTTCCGCTTACGGCAATCCAAAATAATATAGAAAAACATCTTCCAAACCTGCAGCAACCCTTTTAGCATTCTCCGCCGGTTTCTTTTCTGCCAATAATCGAATACGCAGTTTATCACCGATTCTTTGTATATTACTGATTTGAAAGTAATCAAAATCGGTGAGTTTTTGCTCCGCAGACAATGTCAGCCCTCACACCTTTCCATATAAGTCTCTCGTCAGTCTTTCCGGAGTATTCTGTTTGATGAGCATTCCCTCTTTCAAAATCAACACTCTATAATAAAAGGGCAGTCTCTGGCGCCAAATTCTTGAATAGGATCATCTTCAGATAATTTTGGTGGATAGTCGCTCATAAGAGTAACATACAAATTCCAGATAATTCCCTCATCTGAAAACTTAATACGCCCATTCTTCTCCCGATTAGGGTAAAGTTCTAAATAGAGATTGCTAACCCTATGTCTAAAACGATAGATATAGTCATACTCTGGTGGCTCCACATCCGGTGTTGCTCGTCCAAATGGACCAGTCGATTTTATCATGTTCAGTCCTTTCGGAATGCGGGAATCATGAATTTCTTTGGCAATTTTACTGTTTGCTTTGTTTCCACATATAGGAAAATATACCCATTTTATTTTATGTAACACGGCATATATCCTCCTCAAAGATTTATCAAATATATAGGCGTTTGCGAAACGCCAAAACCCGCATAATTACGGGATTCTTTTTGTTAT
>CAJTPM010000063.1 GCA_910578085.1 uncultured Lachnospiraceae bacterium | reverse complement strand
GAAGCTGAATCGGCTGGCATAAAATCAAATGGAGATATAGCCAGTTAATTATTATTCGATGTACTAAATAGCATTACCCCTGGAGAACCCTCATGAAGCAAAAAAATACCCACCCTATTATATCCCTCCGCACCTTCATCACGATAGCCGTCTGTCTGATCGTGACAGTCACCCTGGTCTTCTCCGGTCTCTTCTATTATAACAAAACCGCGGAGATTCTGATGGAAAACTATGAGAGATCCATCACATCCCAGTTAAATCAGGTCAATCAGAAAATTTCCGACCAGATCGCTTCCATCGATTCCGCGGCGCCTTTATTTCTCTCCGATGCGCTGCTTTTAGAGACATTGGAATCCCCGGCTTCCTCCCCTGTGGGCTACGAAAAAAAGCTGGCCATCGAAAGGCAGATGTCCTCCATGTATTACAGGACGCCCCTGGCGGGCCATAACTTTACGGATTCTGTGTTCATTATCAGGAAGGACGGCGCCCTGTTCCATATTTACACTTCCGGCTCCTTTGAGCCTTATACAGAAAAAAACGCTCTGCTCTTACAGGATTTAGACACCACAAACCCTTATCTGATGTGCAGAGTGCTCCCCGGGGCAGAAAACAGTCTCTACTTTATCCGGAATCTTTATAACAGCAGCACCGGCAGTTATATGGGTACATTCTTTATCGAGATCAACCGGGAAAAATGGATGAAATATTGTGTGGAAGGACTGGATCCCTCCTGGTTCATCTGTCTCTATAATGAGGAAATGACTCTTGTCTCAAATGACGCCATGAAAGAACAGGGGGCTAAACTGGCCTCTCTTCCGGCGCCTGCGGATCCCAACGTCTCTTTCCGGGAGGAAAAGTTAAACGAGGAGCGCTATTTTGCCGCCTCCAAACGTCTGGCCAGACCGGAGATCACTTCCGCCGTTGTGGCGCCCAAAAATCTGCTGCTGCAGGATTTAAACCACACCCTGGAAACCTACCTGCTTCTTCTGGTGTTCACCGTTTTGACAGCCCTGGTTTTCTCCATTCTCATCAGTCGGATGATCACCTCCCCTGTCAGGCGCATGATCTATCATATCAATCAGATCTCCGCCGGCACAAGCTCTGCGCTTCCGCCGATGAAAATGTATCATGAATTTGAGATATGGGCGGACTCTTTCAACCGCATGCTGCGCCAGCTTGACACCTACTACAACGATAACTTTCAGAAGCAGCTCCTGTTAAAAAACGCCGAGATACGGGCGCTCCAGTCCCAGATGGATCCCCATTTTCTCTTCAATGTATTAAACACCATCGCCTGGAAGGCGCAGATCATCAACAATGAAGAGATCTATCAGATGGTCATATCCCTGGGGGAACTGTTAAAGGCCAATACGCTGTCCAGAGAAACCGATTTTATAGAGCTGGAAAAAGAGATGGAGTATGTGAAATTTTATATTTATCTGCAGCAGCGCCGGTTTGAGGACCGGATCGACTGTGTGATCCGGATCCCGGAGGAACTTATGAAATGTAAGGTTCCCTGCTTCTGCATCCAGCCCCTGGTGGAAAACGCTATTGTACACGGCCTGGAACCGAAAAAGGGAAAGGGGAAACTGATCATCCAGATCTTCCCCACGGACTGCAGAGAGGCCGCGCCTTCAGAAATGGAAGTCGCCATCATCGACAACGGCCTGGGCTTTGCCGAAATTCCGGATGTCCGCAGTATCCCTTCCTCCTCCAGTGACACCCACACCCATATCGGACTGAAAAACCTGGATAAGCGCCTGGAACTGCTGTTTGGAGAGAGGGCAAGACTAAAGATCGAGAGTGTTCCGAACCTCTGTACTACGATCTCCTTCCGGATTCCCATAGCCATCCCGGCCGAGGAATCTCTCAGTGAAACGAAAGCGGGGGACTGCCATGACATTTAAGCTGTTGATCGTGGATGACGAATCCACCATGCGCAAGGGAATTGCCGAATTTATGAACTGGAACGCCATCGACTGTGAAGTGGCAGGCACTGCCTGCGACGGTCTGGAAGCCATGGAATTTCTGAAAAAACAGGAAGCGGACATCATCATCACGGATATCCGGATGCCGGAAGCGGACGGACTTGCCCTGGCCAGATATGTTTATGAGAACTGTCCGGAGAAAAAAGTCATTCTCCTGACCGGTTACGCGGATTTTGAGTACGCCAAAACCGCCATCCAGTACAATGTGTCGGCCTTCATTCTGAAACCCACCAACAAAAAGGAACTGTTTGAGGCGGTGCAGGCCGCCCAGAATAAACTTGCCACCTCAAAGCGCCGCTCTAAAATTGCAAAGGAGGAAGACGCCTTTTTGAAGGAACAGTTTCTGCAGGTCCTGACCGATCACCCCTACAGGCCGCAGTTTGATGAAAAATGCGAAAAATATCGTCTATGTCTCAACTGTTATTACATCGCTGCTTTCCGGCTGATCCCCTACCACGACGATATCTCTTTCCTGAAAAAGATCATCATCGACGAGAAGGAGAACGCTTACTGCTACCGGTATAACAACCTGATCATCACCGTCTACTTTCACAGTGATTTTGAAAAAATACGCGCAAACTGCAGTGAGATTGAGACCATTATGCGCACCCTGGACTCCCGGAAGATCTCCGTGGGGATCAGCCGTTTCCACAATATGCCCTCCACCTTCCGTCAGGCTGTCTCCGAAGCGATCCAGGCGCTGACCTTTAATTTTTATGCCGAGAACAATGTCTCCGTCTTTTCCGCCGAAAAAATGGAGAACTGCGACTTGACCGCTGAAAATTCCCTGGATCTGTTTCAGTTTGAAAATCTGCTGTTGGACTGGCAGTTTCAGGATGCGGAGATCCTTCTGCGCAACATCTTTGCGAAATTCAAGCGCAATTTTGTCAATGCCGGGGAGGCCAAAACGATCTGTTCCCAGATCTATTATATCTGTTCCCGGATCACGATCAAAAAGGAACTTTCTCCTCTGTCCTCAGACCACCTCACAGCCATCCGGGACGCCAGCGATATCTTTGCGTTAGAACAGGCTGTGACCGAGCTGTTTGCCGCCATCAGAGACTGCTTAAGCGATACCTCCACCACCCAGAGCCAGCTTGCCGAAAAAGCCATGCAGTATATCGAAGAAAACCTCTCCGCTGATCTCTCCCTGGAACAGATCGCCGATCATCTGCATATTTCCGCCTCCCATTTAAGCCGGACCTTCAAAAAGACCGCCAGCATCTCCCTGACGGACCATATCAACCAGGTCCGCATAAACCGCGCGAAGGAACTGCTGCGGGGCACCGACATCTATATTTATGCCATCTCCGAGATGGTGGGCTATCATGATGCGACTTACTTTTCTTCCATTTTTAAAAAGCTTGCCGGCGTCAGCCCTTCCGAATACAGGAATCTCACGGTTCCTCTTCACTGTCCCGAACCAGCATACAATTCTGAACCTGTAGACGATTCCGCATCAGTAAACAGCTCCGGCATCAAAAACAACACAAGTACTGCCGGAAAAGCATAATACAAGATCAGTACATACCGCACCAGAGCCATGGGACCCGGCAGCACCGTAAGCATTGTAACAGCTGACAACGCCCCTCCGATCAGAAGCCTGTTCCTTTTCCTGCACCACAGATACCCGAATGCCGTCATGGTCATCACCAGATACCATCCGGGACTTAATACCAGAAAAGCAAAAGGCTTTTTCTGAACATCACTATCATGTGAGATCGCCTCGTAATAATCATGCACGGATGGCAGAAGCCCGATCTCTTTCCCCGGTTCATCCACTTTGTAATCAAAATAACTGCTTCGGCCGTCACCATGCCGGTAGCCGTCCACCACGGCACCTGGATACCAGAAATCCACTGTATTGATCAGAAGAGAATTTACATAAGTGAGCGGATGTTCCATTCCCCATCTGATCCACAAATCCATAAATTCCTTTTTATGTTCCAAAAAGACTTCTTCCTGAAAACCCCGCTTGACAAAATCCGACACTGTCGGGCGATAGAGATCCAGATACTCCTCCGGAACAACCAGACATAACAGTTCCACATCCCCTTCCTCCAGGGAATCTCTGTCATATTTATAGACCCGTGCCATCTGCTGTAACGGCACTGAAAGCATCTCCTCAATCCCGCCCGGTGTCACGTGTAACAGTTGATAAAAAGGCCCTGTATATATCCCATAGGCAACACAGACTAAAGTAACCACCGGCAGCAGTTTCCGCCAGTATTTTCTGCAGTTCCACAAAACAATCACAAACATGACCGTCACAATATATAATCCGTTATTGCGCAGTATCATAGCCGCAAAAGCGTAACCTCCAAACAGCGCCAGTTGTCTGCGGCTTAAAAAAAATGCCTCCCGCCTGCAGTACAGCCGGATCAGACTCATAAAAAACAACAGCAACACTGCTGAAAAAAGCACGTCTTTCGTCGTACTTACAGCAAAAAGTTGTACCACCGGGGACAGTCCGTAAAATAGCAGGGCCATAAAGCAGAAAATATCCGGCACACGAAACTCCTTAAAAAAACGCAGCGTACCGGTCAATGCTGCCGCCAGAAGAAGCATCTGAATACAGGTGTAGACTGCTATTCCCGGATCATAGCTTCCCGTCAACGCAAAGGAGGCTTCTAACAGTCCTCCCGTCCACAGCACATGGAGCACGGGATGATGACTGTTGATAACACCACATGCCACCTGCTGCCATTCTGCGCAGGCGTCATAGTTAAATGCTCCGGGAAAAATCGACAGCCATGCGGGTATCCAGCACACAAACAGGAACAGCACACACAGCCACCAAGGAAATTTAAACTGTATTTTTCCGTTTTTAAGGCAACTTTCCATTTTCTTTCCGTACCGGTCTGCCAACTCCCATATACCGTAAAGGATTCCCGTGATCAATATATCCTGCACAAGCCACCTCACATAAAAGCTGCCGGCCTTTAAATCCAGCGAATCATAAGTTTCTATCAGATATCCCGCCGCATAAAAAAAGGAAATCACCGTCCCGAATAAAATGGCAAAGACTATTTTTCTGCCAACCTTTATTTCCTCTTGCTTCATCTTTTCTCCACTGTCTGCTGTCTTTTCAGGCATCACGATTCTACCCTCACTTCTTTTTCATCCCCGAGAGCACACCCGCATATTTTGCCGGCTCCACACAGCAGGGCAAAAATACTGACGGAAAAAATCTTAAAGGTATAGATCCAGTGCTGTTCCGAATGATTCTGTGTAAAGAAAAACCATACAAAGGGAAACAGTACTACCAAAAGCAGCACAGCACCCTCCGCCGCCCTCTCTTTCCTGATCCCTGTGCTTCTCTTAAATATATAGAGCAGAAACCATACCGCAATTCCCAGAAAAAGAAGCAGGAAAGCCCAATTAGAATATGCGCTGCCGTTTAACCTGATCACCCGCAGAAAGCCTTCTGTTCTGGTACAGTCTGCAGCGATATCTGTCCGTGTAAAGATAGTACTTATCCCATCCTGTATGGTATTGCTGCCTGTAAGAATATCCGCAAGTACCCACTTAATAGCCCAAAATCCCAGATAGCCTATTCCCCATTGTACACTATAACCCACAAGACGCCTGAAAACATTCTTTGCCCCACTCCTGTCCAGATACAGGCAGACACACAATGGAAAGCCCAGCGTAACCAACGGATATGTCAGAAAGTCAAAATAGGAGGTTATCATCCCTGCAACCAGAAAAAATTCTCCGTACCATCCTCTTTCTCTCAACTGACTGTCCCACCGCAACTGTATCAGAAGTAGTGCCGTCATCACATAATAACAGATACTCAGGGACAGAGAGGTAAAGAGGCTGAAAAAATAAAGAAATGGAACCGAAAATAAAAATGCCCAACCCAAAAAAACTTCCCCACGCCTGCCACAGGCCATGACCACTGCACTCACAAAAATCAGTTGTAATGTAGACGCAAATACACGAATCCCGTTGACGGTAGTAAGAAACAGCAGCGGTTTGAGCACTACCAGATACCCATGCCAGTATCTGGCATACTCCACTTCCCTGGGCTGTCTGGCATCCCACGCGTAGTCCGCAAGAGAATTCCCCGGCGCCCATCCATCTCCTGTTCCGCTTTCTCCACGATACATTCTGAGAATCTGCTCTAATGTCGTATGCTCATCTGAAGTATAAATTGCATTTTCTAACATCAGACAATCCGTAAAACTTCCGGTCAGAGAACCTGGATACCCCTCCAACAGTTCTGAATCGGAAAATTCCTTTTCCAGCATAGGCAGGGACTGGCGGATATGCACTTTCATCGGCGAAACAGGAATACAGTACACCAGAAGAAGCAATAATAGCCCAGCCACAACTCCTCCGGCCAGCAAAAGAATGTCATTTCTGATCACTTTCAGTTTCTTTCTATTTATCCATATATCTTTCAATTGTCCTCTCCTTTACCATATACCTCACAAATTACATTGCCATAGGAGCAAATAGAATCTATCAGCTTATAATTTTCCTTTATCCATATATATTCCTCCCTGGTATACATATAAGCATAAGTTGTATTTATGATCACATAACGGGCATCCCGCCATTCCTCAGCAATGGTAATCTTTTCCCGCCGCGATTTTGGAAGAATCTCCAGATTTCTGTTTAACCCCCACTGGGTTGGCAGATTTAATGCTCCTACCACAGCCTCGCCGCTTTCCTCATAATCCAGTATCGACTCATATGCCTGCTTAATGGACATATCCCAATAATCCAGCTCATAGCGCTCTTCCACATTCTGTCCCGCCAATACGTTATAAAAGCTGTGTTCCTGTGGGTAATTGAGTGCAATCCCTCCCGCCAGCAGGATCAGATATCCAACAGCCACCGCCTTTACATAGATTTCTTTTCCCCGCAAAGCTGCCATCTGCCGTAGACGGAAAGTGCCGTAACCCGCTCCCATAATCACAGCCGCATACACAAAATAGAAATGCCTCCATCCGTTATAAAGCGGTGTAGCCATCAGTGTCGCATAGGCCATGGGAACGCCCCCCACAACCATCATCAGTATCACATACCCTGTATCTTCCAGGCATCTGCCCTTTTCTCTGATAAAATCAGCCACTGCTGCCACGCCCCCTGCAATACTTAAAAGGATAATCCCCATCGGAATCGTAAGTGCCATCAGCACCGGAAGATACTTTCTGGGCATCCCTGTATAATCTTTATGGAGCATCCTGCCATCAAACAGCACATAATCATGCCAGCGCACATAATCCACCGCGTTAGAGAAAAAATAACGAAAGAAATCTATCATATCCGGCCAGCAGGCAGGAGTCAGCAGAATAAACAACCCGATCCACAACACAATACACCCAATTGCTTTGCCTGAAAGTTTTCTGTTGAATTGTCTTGTAACAATGAAGTAAAACAGGAGATATAATCCCACTGCTCCGAATATCCATATACCAACAATTTTCAGATTCGCCGCAAGGGCACCAGTAAACGCAAGCATACACAGACTCGTTACCGATTTATCCCTCATCATCCTTTTTCCCCAGTAAAACATGGTAAAAGTCAAAGACAGTAATACCACATCCTTATTATTGTAATGACTCTCCGCAAACATCCGCGGCGTCAGAAAGAGCAACAGTACAACAAATGCGGAAATTCTACCATTATGAAATAATTCTCTGCACAGAAAAAACAGGGAACACATTCCCCAGAATACAAGCAAGAACGTATATGTGTGCCAGAATATATTTCCCACACAAGGAGACTGCTTATTGATATACCATACAATAAATGCCGGATAATAGACCGCCATTCCGTGATCTCTGTCATTATTGACAGAAATCTCCACTACTCCCTGCTCTGTCAGCTCCTGTACCAGAGGATGGGTATCTTTTGTAAAACGGATCAGGTATTCCTTGACATTACCAAATAGAATACTCTGCTCACTTGCCTGGTCCAGATACGCACCATAAGAAAAGAGTGTAAAGAAACCAATCAGCAATATACCCATCAAAAACAATGTGCCCTTGTCTCTCTTCATTGCATTCCCAATCTCCTTATGATATGATTAGTGCATGAAACAGTTTACTCTTCCCAAAATCATAAAGTTATTTATAATTTTTTTTGCTGTGGCAGCCACTTTAAAGATTCTGCTTGTGGGGTATGACCTCGACGAGCAGTACGCGTTAGCCATGTCCTACAGACTGGTAAGGGGTGACATCCCCGTCCTCAATATGTGGGAACCCCACCAGACTTCCGGCTTTCTGGCCGCTCTTTTTATGTTTCCCTATGTGGCTCTCACAGGCAGCACCACCGGGATCGTTTTATACCTGCGTATATGCGGTTTGCTTATTCACAGTCTTACCGCTTTTCTATTGTACAGACAGATCCGTTTTATTTTGGCGGAATATACAGCTGTAACAACAGACTTCGGGAAAGATATTTGTTTTCTGATCACCTACATTTACTTTTTTTCTCTGCCCAAGCTCATGTTTTTCCCCGAATTTTCCAATATGCAGGTATGGTTTTTACTGTTGATGATTTTATGTATATCGCATTATTATACACGAATTATTTCAGGTAGGCAAGTTCTTCCTCGCTGGCTCTGTGGAGCCGGCCTGTGCCTTTCTCTGGAGGTGCTTTCCTACCCTTCCTCTCTGATTCTCTTTCCTGTCTGTCTCTGTTATATATTTAAAAACCATCCGAAAAAGAAACTGCCGGCAAAGGCGCCCTCTCTGAAAAGGTCTTCCTTAACCGGAGAACTTGCTGCCTTCTGTCTCCCCTGTGTAATTCTGGCATCTTTCTTTTTGGGATTCTTACTCACAAAAATGTCGTTGCAGGAACTGGTCTCCCTGCTGCCCTTTGCTCTGAGTGATGGTTCTCATTCTGCCACACTCGCAGAAAAATTATCAGCCAACGGATCATCTCTTCTGGAGATACTCTGCTTTTTCGCTGTCTACGGTACGTTAGCTATTATCATATCCTTTTTTCGGTGCAGGTTTTCAGCCCGCTCCCCACTCCCTGTTTCCGGAGAGCTAAAAGGAAATATCCCGTATTATCTGTGGAGCTGCACACTACTTATTCTTGTGCTTTCGGGTCAGATCCTCATATGGCTATTCGGAGATCGCTATCCGAACTACCCTCTGGTGGAATATTTCTTTGTGCCGACGTTAGCTCTTTTTCTGATACGTCCTGAAAACAAACCGGAAAAAACTCTGCGCTTTCTGTTTATACTCCTGCCCCTGACAGCTTTTGCGGGAATCGTCTGTATGACCAACCACCCACTTTTAGTGTCTGCTCCCTTTTTGGGACTGTGTACGGCAGGTTCCCTTTTGTATATTGCGCTGCACTTGAAAAAAAACTCATCTCTGTTGCGCAGCGTCCTGATTTTCTGGACCATAGTGCTTCTTTTCGGTAAATGCTATCTGGTGCGCACCACCGGCGGGGTGCACTACACCATTTTCCAGTCTGTGAGTATTCTGCGGGAAGGACCTGCCGCTTACACCATCGCCGACACAGAAGCCGCAGGGCGCTATAACGCTTCCCTGTCACTGATTAAAAATACTCTCCCTGAGAGGGCAAGGGTTTTCTACGCCGGCACCGCAAATGGCATCTACCTGATGAGCGATATGGAATGTTGTACACCTTCCACCATCAGTTCCCCCACCTTTGATGAAAAAATGGAATTTTATTTCGCTCTGCATCCTGAAAAATTTCCCGAATATATCATCTGTGACCAGCCGCTATCCGTTTTAAATGGAAATGGTTTTCTGTTCGAATATCTGGAGAAATACTGTAGCCCTGAACCAATCGCTGCAAATGATTATCTGGCAGTCTATCAAACAGTCATTTCACAATAACGGATACTGACTGTCCCTCTGCGGCAACGGATCAACAAAGCAGCCTGCACAGCCACTATTCTTTTCTCTCATACAGTGCATATGTCCGCAGATCTCCCTCAAACTCAAAATAGAGAAACTCCACAAGTTCATAGTACTCCGACACTACCGGCAGTTTTCTGAGTTCCTCCTCCGTCACCGTCTGCGCTTTCCAGGTCACAACAAAATGAGTCCGCCCCTCCTGTACATAGGTATTCTGTTCCGCCAGCATCTCATCCGGATTCCTGTTCAGGATGCAGAACGCCCTCTCCGAAGGCACCTGGTCCAATACTGTATAAAAACCACCGTCCAGAAAACCGTAATTCAAAACCGACTGGTCGGCAGATCTTTTTATAATATCTGCAAAGCGAAACTGTGGCATCTGATCTTTTTCCACAAAAAGCAGATAAGTATTAGAACTCACCCGGAAACCAGCATAAGTGCACACACTGATAATTATGGCTACAAACACTCCATACAGCGGCACGGCAGCCTTTTTGAGCTTATTCTGCAGCCATTCTGCCATCTTTCCGAAACATATCACCAGACCCAGACCACCAAACATGGAAAAAACTGCCAGCGGAAGTCCATAATAATCATGTTTCGTCTCCCCGATAAAGATACCGATGCCCATAGTCAGCCCCATAAAACCAACTGCAAATTTCTCTTCCCGGGAGACATATCTTTTTGGACAGCAGACGTAAAAAAGTCCACCGACAGCCACCAGTGCAGAATAAGTACGGTTTTCTTTGTCTTTCAAAGAGTGCAGCGTGTTGGACACTGCCACCCACACCTTCTCCCATGCGGAACTGTTCCCCCACTCTGCATAACCAAAAATATTATCCCACAGGTATGCCTTAAGCCAGTCTCCTATCGCTCCATTTAACCCGAAATAAACAAACCAGGGAATGGCCATGGCCATCATCGCTCCAAGAAAGATCCCCAGACTCCGCAGCAATTCCCTCATATCTTTTCTTCTTATGGCAATATGGAAAGCAAACATCACCACCCAGACCATATATAATCCAAGCAGTGTAAACTTCGACCAGAAAAGAATTCCCGCCCACATACCGTTTAATGCCAGTGTGGCCGCAGACATAGGCTTATCCTCTTTATAAAAGAGAAGCAGAGAGTAAATAGCATAGGCAAAAATCCCCAGACTGAGTTCCTCCAGACTTCCCCCATGAACAAAACTTTTCGCCGACACTATCCCTGCACACAACACAGGAAGCACCCAGAGAACCGGTTTCCCGGTATACAGGCGAATCGTTTTGAAGGAATACAGTGCAAAGCAGAACATGCTGGCAAGCTCAAACAGAAAATATCCCTCAAAGCCGGTATGGGAAATCAGATACGCTATCCCTCCTGCCGCATACACATAAGGCCCTTTCTGTTCCTGCAGATCCACAAAGGGAACCCGTCCCTTCAGCATCCCCTTGCCCATGGTGAAAAACATGTTCACGTCCGGCCAGTCGTTAAAAGGATACAGTGGGGAAGACTTACTGCATATCATAAGCGGAACTGAGGCCGCCAGAAAACAGAACAGATATACCGAATATCGTTTATAATTGCTCTGCAGATATTTCATGACCAGGTGATAACCTCCCATCTAAACTGTCCTTCTCTTTCATTATGCTCGCTATTGAAAGATTTTTCAATTGTTTCCTGCTTTTGTTTTGTATGAAAAAAAATACATAAAAATTTGAAATAACTATAGACAAAAATGAGAATAACTACTATTATTAAATTATCGAAACAGTAATCGTTACTATTATTAAATCATAATTCTTTTAAGGAGGAAACAAATTATGGCAGCAAACACAAATGCACAGGTAGATAATCTCGTCAGCTTACTGGACGGTTATTCCGAAAAAGGCGGACACCATCTGAACGTTAACGTATTAAACAGGGATATGTTACTGGATGCTCAGAAACATCCCGAGAACTATCCGCAGCTTACGATCCGTGTTTCCGGATACGCTGTAAACTTCATCAAACTGACCCCGGAACAGCAGGCAGACGTTATCAGCCGTACTTTCCATGAATCCATCTGATAATATGAATGTTTTAAACGAGCAGGAAAGATGATCTTTCCTGCTCGTTTTCGTATTTATCCCTGAATAATAGAATATCCATATGCATTGGCAAAAGCATCGATGGGTTTCTTCTCCTTGCACAGACTGCAGTTCTCCGGTTCATACTTCCTGTAATCCGGAAGATCCGCCGTCGTAAACAGAGAGTTGATCGTTATGCCTCCTATACTGTTAGCCGCACTGAATATCGCGCTGATGCCGCTGATCGTAGCACCGTAATACCCTAACGCCCGCACTGCCTGCACGATCGTCTGTCCGGTGGTCACAGAGGCCATGAGAAGCAACACATTTTTCCCTTTTATCATCGGCTTTAAGTTTTCCCGGAACAACATCTGACCGCTTGTCCCATACTCCGGTGTGATGATGTACATTGTCTTATGGGAATTCATGGAGTAGATTCCCGCCTTTGTCAGTTCCTCCGCCAGATAGGAGCCAATGATCTCGCAGCCGTCCATGCAGACGATCGTATCTACCACCTTCGTCGCCGATATCTGTTTGCTGAGTTCCACAGCAACTGCCTCCGCCTCGCTCTGTCTCGCCTTTAACGCTGTCATATCCAGATAATAGTTTACGTGCGAGTTGGGCGTTGCAAAATGCCCTGGTATCACTCTGAGTACCACTTTCTGATGTGCCCTTGATTCAATTTTTATTACGTCCTGCATCACATACCTCCTCCCTATATTGTCAAGTGATTTTCCTTAAAAAATCAAGGAATTTATAGTTA
>CAJTPM010000062.1 GCA_910578085.1 uncultured Lachnospiraceae bacterium | reverse complement strand
CAATGCCAGAGTTTCGCTGGCAGGATCAATCAGAATTCCGAGAGATCATTATTCCATGCAAACGCGGCGTATTCATATGTACTGCATTTCTCCGCATCCGTATAGCTGGTCAGTGTGATGCCGGACTCAGCTGCCCATCCCATCTCTTCCTCAAAACTGTGTCCTATCCGGGCCAGCTTCTCTTCATCTACATCTAAAACGGCTATAATCCTCATTCCTCTTCCTCCTCATCCTGCATCGGATACCAGTGGTATTCGCAATCTATATTTTCACATTGTCCGTTCCACATGAGGCTTCCGCACTTAGGGCAGTCTGATACCTCATACGGTCCTCCACCCTGCATCTGCTCACATCCTTTCTCCGGCAGGTTCCATTTTTTTCATTTCAAGGAATTCGTTTAACTTCCCTGGAAGCTGCTTTATCATATCTATCCGCTCCTGTATCCGGGATATGGGATTTCCTTTGCTGTCATAGTCATCGTACATAAGGGAAACCATAAAACTAAGGATTAATTCCTTCAGTTCGTTGCTTTGCTCCTTTACCTGTTTTACAATCTCTACTCCTTCTTTCAGCAGTTCTCCCAAAAGGATACAGCAGCTTTCATTATCGGTACCAGACTGCTCCAGCCATTCACGCAGGCTGTGTTCTTCTGCACCTGTCCCGCAGTGGTTTTCTTGTATAAAATACCGGACTTTTTCCCCATCGTATATTCTTCCTAATGGGAAAAGGGCGCACACTGTAGGCTTAGCATCCTGCACAAGACATTTGTTGTGAAACAGGAAAGGACATCTTGCATCCGTCCTTAACCGGACAATAGGAAGTCCGGAATCTTTGCCCACGTACATCTCGCAGTATGTAATGAGCAGCTCCTTAAAAGAAATATCAAGATATTTCTGCAGACGCATAATGTCATAAGCAGTAAGCAGGATATCTCCTCTTTCTTTGCAGCACTGGCCACAGCAGTTGCATCAGAACCGGAATGTTCCCTCTGGTTCAAGGTAATTTAAATTCATGATATCTTTATAAGCCATCCTATAAAATGCTCCTCTCAAATAAAATAATAGTTAGGCGTCCTGGCTCCGTTCAGATCAAGTGCAAATTCCAGTATATCCGGAACCACATCCCTGATATGCCCGTATTTCTTTTCTTCAGCACAGTAATCCATCTGGCCGCCATCAATTTCTTCACAGAACTGGTCAAACAGGGTATAATCAATGGATGCGTCACAGCCTTCCGCAAAAAAGTCCGGCTCCGCCCCTTGTATCGTCATGATCCGCCCATCCTCCAGCACAATCCATATTGCATCAGACATATATGCCCTCCTTTCTTAGAACATAAAAAAGACAGAATAACTCTGCCTTCTCCAATACGGCTGCAAGCCGGGCTAAATAATATCTTAGTGGAATATCTACGCGGGAACCGCTATTGTTACTTCGCGCTTTTCCCGGTCAAAATAATATACATGGTCAGAAAGGTAATCCTCGGGCTCTACAACGTAGTTATTTGCCTTGTTTACCATTTCTGTAAGATAGGAAACATCTGTGTTTGGGTCTGAACGTACGGCGATAATTTCGTGAACGGAACTGGGCAACAGGTATAGATTGCTGTCAAGCTGGTCTGCCAGTTTTTTCAGTACAGGTATATTTAACAGCATCGCTGCGCCAAAAAAAAGCGATTGGTTTGCAAGGACTATCATTTCTTTCTCTATAAGCATGACATCCATCCCGTTCTGCGCTATATATACCGATTCTTCCGGAAAAAAATTCAATATTGGTGTTACAAGTGTATTGTCCTTGCGGTATGTATTTTCCAGTGCAGCCTGATAGATATCATTAATGTCCCTGTGCCACATGAGAATCTGCTTCCTGCTTACATAGAAGCCATTGCAGCCCCATTCTGTACAATCACAATAAAACAGGATTGCAAGGTCCAGGAATTTAATACATGCTTTCCCTTCCATATCCGCCTTGTTCTTTTTGTAATTCAATAAACGCAGGAATATTTTTTCCTTTACGCTCTCCCAATTGATGGAAATATTAATTTCATTCATTATATCTTTATCCTCCTTTTATTAAATTCCGCAAAAGCACTTTTCACAGCGTGAAATCAGCATCCATTTCCTGAATCTCGTCCGGATCAATCCAGTCTGCTTCACAAAAACAGGCAGGCTCTCCGGTTACAGGATCTGGAACTAAGTCACCTGCGTCAAGAACGACCTCTTGCGCTTTGTATGCTTCCTTTACACGTTCGATTGCATTTTCCAGGCCGTCTGTACCGGCTTCTTTTGTGTCAACGACAACAATTCTTCTTAATATCTCTGTGACTGCTATGCATTGTTTCATTACATATACCTCCTGAATTTTCAAAAAACGCTCAGGGATGGTAAAATCCTTGAGCGTTTCTATAAAATTTATCTGATTTGTTTACTGTTATGTCCTATGAACCGGACTGCTCCGTAGCCCTGATTCCTAATTGCAGCCAGTTCACAGTCCGGCTCATCCACGCCGACATTTCCTAAAAAATCCCCGCCGGATGTCTGTATCTGATAATATCCCTCACCCGGATATTGGGGATGCGGATAATACCGGCATACAATCTCACGCATATCTGCTTCATGTTCTGCAATAACCATAGACATAGAAATCCTCCTTTTATTCATACTGCAATCTATCACCTGATAGCTAATGTGGTTCCTGCGAAATCATGCCAAGATAATACATATCCTTTTTTCCGTTCCAGAAATGTGCGGCCAGATCCTCCAGGCGTTTCTTCCCATTTTTTAATGCCGAAAAATCTGCTTTTACATCGTCATTTGCATAACCTGAGTGGTTATTGTGGGAAATCGTAAGGCGGAACCTTTCGCCGCTTTCTACCCATCTGCCTTTTCCGTTGTTCTTTGCAATTGGATATGCACCAATAGTCAGTCCGTACAAATCAGGATATTCGGGCGTATTGCGACTGCTCCAATCCTCTAACTGGATCTCTGTTCCATTTGGCATGACTGCCCTTTCAATGATTTCCATGATTGCCTCCCTTCTACTCTTTATTCAGATTTGGCTTTTTCTGAGGCTGTTACCAGGTAACACATGATGCTGCATTCCGGAAATACTTCAGTATCCATATTTCCTCTGTCCGGTTCCAGTTCGTCAAGATATACCGGATGCCCCTTATAATCTTTCAGCATCGAGTGGCCGACCGTTCTTTCCAGTGCCGCCCTCTGCTGAAAGACTTCCGGAAAGTCTTTCCTTATCCTGTTCCAGTAACCAAAACCTCCTTTCACACACCCCACGCAGTTATTATTTGGATAACCCATTTCATACATCAGGGGTCTGGGAAAAGAAAACAGCTTTTTAAAGAGCCCGTGAACATCTTTCTTTGATAAATTTTTCTCAATCAAAGGAAATTCGTGCTCTGCCTGCGGATTTTCTGTCGCAGTCCGGTCTGCCCTGTTCCTTTCTTTTAAATCAAAGCCCCACACATAAATAAGCTCACATCCATGATGTTCTGCTTCCCACTGCTTCCGGATTCTCTTTTTGAGCCAGTTCGTACATGGCGCAAACCCGTTCCGGGGATTGCGGAAACCGCCAAATGCCCTGACGCAATCTTCCACGCATGCATACTGGCTTGATTTTAATATTTGAATCTCCTTTCCGATTGCTTTTTCGCAGTCATGGATAAATCTCATACTGTCCTCGTGCTGATCGGCAATATCAATATAAATCCACTCGTCAACATTGCCTGCAAGGTATCCTGCCATGAAGGATGATATTCCTGCCGAGATCCAGCATACTTTTAATTTCTGTTTCATAACACCACGAAACAAATTCCGTTCGTGGATAGGGCGTCTGGCCTCCCATGCTACTTCGATACGGCTTTCGCAGAACAGCTCCCACCATACCTCTTTCACGCCGTTGATCCGCCCTTTTCTTCTCTGTGTTTGACACCCTCACAGGTCAACCCGGTTTACCGGGATTCGTTATTACTCCTTTCCTGAAATGATTTTGTTGTTAAATCCAATATCCTGATACCGACCTGTTTTCATGTAATCTCCCGGGATTTTTCGGGACAGCGGCATACTCAGCCGTTTATTACCGATAAGTAAAATCAGCATTTTTCCATACCTCCTAACAAGTTTTTACAGAGCCTGCCGATCATTTGGCAAGTTCCCTGACACATTTTCCCGCGCAATGTAAATCGCGTTCTATGCCAATTAACAGACGGTTTCTGTAAGCTTTCAGTTCGCTCAGCATAACGCTTCCCCATTCCCATTCATATCCTATGGTGGCATATCCGTACAGCTCCCAGTCATCTTCGTAACGTTCACCGCCTACAACAAGCCATGTCCCGGCTCCACAGGGATTGAAATATTTAACGATTACTTCCGCTTCAAACATATCTTCGGTTTCAGGGAATAAACCTATCTGTTCCAGCTTTTCTTCAATTTCTTTTGTCATAAGTTCCATATAAGTACTCCTTTTAATCAATAAAGAATAGTATAAGATCCCTGCTTCGTATCAAGCGCAGATTGTATCATATAAATTGACACACACATAATCCGTATCCAATCTGCGCTCCAGCTCATCATAGCTGCCTGCGGATATCCCGTACTTTGCAAACCATTCCAACATATCGCTCTCCTGGAAAAAATAAATTTCCATATCTGTTTCTTCTCTCAGCATCTTTTCGTAAACCGTGCCGCCTGCATCTGCATCCAGCTTCAGCAAGACACGGTACCTGACATCCAAATACACGCCGTAAACATCAGTATTGATAAAGATGCGCTCTCCTGGTTCTTCTGCACGAAGGACGAAATCCAGTCCATAATGCTCGGCAATCTTTTGGTATGCATCATAAAGAGGACTCCATGCCGTCTCCAACTCTAAGCAAATATAAGTGTCCTCAATGTCCATGCAGACAACATCTCCCCGAAAGCAAATACCGTCCGTAGGAATATTCAGCCGTTCCAACAACAGAACCAGCCGTGTGTCGGCATGAATCCCCATTGAAGGGTAACAGCCTAACAAATCTTCTTTCAAACGGGATACGGCATTCCCTGGAGTATCCTCTTTCGGGAATAAAACTACTGTGTCAGAGCATACATTCGCCATACCGCACTGCCTCCTTCCAATGAAAGATTCCTGTAATCTGAGCTTCATTTCTCATAAAATTCCTCCTTTAAAAAACAAAAAGGCGGTACGGAATGTTAACCGTATCGCCTTTCATATTATAATATTCCTGATTTCCTGCTTACTTTTACAGTCCCTGCAACATAGCCAGAATATGCATATCACCTTTATATAATATAATACGAAGGAATGCTCTCCCTGTTTATACTCAGTGCGAACATAATAATGACAGGAATTGTATCTTCATGGTTATCATAATTCGTTCTTTCCGAATTGTAATCCATCTGCCCGCCATCTTTTTCTTCGTAAATCCCATCATATAAAGTGTAGTCGATTGCACTATCGCAGCCTTCCGTGTAAAAAATCGCATTCCGCAAAGCTGTATTCCGGAACTTCCTACGTTGCCAGGACAAGCCGTACTGCATCTTCCATAACTTATTCACTCTTTTATGTCAGGTGCGTTTTCGCTGTCCCTTACACACCTTTCACAATGACAGTCCTCCTGGTCGCAGTAATGAGATCCTTCTTTTCCGCTTTCGATATACGGATAGCATACCGGTTTTCCAAACTGCATCAGGGCATCCGTTATGCTTTCACGGACTTCTGCTAAAATTCGCATATCCCATGGGAACAGTTTTTCCCTTTCTTCATCCGGAATGCCAAGATAGCTGCAGCATACATCATAAGTCGCATTGTCTATCAGATCCTGTTGACGCACCATAGCATCTGTCATTTCCAGTTCTTTACTGCTGGTTCTTATTTCGTCCATATTTGCCTCCAAATAAAAAACTGCCCATTGACCACAATAGTCACAAGCAGCTTTCCTTCCTTATTATATTATTTAAAACTTAAACTTTGAGATTCCGTAAATCGGAATAGTGATTGTGTTATCAGCTTTTCCGCCGCAGGTATTTCCTTTTGCATACAGCACGTAGTCGGCTTTCTTCTTTTCCAAAGCTTCTGCTGCAGTCTTTCCGCTGTTTTTTCCGGATTTAACTTCAACCGCATATGTCCTTTCCGATGCCAGTTCTTTTACATAAAAGTCAATCTCACCGTTACCCAGGGTTGCAAAAGCGGGGGTTTCCAGTGCGATTTCGCTCGGGTGTGCAATCCGGCGCCTCAAGTCAAGGTAAACAAAATTTTCGTTTATAATACCGGATACCGTGGCTTTTGGGACGCCTGCCTTTATCAGAAAATAGTTTGCAAGTCCGATGTCTAAGAAAAAGCATCTTGCCTTTGCCTTAAAATCCAAAATGTTGCATTCAGGCAGCTTGCCGGCAAACCCTATGATCCCGGAACTATAAAGCCAGTCGATCGCCCTGTTTATCGTTGCCTTGGTTATATTGCTGGAGTAATCCTTCACAACAATGCCCTGCAGTTCCTCGCTGAAGCTGTCCGCGTCAAAGCCTTTCTTCTCTTTGGCCAGAATGCGGGCAACACCAGAGAAGATGTTTTCATAAACAGCAGCGTCCAGTATGTCCTCGAAGTATCTCCTGCTCTCATTGGTAAAAAGGCGGATGATTTTTAGCAGTTCAGCCTGACAGTCCTGCAGGGGCGCATTTTTCAGATATTTCAGGACAACACTCGGATACCCGCCAATCATGCAGTAATCATTATATAATTTCTGCAGCTCCTGATAGATTTCTGCATCACTTTCTCCGCACAGACTCATCTTCTCATACAGATCGATGCTGTTAAGGGCTGTCAGAAATTCTTCAAATCCAAGCGTGCAGATTTCAAGGTAATCCAAGTCACCGGAAGAATACTTAAACTCCTGTTTCAAAATTCTTCCCAAATAACTCCCTGTAATGATGAAATCGCATTTCAGCGTGCGCGTGAATTCCCGGATGCGGTTATAAATGTCTGCCGATTCCTGAATTTCGTCAATGATAACAATTGTGTCCTCTGAATCCTCAAAATCAGGCTGATACCTTTTAATCAGTTCATATATTGGATTCTGGTATCTTTTCCCTGATTTCATTTCCTGCCACAATTCCTGGTACTGCACCAAAAAAAGTTCCCCGGAAAGATCCAGCAGATTTATGTATATCTTTTGGCTATACTGTTCATCTGCAAATCGGTTTACAATATAGGTTTTACCTACCTGCCTTGCACCGGATACTTCCAGCGTGGAATGGTCCGGACGTTTTTTCCAGGCCGTCAGCTCTTCATATGCTTTCCGCTTCAGGTACATCGCAAATCCTCTCCTTTCTGCCTGCACAAAAGTTCATTTACCATATATGATGAATGACCTGTACAGGTCGCCTGCCATATTTATTATTATATCAAAAAAAAAAGCATTTACATAGAGAAAACAAAAGTTTTGTGCAATGCCCTTCAATAAGCAGGAAATACAGCATTCCAACAGGCAATCCTTTGCAGAATGCTGTAGGGCTGAATAACCGCCAGCTCGTAAATCTGCTTGGCTATGGTTTCCGGCTGCATGACAAAATATACGCCGTTGCCCTGCCATGTCCCTTTCGTTCCGTTGATCCCATTGTAAAATTTTATAGGTATGCCGGCCCAGTACCGCAGATTTTCCGTATAATCATCAATCAACACATCTGATGGGCGTATTCCGCCAATCTTTTCCAGCGCGTGCTCCTTTCTGCCCCCACAGGGACAGTATATCTGCCTCTCCTCCGGCAGATGAAGATGCTCTTTTACCCATGCTTTTTTATCCGACTCAGAATGACTGTCCTGAAATACGCAGGATAAAATATACAGCTCAATATCGGGAAGCTGTTCCAATAATCTGAAAGCTGCCACGACGTTTTCCTGTATGGGAATGCTGGAAAAATACCCCTTCTGGGTTAGGTGTTCCTGCGGCACATCCTGCCAGACCGCAAGCACTCCGTCCAGATCAAAAAAAATTCTCTGTTTGTTCATACAAAAACAGGCAGCTTTTACGCTGCCACCTCCTTTTTTCATAGATAAAATTAATATAAGAAAGAGCGTCTTTATTAAGATACGCTTTCCATATTTTCATATTTAGTTTTTTAGCCTGCTTTAAATTTGGGGAATTAGAACCGTCCAAAGTGTGATCCCTAGTTGAACGGAAGTTCCTCATCAATCCCGTCAGGGATATTCATGAAACCATCACCGGAAGCTGCGGATGCCGGACTGCTATTGTCTGCCTGCCGGCTCCTCTCACTTGCGTTCTTGCTTTCCGCAAACTCACATTCTTCTATTATCACATCGGTTGTATATACAGTCTGGCCCTCCTTGTTGGTGTATTTCCCCGTGGTAAGCCTGCCGCTGACTGCGATTTTTGTTCCTTTTTGCAAATACCTTTCCGCAAACTCTGCCCGTTTGTCAAAAGCAACGCAGGATATAAAATCTGCTTCCGCTTCACCCTCGCGATGGAACCTCCGGTCTACCGCAAGCGTATATCTGGCGATAGCCATTGCATTCTCCCCTGTAGAATACCGTACTTCGGGATCCCGTGTGAGGCGTCCCATCAAAATTACTTTGTTCATAGTGTTTTCCTCCATTCTGTTATTTGTTTTCCTGATCTTGTGACAGATTAACATGCGGCAGGCTTTCCTCCATTTTCATCTGCTGGTGTTTACACGCAGTTTACCCACACAAATCCGTCTTTTGTAGCAACAAGCGTTCCCGTTTCAAGCAGCTCATGGAACAGCTCATCGGTTTCCTCGCTATGGATGGTGCTAAATTCCTCGGCACTGTAATAGAAATTGTTTGTGGCATACATATGATCCTTTTCTTCCTGTGCCAGTTCGTCTATGCACTGATTATGCGCTTCACAGATATTTCTCAGTGCTGTTTCATCTCCCACATTTCCAAGTATAAGCCGCGCCATAATATCATTGTCATTCATCCTGCTTTTCCTCCCAGTGCCCGCCATGTAGATGCTGCCTTGGGAAATTCCCCTGCAAATTCCCTGCTTAATATGCGGGACTCTTCATATGTTTCCACGTATCCGTACTGCAGCAGGTCCAGATTTATTTCGCTATGATGGTAATCTTCCTGGAAGTGTTTCCATGACTCTTTGGAATTATCGCATCCATACAGCATGTCATCCGCCCTGATGCATGAGCCGATCATTACATAAAGAGTCTCCGGATTGTCTGTCGCGCCCAGAAATCTCATACTGCTGTACTCTTTCCATTCATTGCAGGAAAACAGCATATAATGCGTCTTTTTTTCATTTATTCTTTTACTTCCCGCCCTGCGATTTGACTTCATGGATAATCTCCTCCTTAGTTCCGAACAGTCTGCGCCCTTCCTGCCCATGCACGGAATGATAGAATTTTCCGGCATCACAGGTATGCAGGCTGTATTCTCCCGTTTTTTCTTCCCGGATCAGACACAAATGCTGTCCGCCGTCAACGGGCAGTGATTCCATCAAATCCTCCAGCTTTCCTTTTTGGACAAAGCTTCCAAGTATGAGCGCATCTAATCGTACATCAGGCATATCATGCAGCCAAAGTGAAAACAGATTATCTTCCTGTCGGCAGACTGCCATGACCGGCACACAGCTGACACAGACGAACTGTTTCAGAAGCCCTGACAACATATCCCGATCATTCGGATCCATGCTGTTGACAAACTTTTTCTCCAACAGATCCGTCAGATACAGTGTCTGTGCCGGATTTAACGACACGTCCACATCCGACTTCCTGTAACGCGATCCGTGTCCGTTCAGCATCAGCGAACATTCTGCAGCAATCCGCGCCATCTTGAGGAAGGCATCCGCACTTTCCTCAAGTGTTTTTCCTGTCACAAAGCGCATATGACGCCTCTGCTTCTGCTCATCATCGTATACCAGTGAAATGTCGAGGTATATTCCCTCGCTTCCACCGAAATTCGGGATGCATATCGCATAATCGTAATCCGGAAGCTCCCAGTCCTCATTCCAGTCGTTCTTGCTTATCAGGAAATACTCGTCTGGCAGCATGTCCTTGCTTAACAGGTGTTCTTTGAGCATTTCAAAGACTTCCCCCATTTTCAGCATTCCAATATGCTTCACCCTGCCTTTTTCGTCCTTTTCGCTCCAACGGTCTACTTCAAAACTCTTAATTGTTGCCATATTTCTTTTTTCTCCTTTTCTAAATTGATGTTACCATGCGGCCTTTGCCAGACAGTCAATGACGTAAGATGAAATTTTGTCCGAATAATCCAGTTCCCTGCCGTCTTCAAAGATCATTATGACGGAAAGGATACGGATCGGAAGATATTCTTCCGTTGACGTGTGCGGAAAATAAACGGCACACTCCGAGATTACCGTATCTGCATGACGTGCTGCAAAGAAACCATACGTTAAATCCTTTTTTTCAGGACCATCAGCGTACAGTTTTGGCGCTTCTGCAACAAACTCCTGCAGGCAAAGCGCGACATGTGCCGGCTTTTTACCTGGTATGATTGTGCCGATGCAGCGCATGGCTTCCATTGATACTTCCTCTGGCATTGACAAGACTATGTTTCCCGTCTCTAATGCATACTGCCCCATGTCTGCTTCCGCATCCGCAGCCTGGACAATCAAGCACATCTCTTTTAATGTGCTTTCGTCCGGTCTGTCTGGTTCTTTGGTTATTGATTGCATAAAACATTCCCTCCTTCTTCAAAATTTTGCATATACACGATTTTTTCGCATAAAAAAAGCACCTGAGCTTATAACCCAAGTGCAATTGCAATCCTGTTATTTAGTTACTATACCTGTTTCCAGGAATTAAAAGAAATCATACCGACTATGCCGGTAACATTGAAAAATTTAATGAACATGAGGATATTATAATATATAACTTCATGCTTGTAAAGATTTTACTTCGTTACCAGCTTTATTTCCTAATTCTGAATTGCCTTATTCCATTCTTTGATTTTTCCAATCAATTCCTCTATGTTGTTCGCTTGCACAGTAGTCTCTTCCCGCTGACTAGACTTTTCAAGCGCGGCGAGAAATGTTATTGTACCATCCTCATTGATAGAAATGCCAATGTTGCCAACTTTAATCTTATTTGTAGCTTCTCCAGCTGACGTAAATCCATATTCCTTGTTGATTTGCTCCGCCATATTGCGTGCATTCTGTACCCTATCCATATATTCTTTTTCGTACTTCTCATCAGATGCCATTTTTTCCAGTTCTTCAACGGTAAGTATGACAGAATAGGCTTTGCCTGATTTAGACATAATATCAACCGCATTATCCCCACCGTTAAAATTCGCTACAAAGAAATCCATATCTCCATAGCCTTCCCTTAACTTTGTCAAAAGTGCCTGCGCTTTTTCCGATAACTGTGTTTCCCCAACTGTGGCCGCATTATTTTTATCATCAACCGTATTTTTCTTTTTTGCATCATATGTTGAAATAGCATTCTCTGCTTTCTTGACCAGCTCTACAAATTTTGAACCTAATTTTTCACCATTACTACTACGATTGATTCCACGAACTAGAATCTGCTGCATCAAATCATCTAACTCGTCACATACGTCAGGGGCTTTTTCCTTTAAGGTATCATGCCAGCTCACATGTGTATTGATCTCATCATTGGCAGAAACCTTCTGATACATTCCTTCAAGCCGTGTAATCATGTCTTCCGGAACGGTTCGCTGTTCTGGGCTTCTTTTCATAACTTTATCAAGATACTCACCGTTATAATTTTTTCTGCTGTCTACCAGCGCTGCCATTCCATCTCCCGAAAACTCCACGATTACATCACTACTATATTGAGAACGAACGTCACTCATTGCCTGCAATGTTTCTTCCCTGGACATTTTATCCATTATTTTGTTTCCATGTTCATCAGTAGTATTAAACTCATACTTTTCCACCTGTGTTTGTCTGCCTGTATCTCCGGCGCCATATGTTTTTGCAGGTGCTGATCCTCTGTAAAATGCACTGTAATCCGTATTCATTTTATATGACCTCCCTTTGAAATGCCAGGAGCAAGGTTGTTATCCTTGCTCCTGATTATATTTAAAACATCATTATCCGTGATAAACACTATACGAGTAGTGGAATATCACTTCATAGGTATTTACGCTTGTATTATCACTTGCCAAGGCATAAATCGCGCATACATCAAAATAATGATAAGATACACCTGTATCGGCACTACAGCTTGAAG
Organism: uncultured Lachnospiraceae bacterium; assembly: GCA_910578085.1. Classification (GTDB taxonomy): domain Bacteria; phylum Bacillota; class Clostridia; order Lachnospirales; family Lachnospiraceae; genus 1XD8-76. The sequence continues at coordinate 1,376 of CAJTPM010000062.1, read as the reverse complement.
TAGGATTTGGAAGCGATACTTTAATAGTATATTTCCCTGTCGAATCTGTTGTGCCGTATGCATACACATAAGCATAATTTGGAGTATTATTTTCCTCCCAGAATGGATTATAATACATTATAGTTACAGGAGTATTTGCTGCATAATATGTGGTATTAGTTTCAGGATCTTTGATTGTTGCATATCCGGAGACTGTTACTGTACCTGTTGAAGTCCTAAAATGATTACCGTATCCTGAATAGGTAACATACTTCGAACCCTCTGTTCCGCTTAAAGAAGTTATGGTAATGTTCGTTGCAGAAAGAACCGGGGTAATCGTGAGCGTATAATTCTGAATATCTAAATCATCATATTCATCCATTGACTTAGCGTTAGATACTCTAACATAATAGGTTCCTGTTGATACGGCAACAGAACCGCCGTTACCCACCTTTTGCATTTTATACCCCTCAGATGCAATGTTCTGATATACTTCGACTGAACAGGTGTTAGATGAAGCGGTAGTTGCGGAAATATTCAGCCTGTTATAAATTCTGCTTTCAGGAATTGTAATCTCAAACCAATCATTATCAATGGGAGAACTCAACGTACAATAGTCAATAGCCGCACCGTTGGAATCAAACGTAAATGATTTTGCCTCTCTTACCGAATCATTAGACTCCAACCTATCATATGCTATGCTTAAAGAGTAGTCCAACGTAAATGGCTGATTAATACTTCCTCCCGTAGATGCCAGCACATAAATATAATATGTAGCCTCATCTCCTTCCGGGAAAAATCCGATACTCTCCTGTAAGGTTCCATCAGTTCCATTTATATATGTATAGTAATCAGAACCTTTCAAAATATTACCGTCTGCATCAAGTAAATACAAATCGTAGTCCAGATTCGCATTTGCAGGAGTTGTTAATTGTGCCTGAAAATAAATGCCTTCTGCTAAATTAATGTTATAGATCAATGCATCTCCTTCAGAGTCCAAATAGTCACTTACGGTACCTGCAATTACTGTGGAATTATCATAAGTCATTGGAATATCTCGGATTTCTGCCGCCTCAACCTGAACAGTTCCCGTAAGTCTGGAAGGCAGCGTATCTTCAACTGCACCAAATTCATTAATCAGAACAGGTTCCTGATACTTAATATCGTCTTCGGATATTACGTCTTGAGGATTTTCCTCAGAAAATATGTCCCTACTTGCAATCTGAGACGCATCATTTTCTGCCGCCTGAACAGTAAACCCATTTGCAGGCGCAAATATCATAGCGAGCGCCATAACCGTTGCAAACACTCTTGACAATAGCCTCTTTTTTACCATTTTTCAGTACCTCCCTATATTGTCAAGTGATTTTCCTTAAAAAATCAAGGAATTTATAGTT
>CAJTPM010000061.1 GCA_910578085.1 uncultured Lachnospiraceae bacterium | reverse complement strand
TAACTATAAATTCCTTGATTTTTTAAGGAAAATCACTTGACAATATAGGGAGGATTATGATGTGATTGTAGGAGGAGAAATGGGGAAAATAATTAAAGATACAATTCATGCTAATGGAATAGATATTGGAATTTATACGCAGGATTTTAAAAATGAATTTATTTCATTGACGGATATTGCCCGTTATAAAAGCGATGACCCAACGGCGGTTATTCAAAACTGGATGAGAAATCGGGATGTGATAGAATTTCTGGGACTTTGGGAAAGACTACATAATTCAGATTTTAAACCCCTCGAATTCGAGGGGTTTAAAAAGCAGGCAGGTGCCAATGCCTTTACAATGTCGCCTAAGAAATGGATAGAAGCGACAAATGCTATCGGTATTGTTTCAAAAGCAGGACGCTACGGAGGAACATATGCCCATAGCGATATTGCCATGTCTTTCGCAACTTGGATTTCTCCTGAGTTTCAGCTGTATATTATGAAAGATTATAGGCGTTTAAAGACAGATGAAAACAGTCGGTTGTCTTTGGGGTGGAATTTGAATAGAGAAATTTCTAAGTTGAATTACAGGATACATACAGATGCAATTAAAGAAAATCTAATTCCACCAGAATTAACACCTGCACAGGTTGCATGCACCTATGCTAATGAAGCAGATATGTTAAATGTTGTTTTATTTGGAAAGACAGCGAAACAATGGAAAGATGAAAATCCAATGGAAAAAGGTAATATGCGGGATGTGGCAACACTGAATCAATTATTAGTGCTTGCGAATTTGGAAAGTTATAATGCAGTTCTGATTAATCAGGGAAAGAAACAAAAGGAAAGAATGGAATTGCTTCGTCAATTGGCGGTACAGCAGTTGCAGACGTTAGAGGCTGTAAGTTTAAATAATTTACCAAAATTAGGAGTGGATTTGCATAAGGGATAGATAATAACAGAATGAATGTTTTCTATTTCAAAGGAAACGAAGGTGAATGGTGATGTATTATGAAATATGAACTTTTATTGAAAACAATATACATGATTCTATGGAAATGGTAAATGCAGAATTGGATCCATTTTTGGATTTATCTAGACAGGGTGTTTTTGATGAATTATGTGTGAAGCATATCATATTGAATTTAGCAAATTGTCTAGAGTGAATTGTTAAGTATAGATTGGAACAGGAACACTGGACGCTCATTTTTTCTGATTTGAATAAAGCTAAGTATTCGGATTATTTAGAGGGTGATTTTATAAGTGTGGATGTTAAGTCGGGAATTTCTAGATTAAAAAATATATGTGAAGTGAAATATGTATTTACTTCAAGTATACATATTTATCAATATAGAAATCGTCTAATGCATTATACACTGATTAGTACTTTTGAACAAATAATAGAAGATGTGGCTAATGCAATGAAAGAAATTGCAGAGTTTGTAGAAAAAGAAGTTATTGAGGATTTGCCCAAAGAAGCTCAAAAAGATTTTCAATCTTCAATAGCTGATTATAGAAAATATGCGGTAATTTTAAAAGAATTCAAAATATAAGATTGTATTTAAGTTTTGTGGGAATCTGGTAATACCGTTGAGACGGTATGCCTCCTGAACAGCCGAGAATCAAAACAGGATACCCATGTGTGATATGGTATAAAAAATATACAGTGTTGAAAAATCACAAGGTATTTTATATTTTAGAAAATTATAATGCCGATAGCCATAAAGAAAGGATTGATGTATGTGGAAAACGGAAGGATAAGGATTGCTGATATTGCTGAGGAATTAGGCTTGAGTACTGCTACTGTATCGAATGTAATTCACGGAAAAACAAAGAAAATATCAGACGAAAAAGTCAAGCGTGTTCAGGAGCTTTTGGAAAAGCGTCAGTATATTGCGAATATGGCAGGGATACTTTTGGCACAGAATGATTCTAAAATTATAGGAGTGGTTATCAATGACCATGAGAAATATGAGGGGCATACGTTGGAAGACCAATTTATTTCTGCATTGGTGAATGCACTGGCAAAGGAGATGGAGAAGGCAGATAAATTCCTTATGCTCAAAGTAACCGGAAAATGGAGGAATAATAAGATGGAAAAGAGAAAACTGGTAATTCCTGATGATATTAAAGCTGCCTTAAAGGAAGTAGGTGTCAAAAGAGGGCAGGCGCTTATGGTACATACATCGCTGAGCAGTCTGGGATATGTATGTGGCGGCGCACAGTCAGTTATTGAAGCGTTACTGGAGAGCGTTGGCGAAGAAGGCACTATCATGATGCCAACACAGTCATGGAAAAATTTAGATCCAAAGACAGGGGTTTACTGGCAGGAGCCAGAAGAATGGTGGGATGTTATACGTGAAAATATACCTGCTTATGATAAAATGGTTACACCGACAAATACAATGGGGGCTGTATCGGAAATGTTCCGGCAGTGGCCGGGGACACTTAGAAGCGATCACCCTGCAAGGTCAGTAGCGGCAAGGGGGCATTATGCGGGATATTTGACAGAAAATCATGACCTGTCTGATATTTTTGGTGACAGTTCACCTATTGGCAGGCTGTATGAACTTGATGGATATGTACTGTTGATCGGCGTTGACTATGACAAGAATACTTCCCTGCATTTGGCAGATGTACGGGCTGAGTATCCGGGCAAGCATACAGTGATCGAAAGCAGTGCCATACGGGTTGACGGGCAGAGGGTGTGGAAAGACTATGAAACACTGGCTGTAGATGGCGAGGACTTTCCCGTAATCGGAGAGGCATTTGAGCAGACAGGTCAGGTGCGTCATGTATCATTGGGAAACGGTATACTTTCCATGATGAGCCAAAGAGCATTGGTAGATTTTGCTGTGGAATGGATAGGAAAAAACCGAAAATGACGGGAGGCAGAAAAGAGACCTTCAAAAAGCAACGGAAGATTGATTGCAAATCTATTGCAGGGATATTTTGCACAAAATAAGAAGTTAGTAGATCCTAATGGGTTGGTCAGAGTGATGAACTTTCGGTCAGCGCTGAAAATAGGATTGACAAAAACTGGTCACTGCCGTATTACAATATATAGTTAGCGTTTACTAACCAAAATCAAACAGAAGGATGTCAGGAAAACATTATCAGAAAAATCGGGGGAAAGCAGGAGGTAAAAATTTATCTGGAGAACCTCGGTTTTGTTGTGGGAGGAGAGATCACGGTGATAAACGCCATCGGAGGCAATGTCATTGTGAAGGTGAAGGACTCCCGCATCGCAGTCAGCAGAGAAATGGCGCAGAAAATTATGATCTGAGCCGGATGTGACAAAACAATAAATGCGCAGGACAGTTTTTCTGACGCGCGTGTTTTATTAAAATCTATGAAATGAGGAGGATAACGGAATGAAAACACTGAAGGAATCGAAAGTTGGCGATACCGTCCGAGTGGAGACCGTCCGCGGCTATGAACTTTCCATCAGGAAAGCAGGCACGATTATCCTTCTGTCCACCATTGTGATCTGGTTTACGACTTATTTTGGATTTACGCCGGAAGGTTTCCAGATGCTTGCCGAAGAGGAGATGGAACAGTCGCTTCTTGCGGCGGTGGGCAGTGCGATCGCATGGATCTTTACACCCCTCGGCTGGGGAAACTGGCAGTCAGCGGTGGCATTCATCACAGGCCTTGTGGCGAAAGAAAATATCGTCGGTACAATGGGGATCCTCTATCCCGGCGGATGGCCTGAGATCGGTGCAAATTTCGGCAAGGCAGCGGGATATTCCTTCCTGGTGTTCAGCCTTCTGTGCGCCACCTGCTTTGCGGCTATCGGCGCAATCAGGCGGGAGATGAACAATGCAAAATGGACGTGGTTTGCGATCGGTTACCAATGCGGGTTAGCTTATGCAGTGGCACTGATGGTCTACCAGATCGGTTCGGCATTTACAGGAAATCTGAATGTGATCGGGCTGTCATGTCATGTTCCGATCTAAAATGGCGAGGATACATTTTTTCATCGCCTCATAACTTTCCGGAGTGATGTCATGCTCCATTTTACAGGCGTCATTTGCTGCAATGACGGGATCAACGCCAAGATAGACCAGCCAGTCTGTCAGCAGGGTATGACGTTCATAGACGCTTTCTGCAATCTTTCGCCCCTCGTCTGTCAGATGAAGGTAGCCTTCCTCTGAAACAGTGATGTATCCGCGGTTTTTCAGATTTTTTACGGCCACGCTCACGCTGGGTTTGGAAAACTGCAGTTCAGTCGCCACATCGATAGAGCGCACGACAGGAAGGCGTTTACTCAGGATCAGTATTGTTTCAAGGTAATCCTCAAGGGATTCCTCGGCTTTGTGCCGGATATAGCTCATGGTATCGCTGTACTCCTTTCCGGGATGAATTGTCTGTAAAAATATCCTAACACGCCGGGGAAAGGGGTGCAAGCTATTTCATTCAGAAACAATTTGTTGAAAAGAGATAAAACTTAAAGTATGATAGAAGAAAAGAGGAGGAAGGCGCAATGAACATACTGATTATAGACGCACAGGGAGGCGGAATCGGAAGGCAGCTGATTGCGGCAATCAGGGAAAATATACAGGATGCGGTTATTACGGCGGTGGGCACAAATACAACGGCAACCGCCGCCATGTTAAAAGCCGGCGCGGATCATGCCGCCACCGGGGAGAATGCGGTGGTTGTAAACAGCAGAAAAGCGGATGTTATTATCGGGCCCATCGGTATTGTGATTGCCGACGCCATGCTTGGAGAGATAACGCCCCGCATGGCTAATGCAGTGGCGCAGAGCGATGCACGGCGTCTCCTGATACCGGTCAGTCACTGTGATAATATCGTGGTGGGCGCCGGCGGTTTAAATATCGGGAAACTGATACAGGCGGTTGTGGCTGAATTACAGAAATGATAATTTGCTTGCTTTTTCAGCCTGTTCGGGTTATAATCTTTTCTGACAGCAGGAAGCTGTCTGTACTGATGCAGAAGCATCAGCCTGTGGGGAATAAGTAATATCAGAATTTTTATAAAAAGAATCGTATGCTTGGAAAGCACCCATGTCCTCAGAAGGGGATCTGTGTGCTTTCTTTTATGCGCGGGGACGCCGGGGGAAATATGTCAGCAAAGCTGACGGATGTCCTGCGCGGCGGGTAGGAAAAAGCTTCCTGCTCGATGATATCAGGGGCGTCCGGAGAAAAAAGGAAAAGGATGGTATCATGGATGAAAAGGAAAAAAATTTCAGTTCTGCTTTCTGCTTTGTTTTTACTCTTCGGGATGAGCGCCTGCGGAAAGGAAAACACAAACCATGCCGATGACAGCGTGGTCATCGCCATCGGATCCGAGCCGGAAACGTTAGATCCGACCAAAGGCTGGGGACACGGCAATTCTCCGATCGTGCAGAGCACGTTAGTAAAATACACATCGGATCTCACCTTTGAAAATGACCTGGCAACAGAGTATGAACTGTCCGCCGATGGTCTGACATGGACCTTCAGGATTCGTGACGATGCCTTTTTCACGGACGGGGAGAAGGTGACGGCATCGGACGTTGCCTTTACATTAGAGACCGCGAAGGCAGCCCGGGGTTCTGTGGATCTCACCTATATGGAAAGGGTTGAGGCCCCGGATGAAAGGACGGTTGTGATCACACTCTCCAAACCGACGTCCATCTTCTTAAATACCCTGGCTTCCGTGGGCATTGTCCCGGAACACGCCTACGATGAAGACTACGGTGTCCAGCCGATCGGATCCGGGCCCTACAGGTTTGTGGAGTGGAGAGCCCAGGAACAGATCCTGTTTACCGCCAACGAAAATTATTACGGCGGCGTTCCGGCCATCAAAAATGTAACTGTTGTTTTTATGTCGGAGGATGCCGCGCTTGCGGCTGTTCAGGCGGGGGAGGTGGATGTGGCCTATTCTTCCGCCACGCTTGGCCGGGCGGAGGTGGCGGGATACCATGTGGAAGCGATTCCCTCTGCTGACAACCGCGGTTTTACCCTTCCCGTTCTTCCGGCGGAAGGGAAAGTCACGGAAAGCGGCGCTCCCATCGGGAATAATGTTACCTGCAATCCGGAGATACGTCAGGCGGTTGCTTATGCCATTGATCGCGAACAGGTTGCGGATGTTGTGTTAAACGGCTTCGGCAGACCCGCTTACTCCGAGAATGACGGGATGCCCTGGAACAATCCCGAAGTCAGAATAGAAACCGATGCCGCCTATGCAAAGAAACTTCTGGCAGAGGGCGGATGGGCCGATGCGGACGGCGACGGTATTGTGGAGAAGAATGGTCTGAAAGCCGAGTTTTGCTGTATCTATCCGGCCGGCGATTCCGTTCGCCAGGCGGTAGCCATGGCGGCGGCCGAACAGGTCGGTGAGATCGGCATCCGTATCCGGGTGGAGGGCGTCAGCTGGGATGAGATCACAAAGCGTATGTTCTCCGATGCGGTGATGATGGGCTGGGGTTCGTCGATTCCGAATGAGACTTATTATCTGTATCGTTCCGAAGGCGCTCTGGCGGAGGACTTTTATAACCCGGAAGGCTATGGGAGCGATGTGACGGACGGCTATCTGGATGCCGCAATGGAAGCGCTTACGGTGGAGGAGGCCAATGAAAACTGGCGGAAGGTACAGTGGGACGGCAGGGAAGGTACCGCCATGCGAGGGGCCTGCCCCTGGGTGTGGATCGTCAATCTGGACCATGTGACCTATGTAAGGGATGGTCTTTCCATCGGGGAACAGCCGATTCACGGCCACGGGCACGGCCTGCCGCTTATCCAGAATCTCAGTGAGTGGGCCTGGTCTGAATAACTGCTATTTTTCAGCAGTCCGCTTTCCTGGCTTTTGGATTGTGATATCTATGGAGGAAATAGTGGGAGTTGTGTCTGGGCGCTGCCTGGCACAAACTGGTCAATGTGCAGTTCCAATAAATCGAGACAAAAGCAGCGCGGAAATAAGGTAAACTATGAAAAGAACATTTGGGCGGCTTGCCCGCATCTTTGTCTCATACGGTATAAAAATGATCTCCCTGCTGTTTGCGGTGACCATTCTGGCCTTTGTGCTTGTAAACCTGTCGCCGGTGGATCCCGTGGGGCAGTATATCTCAGGACTTGGCACTGCCGTATCGCCTGAGCAGCGGGCTGAGATCGAGGCGTATTGGGGACTGGATGATGCGCCGGTGGATCGCTATATCGGATGGTTCACAGAACTGCTTCATGGAAATTTCGGCGAATCGGCAATTTACCGCAGACCTGTGGCGGACATTATCGGCGAGCGGTTTCTCAATTCCCTTGCCCTGATGCTGTGCGCATGGATACTGGCCGGGGCGACGGGATTTGTCCTGGGGTGCGTGATGGGAATGTACAGGGACAGGCTGCCGGATAAGATCATAAAGAAGTTTTGCCTGTTCCTGAGCAGTGTCCCTGTCTTCTGGCTGGGGTTAGTGTTTCTCCTGATCTTTTCCGTGCGGCTTGGCTGGTTTCCCGTTGGATTTTCTTCCCCTGTGGGTGTGCTTCGCGAGAAGGTAACTCTGGGACAGAAACTCTATCACCTGATTCTGCCGGCCTTTACGCTGAGTCTGACGTCCTTTTCCGGTATTGCACTGCACACCCGTCAGAAGCTGGTGGATGTATTAAACAGTGAATATGTTCTGTTTGCCAGGGCGAGAGGAGAGGGACGGTGGACGATTCTGCGCCGCCACGGACTGCGCAATATTCTGCTCCCTGCGCTGACGCTGCAGTTTGCTTCCTTTGCGGAGCTGTTTGGGGGCTCGGTGATGGCGGAAAATGTGTTCAGTTATCCGGGACTCGGCAGTGCTGTATCAGCGGCCGGACTGCAGGGGGATGTTCCGCTGCTTCTCGGCGTGACACTGGTTTCCGCGCTGTTTGTGTGTGTCGGCAACATGATTGCAAATCTGCTTTACGGGGTGATCGATCCCCAGATTAGAGAGGTGGGGAAATGAAGAGAATAAACCGTCGAAGCAGAATGATGCTTTTTACCGTGCTCATGGCTGTTATGCTGGCTGCAGTCTATAGCAGCGGTATTTTGATTTCGGAAGATATGGTGACAGGCAGTTTTTTAAACGCAAAGCTTCCGCCCTGTCCGGCCCATCCTTTCGGGACGGATGCGCTGGGGAGAGATCTGTTTTTTCGCACGCTGAAAGGTCTCTCCGTCAGCATTACGGTGGGTCTGGCCGCCTCTGCGGTCAGTGCGGTGATCGCGGTGCTTGCGGGAGCGGCCGCGGCCATCGGCTCCAAACGGGTGGATGCCGTGATAAGCTGGCTGATCGATCTGGTGATGGGGATCCCCCATACCATCCTGATTATTTTGATATCCTTTGCCCTGGGGCGGGGCTTAAAAGGACTGATCGCGGGAATCGCCGCAACCCACTGGTGCAGTCTGGCCAGACTGGTCAGAGGCGAGGTTTTGCAGCTGCGTTCGGAGCGGTATGTGGCCATTTCGCGAAAACTCGGGAAATCCGGCGGTTTTATTCTGATGCATCATATGCTGCCGCATCTGGCACCGCAGTTTTTGGTGGGACTGATCCTGATGTTTCCCCATGCGATCCTGCACGAAGCCTCGATCTCTTTTCTGGGATTCGGTCTGCCCCCGGAACAGCCGGCCATCGGCATCATCCTGTCGGAGAGCATGCGCTGTCTGTCCGCGGGAATGTGGTGGAGCGCGGTGCTGCCCGGTCTGACGTTAGTATTGCTTGTCCTGATGATCGACAGGCTGGGAGAACAGCTGCGGAGAATACTGGATCCTTACAGCGCACAGGAATAGGGGGAAATATGGAACAGAAGAAGGAAACATTACTGGAAATACATAACCTGTCCGTGTCCTTTCGCATGTATGACCAGGGATTTGAACAAAAGGATCTGCAGGTGATCTCCGATCTGTATCTGACGGTATATCCCGGGGAGATCGTTGCCATTGCAGGTTCTTCCGGCTCCGGCAAAAGCCTGCTTGCTTCCGCTGTTTTGGGTATTTTGCCGGATAACGCCACGGTGGGCGGGCATCTGCACTACAAAGGACAGGAGCTTACGCCGAAACTGCAGAAAAAGCTTCGGGGAACGGAGATCGCGTTTGTGCCGCAGTCGGTTGCTTTTCTGGATCCGCTTATGAAGGTGGGTCCTCAGACGGAAGGGTATCGGAGGCCGAAGCAGGCGGAAAAGCGACGGGCGCTTTTTAAGCGGCTTGGCCTGCCGGAACAGACAAAGCGGCTTTATCCCTTTGAACTTTCAGGCGGTATGGCGAGGCGTGTGCTGGTATCCACTGCCCTGATGACAGATGCGGAACTGATTCTGGCGGATGAGCCCACGCCCGGCATGAGCCTGGAACAGGCTGTGGAAGCTTTGCGGATGTTCCGGGAGATGGCCGATGAGGGAAAGGCCGTTATTCTGATCACCCATGATATTGATCTTGCGGTTAACTTTGCGGACAGGGTTGCCGTATTTTATGCGGGAACCACAGTGGAAACCGCGCCGTCATCGGACTTTAAGAAGGGGCCGGACGCTCTGCGCCACCCCTATTCCAGAGCGTTGTGGAGAGCGCTGCCGCAAAACGGCTTTGAGCCGCTTCCGGGGTTCCAGCCCTACGCGGGCAGTCTGCCGGAAGGCTGCCTGTTTGCACCACGGTGTCCCCATAGAACAAAGCAGTGTGAGAAACAGGTTCCGCCCGTATCAGAAATACGGAGTGGGGAAGTGAGGTGTTACCATGGCGCTTGAGGCAAAAAATATAAGTTTTCGATATGGCCGCAGGCAGCCCTGGATTCTGGAAGGCCGCAGTATAACCATTGACAGAGGGCAGCGTCTGGCGGTTTTTGCGCCCAGCGGTTTCGGTAAGACCACCCTTGCCATGCTGTTAGCGGGGTATCTGGAACCGGTCAGAGGAGAGGTATTGCTTGACGGAAAGCAGCTTCCCCGGAAGGGAATTTGCCCTGTCCAGCTGATCTTCCAGCATCCCGAAAAGGCAGTGAATCCCCGCTGGAAGCTTAAGAAGGTGTTGGAAGAAAGCGGCAGCCTCAGGGAGGAGGTGCTTGATGCTTTCGGCATGGAGCAGGCCTGGCTTGAGCGCTTTCCGAGAGAACTTTCCGGCGGTGAACTGCAGAGATTCTGTGTGGCTAGGGCACTGATGAGCGGTGCGGATTACCTGATCTGTGATGAGATCAGCACTATGTTGGATGGGATCACTCAGGCGCAGATCTGGAAGGTGATTTTTAAGGAGGCGGAAAAGAGGAATATGGGCATACTTACCGTCACCCATAACAGGTATCTGGCAGAGAGGACTGCTACAGGAATTATTGATCTGACGATATAGAAAATATAGTTGCAAAATGTACTGTTGACCGATTGACATGGTAAGTTCTTTTCGATATAATAAAAACTGCAAATAGCTGGAAAAATCAGGCACATACTGTAATGGCGGGTGCCTTTTTTGTGCACGGGAGAGCATACGGAAATCAGCTGCTTGGCGGTATGCGCTCCGCGCGGCGGGCAGAGAAGATAAATCTTCCCTGCTTACCTGGAGATGCAAAAGAAATAGATTACCATGAGGAGAGGGAAAAGAGATGAAACAAAAGAGAAAAACGGCTGTGTTTCTGGCGTTGCTTCTTGTAGCGGTTTTCTGTTTAACCGGTGTCGAAGACCGGGCGGAAGCAGCCAATACGAACAATGTCAGGTACTATTATGATCAGCTTTCGGCGGAAGCGAAATCTGTTTATGACGCCATGTACGGGATGTATGAACAGGGCATCCTGAAAACGGGTACGGAGCGCTATGATCTTGTGGCAAACGGCCATATGACGCAGGATGAGCTTGCAGCCTGCGAGGGAAAGTATGACAGCCTGCTGAAAGCCTTCGGTGCGGCCAGGGATGCCTTTTATGCGGATTATCCGGAAATTTTTTATGTGGATTTTTCAGCACTTTCCATTACGGTGGAGGGAAATGAGGAGAGCGGTTACAGGGCTTATCTGGGAGCAAAGGATGAGGAAAGCGTTTATTTTACGAAGGGTTTTGATGGGAAAGAGCAGGTCGAGAATGCCATAAAAGAGCAGGAAGCCAAAATAAACAGAATCGCCGGGGAGGCAAAAAAGGCCGAGGCGGTCAAAGAGCAGGTGATTGCCGCCCATGATGCCATTCTGAAAGATACGGTCTACAAACTTGAAACGAATTGCAGCGAAGGAAACACAGGACATATCAGAACTTCCTACGGCGCCCTGGTAAAGGGGGAGAGCCTCTGCGAAGGATATGCCAGAGCGGTAAAGAGTGTTCTGGATGCCATGGGAATAAAGAGCGTTCTGGTGCAGGGGTACTATCAGGAGTCGGACGGCAGCAGAAACCTGCATATGTGGAATTATGTGCAGATAGATGGAACATGGTACGGTGTGGATGCCACTGCCAATGATGGCATGGAGGACGGTGCTGCTTCCGATACGTATCTGCTGGCAGACAGTTCGGTGATGAAAGAGCATCATGTGCCGGATGGGATTATGTCGCCTGCAGGTTTTCTGTTTACATATCCGGTTCTGGCGGGAGGAAGCGGAGACGCTTCCAGTGTGGGGACCACAGACAGTGAAGGATATAAAATTGTGTTTGATCAGGACGGACTGCGGGTAGGATACAGGAGCGGAACGGAACTTGAAGGGGAGACCGGCGTGTTCAAAGTCAGCTATAAAGGCCTGGGTTACAAGGATGCGGTGGAGAAGGAAGGCGTTTATATTCTTTCACGGTTTTATCAGTATGTGCCTGCAACCGGTGAAGATGAACCGGGAAAATGGGGATATTCCGATCCGACTCCGTTTATGATGCCTCAGCTTAAGGACGCGCTGGTGATTGCCAATTCCAACAGCAGACTGATTGAATTTGCGGTGACAAAGATGGCGCCGGCGGGGCCGCTTTACGGAGATGACAAACTGACGGCGGAAGAACTGAGCAGGAACTGGGAGTTCCAGGGGACAGAGGAGGACTTTCTTGTCTCTACAGGGCAGCTTGAAAATCCGAAGGGAAACTATGTGCCGGCTCCCTGGGCAACCAGACTGATACCGGGCAACACCGGTTTTCTGACCATGGGAAATACCTATTCGATCACTGCCGTATATGACGAGCAGCTGGAAGAGTACGATGGAAAAAAAGCGGGATATAAACTGACGGTAAAGGATGGCTGGAGTGCGGCGGCCAACAGTAAGATCGAGAAGTTCAGCTGGGATGGAGACCGTACGATAACGTTTGATTTTACGCCCAGCGAGATGCTTGCAGATAACTATGCCACCTATGAATTTGAGATCACAGGACTCAGAGGAAAGGGCAGTTTAAAAGAGCCTCATAGTTTCACCTATGATGTGAAGAAAAAGATATCCATTTGTGCATACCGTCCTCAGGGGTATTACTTTAATGTGGGGGCAAAGCCTCAGCTTCTGGAACCGGGAGATCTCTCCAGCAAAGGGTGGGTGCTTGCGTCCGGAGAAAAATTGGAGGATGTGGTCAGCAATGTAACCATTGTGGCGTCAAAGCCGGTGCTTTCGGTGAGCGAACCGGATAAAAATCAGAAGAAAGAAATGCTTGATAAGATCAAAGAGGAAGGAGATACGGTTCTGCAAAGCGCCACCTACAATATTGATCTGATGCTGTGCAATAAAAGCATTGTAAGTACCGGCAGCAGCGTCAGGATTTCAGTGGGATTTCCGGAGGGGTATGGCGCCGATACGGAGGGTGTGGTTTATAAGGCATACCATTTTATAAAGAAAGGCGGAAAGATCGTGGATGTGGAGGAGATCGACTGTGCCGTGACACAGTACGGACTGGTGATCGCCTGCAAATCCTTCAGTCCCTATGCGGTCGTTGCGGTAAAAGATGACAAAGCGGTAAAGGATGTCAGAAAAGTCCTGCTTCTGAATTCGGAGGGAGGGGAAATTACAGGGAGCGATAAGATCTGCAAGCTGGAAAGGGATAAATCCCAAACGGTGACATTGAAGGCAAAAGATGGTTATTGTATAAAAAGCGTTAATCTGTCCGGAAAAGAGCTGAATGTGACGGACGTCAGATCGATGAATGTGCAGCTTGCATTTAACGATCTTGCTTATGATGAAAATATTCTGGAAGTGACGTTTGCCGTGGAGAAACAGAAGGAGGAGACGCAGGAAGAGACAGGTACTTCCGAAAAGGATTCGGGAGGAAAGGTATCAGCGGGAACGGAAACGACAGGAAAAGGATCGGACGAAAAGGGATCAGCAGGAAATGGATCGGCGGGAAAGGCATCTTCCAGCGGGGGATCGGGAAATGGCGGTTCTTCCGGAACTTCCGATAAGAAACAGGAAAACGCCGGGGCTCCCTCTGTACCGGCAGCTGATCAGTCGGCACCGGAGCAGACTATCCGGTCTTCTGAGACTCAGGCTGTGTCCGGGAAGAAACAAAAGCCTGTGACACCTTCTGCTGATCAAGGCGGGGTCGCCGCGGAACGGAAGCCGGGAGAAGCAGACGGAGAAGGCGAAATGATAGCCTCTGCAGAGGAAAGCGGAGAGGGGCTGGTAAAAGAATCCGTAACGGAAACGGTTCCCCAGTCTGCACAAAAGCAGCAGAATAAAGAGATGATGAGCGCTTATGAGAGCGGGAAGTCCGGTGAAAATATGGGATTCTGGCTGATCATTGCCGGCATTTTGGGATTTGGGCTGGTGGAACTTATCGGCATTGCGATCGCTCATGCAAAAGGAAAATTTTAGGATTGGCAGAGTATATTGATAGATTGATTCAGGAGAGGATATTAAACATATGAAGGAAGGAAGCATAAAGACTAAAATCATACGCTATGTAATGGTGGTCTCTATAGTGATCGTATGTCTGATCACTTCTTTTATGGTGGCTGCCAGCTTTAATACAACAGATCATACGATGTTAAATACGATGGAGCCTATGGTAAAGATCGCATCGCAGAATGTGAGTTCTAATCTTCATTTGCTGACGGAGAGAATGTATCAGCTGTCTGAGAGTGGGGAAATTAGAGAGATGATAGCCTCGGGGGTGGAAGATGCGGGGATGGAAGCTTTTTTGGAGGGAGAAGCAAACAAAGTGGAATTGAACAAAATCGCTGTGCGATGGCCTGCCAAGGCTATGGCATAGCGATTTT
>CAJTPM010000060.1 GCA_910578085.1 uncultured Lachnospiraceae bacterium | reverse complement strand
TAACCTCTATCAGTATAATTGTATGCGTCTAGCCGAATAACTTCAAGATACTTTTTGTTAAGTTTGGGAATTATTTTAGCTAACTGGTAGAACAGTGTAGACATATCCAAGAAGAAAGGTGAACAGTAAAATGTAATAGGGTGAATGAATATGGCAAAAAGACCAGTACCACGATATGACTTTAAGGATTTTGGGGAAGCAATCAAGGCAGCCCGGAAAGGGCGCAAGGAGAGCCGGAAAAAAGTATGCGATGAAATGTATATATCCCCTCGCTACCTTGCGAATATTGAGAACAAGGGGCAGCACCCCAGCTTACAGATATTCTTTGAGCTTATGTTGCGCTATAATATCTCGGTAGACCAATTCCTTTTAGAGCAGCCCGCCGGGAAGAATACCCAGCGGCGGCAGCTTGACGCTCTGCTGGACGATATGAGCGATACGGGAATACGGATAGTCACCGCCACGGCGCGGGAGATCGCAGAGGTTGAGGGTGAGGGAGAATAGCCCTTGTCCGGCTAAAATTGAATAGCGGCTAAAGAAGCGTTGTAATCTTTTTTGAGATTGCAGCGTTTTTCTTTTGTGAAAGTCCGTCATTTTCGTTTTTTTCGGTGTTGTAGGTAGTAGGAAGAACTTTCGTAGCAAGCATAGGAAAAGAGTACCCTTTTCCGTATTTCTGCCCGCCCGGTCGGTTAGAAATTGCTTGTTGGGAAGTGTCCCAAACCCTCTATGAAAACGGAAAGGAGCGAAAAACCATGAACGGACGGAAAAGGACGGTACAGGTCAAATTCTATGTGACAGAAGAAGAACGGAAACTGATTGAGGAAAAAATGAAACTTGTCCCCACAAGCAACATGGCGGCATATCTGCGCAAGATTGCTATTGACGGGTATATTATCCAAGTAGACCACACGGACATAAAGGCAATGACAGCAGAGATACAGAAAATCGGTGTCAATGTCAATCAGATCGCACGTCGCGTAAACGCGACGGGAAACGCCTATAAAGAGGATATAGAGGAAATTAAGGGGGTGCTTGCGGAGATATGGCGGTTACAAAGATTAAGCCTGTTAAAAGCACTTTGAGCAAAGCCCTTGACTATATCGAAAACCCGGACAAGACGGACGGAAAAATGCTGGTGTCCTCTTTTGGGTGCAGCTATGAAACGGCAGATATTGAGTTTGGCTATACCCTCTCACAAGCGCGGGATAAGGGAAACAATTTAGCTTTTCACTTGATACAGTCCTTTGCGCCGGGGGAAGTGGACTATGAGAAAGCCCATGAGATCGGGCGGCAGCTTGCCGACGCGGTAACAAAAGGGCAGCATGAATATGTACTCACGACGCACATTGACAAGGGACATATCCATAACCACATTATTTTCTGCGCAGTCAACTTCGTAGATCATCATAAGTACGTTTCCAACAAGCGGACGTATTACGGCATACGGAACATGAGTGACAAGCTATGCCGGGACAACGGGCTTTCCGTGGTCGTCCCCGGCAAGGGAAGCAAAGGAAAGAGCTATGCGGAGTACCAAGCGGAGAAAACCGGGACAAGCTGGAAAGGCAAGTTAAAAATTGCCGTGGACGCGCTCATTCCCCAAGTTTCCAGTTTTGAGGAATTATTGCAGCGGTTACAGGCGGCTGGCTATGAGATAAAGCCGGGAAAATATGTGTCATGCCGCGCACCGGGACAGGAACGCTTTACCCGCCTTAAAACTCTCGGCGTAGATTATACAGAGGAAGCCATAAGGGAACGGATAGCGGGCAAACGCACCCGTGCCGCCAAAGCTCCAAAGGTAGAGCGTAAGGGCGTTAATCTGCTCATTGACATTGAGAACAGTATCAAGGCGCAGCAGAGCCGGGGCTATGAACAGTGGGCGAAAATCCACAATCTGAAACAGGCGGCAAAGACTATGAACTTCCTTACTGAAAACAAGATTGAACAGTACGCCGATCTGCTCACCCGGATAGAGGAAATCGCCACGGCAAGCGAACAGGCGGGGGACAGCCTAAAGGAAGCGGAAAAGCGTTTTTCGGATATGGCGTTGCTCATTAAGAATGTCACTACCTACCAAAAGACAAAGCCCCTCTATGAAGCCTACCGCAAAGCCCGGAATAAGGAGAAATACCGGGCAGAGCATGAACGGGGTATTATCCTCCATGAAGCGGCGGCAAAGGCATTAAAGGCGGCGCAGATTGGCGGCAAGCTCCCCAGCGTTCCCGCCCTGCAAGCAGAGTATGAAAAGCTGCAAGGGCAGAAAGAAAGCCTTTATGCCGATTATGTCAAGCTGAAAAAACAGGTACAGGAATATGACATTATCAAGCGGAACATAGACAGCATTTTACAGGCAGAGAAGCAGCCGGAACGGGAGAAAGGAAAGGAACGGGAATAATTATGAAAATCGTTGATATTACACCATGTTACAGAATAACATTAGAAAATGGCAGCTATGGAATGGAAACCTATATTGACGCAGATAGCAAACTGCAAATTACTTTTGAGGACGGAAATACACTTACTGGCTATATAGAACGTGTGGAATATGGGACTTATCCCGATGAAAATGATACTCTGATTATAAGGGTAGAGGACGGGGAACTTTATATCTTAGTGGGAAACCGAATAAAGGATATAAAAGAACTGTCCGAATAAAAAGAAAGCCGGGACGCGGCAGCTATCAGATAGCCACCGCGCCCCGGTTTTCTTATGGGTGCAGAGATTGGATTGTTACGCAATAGGACGGCATTTTCGGGGGTAAAGGTATAAATCCCTTACTGTTTCATTTTCCCGCCCGGAAAGCCGCATAAATCAAGGCTTATTTCGCCCCTATCGCGTCACATTCGCCCGCATTTTTCTCATGCGCTCGGCGGTCTGTCTGCGGGTGATACGCTTCCGGCAGTCCGGGCAGTAAATAGCCCGGTTAGAGCTGGACGCAAAGGGTGAGCCGCACACGCTACACCGCCGCATATCCTCCGCATGGTAAAGCTCGGCGTACAGCTCCTTATCTGCGGGCAGTACCGCAATGCGGAACCATTTACAGAGCAGGGAATAGGAAATAAGCTGCGGACATACGCACTCGTCCCCGTCGTCCAGTAAGATACAGTTTCCGCTATCATAATTGCAGCACGTCCGGCGCACAAGGGCGTTGACTTTCCGGCTTTGGGGCGGCGTGAGCCGCTTGATCCCGTTCATACCTCGTCGGCGGGGTAAAGGGCAAGCCCCGCAAATTCCGCTTCGGTCATGCGCCCTACTTTGGCAAGGGTGCGGGCGGCAAAGTCCCGCATTTCCCCCTCCATAAAGGGCAGCGCGGCGTTCATAGCCACCAAAAGCCCCTCCTTGCTGCCTGTCATGTAGATACTCAAAAGGTTGGTTTCCTCAACCGTAAAATGATTATATGTGTTCATGCTCATACCTCCAATCCGTGATTTTTTGTTTTCGCCGCCGTTTTCTTCGGGGCGGTTCTCTTTTTGTCCTGTGCAAGCTGCGCCCGGACAGAGGGGCGGGGTTTCCTTATCTGCCTGTCCCGGTTCTCGTCCTTGCCGATCAGCGCATATGTGCCGTAGCTGTTCTTGATTTGTGAGAAAGCAAGGGTCTTATAGGGCAGCATGGAGAAAAGGCTTTCCGTGTCCTTTGTGGAAGCAAGCCGCATAAAGGACGGGGACAGCTCCACCATGAAATGAGATTTGTCCGGGCTGTTGGGGGCAGACAGCTTTTTCATGTCTGCCACAATGCGCCGCGCTTCCCGGTCGATCATGCCCTCATGCAATGCGGCGATATGCTCCTTAAAATCCCCCGGTTTCAGCTTATCCCGGCTTTCCTTTTCCTCCCGTAACAAAAATTGCAGGGCTTCCGGGTCTTTGGGCTGTACCTCGAAGCGTTCAAACTTCCCAAGTTGGGGGTCGGGATAACCGTCAAAGCGTCGGTCTGCGGGCTGCTCCCGCGTACCATGCTCATACACAAGCGTCACCGTCCCGGCGGCAAGGGTATTGTCCTTGACGCGCTCATAGTGCTTTTCATAGTCCAGCTCATACAGGTTGCCCTTGATCTTCCCGCCCTCTGTCCCGGTCAGTTCCACGGCATACGCAAGGATAGGGTCACGGCTCTGCTCCTTGTAGTAACGCCATGTATTATGCGGGGCGGTGTCGCTGATGAAAACGTCACGCTCCCGGAAACAGTACGTCCCGGACGGGCGGGAAAGCCACAAGAGGGTTTTATCCTCCTTGCTGGGGCTTGCCGCCTTTTCCGCAATGATCTGTTTATCAATGTCAAAATCACTCTGATAAAATCCTGTGTTCTGTTTCAGAATGGCTTCAAGGGAAGCCAGCACGTCCACATTTTCAAATTTATTCCGTTTCCCCATAGGGTCAGCTCCTTTCCAAGTCCTGCGACTTACTTCTTGCCTGTTTCTTCTGCGCCGCCCGTTCCTTGTCGGCTTTAAGCTGCGCCCGGATAGAGGGCTTCTTTTCCGGCTTTTTTCCCGGCTCCGCTTTTTTGCCCTGTCCCTTTTCCGCTTTCAGCGCGGCGGCATACTCGGCAAGGGAGATCTGTTCGCCGCTTCTCGCCTTTGCTTCCAGCTCGTCAGCGGTAGGCGTGGGGGTGTTGTTGATGATACCGTCAAAATTATTGTCGTTCTGCTCGATAGCGTCCTCGACGTGCTTTAAGGGGTTTGCCTTTTCCGGCTGCTCTGCGGCGACTGCAAACGCCTGTGTCCCGTTCCCCATAATGAGATACTTCCCGTCCTCCGACGTGTGGTGAAATCCATACCCGGCTTCTTTCATCTGCTCGGCGGTCATATCGGTTACAGAAAAGCTCCCCCGTGGCGTTCTGATCTGCTCCCCGGTCATGCGGGTGTCGGGGGTAAGCTGCGGGGTCTGCTCGTGTAAAAACTCCGGCACTTCCCGATAACCGTAACTGTCTGCATAGTGGGCGGTGTCCTGTCCGTTCTGATGAAGCACTACCACGTCAGAGGTTGAAAGGCTGTGTCCCTTAAAATCTTTCGGGTGGTCGATATTGAAACGGACGGAAATATCTTCAAGCGTCATATCCGGCGCAAGTGGCGCGGTATAGATAAGGTCATAATTTGCCGCTTCCACGGAAAGCCCCGCCGCCTGTAAGCGGTCGTAAGGTTCAAAGCGGTAGTCCCTTGTTTCGTCGCCGCGCTTTAGCTGGTAAATAGAAAAGGTGTCTTTGTCCGGCTCTTTTTTGTCGGCGGTCGGCTCCGGCACTTCCTGTCCCGGCTCGGCTGCGGTCTGCGCTTCCTGTGCCTTTGCGTAGAGGTCTTTCACGTCGCCCTGTGTCAGCTCCCCGGTTTCCAGCTTCCCCAAAAGCTCCCGGCACTTCTCCGGGGTTCCTGTGTAGAGAATATCCCCCAGCTTCGCCATGCCGTTATCCTGTGCCACATACTCCTGCAAGAGATAGCTGTTTTCCGGGCTGTCGCTGTATGGGTTCTGCCGCACCTTGTAAAAGGTTTCCGGCGTAGTGGGTTTCTCCGGCGCGTCTGCGGTTCCCGGCTCGGTGTCCTGCGGCTGCTCCGGGGCGGCTGCTTTTTCTGCGGCGGCTTCCTGCCTTGCCCGTTTCTGTAACTCGGTGGGGCGTTCCCCGGTAAGGGGCTGTATGCACTTGATACAATCGGCGGCATAGATCGCATTGTCGTTTAACTGCCGCTGCCATGCTTCCGTGCTGGGCGCATAACGGAAGCCGTTCCCTTTCAGTTCCTCCCGGATTTCCTTATCCGGCTTTTCGTCAAAGAAAATCTGCAAGCGGTTATCCGCTGTGTTGGCTTCCACACGTCCCCCGTCAAACTCCCAGCCCACATATCCAAGCTCTTTCCTCCGGGTAAGGGCAGTAATTCGGTTTTTTAATCTGCGGATTTCCGCGTTGTTGTTGGATAGCTGGTAGCTCTCAAAGGGTTTCGGGTTCGCCCGGTAGCTGCCGGACATGGACGCTTTCAGCTTTTCGATCTGTTCCGGGGATAAGTGGGGGCAGCCGTCAAGGGTCTTATTCTTTCGGTAATAGGCGTTGACCGCTTTCATGGTTTCCTGTGCCTGTTCCAGCTTTGCAAGTTTGCTTTCCAACTTAGAAACGGCGTTGGGGTCGTCGGCACTGATACCGCCCATGCCCGTACTGCGGATTTTGTCAAGCAAGCCCTGTATCTCCCGGTATTCCTCCATGTTCTTATCTGCGGCGGCGTTCTGCTTCTCCTTTTTACGGACAGGGAAATTGCTTCCCCCGGCAATCATAATGGACGGGACGCGGGCGGTGATCTCATAGCCTTTATTCATGTTCGCCGCCAGCTTCCGGGCGTAAGCGTCAAGCAATCCGTCAATTTTTTCATGGAAAGAGGGGTCAACACGCTTTTTCTGCCTTGCGGCAATTTCGGCGGCTTCGTCTACATAGTGGCGGTATTCTGCCGTTGCGCTTCCGGGATTGTAATCGGAAAAGCTGATTGCTTCCTTTGCGCGGCGGGCGGCGTTCTCATTGATCGGGTAGTATGTAACCGTTGTTTCCGTCGGCTCCGGGGTGGAAGTCTGCGCCGCTTCACTGGTGGTTGGCTCTGCTTGTTCCGGCATATCTGCTTTTTCAGAAACGGGGCTTTCCGGCTCCTGCGGCTTTTCCTGTGCTTCGGGTTCTCCCGGCTCCTGCGGTTCGGCGGTCTGCGCTGCTTCCGGCTCCGGCGCGGTGTAAGGCTCGTACCCGTTGGCGGCGTATTCCTCCACGGTCATTCCCGCGTCTGCCGCTTCCTGTGCGATTTCTGCCTTGACGTGTTCCTTGTAGGCGGCAAGCTCCATGTCAAAATCTTTGAGCTGTGGGACGGGCGGCAAATGGTATTCGCCTTGATTGATAAGCCCCCGGCACTCGGCAACGTAGGCTTGCATGGCGGTATGGTAGGCGGTTTCCGTAGGTGTCAGATTATCCCCGGCTTGCAGGGCTTCCCCGGCGATACGCTCCATTTCGGATAAGTTACAATGCAGTTTCAGATAGGGGATAAACTCATTCAGCAGCATTGCACGGTGTTCCTTGTCGGCTTCCAGTGCTTCCTTGCCCTCATGCTGTAAAAGGTAGTTTTCCCAATTCGGATCATTGGCATAATAGGTATGGTACTTTTCGATATGCTCTATCAATGCGCCCTCCCCGTCGCCTAAATCCTGCCGCCCCTCGTAGTGGTCGGGTGTGCCGTTCATCACATAATCAATGCGGAACTCCGTTTTATCATATCCGGGGCTTGCAAGGTTCGCTTCGTCAATGGCTTCGATAAGGGCATTGGCACGGGACAGGGGGAATGTGTCGCCCTCCCGTAGCTGGGGGCTTTCGCTCCAAAGGATTGTGACGGTCGGCTCTGCGGCAAGGTCGGGTGTCGGCTCTTTTTCTGCTTCCTGTGCTTTCGCGGCTTCCCGTTCCTTTTGCAGCTCCGCAAAATGCCCGTCAATGGTGTTGATGATCTCGGCGGCGGTGGCGCGGATTGTTTCAAGGGAACTTTTCAGCTCCGCAAGCTCCCGCCCGCTGCTCCACCCGGCGACGTACCCAAAGGAATAGTCGGAAGTGTCAAGCCCGTAGTGCTGGCACACGGTATAGGCGATACTTTCCGCCTGTACTTCCCTTGTCCTGCGGTCGGGTCTGTCTGGCTGTTCCGGGGCGTTAAGGTCAATGTCGTGCAGCTTCGTGTGGGCGATCTCATGGATCGCGGTCTTTAGGTTCTGAAGCTGGCTCATGCCCTCGTCAATAGCAATGCGCTTTTCCTCTAAATGATAGTAGCCGTGGGCTGTCCCCTCGATCTTTTCAAAGCCCATAGGCACGGGTGAAGTCTTTTCCAGCGCGACGAAAAAATCCTCGTATTGTTCCACGTCCCCGGTCAGCTCGTTTGCGGAAATGCTGGGAAGCTCCCGCCCCTCGGTCTGCGACACGTCAAAAACGGCGACAACTTTATAAGCGGGGATTTGGATTTCCTTTGTTTCTGTGACGGGCTTCCCGTCCTTGCCTATTACTGTCTTTCCCGTCTGCGGGTCTTTCTTCTCTACCTCCTGCCGGATTTTGTACGGCGACGGGGCAAGTATGCGTATGCCCTTTTCCCCGCGCATTACGTTCCGTCCAAAGTTATTTTTCCATGCGCTAAATCCGGCGATAAGGGAAGCGTCGGGCTTCTGCATGGCGATCAGCAGCGTATTGTTGAAGCTGTAATTGTGGAATTTTGACATGACTTGCAGATATTCCTTGTAGCGTTCACTGTCAAATAATTCTGTAATTCCCTGCTCCAAGCGGTCTGTGATTTCTTTCAGCTTTTCAGCGGGTTTGTCGGCGGTAAGAATAATCGGGTTCACCGGGCGCGGCTGGGCTTCCGGCTGCGGCTCCTGCGGGGCGGCTTCCTGTTCCGGCGCGGCTTCGTCCTTTTCCAGTTTATCCGGGGTAGGGCGTTCCGGCTCCGGGAAGCTCATAACCTTGTATTCTTTCGGTATGTCATTGTCCCGCCCTTTGTACCACTGTGAAAAGGTGTTGCCGTTGTTGTAGATATAGCCTTGATCGGTAAACTGTCCCCGGTCTTTCTGTACCGCGTCCCGCCCGTATTCCTCATACTTGAAATACTTCTTTGCTTCTTCGGGCAGCTCCAATTCGTCCAGCTCGTCAATGAGGTAATAGCCGTAGTCGGCTTCACTGCGGACAGTGGGGTATATCCAGTAGCAGTCAAGGTTTTGCGCAAGGTTAATAAGGTCTTTCACGCTCCCGGCGTGTTCCCCCAGCATTACCGCCGCCGTGAATTTATCCCTGTCCTCGTCGCTTTGCATTTTTAAGAGCTTGCCTAAATAATTCAGCTCGTCAATGGTGCTGCCCTGTATCACGGAAAGCGGCACGTCAAAGGGGTATTGCTCGGTGTTGGAAAATCCATTGATGAAAAAATCCTGCGGGTTGTCTGCGGTAATGCCGACGCTTCTCATAGCGGCGTGAAGCTGCTCCGTAGTGGTCGGCATGGAAAGCCACTCGCCGCCCGGTTTCCCGGTTTCAAAGCGGGTGCGGCTGTCGATTAGGATTGAAAATGTTTCGCTCATTTGCTTGCTCCTTTCTTCGTTCATCATGCGGTGCATAAGCTCGAAATCGTTTATGCTCATGCTCCCGTCAAATACATAGGGGTTAAAGTCCTCCCCGTCCCGGTAGGGCTTTTCCGAAAAGGGAAGCCCTGCGACGTGGGCGGCGGCTCTTGCTTCCTCCAACAGCTCCGGGGGTAAGGTGTCGTCGTGGGCTTCGATAAAGTCAGCCACGTTGTTATAGCCGTTCTCATAGTGGCGGCGTACCCCGGCGGTCAGCTCCGCAAGGTTCATGTCCTCGCCCAAATAACCGCAATAGTAGCCGTTTAGGACAACGGCGGCAGGGTCTTTTTCCTGTATCTCCCGCAAGCGTCCCCTGTCCTCCGGGGTGAGGGTGTCGTCCGTTTCAAGGTAGATATAATCGCTGTGCCATGAACGCCCCTCCCGCCAAAACGCTACCCATGCAATCCCCGCTTGCAGTTCGTCTTGATAGTCCTTTACGGCTTCCCGTAAACCTGCCATAGCTTCATTCCTCCTTTCCGTTGGGGCAGAAAAAGGGCGCGGTGTTCCGGCTCCCTTGTCCGTCCTACACCGCGCCCGCGCTTTCTGCCAAAGTTTTTTATTTTTTCAAGAGGGTTTGGGACACTTCCCAACAAGCAAAATCCCCGTCCGGCGCGGCAGCGGCGAAAGGGGATTTACGGAAAAGGGTACTCTTTTCCTATGCTTGCTACGGAACTTATTTTTTCTTCGGTAGCTCAATCTTGTAGTTGACATACTTCCCGCCCGTATCAGCTAAAACAACGGTTCCGTCATAGGTTTTGCCTGTTTTCGGGGAATACAAGCCCTTGACATTTGCCTTGCCGGATTTTAAGAGGGCGGCGGCAATCTTCGGGGTAAAGGCAACTTTCCTTTCCTCAAAGAAACGGTCGTTTTTCCACATGGTAAAGGCGCAATCCCGGTTAGAACAGTAGAAATTTTTCTTTCCCTCATGGACGGGGCTACCACAACGGGGGCATTTCCCGACAGAGGGCTTTTCTTCCCCACCCGTGAAAACTGCCTTGCTTTTGTCGGCGGCGGTGTTCTCCTTTACCAGCTCCCGCATCATAGCTTCAATGCGCTGCATGAAGTCCCCAGCGTCGGCGGCTCCCTTTGCGATCTGCGTCAGATTGTTTTCCCATTCGGCGGTAAGCTGCGGGGAAGTCAGCATATCCGGCAGGACAGACACAAGGGCGGCTCCGTTCTGCGTGGGGATAAGCTGCTTTCCCTTTCTTTCTGCAAAGCCGGACTTCACCAGCTTTTCAATGACAGCGGCGCGGGTGGCGGGTGTGCCAAGCCCCCGGCGTTCCGCGTCCGGGTTGGTGTCCCCGTTCCCGGCGCGTTCCATTGCCGAAAGCAAAGTTGCTTCGTTGTGGGGCTTCGGCGGCGTTGTGAAATGCTCTGTCACCTTTGCCGTGGGGCTTTCAAAGGTCTGTCCCTCGGAAAGCTCCGGCAGGGTGTTTTCTTCCTCCATATCCTCCGGATCGGGCTTGCCCTTTAAGGTCGCCCGGTAGCGGCGTTCAAGGTCTTTCCAGCCGCCCGCAAGCACTGTCTTTCCCCGCGCCGTAAACTCCGTACCGGCGCATGAGAAAACCGCCGTGACCGCTTCAAAGATATGCGGCTCAGCGGCAGCGAATAAAAGCCTTGCCCCGGCAAGGGTGAGGATATTCCTTTCACTTTCCGGCAGCGTTGATAAATCTGTTTTTGCAAGCTCCATAGTGGGGATAATGGCGTGGTGGTCGCTTACCTTGCTACTGTCAAGCGTCTGGGAAACGTCGGGGGTAAACTCCGCGCCCTCCATAAAAGGCAGTTTGCCGGAAAGCATGGTAACAGTCTTTGCCGCCGTTTCCCCCATGTCGTCCGTCAGAAATGCGCTGTCTGTCCGGGGATAGGTAAGCAGCCGTTTTTCATATAAGGTCTGCGCAAGGTCAAGGGTCTGCTTTGCCGTGTAGCCGTAGATTTTATTGGCTTCCCGCTGTAAGGAAGTGAGGTCAAAGAGCTTCGGCGGGGCGGCGGTCTTTTTCTCTTTAGTGAGGGAAACACATACCGCCGTTTCCGCTTCACAAGCCGCTTTCAGTGTATCGGCTCCCGGTTTATCCGAAATCCTTTCGCTGGCGGCTTCCGCGCCGGATAAGTCAAGGCGTACATGGTAATATTTTTCTTTCTTGAAATGGGAGATCGCTTCGCCCCGGTCAACCAGCATTTTCAGTGTGGGGGTCTGCACCCGCCCCACGTTCAAGGTCTTGTGATACAGGCAGGAGAAAAGGCGCGTCGCATTGATACCGATAATCCAGTCAGCCTTTGCCCTGCACAATGCGGAAGCATAGAGCGCGTCATAGTCCCGCCCGTCCCCTAAGTCTGCAAAGCCCGCCTTGATCGCGCTGTCCTCCATTGAGGAAATCCACAAGCGGCGCATAGGCTTGTTACATTTTGCCACGTCGTACACAAAGCGGAAAATCAATTCCCCCTCGCGCCCAGCGTCAGTCGGTCATTTTTTGCGGACAGTTCATACATGCTATCCTTTTCTGTTCTCTGCTCCTGCGTTTGCTCTCGTTTGATTTCTCCCTCCGTATCTTCTTGGCACAAGCAGGACAATACCTTGATGCACCAGAGCCCGGGACATATTCAACGCCGCACACCGTACAATTTTTAGCGGGCATTGCTGCCCACCGTTTTGTAGGTATGATATGTAATTCATCGACAAAGCCGATGAATTTATAGTAAATCTTGATTTCCTGCTTCACTGTTCCGTCTGCCATCTTCTCACGCTCCGAAACAAGTATCTTGTCTATGAGTGCGTTTATAACTGTTGCATCCAGTTCTTTTAAGCCTTGATAATTTCGGATAAGGGCGAGGAAGTCACGGATTCCCCGTGATTTCTCGTAGCTTTCATTAAGAGTTTCCGTCACCTCTTTCAGCCTTGCTTCAATTTCAAGCTGCTCTTTCTGGTATTTCCCCGACATCATCTCAAAATTCCGCTCGGTAATACGCTCCATGACCTTATCCTCGTAGAGAGAGGAAAACAGCCTGTCCAGTTCCGCAAGGCGTTTGTTCAGCTTCTTACGTTCTTTCTCTAATGCTTTCGCCCTGCTCTGGTCTGTTTCCGTGAGCCGCTTTTCTATGGCCCTGACCGCCTTTTCATCATTCACTGCCATATCCGCAAAACAGTTGATGTCGGCAAGAACGGCATTGAATAAATCCCTTGCTTCTATATTGTGGGCACTACACTCGCTTCTTCCGTTTCTTGCATAATTATTACATGAATACTGTACACAGTCGATAATCTCTGGGCGTTTCCTCCTGTGTACGTTCATTGCCCGCAGAGCACATCCGCAGTCCACACACTTGATAACGCCTGCAAAAATATTTACAAATCCTCCCTTGTTCTGTGGAAGCCTACGACTTGTAATAAGCTGTTGGACAATATCAAATTCCTCCTGCGTGACTATTCCCTCATGGGTATTGGGTATCACTTCCCATTCTTCGGGCAGCTTAGAGGGGCGTTTCTTGCTTTTCATATTGGCGGCAATCCGTTTGTAGCCTACAAGATTTCCCGCATATATCGGGCTTCTTAAAATGCTCCTCACGCTGTTCCCACTCCAAATATAGCGTTTGTCCTCGTTCCCCTCAAAATGACGTTCAAAGCCTGTTTCGCCACGCTCCGCCGCATAAGCGGCAGGGCGTAGGATATGCTGTTTATTAAGATGTCTGCAAATTTTGGCAACTCCATTCCCTTTTAATGCAAGGTCGAATATCTCTTTTACAACATGTGCCACTTTATCATCTATCAGCAGATGGTTGTGGTCGGCAGGGTCTTTGATATAGCCATAAGGGGCGGTAGTTCCCATGAATTTCCCCTGTTGAAACCTCGCCCGATATGCCGATTTTATCTTAACAGATATGTCAGCGGCATACATTTCGTTTAAAATGTTGCGGAAAGGCGTGATGTCCATAGCAGATTTATTCAAGGTATCTACGCCGTCATTGACCGCTATATACCTCACGTTATGCTCTGGGAAGAAAACTTCCAGATATAACCCACAATCAAGATAGTTTCTCCCCAGACGGGATAAATCTTTCGTAATCACGCAGTTTATCAGACCGCTTTCAATGTCTTTTATCATATTCTGGAAACTTGGTCTTTGGAAATTTGTACCAGAATAACCATCGTCCACATACGTTTTTGCTATGTGCCATCCCTGCTTTTTCACATAATCCGTGAGGATGGATTTCTGTGTCGCAATGCTCGCACTCTCGTTATCCGTACCATCGTCTTTAGATAAGCGGCAATAAATGCCGACTAAATAGATTTTCTTTTCTTCTTTGATTCCTGCCATACTGTAAAACCTCCGTATCTGTCCTATCTGTTTTCATGTCCCATTGCGTACATTCTAAGCGGACAGCCCCTCATTGTCGAAGGTGTCGCCCTCGGCAATCTTCTTCCGAATATCCTCGGAGATAATCGGGACAAACGCTTCTGTAACGGTCTGTGTGCCGACATATTCACGGCTGATTATCATCTGCACTGGTGCTTTTGGCACGATACGCTTTCTCTTTTTATCTGCTTTCTTATCCTCGCCCATACTTAAATCTTCCTTTCCAGACAGGGCAGGGAAGAGTTTGGAAATGTCCCCGCCCTGCCAATCAGATACCATTAATCCTCGCTGTTTAATTCTTTCTGTAATGCTTTAAGGAGTGCCGCCGCTTCATCAGCGTTCAGCGTGATTCCCTTGCCGCACTTTTCACGGTTCGGGGAAAAGCTGCGGATGTCATACTTCGGCTCTTTCCCATTCCATGAAATGAGATTGATTTCCTTTGTGTAGCCACTGTCGCCCGTAGACAATACTGCGATTTCCTTTACGATTTCATACTGGATTTCTCTCATTCTCCATACCTCAACTCTCTGTATTTACTTCCCGAAAAAAGAAGATTAGCGGCTGTCACGGTTGCGTTTCCTCTGCAACTCACGCTCCAAAAGTTTGATGATGGTTTCCTCCATCTGCTTCGGCGTTGTGTTCTTCGGAAAGTATTTTTTCAGCTTGCTTGTGTTGATTTTCAAGGTTTCTTTCTGGTTGCCCTTTTCCTCCGTCATAATCGCAAATATCGTATCCATGTCAAGCCGCCCGCTCTGGCTTAACTGTTTCATCCGCTGTGCCTGTGAGAGTGAGGGCGTTGCTTCTTCGCTCTCCATCGTGGCAAAGAGGTTTTCCTGCTCGTCTTTCTTCAAGAAGGACAGTTCCACCGCAGGCGTGAGGGCGATTTTCCCCTCGTCCACCATCTGCAAAATCGGCGGTATCAGTTCCGTCAGGCGGATAAAACGCTGCACGGTCATCCTGCCCACGCCGAAGCCCTGTGCCACCTTGTCGTCCGTCCGCAACTTCGTCACAACTTCGAGCTGTTGACAAACCTCTTGCCAAAAAGATTTGCATATAAGAAAATATATG
>CAJTPM010000059.1 GCA_910578085.1 uncultured Lachnospiraceae bacterium | reverse complement strand
AAAGTCCAATGCCAGAGTTTCGCTGGCAGGATCAATCAGAATTCCGAGAGATCATGTATGCCCAAAAGCTGGCGCAGCAACTCTTCCACATGGTCATCCTCATATAATTTCAGCTGTTCCCGTATCTGTACCAGACGTTCTTCCACATCGTCTGGCAGTTCATGCAACAGCATGGAATCCACTCTTTCCGCGCACTCTCTGGAACGAAAATGCTCCAGTTCCGAAAGCGCCGCCGAAGCTTCCTCATGTATCTCTCCTGTCTGCAGGGCAGGAAGTTTTTCCGCTTGATTTTCCTCCTGCCTGCGCTGCTTCAGAAACCGCTCGATCTCCGCAAGCAACGTCTCATACTCCGCCAGCAGTTCGGGAAAATGCCCGGATATAAATTCCCTGTCTCCCCGCGCGGCCGCCTCCTCCTGGGCTCTGGCAAGCCCAGAGACTTTCATGGCCCCTATATTGGCGGATGCGCTCTTGAGACCATGAACCTCTATCTGATAGCGCAGAATATCCTCTTTTTCCAGCTCCTTCAGAAGTTTTGCCTTGCGTTTTCCGTCCATACAGTAAAGTTCCAACAGATCCACAAAGCCTACCTCATCTCCGGAATAGTACTGCATGGCCGCATCCATATCCACTCCTTCGATCCTGAAATCGGCCGGATCGATGGGTTTAAACACTTCTTCCTTTTCTTTCCCCTGTCTGTACCTCTCCGGCACCCAGCGCAGCAAAAGCTGGTTCAGC
Organism: uncultured Lachnospiraceae bacterium; assembly: GCA_910578085.1. Lineage (GTDB taxonomy): Bacteria > Bacillota > Clostridia > Lachnospirales > Lachnospiraceae > 1XD8-76. The sequence continues at coordinate 13,879 of CAJTPM010000059.1, read as the reverse complement.
TCTTTCCTGTCAAGGGGTTTGGCTATGAAATCCTGAAAACCGCAGGCCAGAAAATGTTCCCGCATTCCCTCCATGGCATTGGCGGTCAGCGCGATCATAACCGGCGCAGTGCCGTTCTCCCCGCAGTCCCTGCGTATAATCTCCGCCGCCTCAATGCCGTCCATGCCGGGCATCATGTGGTCCATAAAGATAATATCAAACCGGATCTCTTTCACCAGATCGATGGCCTCCGGCCCGCTTTCCGCCTCTGTCAGATCAAATTCGTAATTTTTCAGAAAGCCTCTGGCCACTTTTCTGTTGATTACATTATCATCCACGATAAGCACCTTTACGCCGGGCGCGGTAAAGATATCGGTAATCTTCTGCTGCATCTCCGTAATCTCCGGCATCTCAGAGACAGGGCAGGGATCCACGATCTTCTGAGGTATCGTGATCGTAAACGCGGTTCCCTCTCCGTAGGTGCTCTCCACATCGATCGTGCCCTGCATCATTTCCACAAGATGCTTCACGATGGCCAGCCCCAGACCGGTGCCTTCCACACTGCGGTTGCGCCTGGAGTCCACCTGCCTGAAATCCTCGAAGATCTTCGCCAGATCATCCTCCCGAATCCCGCAACCCGTGTCTTCCACACGGAAGGTGATCAGCTCTTCTCCCGGATTTTCCCCAGGCCTTCCTGTGATATACGCCCGCACATATCCTTTTTTCGTAAACTTAATGGCATTGCTTAAAATATTCAACAGGATCTGTTTAATCCGCCCCTCGTCCCCGTTGTAACGGCAAGGAATCGTCTCATCGCACTCGTATTTTAAGATCAGCCCGCGCTGGGAAGCCGCCATATCCATCATGCCCATGATCTCGTCGGCCATGACTTTTATGTAGTAATCCGTATAGATCAGCTCCATCTTGCCCGCTTCCACCTTGGAAAGATCCAGAATATCGTTAATAATAGTCAGCAGATTCTTTGCCGCAGACTGCACGTCCTTGGCATGGGCATATATTTCGGTATCGCCGCACTCCTCCATGATTATATCGTTCAATCCGATGATGGCGTTCATCGGCGTACGTATCTCATGGGACATATTGGCCAGGAATTCGCTCTTTGCAATGCTGGCTTTCTCCGCCTGGCGCCGCACCCGCTTGATCTCATTGATGTAGGCCTTGATATCCGTCATATCCAGAATCAGAATAACACAGCCCTGTTTTTTGCCGTTCTCATCTACTATATACTTGGTGTGGCTCTCATAGTGCTGTCCGTTAATGGAAAAGCTCTGGGGAATATCCTCATTCAGCATTTCCTCCCGGAACTCCTCCAATACCCGGATATTTTCCCCCGGTTTGTGGGACTGCAGCGCAGTAAAAATACCTGCCGCCGCCCTGTTGTAGCTGACCAGTCTATCGTGATCATCCAGCGCGATCACGCCGTCCCCCAGTCCCTCCAGCACCTTCTCGGCAGCCAGATGGCGGAAATCGTAATTGCGCCTGCTCCACAGTACGATAACCACCATGGCCATAGAGATAGCCAGTGTCACAGGAGTCAGATCAAATATGTTTATGATCTTACATACATAGGCCACCAGCACGATGACCGGCAGAGTGGAAATTCCAAAAATTGTCCAGTACTGCCGGTTGAGCTGCTGATCGGAACGCATTCGGATCGCCCGTACCAGCGTATGTATGCAAAGCGCATAAGGAATAATAATGCGGCTAAACAGAAAGACCACATACAGCGGGCCGTAGGTGATGCTGACATAGTGAAACCCGTCGGCCGCTTCCAGCCACTGTACTTCCCGGTAGAAAAGACCAGCCCAGTTGAAAAATACGGTAGGCAAAACAAAGAAACTGACAACGGCAAGAAATCTCAGAAACTTTTTCGGCGGAGCGACAGAGCAATAGATATAAATAAACCAGCAATAGCATAACGGCACAAATGCAGAGCCCACATTTTCCACAGTCATCGCCGTTATGGCGGCATCCACCGATTTCGCCGTCAACTCCAGCAGGTAGCCTACATTCTGTACCAGAGAACCGCACATAATGATGATCAGAAGCTTTTGTTCCCTGGCTCCCTCCCCATTGAGCAAAAGCAACAATGCAACAAAAATCAGGCCTATACCGAAACATTCCAATGCAATCACTAAATTTACCATATTCTCATCCCGCCCACAGCCGTCATTTATTCTTTTTCCATCTCCGCAGCAAAATGCCGAATGTCCCGCTCATACGAGCATTCCGTCAGCGTGCAGAAAATTTATTATTGAAAATACAATATTATATTTTTACTGCTGTGTCAAGAAATGTCCGCCGACATTTTCTTAAAGCTTGGGCGGTCAAAATTCGTACCCATATAGCCGTCGTCCACGTAGAATTTCGGGTTAGGGAAACCGTGTTCTTTTGCGTATTTCATCAGATATTCTTTCTGAGATGTATTGTGTAAAGGGTGGTTTCACCAAACCACTACATTACATTGACTGCGGTTCATTTGTGGCAAAATGGCACAGGCTGGAGGGGCGGTGATTTACCAGCAGGAGGAAACCGAAGCGGGAACGTCCGGGGATGACCTGGGCGCCCCGTTCTCTTTGTCGGCCCTGCTTTATGTTTCATGCTGCCCTCCCCCTATGACAATTTACTGAATGAACCCTTTTTCTGTCAGCCATTCGATAATATCAGGTTCCGAATCCTGAACCACATTGCGTGAAATGGAAAGGCCATCTGTAACTACATCTGCCTCCGGTTCCATGTCTTTGATTGTGCTGATTGCGTCAGAAAAACCGCTCCCGCCGGATGTGACAAAAGGAACCACTGTTTTCCCTGTCAGATCGTACTGGTCAAGAAAACTGTACATAATCATCGGCATATCATAATACCAGTTGGGGAAACCAAAAAAAATGGTGTCATATTGGTCGATATCCTCTACCGTTCCGGCAATTTCAGGACGGAAATTGTCTGACTGTTCTTTCTGTGCAATATTTTCAAGCTCCGAATGATCCAGCGGATATGGTGTAACCGGCTCAATCCGGAAAATATCTGACCCCGTATTTTCTGCAATGATATATGCGACATACTGGGTATTCCCCAAAACCTCACCGTCAATCACAACGGTGCTGAGTTCTTCCTCCCTCGACATATTCTCAGGCTCCGTAGTTTCCGGCATGGAAAAATATACAACCAGACTTTTTGCTGTAGAATTAGAGTCCATATTTTCAGAATCCTCCGTTTCGTTTGAAAGTGTCGTTTCTGCATTTTCCTCCGACTGCTGCTTACCTGATCCGGCAGCAGGATTATTGCCGGAGGGAGAAGTCCCACAACCACTGAGCATAACGGCCGCAAGCAGCAAAGATAAACATAAAACAACTATTTTTTTCACTGTCATTCCTCCTAATACCAATCATGTTTTTTGCCCCGGTCAAGGGCACCTATCCGTGCCATTTCATCCTCGGTCAGACTGAAATGATAAACTTCCGTATTTTCCCTGATATGATCGGGATTACTGGAACCGGGGATGACCACCACGCCCTTTTGCAGATTCCATCGTAAAATCACCTGCGCGGAAGACACGCCATGCACCTCTGCAATTTCAGAAATCACGGAATCGCCAAGCAGCTCTCCCGTATGCCCTCTGCCGCCCGGCGGATACCAGCCCTGCACCACAATCCCTAAATCCTGAATAAACGGGATTACATCACTCTCCTGATAATACGGATGGATTTCATTCTGAACCACTGCCGGGACAGTATCCACCTGCGGCAGAAACTCCGTCAATTCCTCCACATACCAGTTCGACAGCCCGATGGAACGGATTTTTCCTTCTTCCACAAACTGTTCCATCGCTTTATACGCCTCCACATCATTCGGATCAGGATGGTGCAAAAGCATTAAGTCTGCTTGTGTCAAGTAAGGAATAAAAAAAATTTCATTTTTTTAGCGAGCCACAGGCAGATTTGCCTATGGCTCCTATTTTACCATTACTTTCCGCAAATTGGAACAGATTTTCATACAGTGCTGTCAGCATTGAAAGGATTTCCGACTTTCCACACAATCTCTATGGCATCCGATCCGTAGACAATAACTTTATCAATCAGCGTCTTTAACCTGTCTTTGTCAAAGGACTCCAGTACGGAAAACTCTGTCAGTTTTTCGTCCGATATTTCCTCCGGCTCTGATACTGCCTGTAAGCTGTCCAGTTCTTCCAGTGCCGCACTCTTGATCTGTTCCAGTTCTTCCATTCTTATCTTACCTTTTTCAATCCGTGCAACATAATCGTCTCTGGTAATCGTTCCTGCCTTGTATTGCTCATATAAGTGCAGCTTTGTGTCTTTCCAACGAGCCGTTTCCTTCATACTGTCAGCAACCGTTGTTTCAAGTATTGATTTCCTGTCATGCTTGTGTGCCTGTTTGCGAACAGCTCTTGCTTCAATGAGCATATTTGCCATTCCTCTTACCTGACACAACACCGCATTTTCTAGTTCTTCCTTTACAATGTTAATCTTTTGGCAGTCATTCTCTATCTGCTGTACACGACTTCTACAATGATATTTATCGTTTTTTCTGTTTCTGAGTTGAAGGCTTTTGCCACAGTAACCACAGATAAAAAAGAGATTTTGCCTGCCTGTTGTTCTTCCGCTCATATCAAGTCCGACAATGTTATCATTTGCTTTCTGAAAAAGTTCTTTTGATACAAGGGCTTCATGCTGGTTTTCTACGATGATCCATTTCTCCCTCGGCTGCTCTACCCGTTTCTTATTGGTGTCCATACCGCACCTTGCCCGGTTCCAGAACATTGTTCCCAAATATGTCTCGTCAGTAATTATGTTCCTGATTGAACTGTTACTCCACATTTTTATCTTAACATGTGGCTGTTTATCCGGGAAATTATCGCCTTTTAACTGGTGGTACAGATACCTTGTCGGTATTCCTTCCTCATTGAGCTGCCTTGCAATCTCCGTATGGCTTACTCCGTCAGCAGCCTGCCGGAAAATTCTGCGCACTACCCACGCCACATTTTCATCAATCAGCAGTTCATGCTTATCTTCCGGGTTCTTCATGTACCCATATGGGGCAAACTGACCGACAAACTCACCGTTCCTAACCCTTGTGTCCCTTGCACTCCGTACTTTTTTAGACAGATCAGCACTGTACATCCCATAAACAAGGTTTTTGAGTGCAACGCTCATTCCCCCTGTTGTCCCGAACTTATCACTGCTGTCGTAATTGTCATTGACAGACACGAACCTTACCTGCAGGATTGGAAAGATATATTCAAGATACCTTCCGACTTCAAGATAATCCCGCCCAAACCGTGAAAAGTCTTTGACAACAATCATGCCGATATCGCCGTTTTTTGCCGCTTCAATCAATGCCTGAACGCCCGGTCTGTTGAAATCGGTGCCGGAATACCCGTCATCACTAAACTCTGTGATGCTGTATTCCTGTCCCTGCATAAGTTCCTCTACATGCTTTGTAAGGAGTACCCGTTGCGCTGAAATGCTGTTGCTTTCTTCAAGTTTTCCCTTGTCGCTGTCCTCATTTGAGAGGCGGAGGTATATCGCCACTGCTGTTTTATCCATTGGAACCGCCCTCTCTTTCTGCACTCAGGCTTTTCAGGCTTTCCAGTACATCATCATAAATCAGGTGTACGACAATGTTTGCATCTTCATGTACCTCTACCCTGTCCACAAATGCATCTACCATTTCCTTTGTGAGCTTGCGTTTCGTGAGGTATTTCTGCACCACCGCTTTCCAGTCCTCGTTAATATGGTACTCTCTGGAATATTCTGCCTGTGCCTTTAGCATTTCATCAAGCCTTGCAGACAGTTCCTTAATTTTGGCAGCGTATTTCTCACTGATCTGCACATACTGTTCTTCATCAATCAGCTTATCCCGGTAATCCTCAAAAATGCCTGCCTTGACTTCTGTTGTCTTTTGCAGCTCCTTTCTTATCTTGTCTGCCTCTTTTCCATATAAATCATACTTTTTAAGGTTTTCCGTCTTTGCATTCAGCCGCTTTACTGTTTCCTCTTTATCAATGCAGACATGCATATGCTCTTGAATCTCACTAAACACTGCCGCATTGACCGCCTCTGCTGATACCAGATGATTGGTGCAGCCTTTCTTTACCGTGTTCAGATAGGTCTTGCACCTGTAAGACTTGTTGACATGCCTTGTCCCTTCTGTGCGGAATGCCATGATTTTTCCACAGTCCGCACAGACAATCTTCTTACCGATAAGATTAAACCGGGCATGGTCAAATCCGTTTTTCCCGTGTGTCGAGTGAAAATGCTTTACATTTTCCTCAAGCATCTCCTGTATCGTGTCAAAATCCTCCCTGCTTACCAGTGGCGCATGAGTGTCCTCAACAATAATCCAGTTTTCTTTGGGTACTCTGACCGTTTTCCCATTTACCCTGCTCATTTTATTGTGGACGCTTTCACCAACATAGGCATGATTTGTAAGGATAGCCCTTACTGTCACACTGTTCCATTCTGTATTCATTCCTTCTGGAATGTCATGTCCAAACTGAATGAGCTTGTATGATTTAGGATTAAGGATTTTTTTACTGTTTAGCTGCCTTGTAATCTCCTTTAAGGAATTTCCCTCTAAAAACAGCCTGTATATTTCAAGCACGTTTTCCTTAACTTTGTCATCCGGATAGAGATGTCTGTCTATATTGACATATCCATAAGGAACTTTCCCTGAAGAATACTCCCCATTTTTCCAGTATGCCCTGTGAGCGGATTTCATCTTTTTGGATAAATCTTTCACATACATTTCATTTACCATGTTTTTCAGCGGCATCAGCAGCTCTTCGCCGGACTTGTTGGAGTCGTAACCGTCAGTGACCGCTATGAACCTCACATCAAAGAACGGGAATACCCTTTCAATGTAGTTGCCTGTCTCAACATAATTCCTGCCGAGCCTTGATAAATCTTTTACGACAATGCAGTTGAGCAAGCCGCTCCGCATATCCTTTATCATTTCCTCAAAACCCGGTCTTTCAAAATTCGTGCCGGAATAGGAAATGTCAGCATACTCTTTAAAAACAACCATATCGTCATTCTCTGCCACAAACTTCCGCAATAGTTCCATCTGTGTCTCAATCGTTGCCCGTTCTCTGTTGGCTTCTGTTTCCTCAGAAAGCCTTGCATATAAGCCGACTTTGTAGCAGGCTGATTTTACCGGGGCAGAAACTGTCATGGTCTGCTGTCCTAAATCATTGACATTTACAAAATCAATCTTCTTTGACTTCCTAGCCATGCTACACCGCCTCCTTCCTCTCAAACCGAACCCTGCCATGTTCATCACAGACAACCTCACAGCCTGCGTGCTGCAGATTATCAAGTATTTCCTTATAACAGTCGCCAAAACTGAAAACTACTTCAATGCTGTTCTTGTCTATAACCCGTACCCTGTCAATCAGCTCCACAGCCACATTCCTTGTCAGCCTGTCGATGTTCTGATGCTCTGCAAAATAATCAAGCCATTTGTATTTATCCGTATTTGAAGCAAGTATATCCTTGATTTCCTGCTTCATCTTCCTTACCGCATCTTCCGCACTGTCACGTTTCTGTGTGTATGCCTCATGCAGCTCCATGTAATCCTCTTTTGACACGATACCGTCTTTCATATCCTCATAGAGCATATTGCGGAGTTCCTTGCAGCGCTCAATCTCTGTTTCTTTCTGTCCGATACGCTTTTCCAGTTCCTTAATATCCAGTTCCTGAAAAGGGATTGTAGATACCTTTTCCATGACCTGTTTCAAGTCAAGAATGTTGCTGATCTGGACCTGTAGGAACTGCAAAACCGCTTCTTCCAGTTTATCCACCGGGATACGGTGGTTGCTGCACTCCTTAGTCTCCTTGTTGCGGGAACACACATAATACTGATACTTCTTCCCTCCGGCATAGGCATTCTTCCTTACCATAGCCGCACCACAGTCGGCACAGACAATCAGCCCTGCCAGCGGATATACTTCTGACTGCTTCGGGGAAATCCTTGTATCCATGCCAAGAAGCCGCTGCACAATGGAAAAATCCCTGTCTGAAATAATGGCTTCATGGTTCTTTTCTATCCTTATCCAGTCCTTCTCCGGCTTCAACACTGTCTTTTTTACCTTATGGTTCGGTGTTGTCTGCCTGCCCTGAACCAGAGTACCGATATAAAGCTCATTTTCCAAAATTCTTCTGACTGTTACAGAACTCCATACTGCCTTGTCATTGGTCTTAAAGCTGGTCTGGTAATTGCTGCCCATTGCGCTTTTATATTCCATAGGGGAAAGCACACCCATGTCATTCAGCCTGTTTGCAATGGCATCCTGACTGAGTCCGTGCAGCTTCATTCTGAAAATGTCCCTGACAATCCCCGCCGCAATCGGATCAATCACCAAGCTGTTTCTGTCATTTTCATCTTTCTGATACCCATAAGGGGCAAAGGAACCGATAAATTCCCCGTTTTTCCTTTTTACCTCCAAATGGCTCCGTATTTTCACGGAAATATCCCGGCAGTACGCATCGTTGATTAGGTTTTTAAAAGGGATAATGATTTCATCCGCCTGATCTTTCCCGTCCAGACTGTCATAGTTGTCATTGATAGCGATAAAGCGAACCCCCAGTGCGGGGAACAGCCGCTCAATGTACCTGCCGGAATCAATGTACTCACGCCCGAAACGTGAAAGGTCTTTTACGATGACACAATCCACAATACCCTTTTTAATGTCCTCAAGCATCAGCTTAAAAGCAGGACGCTCAAAATTAGAGCCTGTATAACCGTCGTCAACCCGTTCCGACACTACCTCAATATCTTCTTTGTCCTTCAGGAAATCACGGATAAGATTTTTCTGATTTGAAATGCTGTTGCTCTCTGCTTTCGCAGCATTGGAAACATCACCATCTTCCTTAGATAATCTAACGTAGATGGCTGCATGGTAGATTTTCTTAATCTTGTTACTCATGTTTACCACTCCTTTTGATTTTCTAAGTCAGAAAACCCGAAAGGGAGTGCCTGTTTAGTCCCAAGTTAGAAATAATGAAATTTAGTCCTAACGCTATTCTAGCACACCCTGCGGATTATTTCCACCAGATTCTGAAAAATTTTTAAACGGATAAGAGCATATTTTCAAATGCTTCATTAAAAGATATACCGCCTGTAAACCGTACCTTGACTTTCATGCTGCCGACACGCACCAGATAGGGATTGCCGACTTTTTTAAGGTACTGCTTCTTTCTTTCCTCCAACGGCAGCTCCCGGTTAATCTGAATCCCGCTTATATCCGTCAGCTCCTCTAGCTTCACATCCGCAAAATCGGTATCAAGCATTTTTCTGTATTCTTCTGCCGTCATTCTGTTACCTCCCAATAAAAAACGCTGCCGGATATTTTGACAGCTATGTATGCCGGATTGCAGATCCGGCTTAGAAAGGTTTTCCTGCTCTCCTACCATTTGCTCGCTTCAAGCCTCTTTTGAAAATTCCTGTATATCTCTTTGTCTGCCCATTTTGCATAATCCTTGATGTCAATCAGTCCGTCCAAGTCATAGATTCTGGAACGCATGAAGTGTTCCACCTTTTCAGGAGTGTACTCCCCCTGTTCTGTCAGCTTCGCAGTCAGCCTTTCTCTGATCTCTTCCTGTATGGCTTGCGGCATTGCCGATATATAATAGGGCGGCTGATATGGCACACCACTATGCGTTACCGCATCTTCATATTGATAGCTTTTTTCAAAGTTGAGCAGAAATTTCCGTATCTGAACACTGGCTTTTCCCTTGTTTTCCTCACTGACCAATTCCGTCAGTCCGTCAAAGAACTGAATCAGTTCCAATTTTGTAAAGCCCATCCTTACATACTCCTTTATCCTTAATATACATAGAAAATGCTGCCTGTACGAGACACGTAGCTATGTAAAAAGCCGGACACCCGCCCGGCTCCAAAAGATATGATGTTATGTCCTTTCCTTAATTGTATCTGTCAAACACACCGACCTGCACCTGTACGCCCTCTGTAATCCTGTCGAGCGTTTCTTCATCAACCTTTCCCATGTGTTCTATGATACGGTCAAAGTTCAGTGCTGTTACCTGTTCGCATAATGCGACACTGTGCTGGTCCAGCCCCTCCGTCTTATATGACGATATGAATACATGGGTTGGCAGGCTCCGTTTCTTGTATATCTTAGTTGACAGCGGAACTACTGTAATGACTGTGCTGTGCTTGTTTGCCCTGTTGTTACTGACTACCACCACCGGGCGCATACCGCCCTGCATACTTCCCTGATACTGTACGCCCAAATCCGCATACAGTATGTCGCCTCTCCTTATCTTCATCAGCAGCCTTTTCCCCCGCCCCATATCGGTCTTTCCTTATCAGCAGGACACGTTGTTGTATCGTATATATGGTACTGCATGGTGGAAAGCTCGAAGAAACCGACGCCGATGTTGGCGGCATCATACATAAATTCTTCCAGATCGGACTCATCCGCTGTTATGTCAGCCATATTCTCCACAACAACCGTATCATACTGCCCGGTAATCAACCGGGTAATCAGCATATTCACCGCTTCACGGTCAATATCCCTGTTCGGTCCCTTGTTGACGATAGTTTCATTCATCAACGCTATCCCTGCCATGCTGCACTTCTGTCGGTTCTCCTGAATGATTCTGCGGATATTGCTCTCTGACTTGTTGGAGTTCATAAACATGATTGCCGGATGCACAAGCAAGCCGACCTCAAAACTTTTCACATTACTGCACATGATAATCACCTGTTCTTTCTTCTATTCTCATTGACTGAAACAAAAGAGAAGTTTTTGCCGGCATTATCCTCTCATACAGGAAAGCCTTGTCTGCTGTTATCTGATAACTGCAAGGCTTGCCTGTATCAGAGGATAACGTGGCGTTTCCGCCACATTACCCCTCTGTCCAATCTGAAAATATCAGATTATGCTCTCGCTGATCCCCGAAACGGGTAACATACACTGGGACGGCTTCATCCCACACTGCGCCTCCATCATGCCCAACCAGACGGAATCCACAGGGAGCCACTCCCGGAAAATGCTTTTCGCTGAAATTCCGGCGCTGTTCTATCTCATTATCTCTGACTGCCATGCCAGTAGGCACAATCCTCTGCTCTTAAAAACTTGCGTTTTTTACCTTCACAGGCAACAATGTTATCCATTGCAGGTACATCTTCGCACGAAATGGGATTCTGCCACCCCTTTATCGCTACGCAAGCGTAGACGGATAAAAAGGCGAAAATAAAATCAGGTGTATGCGTGTCCTATTGAATTGTCTTGGCTTTCTCAAGCCTGCAACTATCATAACTGAAAAGGAGTGGTTTTCAGAGTGCCAGTATCCGCTATTTATAGCTGATATACGCAACCTTGACTATCAGATAAAAAGAAAAAAGATCAGACTCCAGATTATAATCTGTTGTCTGATCTCTTTATATATAAGCATTTCTATTTTTCCTTATTTTTTTATCAAAATATTGTGTATCTTAATAATTTTTATCAATTTACAATCTATACATTATAGAAGCCCATAGTTTTTAATAAGTACAAAAAGGCGCATATCACACACTCCTATACGCCTAATTCCACTTTCAAATTTCATTATGATGCCATATATAAAATTCATCATATCAATGGCTCGGATAAATAATTTCTGTTGACGTAAATGTATCATCCGCAGAAACGTTAATATATCCGTTACTATCCACAATATACTCATTGCCATAGACTGAAACTGTATCACCTTCTTTAAAGCCAGCCTCTTTCCAGTTCATGTTGTTCAACTGTTCAATTTTTTTATCTACATTTATTACCCTTCCAGATTCTTGCAATATATAATTATGTACTCCACTTCCTGCGTCTATTGAAAAGAATCCTGTCTTAAATCCAACACTGTCACAAACTGACAGTACATCTTCTCTTGCAAATCCATACAAATTTTTCCCCTGTGCCAATGCAGACAAAATATTACTTGCTTTTCGCATTTCCCATTTATAATTTGTACCCTTTTGATTTGTATTCTCGGCTAATAATGACTCTGATGATGCCCATCCAATTTTTCCGTTATTAACTGTCCATGTATATCGGCTACCATTTGATGTTGCCCATGAGTAATAACTTTTGTTATTTAGAACCAAAGAATTATTTACAGCACAAACCTGTGATAAGGAACTTGCATTAATTTTCGGCACAGCATAATTAGGTACAATCTGTCTGCTACCATTATAATCAAAAGAAATAACACCATGCTCTTTAAAATCAGGATTATATCCACAAGAAACATTTTCGCCAAAATTTATTGCATCTAAAATAGCGCTCATATTATTATAATTATCTAAATAATAGGATAATTGATTTTTAGATATATTCACACTACCGTCTATCATTGCTGCTATGCTCTCTTTTGAAAAGCTTCTTGCAGTATCAGAAATACTTAAATTATCCAGCCTTTTGTTTCCATTTTTTGATAATATTTGAAGTGCCTTTTGTTGTTTTACTACCCTATCAACTCCTTTGGCATAAAGCAATGTCTGTTTCGTTCTATTTATGTCTGTTAAATATGCCTTCAATATTCACCTCATCCTCTCCAAAGCTATACTTTAATTCGTGATTACAATCTATCCTTAGTGTACCAATATTAAATCATCTTTTTAGTACACTAAGGATCATTTACATATAAGTTATCTTATGGTAAATCAGGTGCAACATACCTTATCGTCATAGTCGGCGTAAATGTTTTACTGGAAGAACTGGTGGATATTATTTTCGCTCCCCATACCTGATCCAGTAATGATGAGTTCGTAACTGGCAAACTATATGAATAAGTCGTTTTTGTTGCCACCCACGAATCATAAAATTCATTATAAAAATATCTCTTTGAGCTTACAGATGTTGTACATCCTCCAACGCTTACTTCATATCCTATTGCACGATCTGGAATATCTGCAATTAATGTTAAATCCACGGTATCCTGCCAAGTAGCTTTAGCCGCTAACGTAATCGAATTAAACTTATATGTATAAGTCCCTAACGAATACTGCGGATTGCCGATAGTAAAGTAGTAAGTTGAAGAAATACTCGTTGTAGTATGATACACTCTTAAATAGTATAATCCACTTTCTGGAACAGGAACTTCGTAAACATTTGTATCTCCATACTTCTGAAATTGAAAAATATCCAATGGTACGAATAAATTTGAGGAATCATACAGTTCCACGATTATTGTACCTGTTCCAACATTCAAATCAAGATATGTTTCATCATCTGAATACAAATAAACCTTATACCAATCCTCATCATCATTAGACAATGTTCCTGTCACATAACGATATACCGATGACTGATTGGAGACATACTGCGCTGCTGTCTGTGCATTTCTTGAAATAAGTTGTGCCTGTTCATAAGAGTCATTCGGTTCTGCATCAGTATATGCTGTTGAAGCATACACTGTCTGCCCACTAAAATACATCCCTGTACTTAATGCTACTGCAAAAGCCAAAGATACTCCTACACATTTCTTGATCCACTTAGTAAACTTTGTTTTCATGTTAATACCTCCTATACTTTTCAGAAAACTATCAAGTTATCTTTTACCAATATTATCGTTCAAATATTGCATATAACAAGATGCATTGCAGAAAGTGAACTGTTTTTGCAGAAAACGGCACAATAAATCTTTTCAGACTAGATTAGCCTCGCTGAAAAGCTCTCTTTATAATCAATCTGCTTTTTCCATCATAATACTTAATTCAACGCATAGTGCGATTTTAGTCTTGCTCTGTACATCTAATTTTTTCTCTATTTTAAAACAAAAGACCAAACAAAAGAATCAATCTCAAGTTCAGTCTTTAAATATACTCAGCCTTTCCGATCTAAATATGCAAGTAT
>CAJTPM010000058.1 GCA_910578085.1 uncultured Lachnospiraceae bacterium | reverse complement strand
ACTATAAATTCCTTGATTTTTTAAGGAAAATCACTTGACAATATAGGGAGGAAGTATCAAAAATGGCTAAGAAAAATTTTAAAGAGTTATCCCGGCAGATTTTATCTTATGTCGGCGGAAAGGATAATATCAGTTATTTTGTTCACTGTGCTACCAGACTGCGCTTCAACGTGAGGAATAAAAGCCTTGTAAAGGAGGAGGAGATAAAAAAGCAGACGGAGTATTCGGAATGTAATGGTCGGGAGAGCAGCTGCAGATCATCGTCGGACAGAATGTTGATAAGGTATATCAGCTGATCTGCCAGGAAGCAGGAATAAAAGGAGGAGGGGAAAATTGACGAAAAGAAAAAATTTAGTATAAAAAGGGCGTTGGCATCTGTCACAGAGTGTTTTTCTGGATGTTTTCCGGCAATGATAGCAGCCGGTTTTGTAAATGTAGTTTTGATTACACTGGCGAATATAGGGATAGTTTCTGCAGAGAGCAGTACATATAAGATCGTATATGCAGTGTATAATGCAGCATTTTATTTCCTGCCAATTTATGTGGGGTACTATGCGGCAAAGAGGTTTGGGGCTACCCCGTCTCTTGGGATGCTTCTGGGAGGTGCGATGTGTCATCCGGATATCACGGCGCTTATCGGCAGTGGAGAGCCAGTTGTACTTGCCGGACTGTCGGTATTCACAAAAGGGGTGAGCTATACGAGCTCTATTATACCGATTATTTTATGCTGCTGGGTGATGGCTTATATTGAAAAATTTTTTAATCGAAAACTTCCTGCAATGTTGAGAACAATGTTTGCGCCGTTTTTGACTATTCTGATAATGATACCGTTGACTTTTTGTCTCATTGGGCCTCTTGGAGGGATGATCGGAACATTGGCAGGAGGTGTCCTAGGATGGTTATATACAAACTTTGGCGCTCTGTCTGTCGGGATACTTGCGGCGTTAACTCCGTTGATTATTATGACCGGTCTGCATCTGGCAACAATTGTTCCGTACTGTATTTTGTGTATGACAACAATGGGATTTGATCCAATGACGATACCTGCGGCATTTGTGATCAATATTTGTCTGGGCGTTTCAGCAATCGCCGTAGGAATCAAGACGAAGGACAACACACTCAAAGGACAGGCTTTTTCCAGCGGTTTTACTTCTGTTTTTGCGGGAATCAGGGAACCGGCTCTATTTGGAATAAATTTAAAATACATGAAACCATGGATCGGATTTGGAATAAAAATACTTGACAGCCCGCGAAAAAGCCACTAGAATGTAGGATAGTTTAAACGCTGTGACGGTGCAAAAGAGCCTGTTATTCCCCACAGAGAGAAAAGGTCATCGGCTGAAAGCCTTTTCGGGTTCCGGCTAAGCTTAATTTCACACCTGAGCGGTTCCCAGGAAAATGGCAGGGAGAGTGAGCCTGACTGTAAGTAGCGGGAAACGGTATAAGGCACGTTACGCCGATCGAGAGTCTGCCGGTTTCGGCAGGAAGCAGG
Organism: uncultured Lachnospiraceae bacterium; assembly: GCA_910578085.1. Classification (GTDB taxonomy): domain Bacteria; phylum Bacillota; class Clostridia; order Lachnospirales; family Lachnospiraceae; genus 1XD8-76. The sequence continues at coordinate 14,636 of CAJTPM010000058.1, read as the reverse complement.
GTGGTACCGCGGAAAGAATTTCGTCCCTTGCATGGGTATTTCGGAAACGGAATATTTGTGCAGGGGATTTTTTATGCGCAGGGGTGTACAGCGTAAAAAGCATTCCCCGCAGATCAAATCAGGAAAGCAGAAAAAAAATACGGAGAAAGGAATAGAAGGAAAGGAAGCAGAAAATGAAAGAAAAACTGGAACAGATACGGGTAAAGGCGCTTGAGCAGATCGCGTTAATGGAAAGCGGCGAGGCCTCCGCAGCACTGGAAAAACTGAACGACGTCCGCGTCAATATGCTGGGCAAGAAGGGCGAACTGACCGCAGTACTCAAAGGGATGAAGGACGTGGCGCCCAAGGAGCGGCCAAAAGTCGGACAGATGGTGAACGACACCCGCGCCGAGATCGAAGCGGCGCTGGATAAGGCGAAAAAGAAAGCAGAACGTGCCTTAAGGGAAGCGGCAATGAAGGCGGAAGTGATCGATGTGACGCTGCCGGCAAAAAAGAACGAAATGGGGCACAGACATCCGAACTTTATTGTGTTGGAGGAAGTGGAGCGCATTTTCATTGGCATGGGTTATGAGGTTGTGGAAGGCCCTGAGATTGAAAAAGACTATTATAATTTTGAAGCGCTGAACATTCCGGCGGATCATCCGGCTAAAGATGAACAGGATACTTTTTATATCAACGGAGATATTCTTCTGCGGACGCAGACTTCCCCGGTACAGGTTCGTACAATGGAGCAGAAAAAGCCGCCCATCCGTATGCTGGCGCCGGGCAGGGTGTTCCGTTCCGATGAGGTGGATGCCACCCATTCTCCGTCCTTCCACCAGATCGAAGGCATGGTCATCGACAAAGGCATTACCTTCGCGGATCTGAAAGGAACCCTGCAGGAGTTTGCGAGGGAACTGTACGGACCGGAGACAAAGGTAAAATTCCGCCCCCATCATTTCCCGTTCACGGAGCCCTCTGCGGAGATGGATGTGAGCTGCTTCAAGTGCGGCGGCAAGGGCTGCCGGTTCTGTAAGGGCGAGGGCTGGATCGAGATTTTGGGCTGCGGCATGGTTCATCCGAAGGTGCTTCGTATGAGCGGCATCGACCCGGAGGAGTATTCGGGCTTTGCCTTCGGTATGGGATTGGAGCGCATCTCTCTGCTAAAATATGAGATCGACGATATGCGCCTGCTCTACGAAAACGACGCAAGATTTCTTGCACAATTTTAACAGTTCTAATGAAAAACAAGCGGCTGCGAAGCAGACATTTGTTTTTCGTGAACTGTTAAACGAGCAAAGGTCCGATGAAGTCGGACGCAGAGCGCGAAAATTAAGGAGTATTGGAAATTTAACATTTAAAATATTATGGAATTATATCATTTTGGTTATTTGTGTTGCAGGATTCAGGGGCGGCGGTGTACTGGCGCTTATGTTGCCTGTATTGCAGATATTCTTATCCTGGCTTAATTATTGCGAGAACGAAAAATGGCAGACCGTCCTTATGCTGGAATGTCATCTGCTGATCTCTACAGCGTTAGGGCTTTATCTTGAAGGATATCTGTATCTCAGATATATTTCCGATGATGCGGAGAGTGTTCTGGTATTCCGGGAAATATGGAAAATAGGTGTTGTCCTGGTTTCAGGACTGTTAATCATAACAACATTGCTCAAGTATCTTTTCACAAGAAACCACATCGGAAAGGAAAAGACAGGGTAAAGAAGTTCCGGGGACAATGGTGTACCTTTCCGGAGAGGGAATAGAAATAGAATCAAAGAAAAACAGCATAAATCAGAATAGGAGACAGATAAAATGAATACAGCATTATCATGGATCAAAGCATATGTACCAGATCTCGCATGCACGGATCAGGAATTTTGCGATGCGATGACCTTGTCCGGCACAAAGTGCGAAGGATATGAAAGACTGGACAAAAATCTGGAGAAAATCGTGGTGGGAGAGATCACAGAGATCACGGCGCACCCGGACGCGGATAAACTGATCGTCTGCCAGGTGAATATCGGGGAAAAAACCATTCAGATCGTGACAGGCGCCCCAAACGTGAAAGTCGGAGACAAAGTGCCTGTAGTACTGGACGGTGGCAAAGTGGCGGGCGGACACGACGGCGGGCCTCTGCCGGAGGACGGTATTGCGATCAAGGCGGGGAAGCTGCGTGGCGTACTCTCCGAGGGCATGATGTGTTCCATAGAGGAACTCGGTTCTGACCGAAATTTTTATCCCGAGGCGCCGGAGTACGGCATCTACATTTTTGATGATTCCGTGAAGGCGGGAGATGACGCGGTCGAAGCGCTGGGGCTTCGCGATACGGTGTTTGAGTATGAGATCACCTCCAACAGGGTGGACTGCTACAGTATTATCGGTATCGCCAGGGAAGCGGCGGCAACCTTCCGCAGGCCCTTCCATGCGCCCGATGTGAAGATTCAGAATGAGACGGGGGATGTGAATGACTATATTAAAGTAGAAGTGCAGGATAAGGATCTGTGCACCCGCTATTGCGCAAGAGTATGCACGGATATCAAAATCGCGCCCTCTCCGAAATGGATGCAGAGGAGGCTTGCCGCGAGCGGTATCAGGCCTATCAACAATCTGGTGGATATCACCAACTATGTGATGGAAGAGTACGGCCAGCCCATGCATGCCTATGATCTGGACACCATCGCGGGGCATCGGATTATTGTGCGCCGGGCAAAGGACGGGGATGTGTTTACCACCCTGGACGGTCAGGAACGGAAACTGGACAGTGAAGTGCTGATGATCTGCGACGGCGAGAAAGAGGTAGGCATTGCCGGGATCATGGGCGGTGAAAATTCCATGATCACCGATGAAGTAAAGACGGTGCTGTTTGAGGCGGCAACCTTTAACGGCGCCAATATCAGGAAATCCGCCAAGAGGATCGGACTGCGCACGGATGCATCTGGCAAGTTTGAGAAAGGGCTTGATCCCTACAATGCAAAAGCCGCTATCGACAGGGCGTGTCAGCTGATCGAGGAGCTGGGCTGCGGCAGGGTTGTTGCGGGAGTGGCGGATGTCCATGCGCCGCTGAAAGAGCCTGTAAGGATTGCCTTTGAGCCGGAGAAGATCAATGAATTTCTGGGAACAGAGATACCGAAAGAGGATATGCTTGCTTACTTCAGGGCGATCGAGCTGGATTATGATGAGGAGACAAATGAAGTGGTATGTCCTTCTTTCCGGCAGGATCTGTTATCTTTTGCGGACATTGCGGAAGAGGTGGCAAGGTTCTACGGGTATGACAAGATTCCCACCACACTGCCCAGCGGTTCCGCCACGGCGGGCAAGCTGCAGTTCAAAATGCGCATAGAGCAGAAGGCACGGGATATTGCGGAATACTGCGGTTTCTCCCAGGGAATGTGCTATTCCTTCGAGAGCCCGAAGGTGTTTGATAAACTGCTGCTGCCGGAGGATTCCAGGCTTCGGAAAGCGATTGAGATTTCCAATCCGCTGGGTGAGGATTTTTCCATTATGCGGACGATTTCCTTAAACGGTATGCTGACCAGCCTTTCCACCAATTTCAACAGAAGGAACAAAGTATGCCGGCTGTATGAACTGGGGAATATTTATCTGCCGAAGAGTCTGCCTCTTGAAGAACTCCCTGAGGAGAGAATGCAGTTCACGCTGGGCTTTTACGGTGAGGGTGATTTCTTCACGATGAAAGGTGTGATCGAGGCGTTTTTGGAGAGCGTGGGACTTGACGAAAAACCGGAATATGATCCGGAAGCCGGCAAGAGCTTTTTGCATCCCGGCAGACAGGCGCTTGTGTGCTATGACGGGAAGGTGTTAGGGTATCTGGGCGAGGTGCATCCGGAGGTCTGTGAGAACTATGATATGAAAACAAGGGCCTATGTGGCGGTACTGGATATGCCGGAGATCGTGCCTCTTGCGACCTTTGACAGAAAGTATGAGGGGATTGCGAAGTTCCCGGCGGTGATGCGGGATATCAGTATGGTGGTGCCTAAGGATATCCGGGTGGGACAGATCGAGAAAATGCTTGCCCAGCGCGGCGGAAAGATTCTGGAGTCTTACAAACTGTTTGATATTTACGAGGGAAGCCAGATCAAAGAAGGGTTTAAATCCGTGGCTTATAGTATTACCTTCCGGGCGAAGGATCGGACATTGGAGGAAAGCGATATTTCGGCGGCTATGAAGAAGATTTTGAACGGACTGCAGTCGATGGGGATTGAACTTAGGCAGTGACCAGTCCGTTAAGTTGTGGTGGGGCATCGGGCGCCACAGGATTTTGCGCCCGAAGAAGCGCTACCAATGTCATTTGGATCTGCTTGAGATGGAGAATGGTTCGTATACCCTTGACTGGGATATGGAACTTCAGAAAAGCTGGTAAGAGAGCGTTTGAAAAAGCGGAGAGATAAATATGAGCAAATACGAACCGTTGTGGAACTGGCTGCGGGAAAATGGAAAAGAGGAGTATAAGCTGTCCTATGAGGAGATGAGAGAGATCATGGGATTTGAGTTGGATCATTCTTTTCTAAATTATAAAAAAGCGGCGAAGGAATACGGTTATGAGGTCGGGAAAATCTCAATGAAGGAAAAGACCGTTTTGTTCCATAGGGCAAAATAAGACAGAATCGGAAAAGGCTGGAAGATTTCGCCTGAAGAGCGGTAAATTTGAGGATATCTGTCCATACTATATAGAACGGAAGGGATAAGAGCCGGAAACAGATTTCCATATTGGCGGGCACAGTTACAGTTTTCAGTACAATATGTCATCGGATAAGCCAAATATGGATTCGCCTGTCTATGAAATATCGGCGATATGAAGATTTTGGACGGACAGCATTTTGTAAAATTATGGTATATATTTAAATAAATCAGAACAGGAGGATCAGAAACAATGGAACACAAAAACACATGGTTACTATACGATGAAAACAGGACGAAAGAAGCTTACGATTTTGCAGAAGGATATAAGGACTTTCTGAACCGCGGCAAGACGGAGCGAGAGTGTATCGACGAGATCGTATACCAGATCGAAAAGGCCGGATTTACGGAATTGGAGAAGGCGATTGCTGAAAAGCGCACTTTAAAGGCTGGCGATAAAGTGTATCATGTGCATATGAATAAGTCCATCGTGATGTTTACGATCGGCAGGAAACCCATGGAAGAAGGTATGAATATTCTTGGGGCGCATATCGATTCCCCCAGACTGGACGTGAAGCAGAATCCGCTGTATGAGGATGGCGGTTTCGCTTATCTGGATACGCACTACTATGGCGGTGTGAAAAAGTATCAGTGGGTGACGATGCCTCTGGCGATCCACGGTGTGGTTGTGAAAAAGGACGGTACTACAGTGGAGCTCAATGTGGGAGAGGACGAGGACGATCCGGTATTTTTTATCTCCGATCTTTTAATTCATCTGGCGTCGGAGCAGATGGAGAAAAAGGCTGCAAAGGTGATCGAGGGCGAGGCGCTGGATATTATTGTGGGAAATCGTCCCATTGTGATCGAGCCGGAAAAGGAGGAAGAGAAAAAGGAGGCGGAGGCCGGGAAGGCGGCGAAGGATGCCGTGACAAGGGGGATCCTTGCGATTTTGAAAGAGCAGTATGATATGGAGGAGGATGATTTTGTTTCTGCGGAGCTGGAGATCGTACCTGCAGGAAAAGCGAGGGATGCCGGTTTTGACAGGAGCATGATTTTAGCCTATGGCCATGACGACAGGGTCTGCGCCTATCCTTCCATGAGAGCGCTTCTGGAAGTGGAGGAGCCGGAGAGGACTGCCTGCTGCATTCTGGTGGACAAGGAAGAGATCGGTTCTGTGGGCGCTACCGGGATGCAGTCGAAATTCTTTGAGAATGCGCTGGTGGAGACGATGATGCTTGCGGGACAGTATTCCGATCTGGCCTACAGAAGATGTCTGTCTGATTCCTGCATGCTGTCCTCTGATGTGAGTTCCGCATTTGATCCGACGTATGCCTCCAGTTTTGACAAGAAAAATGTGGCATATCTGGGCGGCGGTATGGTATTTAACAAGTTTACAGGCGCCAGAGGTAAATCTGGCTCCAACGATGCCAATGCGGAGTATATCGCCTATCTGCGCCGGATTCTGGATACGGAGAAAGTGAATTTCCAGACAGCGGAACTGGGCAAGGTAGATCTGGGCGGCGGCGGAACAATCGCCTACATTCTGGCGCTTTACGGCATGAACGTGATTGACAGCGGTGTGCCGGTTCTCAGCATGCACGGTCCCTGGGAGACGATAAGCAAGGCGGATCTGTATGAGGCGATGCGTGGGTATGTGGCATTTTTACAGGGAGAGAAAAACTTCTGAGAAGTGAGATTTTTCTGAGAATTCTGAGAAATCAGTTTTTGGCAGGGAAAATCAGTCTCAGATAATGGAAAGACGTATGGAAGAATTGAAGAAAAGCGACTTTTATTTTGAACTGCCACAGGAGCTGATCGCCCAGGATCCACTTAAGGACCGGGCGTCTTCCCGGCTGCTTGTGCTGAATAAAGAAACGGGTGAGATAAAGCATCATGTGTTTCGGGATATTTTGCGGTATCTTGTTCCCGGGGACTGTCTTGTCCTGAATAATACCAAGGTGATTCCCGCCAGGCTTCTGGGGGTTAAAGAGGAGACCGGGGCTGCTGTGGAAGTACTTTTGTTAAAGCGGAAGGAAAAAGACGTCTGGGAGACCTTGGTGCGCCCCGGGAAGAAGATGCGGCCGGGAGCGAAGCTTTCCTTTGGGGATGGTCTGCTGAAGGCTGAGGTGCTGGAAGTGGTGGAGGAAGGAAACCGGCTGGTGCGCTTTGCGTATAACGGCATCTTTGAGGAGGTGTTAGATCAGCTTGGCGAAATGCCACTGCCGCCTTATATTACCCATAAACTGCAGGATAAGAGCCGTTATCAGACAGTTTATGCGAAATATGATGGTTCTGCAGCGGCGCCCACAGCGGGACTGCATTTTACAACAGAGCTTTTGAGAGAAATAGAAGAAATGGGCGTTTCTATCGCCTATGTGACATTGCATGTGGGGCTTGGGACTTTCAGGCCGGTGAAGGAGGAAAATGTGCTGGATCATCACATGCATTCCGAATACTATGAGGTTTCCGAAGAGGCCGCCGATACTATCAACAGGACGAAGGAGAGAGGCGGGCGGGTGATCTGCGTGGGAACCACCTCCGCAAGAACGCTGGAGAGTGCGGCGGATGAAAGGGGGCTGCTGAAAACAGGCAGCGGCAATACGGAGATATTTATTTATCCGGGATACCGGTTTAGAGTGCTTGATTGTCTGCTGACCAATTTTCACCTGCCGGAATCCACGCTGATTATGCTTGTGTCGGCACTTGCGGGAAGAGAGCGTGTGCTGGCGGCCTATGAGGAGGCGGTGAGAGAAAGATATAGATTTTTTTCTTTTGGCGATTGTATGCTCATTCGGTAAAAATTCGTTTAGTATGCACATATTATATTGACAAAGTAAAACGATTTGCGTATGTTAAGCAAAGGACAATATACTACACAGACTGGCTTTATGTTAATAGGATTGAGAATGATAAGCGCCGGATAGCCGGATTAAGACGGGGACATATAAAAAAGTAAAATGTCGCCTGATCTGCCGATGCCGGTTGGAATTTCGGATTACCGCCTGGCTTCATCAGAATATTATTATATAAACTGAAGCAGCTTTCGGCAGCCGCTCTGGCGCAGATTGAAGACCGCAGGTATGATACTGAGATGACAGCTAAAGGGGTTAAAACGATCTTCAAATACGGAGTTGCATTCAGCGGGAAACAGGTTGAGATTACGACGGGTTCTTTGGGGACAGAAAAGTGAATCGGCGAAGATGTCTGGAATGGGAGAATTTGAATGATGGAGAGAATGCTGGCGAAAAGAGCGATCATACTGATAGGAATTCAGGCCAGCGGAAAGTCAGCCTTTTATCGTCAGGTAAAGCGTTTCTGCAGACGGTCCTGCAAATATGTCAAAAGCCGGCGGATAGTAAGTAAACCGGATAAAACTGAAAAAAAGTATACCTGTCAGGACGCAGAGAAATACAGTGTACGGTTTTGCTTTGCAGGATAAGGTAAGCCGATAGGAAAGAAAAAAGGCACACAGGACGCTCACAATAAATGTGCCGATGTCCAGAACAAAGCAGTCTTTGCCCAGAATACCGGTATAGGCATAGAAAAGCAGTGGGATGAGCAGTGTCCCTGCCAGTATTCCTGCAGAAAGAGAAGATATGATACAAGGATGATCTTTTCTCAAACGGAAGATCATGAAAAAAGCATATAACAGCATCGGAAAAAATACTAATTTCATATGCTCCCATATGGATTCATTGATCGGCGTAAAAAGACCGATTAGGGTGTTGTTTCCGGACCAGTCGTATATAAAATGCGCCAGTGTTCCTGTGATCAGGACGAAAAAAGTGCCGATGACAGTGTAGTGTTTTAGATTTTTCATAATTAGTACCCCGTAAGATAGTATATGGAAATGGCGGCTGGTTATGCGCTCTGATTATGGCAGGATGGGCAATTTTGAGGAACTTAAACAGAAAACAAATGACAGAGAGATGATTTAGAGTTTAAGGTGAGGTTCTATGAATGATAATAAATCTGCATTTCGCTCGAGTGACTATGATGACAGAATTAAACAAACCTTGCCGTATTATGAGCAATTTTATAAAGAAATCATAGAGCTGGTAAAAATTTTTAATCATAATCGGATAAGATGGCTTGATGTCGGTTGTGGGACAGGGAAAATGGTAAGTGTCGCATATGAAAATGTAGACCTTGAAAAATTTGTCTTTTGTGATTCTTCCAAAGAGATGATAAAAATTGTAAAGGAACGTTTCAGGTGCCGTAATGCGGAATTTTCTGCCTGCAATATTCAAAATCTGATTTATTCCTGAGGAATGCGGAAAACACATAGATCGGTATGGAAAGGATTATTTTCCGATCTCATTGTCAGAGAATATGGAACTGGTGCGAAACTGTGGATTTAAGGCCGTTGAGATATTATGGCTTTCCAATATGCAGGTCGGTATCTGGGTGTCAGGTAAAGCTTGCATTATCCTCTGTGTCACGGTTTGAAGCAAAGCAACGAAAGATGAAATAGAGTATGTTTTAACAGGGAAGGACAGGTTCAAAGCGAGGGGTAGTAAATGAAACGATGGGATGCTAAGAATATAATTATATATCGGCGTTGACGGGCTTGTGGCAGCGCACAGACGATTGAAACACCAGTGTCACCGGGAGAAATACAGGAGACAGAGCCGGAGGAAACAGGCTATGATGATACGGTAGTGAAAAAAGGCGAGGTGAATGAGGAGCCGGAAGATTCGCCGGACGTGGATAAAAAGCCTGAAGAGCCGCAGGAAATACAAAAAGAAGAAAACGGCTTGTTGGAAATTTATGCTGATGGAGATCCGATATCAATTACCGAAGACATTATGGTTGCTGCCGTATCATCGGAGGAGAAAGAGGATCTTCTGTATAGTGAAAAGAGTGAATGGCAGATTACAGTATATACGATGAACCGTAAGGAGATATATAATGAATACAGAATTATTACAAGACAGAGATGTGGTGATAAGGATCGCGCTGTTACTTGCGCCAGCGGCAGCGTTTCTGGCAGCGGTTTTGCTGCTTTTGCGCTCAAAGCGGAATGAGGAACATGCCGGATCGGACAGTGGGGAACTGAGAAATGCAGTGATGTTGTTTCTTCCCATATGCATGACAAATCTGGTGTATTCTGTCATGATGGTACTTTGGCTGTTTATCAATGAAAATATGACAGCCGATAAGATCAGGGGAGTGTCCATCTTTCTTTTTGCCATGATCGGCCTGCTGAATGCCGGCTCCTGCATTGTGAAGGGCGCCATAAATGGGGTGAGGCTGTCTTACTGCACCGGAGTGGAAAAGCAGAGCGGATTGTCAAAAACAATGGTGTATCTGGCTGTGGCGGAGGTTCCGGGATTGATTGCGTTTGTCCTCTATGTGTTCAGATTTATTGTGGGTTAATGCACATTAAAAAAGGTAAAGTATGAGCAGGTTTTAGGAGAATATGTATGATAAAAGGTAAATGCGCCATTTGATATGAGTGCGGAAGTGAATTCTTTAAATCGAGTTCTAAAATGGCGGCATTGTGTCCGGAATGTGCACACATTTTATACGGTTATCCGAACTGTGAGCATGTTTAAAAAAATGGTAGATGTATATATTGCCATTGGAATGGAAGACCGGCATATCTCCTGGAAGTCGGCTATCATCTGGATGACGCGTGGCTTTATCCGATAAAGAGTTGAGAGCAGGCACAGGATGTGGATGAAGAATCATAAAACGAGGCGTAGTATTTCTCGAATAAAATATAGTGTGTTTGTTTTAGCGGCAATTTATTTATGCCAGTGCATTTCCACGCTTCCTGCTCCGCGGGCGTCCTCTTTTTCTGACGGGGACTGTATGCTGTATTATATGGTGAATGCGAACGGCATGAAAGGGCTTGGGCACAGTATCCTGCTGCTGGTAGATAAAGAAGGCTGCGGTATGGTATTTAGCTTTAACGGAATGCAGCGATCCCTCAGAGAATGTCTTTCAGGAAAAAGCGGTATCGGTAAATTTAGTACAGGTGTGATGACAGCGGATGAGACAGCACAGTTTTTGCAGTCGGGCGACCTGCATCTGGACGGGGATCAGCTTACGGACAATTATGACATGGCACTGTACAGACCGATTACAGAAGCGGAATATCAGACTGTTCTGGAACAGGCGGCGCCGTATCTTGAGGCAGAGGAGGATTTTTCAGTTTTATATGAAAAGTGGGCGACAGAAGAAGACGACGCAAAGAAAGCGGAATATCAGCAGGCTTTAGAAGAGATGGGAGCAGATGAGAACCTGCCACTCTACCAGATCTATACTGATAATTGTGACCATGCAGCCAGAAGGATGGCGGCGGCAGTTGATCAGGAGCTGCAGGAGTACAACGACAGCGCATGGCGCATAACGCCAAACGGAAATTTGAAAGCATTTGCCAGTAAGGCCGAAAAGTGGGGCGTTATGACATTGGGGAAGCAGAGTCTGACGGAGAGGGTTTTGATGTTTTTAATAGTTTTCTGACGATCAGACAGGGCACTGTGGAAATGGAAAGGCAGTAAAATTTATTAGAAATGGGTTGCTTTACAGGATACAAAAATATTATGATAAATTCAGGGAAAAGAAAAAGAGCTTTGCAGAGAGGAGGGTTTGTATGGAGGAATCAGGTATGAATGAACTGGAACTGAAAGAACAGGCAATCAGGGAATTTGTCAATCTGCAAAGACTGAAAACTGCGATAGACAGGGAAAAGGAAATTGCGTATCAGGAGAAAATTCTGAGAGCAAGGCTGCAGGCTTTTGGCATCCCGACAGATGAGTTGGAATTGAAATAAATGCAGCGCAAAAAATGATGAGCCTTTCGGAGTCTTTGGGATTCTGGAGGCTTGATTTTTATACGTAGGCCTGCATAAAGAAGTTCGTGGTCAATACAGTATGTGGGCCGCACGATGAACAGGGATGTGGATGTGTGCAGAGTGACGGTAACAGGTCTGAAAAATGATATACAGTCCAGGTATATGATATTGTCCCGGATGGTCATCGCATTGTCAGAGTAGATCTGGTGGAAGCCAGGAATGGAGATTGAGTAATAAAATGGGTAAGCAGATCAATTACTGGATGAATTATAAAGATTTTTTACATATTGCGCAGGCCGCACTGGACAGCGGCTGTGTTATCATCAGGCCAGATCCCGGGAAATTTGAGTATGGAGAAGTCCGGATATTATGATGAGAACGGGGAGTATATTGCGAGGCCGGAGTGCCTGACAAAAATGTATCACAGATTAGTCCGGGCAGTAAAAATGGTGGCGCCGTATACAGAGTTGACAGATCATTATACCAGTATAAAAGATCATGAGTATTTACAGGAAAAAGAGTGGAAACATAAAGAATATGTTTCACCTTCCTGTCTGGCGTTGAGAGAAGCAGGAGATTTTGAGTTGACTGTCAGCGGATAAAACGGTGCTGTCGTCGATATTTCTGTTTTTTGTATCGAAAGTTTCGATCACAGAAGACACAAAGACACGGAAAGCAAAATAAGAAAATCAGATTAAACTGCAATATGCATAAAGGAACACTGCGATAGGGAGAAGATTGAAAATTACAATTTTCAATCGCGAGATTTGTGTTTGCACGTTGCCTGCCACAAACCAGATCAATGCGATATCTCAACAAAGTTAAGACAAAAGCAGCGCAGAAATAAGGAGAATTATGAAAAATCGAAAAATTACGATCCTCGGCACCGGAAATGCCATGGTGAAAAACTGTTATAATACCTGTTTTATGGTGGAGAATGGCGGCGAATACCTGTTAGTGGACGCGGGCGGCGGAAACGGCATTTTTACCCAGCTTGACAGGGCGGGACTGAAACTGAAAAAGGTACGACAGATGTTTATCACACATGCCCACACAGATCATATTTTAGGCGGCGTCTGGATCGTCCGCCAGATCGCGGCATGGATGAAAAACGGAAAGTACAAGGGAGACTTTACCGTATACGGCAATGATAAGGTAATACGCACCCTGCGGACGATCTGCGATCTGACACTGTGGGAAAAGTTTACCTGCTTTTTTGATAACAGAATATTTTTCAGGGTGCTGGAAGACGGAGAGAAACTTGTCCTTCTCGGTGCAGAATTTCAGACCTTTGACATCGGCTCGGAGAAGGAGAAGCAGTTTGGTTTTATGATGACTTTTGAGGATGGGATGCGTCTGACATGTCTGGGGGACGAGCCCTATGCGGCATGCAGTCGTCCTTATGCGGCAGGATGCGATTATCTGATGAGCGAGGCATTCTGCCTCTCCTCCGATGCGAAGCGGTATAATCCCTATGAAAAACACCACAGCACGGCGAAGGATGCGGCGATGCTGGCAGAGGAACTGGGGGTTAAAAACCTGATCCTGTACCATACGGAAGACGACCATATGGAGAAGCGGAAAAAACTTTATACAAAAGAGGCGGAAGAATATTTCGGAGGGAGGATCTATGTGCCGGAGGATCTGGAAGTGATTCCGTTAAACAGGAACTGAGCAGTTTGCGTCAGCAAACAGGAATTGAATAAGAATTTCCAGGTAAGAAAAAAGAGACCAATATGACACAGGGGGAGAGGGAATGAAGAAAAAATTGCTGTTGTTATTCATCATGGGAATGATGGTCAGTATCGCCGGATGTGGGCGGGGAACGAAGGAAGACAGCACGGATATATTACAGCCAACAGAACCGGCAGATTCTGGAAATCAAGATGATACTGATGAGGAAAATGAATATATTTTTGAATTTCAGGTGGATGATGTGTTCCTGTTATTTGATGAGGATGTGGTGGTTACAGGCTATATTGAAAGCGGTACGGTTAAAATGGGTGATAAGGCGGTGTTAGTCAAGGAAAATGGCACAAAATATGAGACCAGTATAGGTGCAATAGAGGCGTATAGTGCTGAAACAGACAGTGTTGGAGCTGTCGATGAAGCTGGTGAAGGCATGGCGGCAGGGGTTTTGCTGGAAGGATTGAAAACGGATCAGGTTGATGCGGGTGATCTTTTGCTGGGATATGAAAGGGAATAGCAGGAGATGGAAAGTTATTTTTGAGGGAAGCTTTGTGCATTATGGGATTGGTGATCTGTTTAGAAAAATGTTGAAAGAGAAAGCGTTAAAAGGACTTTATCTGGCAGCAATGTTTGCAGTGACAATTGCAATCGCAATGACAATAACCGGTTGCGGACAGGCCGCCGAGGAAAACGGAGAAGAGGGTACGCTGTCTCCTGTGGAACTTCAGATATGGGATGATATCATTGGCGAATATGTATTTGAGGAAGAGGTGGAACTTGACAAAGACGGGAATCCGGTAAATCAGGACTATTATGATTTCCTGTTTCAGGATGCGGCGTATGGCTGGTCTGACGATTATGATCCGAAAGTTCATATGGATCTGGCGTACGAAAACGAAGAATGGCGTGAAATGTATTGCGAGAGCAAAGAGGCTTTTTTAGCGGAGTATGGTGCCAAAAACAGTACACCCAAATACTTGAGTTTTGACAGATATGGTAATCCCTTAGTGGAATTATATGAAGATGAATTCGGGGGATTTTGTGGAATTATCTATCATTCCTATTATGTGAACAGTGAAAAAGAAAAGTGGACGTATATGTGTGGGGTTACGATCGGTAAGGGGACAGCAGAGAAGTGGTTGGATAATACTTATTCCAAAATGTACGAGATCGGCCCTGACGATGAAGAGGGCTATGAAGAAACAATAGAATATTCAGCGGTTGGAAAGCCTGTTCATTTTGAGAGCAGAGGGTTGACGGAAGTAAAGGACGGATCAGAAATTGTGGAAGAACTTATTCCGTTAGTGAAAGTAGATTATATATATCGCGATGATGGAACTTTATTTTACAGAGAATATTGGCATACTACTTATTTATATATGACAAAAGATCATATACTGAGAAGTTACTACGACGAAAAAGAAAGAGTTGTTTTCGAAGATGGCTATATTACATCCGGAGATCAGGAATATTATTATAATGATCTCTCGGAATTCTGATTGATCCTGCCAGCGAAACTCTGGCATTGGAC
>CAJTPM010000057.1 GCA_910578085.1 uncultured Lachnospiraceae bacterium | reverse complement strand
AGCAAATCCGCAAAAAAATAGGAGTGCCGAAGCACCCCCACTTCCTAAACCCTCTTGCAAAATCCGCAGTGTTGGTTTATAATCATCATAGAAGCCGAAGGATTCTAGCACGTCCGACGGTTGTACAATCGGAAACGAGTAATCAATTTTAGAAAAACAAACGGATCACCGGCTATCCCCTATTCGCAGTAGAGGATAGCCTTTTCCGTTACTTGCGGTTGTGTTTATTGTCTATGTATGTCAAGGCTGCAAAAATCACCAGCACCAACGTAAGCACTTCTAACGTATTCATACCGACCTCCTTTCCGTTTCCAGAAAGGACAACCGCAGACTATCCCTACCTGCTCTAATCTGACTAAAAAGAATTATAGCACTTCCTGTCGGATAATGCTATAAAAGTTTCACGATAAATTATTCTGCCGCTTCCAGTTCAATCTCCGCAAATTCCTTATCGCTCATGTTTTCCAGTTTCCCTAAGACCTGCCCGGCAAGCTCCACCATTTCACTGTCCTGTATGTGGGGGATCACATTCTTTATATCGGCAATCATGCCCTTCCTGTCCTGCCCCTCAAACACACACATCAGATTGACTTCTTCCACTGTAAATTTATCCATAGCTTATATCTCCCTCTCTGATTTTTTCTCCGTCCCTTTTTCCGGAACATCTTTTCCTGACTTATCCCTCTGCTCGATGACTGCCTTTTTCTCTGCCAGTTTTTCCTTTATGGAAACCCTGCCCGCCTTGTGTTCTTTTTCCTCTTTTGGCTTCTCATTGTTCAGGACATTATCAATCATGTTATAGTTACATTCTTCCAGTTCCTCAATCTTCGCAAGCGGCTTATACTCTGCCAGCTTGTCTAAAAGCTCCTTTGCCTTCCTTGCAGTCTGTACGCCCTCGCTATCGTCAAGCTCCTTTCCTTTCCCGAATAGATCCGTTATGCCCTCCCTCATGCTGTCTGAAATCATAGCATTGAGGAAATCATTCAGATACTCCGTATTCCCGTTCCTGATGTCCTCTGCGATATTCGCTACCTGTGCTTCCCTGTCCTCCACCGTATCATTGTACTGATAAGTGTCATAGTCATAGGAAAGCTGGTCTATTTCTGCGGCAAGGAAAGCCGCCTGCCACTTTTCCAGTGAGCCAAGCAATTCAATATCCGGCAGCTTGTCGATCAGCTCCGCAATCACCGCTACCGCTTTTGGATTGTCTGTAATATCCGGCACATAATCTAAAATCTCCAGATCGGCAGTCCTGCCCGACACAATATCCATCTGCGTGTCCTCATACGTTTCCGTCCCTTCCGTATGAATATTGATGCCGATGCTCCTGATACCGTTCATCCTCTCCGGCGGTATCTGGTTGAAAACAGCGATTGCTTCCTCCACGCTTACTATACCCTCATGGTATTCTCCGAGGTTATGGAACTCCCCGCACTCTGCCACCGTAAGGGTAATGACTGTCTGCTTTTCTTCCTGTGCCTGTTCCGTATTCCTCTCCTGCAGGGCAGCACGTTTTTCCGCAAGGTACGCTTCCACTCCCGGAAGATACTGCCCAAGCGTCCCGGTCTTTCCTTCTGTGATAGGATTGATGTCAACTTTCACGCCGCCGATGCTGAAACCATCCTCATTAAATGTGTTAAACAGGGAATCCTCCGTTTCCCCGCCCCGGTATTCCACGACCACATCAAGGTCAGAATTTTCCTGCTCCAGACCTCTGCATCTGCTCCCGGACACCGCCACGTCCACAAGCTCTATATCCATGTCATACTCGTCAATCTTGGACTGCAAATAGGCGTATATGGTAAGTTCTATATCCTCCTGTGTCTGCCCATTGATGCCATTCCATAATTCCTCTGTCCGGGCTTTAAAATCGGCTATCACCTTGCTTTCCGCCACTTCCGGCACTTCATATTTGATACGTTCCTCAAGATGTGCCATTTCCGCCTGCTCTGCTTTTTCTATCAATCCATCATAATCAATCGGTATCAGTTCATCATCCGCCTGTATGTTGCCTTCCAGAGCGCTCCGGTGCGCCGGCTCTTTTAAGTCTGCCACAATCTCATCAAGTGCCTGTCTGATTGTTATATCCGGATTATCATACACACCACCGTCCAATTCCCGGTAATCCATATCGTAAATTGTGTAATCATACCCTTCACTGGCTTCCTGAATACTGATATAGCGGTCTGCCAACTGGAAAGCAAGCTCTGTTTCTTCCCTGCCCGTTTCCCTGATACTGGTATCTATGTATGGGTTTTCCCACTCCATAAATGGTACATCTTCCACGATATGCTTCTGGTTGGCTGTCGGCATGAGGTGTTCCATTTTTCCCTGTTCATAGAGGGTGTCAAACCTGTCCATATAGAGGGAAACATCATCAAGACCGCTGCTCTTTAGCTGATACTCAAACCGCTGTTTTACAAAATCTTTTATTTCCTCCGGTGACATTTCCCGGTGAACCCTCACCTTGTCAAAACCGACCTCATGATATAAAGTCTGCAAATCTTCCATGAAGCGGCTGCTTTCCCCTGCCGCCTTGCTATGCGTAAAATCCAGTGACAGACAGTTTTCATGGTTTCTGACATGGATCAGGTCAAATTCGCTGCCATTGACATTGAAACCGAAGGTTGCCCTTACCATATCCGGCTTATCCTCTGCATTTTTCCCCTGATACTCTGCAAATTTCGCTATTGCTTCCGGAAGGCTGTCAAAACGCTCCAGCTTGCTTTTTTCCGGGCTGTTCTCCGCCCATGTAGATAAATCCTCAATGACATAATAGGAAACCCTGTCATTGTCCGGCTCTGCCACTACATTTTCTTCTGCTGTTACCTCCATGACCGAAGATTTCTCGGCGCTGAGTTCCGCTGATATGGAAAGTTCTTTTGTAAACTCCGGTATCTCCCTGTAACCAACGGAATCCACATAATGGCTTGTGTTCTCCCCGTCCTGATGCAGCACCACCACATCACTGACAGAAAGGGAATGCCCGGCAAAGTCTGCCGGGTGGTCTATATTAAACCGGGTATAAATATCTTCAAGGCTCATGCCCTCCTCCAGCTCCCCGATATAGACCAGAGTGTAATTCTCTTTAGAAACCGGGATACCTTTCATTTCAAGATAGTCCATCGCCATAAAACGAATATCCCTTGTTTCTTCCGTATCTTTAAGCTGATAGATGCCAAACCTTCCCTCATTGCCAAATAAAAGCTGTGCTTCCCGGTTGGGTTCGCTGTCCTCTAATTCCCGTTTCATGGACTGGTATTCCAGATAAGCGTTCCAATCATCCTTTTCTACGCCGAACAGCCCTTCATGCTCCTGTAATGCCGCCTTATCCTCCACAAGTGTTTCTGAACCGTCTGAATGGAGCTGGTACATTGACACATCTTCCCCAAACAGCTCTGATGCCTTATCCCTTGTCAGAGGGAGCATTTCATCCCAAGAATACCCGTATTCGTGCATCTCCGACAATCCCACCATCCCGTCCGGGAGAGCGTCAATTTCTTCCTCCGCTACCTTAATTGTTTCCCAAAGAAGCGGCAGATCGTCTTTCTGTTCCGCAAGGGAATGTGCAAGGGAAGTGGTCTTATACATATCATCCAGCTTATAAGCATGGTTCATAATCAGGTTGCGCTCATCACTGTCATAAACCGACCTGTGAAATTCCATGCGGTTAATAAGCTGTTCCGCCTGTACGGTTGCCGGGAACTCCGAAGCGGCATGAATCTCCTTTTTGCCCATATCCACCTCAAAATCATAAAACTGCGGATAACCGTCATTCACCCCGCCGCTTTTCATAATTGTTACACATTCAAAGCCTTTTTCTTTCAAATAGTCCGTAACACTCCCACCCCACTCATTTCCTTCGCCGGGCAGCATATCATATAAAGCATTTTCCACTTCTGACTGCATATTTGTGATTTTAATGGTTTCATACTCCCCGTTTTCGGGCATGGCTATCCGGACAACAACATCAGCATATTCAATCGGCTTGTTGGCTCTCTCCCGTTCTTCCTGCAATGCCTTAAAATCGGTTATCTCATAAGTATCCGTATTGTAAGCGTAATCTAAGTGGTATTCCTCCACTTCCTCGCTCCGCTCATTCCCAAGCAGCGTTACCCACGCCCCGGCTCTTTCAAGGTAGGCTTCCACGCTCTGCCTGTCATCGTCTTTCATATCATGCAGGGAATTAAAAAGCTCTGTCCGTTCCATACCCCTAACGCTCAAAAGGTCATATTCTGAACGGTCTGTATTCGCCACAAGCAGAATGATGTCCTCCTGCGCCTGTTCTGCAGCACGTTCTTTATCAATCTCCAAAAGCTGTGCTTCAATCCCCTTTATCAGCTCCGAGGAAGTCCGGCGTATCGTATCAAGGGAAGATTTTAACTCCGGCATTTCCTTTCCGCTGCTCCACCCGGCAATATACCCAAAAGAATAGTCGGACGTATCAATCCCGAAGTGCTGGCAGACGGTGTAGGCGATGCTCTCCGCTTCCACTTCCTTTGTTTCCCTGTCTTTGGCAATCCCTGTTTCCTGTTCAATCTCCTTTGCATGGAGTTTTGCGTGTGCTACCTCATGCACTCCGGTTTTTGCAGTCTGCGCTTCTCCCATGCCTTCCTTGATAGCGATAGGGTGGTTTAAGTCAATAAAATAGCCTTTCCTGTCACCCTCCATGCCCTCATAGCGGATTGGTACAGGGGAAACCCTTGCAAGTGCTTCCATAAAATCCCGGTAACGCTCTACATCCCCATGCAGCTCGCTCACGCCGAGTCCGGGAAGCTCTTTCCCGTCCGTCTGCGAATAATCAAACACTGTGACAACCCGGAAAGCGGGTATCTTTATCTCCACTTCCTCCACAACAGGCATCCCGTCCCGGTCAAGCACAGGCTCATTCGTGACCGGATCAATCTTTTCCTGTTCCTCTTTGATTTTATAAGGCGAAGGCGCAAGGATACGGATACCCCTCTCGCCCCTGTTCACATGGCGCTCAAAATTCTTCTGCCATGCCTTATACCCGGCAACGTAGGTTGCGTCAGGGCATTGCATCTCTATGAGCTGGATATTGTTTGCGCTGTAATTATGGAATTTTGACATGGTATTCAGGTAGCTTTTGTATTTTTCTCCCTCAAATAATTCCTTTAAGCCTTCCTCCAGCCTGTCCGTTATCTCCTTTACTTTCTGTTTTTCAGTTCTCGCATCTGCCATCTGGTTATTTCTCCTTTTCCTCCATAAAAAACAGGGACAGATAAGTTTCCCTCTCTGCCCCTGTTCCGGATATTTTTATTTGCAGCTATCTTTATAAACATTCCTCTTTGCTTTTTGGCTTTACCTTATCCTGCTCCGGCGCTTTCTTCTGCCCTGCCTTTTCTTTCATCTGTGACAGTTTATCCTTTACGGACACCCGCCCTCCTTTCTCCGTTTCCTTCCCGGCATCCAGACTAGAAGAAAGCCGATCCAGCTTTTCAAATGCCTTATCTATCCCGTCAATCTTCTTCCGAAGGTTCTCCACCGCCTTTTTTACAGGCTTATTGATTACCCTTGTCATGCCGACACCCGGCTTTTCATCCGATACCTCTTTCGTGCCTTTCCCGGCTAACAGCCTGCCCACATTGGAAACGCTGTTCCCGATCTGCTTCAGTTCGTCCCCGATGCTGTCAATCTGGTTGGCTGTCTTTTCACAGTCTGTCATCACATCAACCAGACGTTCCCGGTAATCGGAAAGCATGGACTTCACTCCGGAAATTCCTGTCTGGAGAACCTTGCACATCTCCGCTTTCCCTTTTTCCTTAAAGGCACTGACCGCCTGTTGCGCTGTTTCCACCAAACTGTTTCTTACCGATGACAGACATTCCGAAAGGCTTGTGATTTTTTCCTGAAGGTGCGCCACTTTATCCATGAGCTTCTCCGTCACAGATTTTGGCTGGTTTTCCTGCATCTGCGAAAGCTGCTCCCGGACACCCTGTAATTCATCCACCATTGCGGTAAGCTGCATCTGCATACCCGCCACATACCAGAAAATCCCCATAAAATCCTGTGACTGCCCGTCCATATCCTGCTGGTTAAGCAGTTCTATAAGCTGCTTTAATACTTCATTTTCTTCCATGATCTGTTTTGTGTTCTGTTCTGCTGTTTCCATTTTCGTCCTCCTTATAAACTTTCTTCTTTTCCTTTTCCCTTTGAAATCTCTGGCTTTTCCGAAACTTTCTGTCCATAAGCCTTCTGCCGCATCTCAGCAAGTTTTTCTTTTACGGAAATGCGCCCTCTCGTACTGTCTGATAACATCCGCTCTTTCCCATGCTCCGCTACTTTTTCCGATACTGCCCGGTTAATCTGCGGTTTAAAAGGCGCATCCGCCACAGCTTCCGCTTCACGCTCCATTTCCTCTGTGTCCATTTCCTCCTGTTCCCCGTCATTCTCCGGCTCATCGTCCATATCAATCCCATCGCCGCCTTTTTCGTCCATGTTCAACAGGGCATTTAATTCCGTCAGGCGTTCCAGTTTCTCCGCAAGCTCCGCTTCCTGCGGGAATGGCTTTGTAACCTCCACTTTTGCGGTTTCAAGCTGATGCTCCACGTTTTCCAGTTTCTGTGCCACTTCTTCCATTCTCTTACCCATGCCCTCTAAGGCATTGCTTAACCTCTGTAAATTTCCTAATGGATCAGCGCCGATTTCCACCTCATGACTGATGCTGCCTTTCAAATTGACCGTAAACTTGGAAAAGAACGAATCATAGGAAACACTCATTTTAAATCCCTGATATTCCCCGATTGTGACTGCCATATTCGGCTGTTTTGCGCTCCGGCACATATCAATCAATGCTGCCCCGGCTTCTTTTTTGTCCATATATACCCGGTTCCCAATTTTTATGGAAAAGGTATCTTTATCCGGGAACTTATTCTGTGCATAGGTCTGAATGTCGGCACGATACCCCGCAAGGCGTTCTTTCATGGAAGCGATCTGTACCGGGTAATGCTTCACGATATTGTCCTCTAAACGGTACTTCTGGCTGGTGTGGTTCGCCTTTAACAGCTTTAGCTTCGATACCTGAATATCTAAATCCATCTTTTCTTTTATATAGGGATTGCCCGTTGCCAGAGCCTTTACTTCCGCATAAGTGAGCGCCGCTTCGTCTATGTCCTCACAACTCCGCACCGGAGATTTGCTCGTCATAATCTGCCCGATAAATTTCTGCTTATTTTCAATGAGCTGCCATGAGTAGCTGTCGAATGTTCCTTCCGTCACATACCGGAAAATCTTTACCTTGTCATTCATGTTGCCCTGTCTTAAAATCCTGCCTTCCTGCTGTTCAATGTCGGAAGGACGCCAAGGCACATCAAGGTGGTGCAAAGCGATAAGCCGATCCTGCACGTTCGTCCCAGCTCCCATTTTTGCGGTTGAACCTAATAAAAAACGAACCTGCCCGCTCCTTACTTTTGCGAACAGCTCCGCTTTCCTTGTTTCCGTATTGGCATCATGGATAAAAGCGATTTCATTCTCCGGCACTCCTTTTGCCATGAGCTTATCCCTGATGTCCTCATATACATTAAATGTACCATCTCCTTTCGGTGTAGATAAATCACAGAAAATAAGCTGCGCCGACTTCTGCTCTTTGGTCTGCTCCCATATCTCAAATGCTTTCTCCACACAGGTTGTTGCTTTAGAGTTTTCTTCATCCGGGAGCATAGCATTGATAAGCCGCTGGTCTAACGCCAGCTTTCTCCCGTCGTTGGTTATCTTGAGCATATTGTCAACCGTTGCGTCTACTTTTCTGTCCCGGACAGCTTCGGCACGTTCCGCCAGTGATGCTACAATATCCTTCTGGTACTCACTTGGCTTTAGCACCACATTTTCATAATCCGCTTCCGGCACAGGCAGCTTTAACATATCCGGTGTCTGAATGTCGGCACTCTCTTTAAATAATGCAATCAACTCCGGCAGATTGAAAAACTTAGCGAACCTTGTTTTCGCCCGGTAGCCTGTTCCTTCCGGCGCAAGTTCTATGGCGGTCTGTGTTTCCCCAAACGATGCCGCCCAACTGTCAAAATGCCCCAATCCCAGACGCTGTAAGGTGTTGTATTGGAGATAGCGCATATTCGTGTATAACTCTGTCATACTGTTAGAAATTGGCGTACCTGTTGCGAATGTGATGCCCTTCCCTCCGGTCAGTTCGTCCATGTACTGGCACTTTGCAAACATATCCGAAGATTTCTGTGCTTCCGTCTGTGCGATGCCCGCCACATTCCGCATCTTTGTATATAAAAAGAGGTTCTTATAGTTATGGCTTTCATCCACAAACAGCTTATCTACGCCCAACTGTTCAAAGGTCACTACATTATCTTTCCGGCTTGCATCATTTAAGCGGCTCAACCTCGTATTCAGCGATTTTTTTGTTTTTTCCATCTGCTTAATGGAGTAACGCTCCCCATTCTCCGCTTTCAGGGCTTCGATTGCCATTTCAATCTCCGCTATCTGCCTTTCAATCATCGCCATCTGTCTTTCAGTGGAAAGCGGAATTTTCTCGAATTGACTGTGACCGATAATCACAGCATCATAATCTCCTGTTGCAATCCTCGAACAAAATTTTTTCCGGTTGGCGGGTTCAAAATCCTTTTTGGTAGCCGCTAAAATATTCGCCCCCGGATACAGGCGCAGGAAATCGCTTGCCCACTGTTCTGTCAAATGGTTCGGCACAACAAATAAACTCTTTTGGCACAGTCCTAACCGCTTGCTCTCCATTGCTGCAGCAATCATTTCAAAGGTCTTTCCTGCCCCTACACAGTGGGCAAGCAGCGTGTTATCCCCGTATAGCTGATGCGCCACAGCGTTAAGCTGGTGCGGTCTTAATATGATGTCCGGTGTCATGCCGGGGAATTTTAAGTGTGAACCGTCATATTCCCTCGGTCTTGTGGAATTGAAAAGCTCGTTATACTTTGCACATAAGTCCTGCCTGCGCTCCGGATCACGAAATACCCAATCCTTAAAGGCTTCCCGTATGGCTTCCTGTTTCTGGCTTGCAAGCATGGTTTCCTTTTTATTGAGGACTCTCTTTTCCTTCCCGTCCTCCGTCACCACATCAAAGATACGGGTGTCACGAAGGTTCAGGGAATCCTCCAAAATCCTGTAAGCATTTGCCCGGCTTGTGCCATAGGTCATGTTGACAAGCGCATTTCCCCTGTCCGCATTTTTCCCCTTCACGTTCCACTGCCCGGTTACATTGGAATACTGTACGCCCATTGCCTTACGGTCAAACAGGTACTCCGGCGTTTCAAAGGTTTCACGCATGAAGTCCTCAATATATTTTGTGGAAATCCATGTTGCGCCGATCCGCACCTCAATCTCCGATGCGTCAAGCTCCTTCGGTTGTACGCCTTCCAATGAAGTTACGTTAATGGCATATTCCGGGTGGTTCTCCGCAAAAGTTTTTGCCACTGACAGCTTCTCCCGCACATTCCCGCTTAAATACTCGTCTGCGGTTTCCCATTCCTCTGTCACCGGGTTCTGGAAGATTACCCCCGCAAGCTCCTTTGTAATTTCTTCCTCACTTTTACCCGCAAGCTGTGACATATACGCTAAGTCCACGCCCGCCTTTTCACTCAGCGATACCGCCAGTGCTTCACTGGCTGTGTCCACGCTTGTCACAACCTCCTGCTTTTTAATGGTTCGCTTCGTGAACATATCCGCCTTGCCGATGAAGTTCCCCTCATCGTCCAGCCTTTCAAGGGAGCATAACAGGCAGTAACTGGAATCCTGATTGAACGCCCTTTTATTGGTCTGTGAACTGATAAGACCGAATTTCTTGGAGAAATCATCGTATAACTGGTTTAACTCCGTCTGCTTGTTTTGAATCATATCCTCCGGGTATTCTTCCAACTGGAAATTTATCAGCTCCTGTGTGCAGTCCCGGATTGCCACCATGCCCTTAATCCTCTGCTCTGCCTTTTCCGATACGTCCACAGGCTTCATAATGGAATTTTCCCGGTAATATACGGTGTCATCCACAACCGTATAGCTGTAATTCTTCACGTCCGGATCGGCGGGTATGTTCTCCTTTGCCAGTTCATCGTCAATCTCGTTGAAATCCGCCTGCTCGATGCTGCCCTCCACATGGGAAAGCGCATTTTTAAGCTGTGCCGACAAGGGAAGGGAAGTGTCCGGCAGGCAGGCGCTTTCCATGCCATGCGCCCCGGAAACCATCTCCATTTTTCCCAATACCATCTCCGGGTGGTCTGAAAAATACTGGTTCATCACAATACCGTCTTTTTCCGTCAGATGCACCCAATCCGGCTCTATATCCATTACCCGGTCACGCTTCTTTAAAAACAAAATATCCGAAGTGACCTCCGTACCTGCATTTTCCTTAAACGCTGTGTTCGGGAGCCTGACCGCCCCTAAAAGCTCCGCCCTCTGTGCAAGGTATTTCCGCACTTCCGGGTTTTTCTTATCCATTGTCCCCTTTGAAGTGACAAAAGCGACAATGCCGCCCGGTCTGACCTTATCCAGTGTCTTTGCAAAAAAATAGTCATGGATAAGGAAATTGTGCTTGTCATACTGCCTGTCAGACACTTTATACTGTCCGAAAGGCACGTTTCCCACCGCAACATCAAAAAAGTCATTGGGATAACTGGTATTCTCAAAGCCTGTTATTTTAATATCCGCATGAGGGTAGAGCTGTTTTGCAATCCGCCCGGTCAACCCGTCAAGCTCCGCCCCATACAGCCTGCTTGCCTGCATTTCCTCCGGCAGACAGCCATAGAAATTCCCTATCCCTGCGGCAGGATCTAACACATTCCCTCTGGTAAATCCCATTTTCCCCACTGCGTCATAGATTGCCTGAATGATGACCGGACTTGTATAATGGGCATTTAACGTGCTTTCCCTTGCAGAAGCGTATTCCTCCGGGGATAACAGGCTCTTTAATTCCTGATATTCATTCGCCCAATTCGCTTTGGAAGAATCAAAAGCATCGGCAAGACCGCCCCATCCCACATATTTTGCTAAAATCTCCTGTTCCTCTGGTGTTGCGGTACGGTGTTCGCCCTCAATCTTTTCAAGGGTGCGTATGGCTTCTATATTCTGTCGGAACTTCTCTTTCGGCGCAAACCCTTTCCCGGTATTTTCGGCTTCATTAAAAGAAATGTGATAATTTACTGCTCCTGACTTATCAATTTCCGGTTCTTTTTCTGATGATTTTTCCGGTTCTTCCTCCGTTTCCCCTATCAGCGTTTCCACGTCACCCATGACCTGCCTGATAAACGGATCATTCTCTAAGGCGTTTTCATCTACAAGCTGTCCGTCCACAATGCCTGCTTTTTCCAAATGCTCCCGGACTGCCTGTGCGTCAATGTCGGGGAAATCATCTTCTTTTCCAGAAACCGCCTTTGTTCCTGAAACTGTTTCTGTATCCGGTAAATCCTCTGTTGATAAATCTTTTCCCTGTAAATCTCCGTTTAGTTTACCGCAGAAAATATCCACTTCCTCTATCGCAGTAAATGTAGGCACTGTGCCATCGCCCGCCACATAATAATCCTGCGTTTCGTTATCCCATACCGCATAAGGCTCTGTAAAGGCATCTGTTGTTTCTGTAACAGTAAAGCGTTCTGCTGTTTCCTGCTCCGGTTCTTCAGATAAACTTTCCGGCTCTGTTCTTGAAATTTTCTCCGCAGCTTTTTCTTCCCTCTGCTGTGCCGGCTCATTCTCATAACGTGCCGCATATTTCTGTGCTTCCTTCAGCAGAGCGTCCATCTCCACCGCTTTTTCTGTATTGCCGCTTAATGACTGCATCAGGACATAATCGGCGGCTTCTAAAAACAAAGCATCATAAACCGCTTTTCCCTCTAACCGCCTGTCGGCATCCTCAATGGCAACCTCCCCGGTATCCTCATTCCAGCCGACCACATCTTTCATGGACAGCGCACCGCAGATTTTTACCACAGCAGACATCTCCGCAAGCCTTTCAATCAGTGCTTTCTCACTGTCACTAATTTTGTTTTCCGGTTCAGGATTTTGTGCCTTTTCCCCGGAAGTTCCTGCTTCCCGTTCCGGTACAGCCGCCTTCTCCGGCTCCCTGTCACGCTCTATGTACCGTCTTGCCTGATTGGTAAAACCGTCCAGCACAGCCGGGTGGGAAGTGACGATATAATCCCTTGTCTGCCAGTCAGCGGAAGGCACAAGGCTTTTTGCCCATTCCTTATTGTTCGGTGAAAACCGCCCGTCATGGGATAAATGCGTGATTGTATTGGCAAGGACAATCTCTACACGCTCCTTCCCGTACTGCCTGATAACGCCCTCGGCGGTATCCCTCGGAAGTGTATAACCGTCAAATTTTTCCGCAATCGCCTGTTCTATGGCATTTTTGCACTCTACCCGGATACCATGCTCCAGCTTTTCCTGTTCCCGGCGCATGGCTTCCTCCGCCTGCTCTTTTTTATACTGTGCATAGGCTTCCTTGCCCTTTGGCGAAAGGTATTTATCCGCTTTTACAAGCTCCCTGATGCGTTTCTCCACCACATTCCACTTCAAAAGGACTTTTGCGTATGGGTTTCCATAACTGCCCTTTTCCAAACGGATACCCTTTGCGTCATGGTCTTCATGCCCTTTATCGCTCCCGATCAGTGCGTGGGAACTGCCGCCTGTGCCATATTCATTTTTAAGGAACGCAATATTATCTTTTTTATCATGCCCCTCCATGAAATACTCATAAATCCGGAAATGCCCATGATGAAAGCCGCTGCCCCCTGTCAGCCGGGTGTCTATCTCGTCCTGTGTGATAAAATCCTCATTCCGCACCTCCACACTGTCCTGTGCCGGATATTCTCTTTTTTCCACACTTAAATCTGCAATCTCTGAAAGCAGATGCTCCGGACTTTTCACATACCGCCACTTTATCTGCTTTTCCCCGGCTTCAAGCTGTTCTTTCGCTTTGGAAAGCTCCCCGGAAACAATATCCCGCCCTTCCTGCGTGGATAAAAGCTCACAAAGGTTCGTGATGCTTTCCGGGTGGTTATAATTCTTTATGGGTATGTTCTCCGGCACTTCCCCGATACCGTCCCGGAAGAAATTGAACAGGTCATTTGACACCCTCTGCCGCTCCACTGCGTCCACAAGGAACACTTCATTAGCGCCCATATAAGTGCCATTCTCCACCATAGACCGGACAATGCCCTCCACTTCCTGCCAGTCCATCACCGCAACCGGATTTTCCTTTGCAGACATCCCGTAGCCGATGCTCATGCCGGATTCACTGAACCAGACAGAAATAGGATTGTTCCCAAAATCAAAACCTTTCCCGGTAGTCCGGTATTCGTTTTTCAAAAACTCCGCCATTTCCTCCGGCGTCTTGCCCTGCTGGTACTTGGCATAAATGCGACTTCTGTTATTATCCCGTCCGCCGCCTGTACGCAAAATGGCTTCAAGCTGTTCTTTGGGCAGGGAAAAAGCGGCGGGCATGATGTATTTCTCTCCTGCCTGCGCCGCTTCAATCGTGCCGATCTGCTCCTCGGTACTTGGGAAAAGACTAAGCTGTTGGTAAACTTCCGTTTCCTTTGGCTCTGGTTCCTCCCACTGCGGTATCTGCCCCTCTTTCAGATATTCGCCTTTCTCCATGTAAAAGGCGATGCTGTCCCTCACAGTTTCCCATGATACAACTGCTTCTGCTCTCCGGTTCAGATATGTTCCGCTCCAAAGCGTCATGCCGTTTTCATCTGCCCTGTACCCGGCTCTTTCCTCCCCAACATAAAACTCTGTATATTCTCCATGCCTGTAACTGTTTTTAATATATTCCGTCTGCTTATCCTTATCCGGCTCAAAAAGCATTACTCCGGCAATATCCGGGCATTTATGCTCCATAAACTCATCAAACTGCAAAATGCCTTTTTCTATCTCTGCCCAATGCCTGTTAATGGTTTCCTCCCCAGACAAAGAAAAGCCGGATAATGTGTTTTCTTCATTACCCGGCTCTGACAGTTCCCTATTTTCAGTTATTTCTTCCTCATTTACAGGCTGTATATCAGCTCTTTCAGCACGATTTCCTCCGCTGAGTGCCTGATGTTGTTCATCATCCCCACCCATTTCATCTGATTGGTGGCTTTCAGTTCCTCCGTCACGCCCTCCGCTTTCGCCATCTGCGCTGTCAGCAATTCCATCCTCTGCTCTGCCTGTTCCTGAATAGCCAGAAGATGCTCTTTCAGCTTCCCTTTCAGCAGAAGTCCGGTGTAGATTCCCTTCTTGTGTTCCTGCAAGTAATTCTTCCTCATCAGTCCGTACTTCGTCAGCGTCCCCTCCGGCTGCTCGTCCATCTGTAACATCGGTATCAGATAATCCCCGTTTTTCTCGTAGGTCAGATTCATCATTATTTCCCCTTTCCCCGGCATTTCCGGTCTGTGTGGTAGATTGTACGTCTTGCGTTTCACTTTCACGCTTTAAAGCATTATAGCGTGTGTCAGCGGTATTTGCAAGTCCTTTTTCAACCAAATTTTTCGATGCTTCATTTCTGGCATACGCTCTGTCATACGCCCCGATTGCCTTCCCGATTTCCATAAGGACAGGCTTTGATAAATCGGATATGCTGTCCCCAATATGCGACAGGGTTTCCACCGTATTAAATTCATGGATATAAGGGAACTGGATTTCCTCCGCCAGATCCGCATCATCCATGCCGCAGCGCTTTAAGACCATATAAGAGATACTGTCCGCCAGCGTTTCCCGGACACGCACAGCAACATTCAGTTCGTCCAGTTCCTCCAGAAAACTTCCCTCTTTCAGATATTCCATATCCGAAGCAAGCTCCCCATAACAATCCTGTGCAATCCGGGCAGCAATCTCCCTGATCCTGTCCGTAAATCCGGCTTCTTTGTTGGTATCCCCGTAAATCCCTTCCAGACGGTCAAGCACCGCTTCCTGATGTTCCTCTTTCATTTCCCATAACTGCGGAAAACGCCCGATACGCCTTGCCTTATGCACGTCCG
This sequence comes from uncultured Lachnospiraceae bacterium, assembly GCA_910578085.1. Taxonomy (GTDB): domain Bacteria; phylum Bacillota; class Clostridia; order Lachnospirales; family Lachnospiraceae; genus 1XD8-76. Next base: position 1,400 of record CAJTPM010000057.1, on the reverse strand, counting down.
ATATGTCAAAGACATACCGCAGTCCGGTGTAAGGACTTCCTTCTTCATCAATCAGGGCAATCCCCTTTGCCCCTTTGTTTACCCAACAGTGCATTTTTTCATTCCATATCTCTATGGAAGCACAGGCTGTGGCATCCGGTCTTTGGGCATAGATAAGGAGCTGGTCTTTGAACGGGTATTTGTAGAGCCTTGATGCTGTGTTCAGATATTTCTTCCAGCTTTCTTCATTCCTCGCCACTTCCTTTGATGTTTCTGCGGAAAGTGAGGAAATTAAGTCATATTTTCTCATGGTAAACCTCCATTAAAAAATGGCTGCAAAATACAAAATGCGTATCTTGCAGCCTGTTTTTTGTTACTTTCCGGCATTACTCATAGAAACCATGTTCCTCAATGCCTTTTTCCAGAATGGTATGTATCAGTTCCTCCAGTTCCACACCGTTAATCTCGCTGACTACAATCAGCTTTGCAAGGGTATCTTTCTGTACGGATATTGCATACTGTTCCTCATCGGCACGAAGCTCATGGACACAGATGCCAAGTCCGTCCGCAATCCTGCATACCACACCAAGCTCCGGCTCTCTGATGCCCGCCAGAATATCCATGATTGTCCTCTCCGGCACTCCTGACATTCTGGAAAGCTCCATAATGCTGACTTCTTCCTCTTTCATCATGTTTAATAACTTATCTCCTGTTGTAAACATATCTTTTCCTCCCTCTATTTTTTCTTCCCGCCGGAAGATTTCTTTTTTGGAAATTCCATGACAAATTTAAACTGTACCCCGCTTTTTTCTTCCCCGTCTTTGGTATAGTGGTATTCCTCCGTCCCGCTCGGAATAATATAGGCATCATAAGGCTTGCCTGCCTTGCTCTTTAACCCTTTTAACAGGATTTTCTTCCCGGCAAGCAAATCCTTTACCTGCGTGTCGGTAAGGGCAGCTCCCATTACCCGGCTCACATTCATACCGCATTTCTTCACACAGTACGCACCGAATTTCCCCTTTACCACCTGACCGCCGCAGTTCGGACACGTCCCAAGCACTGTCTGTTCCTGTGCGAACATCTTTTTCTGTTCGTCACTGACCTCATGGTAGGTGTGTATCAGCTCCGACACCATGTTTTCAATATCTGCCATGAAGTCCTCCATTGGAAGCTCCCCTTTCGCTACCAGTGTCAGGGCATTTTCCCAATCGGCAGTAAGTTTCGGGGATTTCACAACGTCCGGCAGGACTGTAATCAGCTTCAATCCGTCCTCAGTGGGTATGATCTGTTTTTTCTCACGCTTTACAAAACCGTCCTTTACCAGCTTTTCAATGATGTCCGCCCTTGTCGCAGGCGTACCCAAGCCTTTCCGCTCCACATCATCGCCCATATCTTCCGCCCCGGCACGTTCCATTGCGGAT
>CAJTPM010000056.1 GCA_910578085.1 uncultured Lachnospiraceae bacterium | reverse complement strand
GTAAATTGGTAGTAAATTCAGCTTGAAATCCTGCTTGTATGCCCGTAAATCAAGGCTTTTTTGAGATAATCAACCATTTTAATCTAAAAATATAAGATTTCACTAACACCCTTACTCTACCACGGCAATCATACACCGTCAACCCCAAAATCGACAAATCCCTCAATCACTCAATAAATCCCCCCAAATTTTGTCCAAATAATCCAGTAAATCTGCAAAACAAATCATACCACACCAAACTTTTTTACCTATATAAATTTTTCAAACGGATCCTCTTTCATCAAATCCTGCTAATCCCTCAGCCGCCCAACTTCACTGTCACAGATGCCCCTCTATCCAATAGCCCAGCGCATGGCTCCCACGGCGGCGTCCGCATTAAGAACCCCTCTACATCTTATTCAGATACTCCTCATAATCCGCATAAGTCACCGTCACCCATCCATTATCCAGATTGAGTCCGATCTCCATACCCTGGGGACAGTAAAACAGAATCAGATTGTAGGGATTTTCCAGATAATACATGACATCCTCGTCGTCACAGTCATCCAGTACGCTGTCCGCATTTTGTTTTTCGCTTCTCTCACGGAAATCTTCCACAAACTCCTCATCAATATCCAGCATCCCCGTATTTTCCAGAAGCTGACCGTTTTTCATATCAAAATTCAGACAGTACAGATAGATATCTACATCATAATCCCCATACTCGCCGTAATAAACGGTTTCCTGGTAGACAACGCTCAGAATATCTTCCGACATAAAAGTGACATTGCAGTCTAACTCCGCTATGATCCCGTCACTCTTTCCGTAATCCTCATAGTCTTCCCCGTAATAATCCGGCAAACCTGCCTTGTAATCATCCTCATAGTATTCCAACAGGCTTTCCCATTCCGAACAGATCACATCATTGATGTAATCTATGTTCGGCACATCTCCGTCCACTATGGGATAGCTGTAATAAATATAGGTGTTGAAATCATCCTCGTATTCTTTCTCTTCTATGTCCACAGAGTAGGCAAGCCCCTCCACCCGGTTGTCCGCCGGCAGAGAAAAATATTCACCGGTGGCGTACCCTTCGATATCCTCATCATGAGTGGGGCGGTCAAACCGGTCCCTCGGATCTGTCTCATTCTCAAAATAGTGGAATTCGCCGTCTTCATCGTAATAACCGAAGCCGTCATCCCCATCGTCCTCTCCATAATAATGAAAATAACCATCCTCATCATAATAGCCGTAATCCGATAAGATGTCGTCCTCCTCCACATCCGCGTTCGCTTCCAGCCACCTGTCCAACTTCCCGCTCTTATCCAGTTCCACATACCGCATCACAACAGAGACGCAGCCCGCAAAAAGCCCGATAAAAACAAGTGAGACAACAATACCTATCGCAATATTTCTTCCTTTATTTGAGTTGTTATTTTCTGGATACATTATGCTTCCTCATTTCCATCCTTATTCAGAGAACATCACACTGCTGCAATACTGTAAAATGCATTCCCGCATCAGACTGAGCGCCGCCGACACCGATGCTTCCCTGATCTTATTTCTGTTTCCCTTAAAATGATATTCCTTTACCGCACTCTTCCCGCACACCTGACAGCCTATATACACAAGCCCCACCGGCTTCTCCTCGCTGCCGCCGTCGGGACCGGCGATCCCCGTTACGGAAACCGTCACATCCGCTTTGCTGAGCATGGCCGCCCCTTTTGCCATCTCCTTTGCCACAACGCTGCTGACGGCGCCGTATTTTTCCAGAGAACTTCTCTTCACGCCGATCAATTTCCGCTTGGTTTTGTTGGAGTAGCTGACATAGCCGGCCTTAAATACCTCGGATGCCCCGGGCACATTGATTAACCTCGCCGAAACCAGTCCGCCCGTGCAGGATTCCGCCGTGGACACCGTCAAATGATTTGCCGCCAGCAGATCGATCACAGATTTTTCCAGCGTCACTTCCGTATCCGTGGTGTAGATGCTGTTGCCAAACCTTCCCTTTAACTCCTTCACCATGGGCTTCACCAGTTTGCGCGCCTCTTTTTCGTTCTCCGCCTTCGCCGTCACCCGCAGATGCACCTCGCCTGTCTTTGCGTAGGTTGCGATCGTGGGATTATCCTGGGCTGCGATCAGATCCTTGATCATGGTCTCGGCAACGCTCTCCCCCACACCGCAGACTTTGACGGTCTTTGAATAGATCACACCGGGCTGCAGCTCATTTAAATAGGGATAAATGCTCTTCTCAAACATCGGCCGCATCTCATTTGGCGGTCCGGGCAGCAAAATCACCCGCTTGTCGCCCTTCTCAATGATCAGTCCCGGCGCCGTACCGTTCTCATTGTCAATGACAACCGCCCCTTCCGGCGCAAGAGCCTGTTTCCAGTTGTTTTCCGTCACAGTAAAGCCCCTGGTCTCCAGATATTCCCGGATCCGCTCCCTGCTGTGGGCATCTTCCACAAGCTTTAACCCCAGCACTCTCGCCGTCACTTCCTTTGTCAGATCGTCCTGAGTCGGTCCGAGCCCTCCGCCTAAGATCACAATATCCGACCGCTCAAGCGCCGTCTGCAGCGTCCCCTGCAGTCTCTCCGCATTGTCCCCCACCACGCCCTGGTAATAGCAGGAAAGCCCAAGCGATGCGCACTGTTCCGCCAGATACGCCGCGTTGGTATTGACAATATTTCCCAGCAGAATCTCCGTTCCCACGCTGATCAGTTCTACGACCATAATTATCTTATCTCCCTTTCGGTGTATTGATGATATATCCGCTCTGTTCAAGCCGCCATACCATTGTTTTATGCACTGTTTATGATGACGCCGGAGATCACTTTGTCCCCTGCATCACCTCTTTATTTTTGATCAGATAATCCAATAATGACACCACTGTCAGAATCAGGGAGATCCACATCACAAGATCCGTCGCAAACCTGAGCGCCTGAATATTCGCAATCATCAGAATCACCATCACCATCTGGAAAGTCGTTTTAAATTTCCCCCACCAGCTGGCTGCGATCACCCTGCCGTTATCCGAGGCGATCAGCCTGAAACCGCTGATCACAAATTCCCTGGCTATAATGATGATCACGATCCACGCCGGAATCCTGCCCATCGCCGTCAGACAGATCATCGCCGAACAGACAAGCAGTTTATCCGCAAGCGGATCCATAAACTTCCCGAAGTTAGTGATCAGATTATACTTTCTTGCAATTTTTCCGTCCAACAGATCCGTCAGGCTGGCAATCACAAAGATTGCCAGTGCAATATAATCCGTATAGCCCGAGATACCGCTAAAGAGTGCCGTAAACCATCCCCATCCCTCATGCCCGCCCAGAAGCAGGATCACAAAGGGAAAGATCAGCACCATGCGAAACACCGTCAGTTTATTTGGTAAATTCATTGTTCTCCTCCCATCAGATCATACCCGCTGCTGCCCGTCACCCTCGCCGTGACAAACTGCCCGGAAGCAAGCTCCCTGTCCGATGTCAGAAACAGATAACCGTCCACATTCGGCGCATCCATATAAGTCCTCGCCACATAGACGCCCTCTTTTGGCAAATACCCTTCCACCACTGCTTCCAGAAGCTTTCCTTCCTTCTCCGCCGCCTTTTCAAAAGCGATCTCCTGCTGCAGTTCCATCAGCTCATCCCGTCTTTTTTCTTTGATCTCCTCCGGGATCTGGTCAGGCATCAGAGCCGCCGGCGTATCCTCCTCCGCAGAATAGGCAAAAACGCCCAGTCTGTCAAACTCCATCTCATTGACAAACCGGTACAGCTTTTCAAAATCCTCCTCACACTCCCCCGGAAATCCGGAAATCAACGTGGTTCGCAGACAGATATCCTGTATTTCTGTCCGAAGTTTCGCGACAATCTGCCGCAGATCTTCCTCCGTAGTATGCCGCCCCATGCGCTTCAGTACGCTGTCTGAGGCATGTTGTATGGGGATATCCAGATAATGACAGATTTTCGGCTCCCGCTTTATAACCTCGATCAACTCCTCCGTGATCTCCTCCGGATAGCAGTACAGAAGCCTGATCCAGTGCAGATCCTCGATCCTGCACAACTTTTCAAGCAGCGCGGGCAGCATCTTTTTCCCATAGAGATCCAGACCGTAAAGCGTTGTTTCCTGGGCCACCAGAATGAGCTCCCGAACGCCCTCCTCCACTAACAGCCGCGCCTCCTCAAGCAGGCTCTCCATGGGCACGCTGCGATAGCTCCCTCTGATTTTCGGGATAATACAGTAGGTACAATGTTTATCGCAGCCCTCCGCTATCTTTAAATAGGCATAGTGTCCGCCTGTGGTCACAAGCCGCTTTTTTCCGGATGAAGGCGCCCCTTCTCCCACATGGTTTCTCGCCTTTCCGTTTAATGTCTCCTCCACAGCCTGTACAATACTGTGAATATCCGTGACGCCAAGCACCGCGTCCACCTCGGGAATCTCTTTCTGAATCTCCTCTCTGTAGCGCTCGGCAAGGCATCCCGTCACAAGAAGCGCTCTGATCTGACCGGCCTTTTTGAGTTCCGCCATCTCCAGTATGGTTTCGATACTCTCTTCCTTGGCGTCCCTGATAAAGCAGCAGGTATTGATGATCACAATATCCGCTTCCGCCTCTTCATCCGTAAAGAAATATCCCTCTTCCGCAAGTTCCCCTAGCATGACTTCCGTATCCACCAGATTCTTGTCACAGCCAAGGGATGTAAATAATATCTTCATATAATTCCGCCGTATTACTCTTCTTCGTCATTTAAAATATGGATCTTTCCCTGCTCCAGTTCGCTGACTGCAACGGAAAGCGGTTTTTCCACAGACAGATTATCTACCAACGGCTCATCGCCCGCGATAAGCTGTCTTGCCCGTTTTGCCGTAGCCATCACGATGGAATACCTGCTGTTGACAACAGGCGCCTCCCCGGGTTCTACCTCGCTGTTTACTACTTTCATCAGATCTGCATAAGATGGATGTAACATTTAATGATCTCCTTTCCATAACGTCCTCAGGTCATCTTTGATGCCCCGGATAAACTCCTCATTTCTGCCCGGTGTAAAATGGGCCGCTTCGATCAGGCTGTGGAGCCTCTTTACACTCTCCTCCACCTCATCGTTTATCATAATGTAATCATATCTGTCAATCGTGTCAGCCTCTTTTTCTGCTCTATGCATCCGCTTTTCGATCACATCTTCCGCTTCCGTTCCCCGTTCTTTTAATCTCCGGTACAGTTCTTTCACACTGGGCGGAAGCACAAAGATCAAAACAGCCTCCGGAAAGCGTTCTTTTACTTTCAGGGCCCCCTGAATCTCTATCTCCAGAACAACATTCTTTCCTTTCGCCATCTGTTCTTCCACATAGGCCCGCGGTGTTCCATAATAGTTTTCCACATAAACCGCGTATTCAATCAGTCCGTCATCCTGTATTTTCTGCTCAAATTCCTCTTTTGTCACAAAAAAATACTCCCTGCCATGCACTTCGCCTGGTCTGGGCTTTCTTGTTGTCATGGAGACAGACAGTGCATAATTGTCATAATCCCCTGTCAGCCGCTTCATCAGTGTCCCCTTACCGGAACCTGCAAAACCTGAAACTACGATCAGAAGTCCCCTTTTTTTCATTCGCTCCTCCATCATTTCTCTAACAATGAATCTTTTGCGAAAAGCGGTCAGTCTTTTCGACCGTCAGTATATTCGCTGTCTGTCAGTTCAAGGGAGACGCCGACTCTGCCGGCAAGCGTCTCCGGCGTCAGGGCGGACAACACGACACTGCCATTCTCCATGACGAGCACTGCTTTTGTCTTTCGTCCCTGGGTTGCGTCGATCGCCGTGCGCCCTTCCTTTGCTCCCTGCACCATACGCTTCACCGGTGCGGAATCCGGGCAGACGATAGCTATGATCTTATCCGCATTTATCATATTGCCGAATCCGATATGAATCAGTTTACTCAATGTTCTGAATCTGCTCCCTCACTTTTTCTATTTCATTTTTCAGCTCAATCGCTCTGGCGGATATCTCCAGATCATTTGCTTTCGACAGGATCGTATTGGCCTCTCTGTTCATTTCCTGTGCGATGAAATCAAGTTTTCTGCCGATACTCCCGCCGCCGGCAAGCTCCTTTTTTGTACTTTCCACATGACTGCGCAGGCGGACTAACTCCTCATCCACGCAGACCTTATCCGCAAAGATCGTCACTTCCATATAGAGACGGCTTTCGTCGATCTGGACATCCTCCAACAGTTCACGTACTTTTTCCCTCAGTTTTTCTTTGTATTCCTGAATCAGTTTCGGGGAACGTTCTGTGATAAAATCAACATGGGCAAGCATCGTATCCAGCTTGACATTCAGATCCTTTAACAGATTTTCCCCCTCTACGATCCTAGTCTTCACAAAATTTTCCGCCGCCCCTTTTATGGAGCTCTGCAGATCCTTCCAGAGCTCCTCCTCGTCGATATTCTGTTCTTCCATGACAAACACATCCGGATATCTGGAAAGCGTGGAAACCCGGATATCATTATCCAACTCAAACTCCTCCGCCATCTGGCGCAGATAGGTCAGATATTCTTTGGCTAACGCCTTATTATACTTTAAGGATCCACTGTCTTCGCTGTAGTCCTCGCAGGTGATAAACACATCCACCTTGCCGCGGCTTATGTAATTTTTCAGTTCTGTCCGGATGGCGCTCTCAAAAAAATTAAACTTCTTTGGCATCTTAATGGCGACATCCAGATAGCGGTGGTTGACGGATTTCATCTCCACCGTCAGCTTACGGTCCTTGCCTGCTATCTCACATCTGCCGAAACCGGTCATGCTTTTGATCATGGTCTTTGTCCTTTTTCTTCTGTTGTTTTGCGGATTTTCGTAAAGTCACACCGCCAGATCTATATTCTCCCCCCGAAGTCCCATGCTGTGCTGGAATTTCCGTTCCTTCTGATACGGATTATCCTCATTCGGATAACTGATCTTAGTGTGCGTTGTCCCGCCGGACACATAGGTTCTGCCGCACTCCGGACAGATAGCCGTGCGGATGCTGACGGAAGCCTGCAGTACTTTCCCGCCGTCTTCCTTTGCCTTCGTATAGGCGTTGGACACATGTTCCCCCTCATGGGCACGCACCCTTGCACCTGCACTGCCGGGAGAAATATGTTGCGCCGATTTAAAGGAAACATTCTCATCGGAACCGTCCTGGTATTTCCGCTCCTTACAGGTCTGACACTCTTCCGGGGAAGATGCTCTGCCCGGCTTCCTTACGGAATCCTTATCGCCGGAGACCTTTCCTGCCTTCTCGCTTTCTGAAACACCTGATACACCTTTGGTATCCGGGTCTCCCATTCCCGGTATCCCGGAAACGGCACCCCTCTCCGCATTTTCTTTTTCGTCACCCCAGGGCGCAATAACAAGGACCGCCTCTTCACCGGGGCGCCCCCAGACCTTCTGCCATGCGGCTTCATATGGATTTTGTAGTCCTTCAATATTCATATTCTTTTACCTGTGAATATTCAGATATGATTTTCTGCCGTCAGATTGGTCCGCCTTCCATGCCGGACCGATCTGACGCTCAAAACTTCAGTTATCTGAATTGTAGCACAAAAAACAAAAATGGGAAATACCCTATCTTGTTTTTCAGAAATAAATTTGCTATGATACCAAAAAAGGAGACCACTATTATGGCTTTTGATGGAATTACAGTTGCTGCCGTCGTCAGGGAATGCAAAGACCTTCTGACAGGCAGCCGTATTTATAAAATTGCACAGCCTGAGGCGGATGAGCTGCAGCTCACCTTAAAGACCAGGACAGGACAGCACTATCTGTTGCTCTCCGCAAACGCTTCTCTGCCTTTGATCTATCTGACCGGTAAAACAAAACAGAGCCCTTTAACGGCCCCCAATTTCTGTATGCTGCTCAGAAAGCATATCCAGAATGGCCGGATCATAGAGATCACGCAGCCCGGGCTGGAACGGATCGTGCAGATCGATATTGAGCATTTAAATGAGCTGGGGGATCTGTGCAGAAAAAAACTGGTTGTCGAAGTTATGGGAAAACACAGCAATATCATCTTCTGTAACGAAGAAGGTATGATCATCGACAGCATCAAACATATCTCCGGCATGGTAAGCTCCGTCAGGGAAGTGCTGCCTGGAAAAACCTATTTTATTCCGAAAACCGAGGATAAGGCGGATCCTGCAGCTTTTATGGGTGATTCCATGTCCGAAACAGAAAAAGAGCGCACATTCAGTGACCTTGTGTTTCAAAAACCGGCTCCCTTATACAAAGCGCTCTATTCCACCTTCACCGGCTTTTCTCCGATCCTGGCCCAGGAACTCTGTTTCCGTGCAGGCCTGGATCCCGACCGCTCTGCACTCAGCTACAGGCAGGAAGGAGCTTCGGTTTCAGCTGATGGTTTAACTGACACATCTGTCACAACTGATGTTCTGTCCGATATCCCGCCCTTCAGATCAGAACAGGCAGACTTTCGTCAATCTGCCGCCGGACTACTCTACCGGGAATTTGCTATAATCATGAATCAGGTCATGACAGGCGGTTTTTCTCCCGCCATATATTACGACAAAAAAGCGCCCGTGGAATTTTCCGCCCTGCCCATGCTGCTTTACAGCGATGCTTCTGCCAAAACTTTTTCCTCTGTCTCCGCGCTTCTGGAAGCGTACTATGCGGAAAGAAACACGTTAACGCGCATCAGACAGCGATCAGCGGATCTCCGGAAGATCGTACAGACCATTCTGGAGCGCACCGTAAAGAAATATGATCTCCAGTGCCTGCAGATAAAGGACACGGAAAAACGGGAGAAATACAAGCTTTACGGAGAACTGCTGCACACCTACGGCTACGATGCGGAGCCCGGCGCCAGATCTCTGGAAGCATTAAATTACTATACCGGCGAGATCGTGAAGATCCCTTTGGATCCCACCCTCACCGCCTCGGAAAATGCAAAGAAATATTTCGACCGATACGGGAAACTGAAACGCACCTATGAGACGCTCTCCGAGCTCACTGTACAGGTGAAGGAAGAGATCGATCATCTGGAATCCATCGCCGCCTCCTTAGAGATCGCCGAACAGGAATCCGATCTCGTGCAGATCAAGGAAGAACTGATTGCGGCAGGCTACATCCGCAGAAAAGGTGGTGCAAAAAAAGAAAAGATCACCAGCAGACCTTTTCACTATATCAGCAGCGACGGTTTTCATATGTATGTCGGAAAAAATAATTTCCAGAACGATGAACTGACCTTTAAATTCGCTGTGGGGAACGACTGGTGGTTCCACGCCAAAGGACAACCCGGCTCCCATGTGATTGTCCGCACGGACGGCGCAGAGTTGCCCGATTCCACTTTCGAGGAAGCTGCAAGGCTCGCCGCCCATTATTCCAGAGGCAGAGGACAGGCGAAAGTGGAGATCGACTACACGGAAAAGAAGAATGTCAAAAAACCGGGCGGAGCCAAACCGGGATTTGTGGTCTACTATACCAACTACTCCATGATGATCGATTCCGATATTTCCGGCATCAAACAGGTCAGTCCCTGACTGTTTGATACAATCGTAACCCTTCAGCCATCCGGCTTCCATATTACGTTGAGGTATACAAAGAAAAAGCGCTGCCCTGCCATTCTGACCTGATGGCGGCTGCGGCGCTTTTGACGGCTTTTTTATTCTGCATGCTGATCTTGTTTTGCCAGGGCAGCCTCCTGTTATATTTTTCTGAAATAGCTTATCACGATATAATGATCCCGATCAGGTTTCTTCTGGAACTCCTCATCATACTCTGCGTCATATATCGCAATATCACTCATCCCTTCATAGGCATAGATCTGAATATCTTTCAACTTTTCGTTACTGTTATGCGCCTCAATATATTCCCTTGCTGCCTGTGCATCCAGATCACATTTTATTACTTTCTCCCCTTTGATATGCAGCCAATATACATCTGAAATCCTGACCTTTACCGGATATACCGTTTCATATCCCGTCGGCAGATGCAGGCTTTCTATCCGAACCAAAACCGGTATCTTCCAGCCAGACACTAACAGCAGGCCCATAACGACAGCACACGTACCGACGATCCATCTTTTATTTCTGCGGGGTATTTCACCTGCAGAAGGCTTTCTGAATTTCAACCGATCCCCTCTCTTTCTCCCTGATAGCCCGATGCAGCGCATTTAGCACTCTCTTTTTATCTGTGCTCCACCTGGGAGCAAGCAGCGTTTTCTTATCTCCGTCTCCCGTCATCCGGTGAATGACCATCCTTTCCGGCAGCAGTGCAATACAGTCCGCCACCAACGTGACATATTCCTCAAATTCCATCACCGGGCATCTTCCTTCCAGGTACTCTCTCTCCAGATCTGTTCCCCTTATTACATGTAACAGCTGCAGCTTGATCCCGTCCGCGCCGCTTCTTCCCACATAGGATATCGTTTCCTTTATATCTTCCGCGCTCTCCCCGGGAAGCCCCAAAATCACATGAACGATCACCTGCACCCCGATTTTCTTTAGTTTCACCACCGCCTCATCGTAAACCGGCAGCGAATATCCTCTCCGAATATATTCCGCCGTCCTTTCATGGATCGTCTGCAGCCCCAGTTCTACCCACACCGGTTTTCTCCGGTTCATCTCCTGTAACAGTGCCATCACTTCATCGGGAAGGCAGTCCGGCCTTGTAGCGATGGACAGTGCGACAACATCCGGATGGGATATGGCTTCCCCGTAGAGTTTTCTCAATTTTTCAACCGGGGCATAGGTACCGGTAAAAGCCTGAAAATAGGCGATATATTTTCCATTCCTCGCCTTTCCCCTGGCTTTCTCCTTCCCTTTTTCGATCTGGATAGTAATCGAATCCTCCGACCTTCCGGCAAATTCCCCGGAACCCATGCCGGAACAGAAAATACATCCCCGCCTGCCCAGTATACCGTCTCTGTTCGGACAGGTGAAACCACCATTAAGCGCAATCTTATAGACTTTTTGTCCGAAAGTATCCTGCAGATAATCGTTTAAAGCGTAGTATTTCATTTTTCTCCTGCTTCCTGTCCACATTCGCTTACCGGGGCACAGAAAAAGCAGATACATCGACGCCTTCGTGCTTCAGTAGTTTTATCTTCTTATCGATCCCCCCGGCATATCCCGTCAGGCTCCCGCCTGTTCCTACCACCCGGTGGCAGGGAATAATCACGGAGACAGGATTATGAGCCACGGCATTTCCCACTGCCTGGGCAGACATGGTCTCCCGTCCCATCTTAACCGCCATCTTTTTTGCAATTTCTTTGTAAGTGGTCACGCTCCCGTAGGGAATCTCGCAGAGGATCTTCCACACATCCTGTCTGAATTCTCCGCCCTCCGGCGCAAGAGGAAGATCCGATACCTGCGGTTTTTTTCCTGCAAAATAGGCATCCAGCCAGTTTGCGGCTTTCTGCAGTACGGAAATATCTTCTCCCGGAATCGGCTCTTGTCTTAAAGTGGCCTGAAAATATTTCTGTCCCTCTATCCACAGTCCTGTGATATGTTTCTGCTGCCCGTCGCACACGACCATCATGATACCGACAGGTGATTTATACTTTATCTGATAATACATGTTTTCCTCCACAATCTTTTCGTTTTTGATACTATTTTACTCTACTTCAGCAGAAAGATCACCTGGATACAGGAATGATTTTTACAGAATACCACCAAAATTTCCTCTTAAGGTTCCCCTCGATAACCCTCTCGGATCTCCTTCCCCCACATCTCCGCCAGCTTTTCCAGAGACCAGGCCGCATTTGCCGGGCTGGTGGAAGGCAGCGCCGTAACAGGCATTTTCGTCTTCGGAAAAATATATTTCCGGTACAGGCTCCCCGCCTTTTTTCCGTTGGCATATATCCTGTCGATATCTGCCTTTTGCAATATCATCCTGATGTCCGCCAGCACCACGTTTTTGATACTGCTGTCACTGGAACCTGCGATATCGCAACTCTCGATCACGTCCCAGAGCGCTATGCGATGCTCAAGCAGCATCTCTTTCTTTTCCTGAATCGACACCGGAACGGGGCAGGACAAAACCGCCGCCAGAACTTTCCAGAACCGGTTCTGCGGATGCCCATAGTAAAAACCTGCCTCCCGGGATTTCACGGAAGGCAGACTGCCCAAAATTAAAATTTTAGAATGTTCGTCATATACCGGACTGAAGGTATGACAAATGTGCTGGTATTCCGTCATGTTGTGCTCTTTCTTTTTTCACTGTCAGGAATGCGTCGCTGTCTGGCGACGTTATTTTATTATTTTGAAAATTGCTTCGGAGTTATGAGTTCACGAAGCGAAAATCGCAATGCGGGCTCTGCTCGCTATTTTACAGGATGTCTGACTACTGTGCGCAATTTTTCCGGTGCCGCTCTCCTTGGATCGCTCAGATAGATTTCATGGTGCAGGCGGCTATCCGAAAAATCCTCCTCATATCCCTGTTCCTTCACATATTCCTGCATCAGCCGGATCGTCTCCGGCTCCTCATCGTAACTTCCGATATGCATGCACTGCACACAGGTCCCCTCGTCATAGGTAAAGAACTGCACTTTCGAAAAATCCTGCTTCTTTTTCTCTGTGGCCTCCCTGATAGCCCAGTCAAATTCTTCCCTTGTCACAAACTCCGGCAGTCGTATCATGGAAGTCCACTCAAAATTTTCCTTATGTGCATAGTCTATCATACCGCCGTCTCCCTGTCTCCACAATCCTTCCAGAGGCGGAACCACATAGGGAAAATAGCCTTCGATCTTATGACTTCCTTTATAACTCATTTTGATTGTAAATGCAATAGCATAGAGCATCCCTAACGCCGCTTTATACTCTCCCTCCGGCTCGTTGGGATCCCCTTTCCCGTTTACCGCAATAAAATGCATTTCCGGCACTGTCACAATACCGGGTTTCCTGGGCGGCAGATAAAATTCCTTATACTCTTTCTTATAATCAAATGCCATTTCTTCCTGGTCCTTTCTGCTTCTTCGTTTTAGGTGCCGGCAGTTCCGTACAGGTGGCTATCACAAATTCCACAATCGCCTCCTTATCGTCAATATCATCCACCAGCAGGTAATTTTTAGCGCCTTCATAGGGCGGCGCTTCCGGAAACTCCGGCCTCATTTTTCTGCCGGCCTCCGTGATTTTCACAAACAGCTGATCCTCGCAGATCAACGCAAAGATCTTTCCGTCAAGGTACATGCCGTACTCTCCGAACATTTTCCGATAAGTGATCTCTCCCGCCCCGCTCAACTGATCGGCGATGTACTGTACATATTCTGTTTTTGATGCCATATCCTTTTTCTCCTGTATTCACTCTCACCCTGCGTTTCGACTCCATGTTCCGCTTCTTCGCCTTGCAGAGATCCTCTCAGAGATTCTCACAAAGATTCGATCAGCGCAAGAAACTTCTTTTCCGACAGGATTTCATGTGTCACATAAGCCCCGTTGTAAAACAGCGCATAATTTGTCCAGGCCGCCGGAGCATTCTGCGCTTTTTCCGTACTGTCTATCTTCATCACTTTCATAAAAATATTCTTCTCTTTTGCCCATTGTTCCAACAGCGGCACATATTTTGCCGTAAACGGACAGCCGCCCGTATAATACAGAACAAACCCTTCCCCATCGCATACAGGATTTTTTGCGCATTCCCGGAACTGCGGCATCTCCGCCTGCTCCTCAAAAGGCAGATACCACAGCTCAAAGTAAGGTTTTGCCATATCTGCTCTCCGGAATCCCTTATAGGCGAGATATTTCGGATCCGACAGGAAAGACTTTTTCTTTTCCGACGTGATCACCGTAAGTCCGATCTTTCCCTTCCTCTTTGCATCCGCAATACACCGCTCCAACAAATCATTGGCATATCCATGTCCCTTGCAGGAACCGGAAACCCAAAAGCAATTGATATGCATATAGCCCTCCGCCAGAATCGGCACCCAGGCGCATTCCGCAGGGATGTACTCGATAAAGCATTTTCCCCGGATATCCCCCTTTAAAAATACCAGCCCCTCTTTCAGCCTCTCATACATCCATTCCTTCTTGGCCATAACCTGCGGATCTTTGTTGTTGGCGATCGCACAGCAGATATGTTCCTTCTCCAAATTTTCTTCCGTGATCTGAATATAATCCATCATCTTTCCTTATCCTCCCTGTAATGCTCCAATGTCTTTTGCAGCGTCCGGCACAGCTCTTCCCGCAGTTTGGCCGGTTCCAGAATCTCCGCCTTCTCCCGGAAGGAAAGCAGCCAGGTGACCAGATTTTCCTGATCGGTGTAATCCGCTTCAAAGAGCAGCCTGCCGTCCGCCTGCTCCGTGAAACTGTCCATTCCGAACTCTTCCACCAGCCGCCACTTGCAGCTTTTATCGATCAGCGCCTTCACCCTGATACCGCCGGGAAAAATGCTCTCATTACTCAGATCCGGCAGTGGGACTGCTCTTCCTGTAAACTCTGCCTCCACCCGCAGCTTTTCCATACGATTCAGTTTGAATAGCCGGAAATCCCGTCTGCTTTTGCACCATCCCCAGAGGTACCAGCTTGACCACCGAAAGATCAGATAATAGGGCTCTGCACATCTCTCCTGTTCCCCCTTCGGTGAAAAATAGAGAAACCGAAGTTCCCTGCAGCCGCCTATGGCGCTGCGAATCAGCTCGATCTTCGGCGCAAGAGATTCCCTGTACCAGGAAGAGAGATCGATCAGCACAGACTGGCTTCCCACCATGAAATCCGAAGAACCGGCGGAGAGTTTTTCCATCAGCTGGCCGTAGCGGTTTGTGCCGTTTACACTGTCAAGCCCTCGTAGTCCCGCCAGAATATCCTGCATCTCCGCGTTTGTCAGCAAGGTTTTTTCTATTTTGTAATCCTTCATAATAGAGATTCCGCCGCCCGTCCCCTGTCTTGTCACAATCGGGATTCCGGCTTTGCACAGATCCTCAATATCCCGGTTTATCGTCCGCCTGGAAACTTCAAACTGCGCCGCCAGTTCAGGCGCCGTCACCGTATCCTTCTGCAGTAACAGAGACAGGATCCCGATCAGTCTGTCTATTTTCATCGCTACTCCTTAATCATCTTCATCATGCCGCTTTCTCCTGAAAGAATGGCATACGTGCCTTTTCTCTCTGGTTCCTGTTATATCGTAATTCTATCACAACAAACAGGACGCCTGTATGTCATGTTTTGGAAAATATTTTTCCCTGCATCGTGCTTCTGAACACTCCTGTCAGCGGGATAAACACACCGCAGAGCGTAAACCCTGTTCCCGTAGTCAGACAGCTCCGTTATCTCATCTCTTAGTGGATCCATACACAGATATTCGCCGTCTCCTGCACCCACGATCAGCACATAATGGATATTTCCCAATGCGTACATCCGCACTCTGACGATCGGGTAATGTCCCTCTGAGAGGCAGTCCTCTATCACATCTGTCGAAACTTCCCCGTAAACATCAGCCTGATATTCCCCTGCCTCGGACAACAATCCCCACTGCAGATTTCCCTCCACATCATATACCTGTTTTGCGGAAAACCTTTCATTCAGGGCTCCGGGCGTCTCCTCCATGCTGCTTTCCATGGAGAGCGCAGAGGCAATACAGCTCACCAGACAGCCGGAAGAACCCATCGTATACTTCGACTCTCCAAGCCTGTCCTCCCGCCATCGTTCATCATCCTGCCTGTAAAAAACTACTTCCGCATCCGAGAGATACTCCCTGTCCCGCGGCGCCTTCACCTGAACGCCGTTTCTAAGCCGAAAACAGACAAAGCCCGCTCCCACAGCCAGAAAACAGACAATAAGAAAAATTACATAAAAAACCGAATGCCCGGTTCGTTCATTCTTCCTGAAGGTGTTTAATTTTTTTATCATTTCTGTCTCCCGCTTTCTATTCTCTGCCATATAACTGTTTTCTGAATCCAACTAAAAAAACCCGCTTTTCTCTCTATTTTTTATATGGATATACGCTTCAATATGTCAACTTTACCATATTTCATCTAATTTGCAATATCCTCCGTCAAATTCTGCCATCGATTATTTCATGCATTAAAACTTTAAGTCTCTGCAAAATTATTTATGGATATTTAAAAAAATATATTCTTATTGATAATCCTCTTCACATAGTATATACTAAGTATATACTATATTACAGGGAGGTTTCACATGCAGGCACAGGTAAAAAAATGGGGAAACAGTCAGGGAATAAGACTATCAAAGGATATACTGAAAAGTGCCGGAATTGCAACAAATGACATTTTAGATGTCACGATATCAAACGGTGTAATTACTTTAGTAAAACCATTCCGTCATAGAACATTGGAAGAAAGAGCAGCGGAATTTAACGGAAAATTGATGCTTGATGGCGAATATGACTGGGGCACCCCTGTCGGAAGAGAGGTATGGTAATGGAACAGTTATATCAGGGAGATATTCTGAAAATAGAAAAAATCAGGCATCCGGTACTGATTGCCAGTAAAGATTTTTTCAATATCAGCGGGGAAATAATAGGATGTCCTATTATTAGTAATTCCAGGCCAGGACCTCTTCATATATGGATATCCACAGAAAATACGGAAGGATATATACATTGTGAAAAACTGGCATTGCTAGATTTATCTATTCGCGGTTATAAAAAATCAGACAGATTGCCAATTTCCGAAATGATCAATGTATCCGATGCTATTCAGAGTATTTTTGAATACATTTAAGCCGCTGTTTTTCAAACGGCACAGACGGATCCTTTCCAAAACAAATCCTGTCAAAATGCATTCTCTCAAACTCTTATCTTTTTTTAATTTCAGCCGAAATACAGAAGGACGCAACCGAAAGTTACGTCTGCGCAACTAATTTTTGCCCCAGATTCAAAAAACTGTTGGTGGTGTGCAACGAAAGAATCATGGTATTTTTCAGTGGTAACAAATCAAGATTTACAAGAGCAGTCTCGGAAACTCAATAGCGAATAGTCGGGAAGGGGTTGATTTTCAGAAA
>CAJTPM010000055.1 GCA_910578085.1 uncultured Lachnospiraceae bacterium | reverse complement strand
TTTATCAACCACCCTTCTTGGAATTCCCTATATTTGAATTATACAGGAAGCTCCATAGCCTGATATCTTTGGCTGTTCCCATTATTTACAAAATCTGAAACAGATTTATGAATGTCCTGCTCTGTTTCGTTATACCAGAAGGCATGAGTCAGAATATGGAGCCTTTTATATTCTTCTGATTCAATAATTTTCTCAACAGGTTCCCATATCCGTCATAGGTAAATTTCTTTGCCTGTTCTCCTCTCAGGAATCTTAAGGTTTCTTTCGCAAAATACCTCCTAGTACTTTCCCTTACAACACTTCGATATTAGTTCTACTTTTGATATCTGCCATCACATTCTTCGTGTCAAAGATTGCTTTTGCATTCTTCTGCACCATCTCGTAATCCACGTTGTGATGAGCCGCTGTAACCATAACAAGATCAAAGCCCTGCACTACTTCCGGCGTAAGGCTTTCTATACTTTTAGCGCTCTGTCCGTACATATTTTTAAATTCCGGTACCCAGGGATCATAGTATTCCACATCCGCTCCGACCTTTTTAAGTTCCTTCATCACACGGATTGCAGGTGACTCCCGATAGTCATCGATATCATTTTTATAGGAAACTCCCAACATCAGAATCTTCGCGCCATTGATCGCCCTCTTATGCCTGTTTAAGATGTGCATTGCGCGTTCCACACAGTATTCCGGCTGTCCGTCATTGATCACCATGGAATTCTCAATCAGTGTCGTATGAAAACCATACTCTCTCGCCTTCCATGTCAGATAATAAGGATCCAGCGGAATACAATGCCCGCCAAGCCCTGGCCCTGGGTAAAATGCCTGAAAACCATAAGGTTTTGTCTTTGCAGCATCGATCACTTCCCAGATAGAAATACCCATCTCATTACAGAGACGGCCGATCTCATTGACCAACCCTATATTGACATTCCGATAAGTATTTTCCAGAATCTTCTCCATCTCCGCCACAGCCGGACAGGATACGGTATATACTTCTCCATCCAGTACTGCCCTGTACATGGCGCTGATCACTTCAGCCCCATCTTCCGAACATGCTCCGACGACTTTAGGTGTATTTTTTGTCTTATAGATCAGGTTCCCAGGATCTACCCGCTCCGGGGAAAATCCCAAATAAAAATCCCGGCCGCATATGAGACCGGAACCTTCTTCCAAAATTGGCTTAATCAGTTCTTCCGTTGTTCCCGGATAAGTGGTGGATTCCAAAACTACCATCGTCCCGGATTTCAGGTGTTTGGAAACTGCTATTGCAGACTCTTTTACATAGCTGATATCCGGTTCCTGATGGATATCAAGGGGCGTCGGAACACAGATTGCAATAAAATCCACTTCTTTTATAAAAGAAAAATCGCTGGTCGCCGACAGCTTTCCGCTTTTCACAAGTTCCGCCAGGTCTGAATCCACTACATCTCCTATATAGTTGTGCCCCCGATTTACCATATCAACTTTTGTGCCCTGTATATCGAAACCGATTGTTTTAAAGCCCGCTTTTGCCTTCTCCACTGCAAGCGGCAGCCCTACATAACCAAGTCCTACTACGCCCGCGATAATTGTGCGATCATTTATTCTCCTTAACAGTTCTTTTTTCATAATGCTTCTCTCCTCCATTTTTTACCTTTTTATATTTTTACTTCAAAGCAGCACAAATTCTAAATAAACTTGTCCTTTTTTCGCCGGATTCTCTCCGAAATTGATCAAACTTTATATATTTATAGCTCTACAGTCCCCTCAACTGAAAATATCCACAAACTGTACCGCCAGAACATCATAATCAAAATACTCCCGTACTGCCAGCCTCCCCCGTACTCCCATCTCCCTGCGTCTTTCTTCCGGCATGCGAAATATTTTTTCTACATTCGCAGCGATCTCATTTGCATCACATGCCCTCACTATGATTCCACATTTAAACTTCTCCACCGGGGAACCGGATACATCCACAGCCAGAAGAACCGGCTTTGCCGCCATCATGGAATCATACATTTTGTTCAGGCAGATGCCAAATCGGTACAGTGGAGATGGTTTTAAACTTATAAAGGAACAATCAAAATATTGTAACAGTTTCGGCACTGCTCTTTTTGGCACAGGCGGCAGAAAAAGCACATTCTTAATCTTTTCATCCTCTGTTCGCTTTATCAATCGCTCCTTTTCCACACCGTTTCCTACCAATACAAATTGGATATCCTTCTCCTTCACCTCTTTTGCTGCATCCAACAGCATATCCAGGGCATTCGATAACGCATGCCCGCCGAAATAGCCGACAATAAATTTTCCCTCAGTCCTCAGCTTCTCCAGCTCCTTTCGCTGCCTCTCCGGCAGAGGCTCCGGATTTTCCCAGTCTTCCTTCACGATCCCGTTCGGTATCGCCACAAACTTTTCCGGCTTCATTCCATGTTTTACCATGTAATCCTTCGCCAGTGGCGGAAGGGATACCACATACTCCGAATGCCTGTAGGCGGAATTCTCCGCTGCCTGCATCAGTACGACAAAGGGATGGTACCTGCTCATCCCACCCAGTTCTACAAGTGTAGCCGGCCACATATCATGCACCTCATGAATCAGCTTCGCCTTTGCCCCCTTTGCGATCCTCTGTCCTGCATAGGTATCAAGCGGATAGGTGGACGATGTGATCACCACATCCGGCCTGTACTCTTTCACGATCTTCCCCGCATGCAGCCACAGTTTTCCCACAAACCGAAACATGGT
This sequence comes from uncultured Lachnospiraceae bacterium, assembly GCA_910578085.1. Classification (GTDB taxonomy): domain Bacteria; phylum Bacillota; class Clostridia; order Lachnospirales; family Lachnospiraceae; genus 1XD8-76. Next base: position 14,288 of record CAJTPM010000055.1, on the reverse strand, counting down.
CAAAGCCCTTTTTGCTCCATTTCCTTCATACTGCCCCGCTTTGATCCAGTGATACTTTATCCCGTCGATATCTTCCGTCTGAAAATCCTCATGCACCTGCAGGTTCTTTATCCGCAAATGGGAATAATCCGCCGCAATGATATCCACATGATGTCCCATCTTTATCCATTCCCTGGCAAAATAGTAAGGCCTGAACTCCATCCCCATCCCCGGAGACCCGGCATAGTGGTTTATAAGCAATATATTCATTCTTTTTCCGTCAGCCCTCTTTTCCAAACACTTCCCTCACCGTAAGCGCCATTACTTTCAGATCCTCCATCAGACCAAACCTTCTCAGAGATTCCAGATTATACTTCATCTTCCCAGGCAGTATCCTTTCCACATACACCCTCTCCGGATCCTCACATTCCTCCAGCAGATCTGCCTCATCTTTATAATAAATACTTGCCCTGCTCGTCACCCCCGCAGGCAGAAGAAGGGTTGCCCGCATCTCCTCCGTATACTTTTCCACATACTTCGGCACCTCCGGCCTGGTCCCCACAAAGGTCATGTCCCCTGTCAGAATATTAAAAAGCTGCGGCAGTTCATCCAGACGGTATCTGCGTAAAAAACCGCCGACCCTCGTGACCCGTCTATCATGCCCCACTGTCACCTGCGGGCCTGCCCTGTCCGCACCTGCAGTCATCGTCCGGAACTTAACTATCCTGAATCTTTTCCCATACTGCGTAACTCTCACCTGCCTGTAAAATACTCCTCCTGCGGAATCCAGGACGATCAGAACCGATATAACTGCAAACACAGGAAGCAGCAGAATCGCCATTGCTGATGAAGCCACAATATCAAATGTCCTTTTATAGATCAGACTTCCTCTTTTTCTTTTCAGAATCCTGTAATACCTGCGTACTTTTTCTGTCCGCATCTCTACCGGAAGGTCTTCCCACTCTCTAAGCTGCATGAAGCATCCCTTCTATAAACAATATAGTTTCTTTCGTAAACTTCTTATCACAGACAGCCCGCACGGCCTGCTGCTGTTCTTTCTGCACCCGGATATCTTAACAGCCTTTGAACGCTTCAAGATATAATGTCGTCAGACATTATACCGCGCCGAGCAAAGCGGATATGCATCATAAAGCGTACCATGTCCGCTTGCAGAGATGGTATATTACACATATTCTCCCAGGATACGGCAGTAATTGTCTGCCACATACTCCGCCTCCTCATCCGTAAGTCCTGTATGCAGCGGCAGCGTAATCTCATTGATAAAATGGCCATAAGCATTGGGATAATCCTCTGTCTCAAACCCAAGTTCCCGGTACGCCGTAAGCAGGGGCAGCGGCTTATAGTGAACATTGCAGGCAATACCTGCCTCCCCCATCTTCCCGATGATCTCATTTCTCTGTTCCCCGGTGATCCCCGGGACCCTTGTAAGATACAGATGCCCGGAAGAAATATATTCCGCCGTATAATGAGGCAGTGTTTCCACTCCCAGAGGCGGGAACTTCCTGTCATATCTTTCAATAAGCTCCCGTCTCCTTGCAAGCATCCCGGGGTACCTCTTAAACTGCCCCAGCCCTATAGCCGCCGCCACATCCGTCATGTTGCATTTATACCAGGGGCCCAGGACGTCGTACTCCCAGCCGCCGCACTGTGTCTTGGACAAAGCATCCTTTGACTGTCCGTGAAGTGATAACAGCTGATACTGATGATACAGTGCATCATCATCGATCCCCTCCATATGTCTCCAGGTAACGCATCCCCCTTCCGCCGTCGTAAAATTCTTCACCGCATGGAAGCTGAAACAGGTGAAATCAGCAATATTCCCCACCATCTTCCCATGCCTTTCTGCTCCAAAAGCATGGGCTGCGTCCGCCATCACAACCACACGGCCAACTGCATCCTGTAAGGCATTGGAGGGTCTGAACAGCCCCTTCTTTCTCTCCACGATCTCGAAAATCCTGTCATAATCGCAGGGTACGCCGCCCAGATCCACCGGGATGATCACCTTCGTCTTTTCTGTGATGGCATCTTCCAGCGCATCATAGTCCATCTCAAAGCTGTCCTTCTGAATATCCACCAGTTTCAGTTTTGCTCCCACATGGCAGACCACAGACGCGGTAGCCGTGTAAGTATAGGCGGTGGTGATGCACTCATCTCCCTTCCCTACCCCCAGCAGCCGCAGCGTCATCTCTGCACAGGCTGTCTGTGAATTTAAACAGACGCATTTGGACGTATCGATCCAGGCCGCACACCGCTTTTCCAGTTCTTTTGTCCGCGGCCCGGTAGTGATCCAGCCGGAACGCAGTGCCTCTGCCACTTCCTTTACTTCCGCCTCGGAAATATCCGGCGGTGAAAATGGAATCTGCATGATATTTTCCATATCCTTTCATCCAACTTCTTTCCATTAAAATAAGCGCCTTTCAGCGCTCCTTTCTATTTTATATCCATCTGTATCCTGCATTGCACACCAGATCTCTCTATTCATATCCCGCCTGCAATAACATGAAAAAATAATATCAATTACCCTGTTCTGCTCCGCCTCGGTCATCCTGACATCCGCCGGCAGGCAGATCCCCTTCCTGAAGATTTCCGCACTCTCATTACATCTGACCAAAGGACCCTTGTGCCCGGAACTCTCATAGTCCTTCTTACTGCCATCCAATGAAACCTGGTCACAGTCTTTAAAAAACGGCTGCATATGCATCGGTTTCCAGACCGGTTTACCTTCCGCACCAAATGCCGCCAGCGCATCCAGTATTTCCATCGGTGCCGCCGTACCATGCTGCGACACATACTCATATTCCCGTTCCGACCGCCTCTCAATAAAACCGATACTGCTCTCCACCGTCATACAGGAATGCCAATAACTCGGCTCTGTCCCCTCTCCAACAGGATTTAACAGCATCAGATCCTCTGCAAATCTCCTTTGGTACCGCTCATAGATCCTTTTCTTCTTTGCAATATACTCATGCAAACTGCGCATCCGGCAATGAATAACCCCGGCCTGTACATTCCCTGTCTGATCCCTGCACACCCACCTGCCACGCTGTGCCTGCGGGCGTCCCATAGGCGGCTGCGACAGCCATCCCCGTACTTTTTCTGCCTCAGAGGCATCATTGACTAAAAGCATGCCCCCTTCCAGATCCGCCATAATGTCACTATTATGAAAACTCAGAACCCCGTAATCACCAAAACTGCCTACCTGTTTTCCCTTAATCAATGCACCCAGGCTCTCACATGCATCCTCGATCAGCACAGCCCCGTGTTTCCTGCAGATCCTCTTTACTTTCTCAACCTGTCCGGGAAAGCCATAAAGGTGCGCCATCATAACTATTTTTACATCCGGATATCTGTGAAAAGCAATCTCCAGCGCATCCGGATCCATCCCCCAATCCTCAGGCGAAGCATCGATAAATACAGGTTCTCCGCCCTCATAGACGACAGAATTTACCAGCGCGGAAGCAGCCAGATCAGAACAGAATACCCTCCGCCCGCTCAGCAGGCCCCCATAAACTTTTTCCGCCGCCAGCCTGAGCGCTGCATGCACTGCCTCTGTGCCTGAACTAAGGGCAACCGCATGCTTCACACCGATAAATCCGGCCATTTCCTCTTCCAGTGCATCTACATTCCCACAATCTGTTCCAAACTGCAAAGCTGTCTTTACACACGTCTTCTCTTTGCTGCACGCAGTTTGAAATGACAATGATATTTCTCTATCTTTAATCGGTTCAATTCCGTAAAATCTCGGTTCTTCCCTTATGAGGCTTGCCTCAGCTTCCGACAGTACCTTCTTCACCATTTTCCTTTCTTCTACAATCCTGTTTATTTTCTGCATTCCGGATACGCTTCGCCATCTCTTCCAGCTTTCACTGCAAAAGGCAGGCTTCGCCACACAGGAAAATATCCATCCCTGTCTGTGACGCACTATGTCCGCCTTCTCCTGCGTGGTGAACCCATCATCCTCCGCATTCCAAGGTTTCCTGTATCCGATACCTGTCATATGTCATGTCCGCCGTCACAGGCCTGTCAGTCCCTTAATAACGAACGTCTCATCTCAAATCAAACTTTTAGTGTTTTAAACACCTGTTAACAGCCTGAAATTCCTTTACTCTGAAATCCTCTTCAGGATCCCGACTCCCATCCTGACAGTCACCTTCTGTCCGATAAGATCCATCTCTATCCCGGCGATCCTCTGGTGACGGTCTGTCCATTTCACCAGCCCTTCCATCCCCTTCATCGGCCCATCTGTGACAACCAGTTTCTCTCCTGCCATATACCCTTCCGAGTAGCGTATGACATGTCCTGTTCCTCCGAGTTTCTGCAGCAGCTCCTGCTCCTCCGGGTAGATCGGAACAATCTTATCATCCACACTCAGCATTCTTGCCATTTCCTCAACTTTTCGAAGCCTGATGCGGAACCCGTCTGTATCTTCGGTTTCAGCGAAAATATACTTCTGAAAAGCAACTTGCGTTTTTTTCTTCCACTCTCCACTTTCCTTGACCATCCGTTCGGAAAGGATTGTAAATACATCTTCTCCGGGTAGGAGCACATTTCTTGCATGACATTTTTCCACGACAGCAATTTCATGCCTGGCCTGCACCTGAATTACATACCACAAATCACTCTGTTCCTTTCATCCCCACTCAGCAGATTTTATTCCTGCAAACAGCGATCCGTTTATCTCCCCTTACGCCCTGTAATGTCTCCTTAATCTCCGACACCTCTTTTTCTTCGTCACTGTTCTGGCTGATATGCCACATCTTTTATTTCCTCACCGTCAAACCGGAAACTTAACTTAGGCGGCTTCTTACTGCCAATCCATTCCCCGCCTATTTCAGCAAACCTGTGATGGAAATCCACGTAAACCACCTGGTCTGCAACTTTTTCAAGCGGTCCTGAGAGGTACTCGCTTTTCTTCTTCCCACTTTCTGCCTCTATAAATGTCCTGACAACCGAAATGCCGATCTCACCTTTCGCGTCAACTATGAGCTTCAATAAAGATTCCTCTTTTTCAGCAAGAACAGTAACAGACCAATCATCGCTGAACAACAGCCGCCCAGGAGTTTTTTTCAGTATTTCATACACTTTCTCAGGCTTATCTGTCTCAATAAATACATAACCGGGAAGATAATCTCCTGCCACATCCCGCAGAACTCCCTGTCTTTTTAATGCCTTATGCTGCACCAGATGAAAACAGCGGCTGTAGACAGATGCCGGAAGTACACTCCTGACAAAATCTTCTGTTTTTTTCTCTCTTCCCGCCCCTGCATAGACAACACACCACATCCCGATGTATCTCCCTGTCACTATGATCAGCTGATTTCGTAGATTAGGATAATCTGCGAAATCATGCGAAAGTGCCTGTATATCCGGCACTTTCCTGGTTTTTATTTCTATTTACCCCTTTTTTGACCACTAATGATTGCCCTTTCTATTGTTTTCTTTGATATCCCTACCCTTGGAAAAACATTTAATTATGGGAATCAGGAAGAATTTTCCTGAAAGGATCCGGCCAGTTTCCTGACTGCTTATTCTGACCACTTATCCGTAATAAACATTACGTTTTCTTGCGGTTTTGACATGTTGGAATCTGCAGAAGACCGACAGCAGCGGAAAAAAAGATTGACTGTAGTAAGTAAAAATTGTATAATTAGTCTGTTTAGGGAAAAAATAATTACTGATTTAAAAAGAAAGTATTTTCATTAGTATAGATTTGATTTCGCAGATTATCCTAATCTGCGAAAGAAAAGTTGTTTCTCATATTCTTTAATAAATATCCCACAAAAAATAGCCTCCCCGCAATCGGTTTGGCTATTTCCATTTTATATCAATCCATATTTCAAAAACGCGTAATAAACGCCGTCCTCATCTACGGATCTGGTGACATCATCTGCTGCCTCCTTGACATAGGCAAGCGCATTGCCCATAGCAATCCCGACACCGGCCATCCGGAGCATTGTAAGATCATTCTCACTGTCCCCGACTGCGATGGTATTCTCCATCGGAATTCCCAGATAGTCACTGAGAAACCGGATCGCAGACCCTTTATTGAAAGCTGCCTTTGTGATCTCTCCACTGTTTCCTCTGGTTTCACCCTGACTGAAAGCAGACACATTCATATCCCACTTTTTCAATCTTTCTCTGAACCACTCACCGTCTTTTTCGGCATAAAAATAAGAGCATTTATGCACTTTCTTCATTTTTTCTGTCTCAGCGCAAAAATTCGTCTTTTCAAACAGTTTCAGAACTTCCCGCTCTTCCTCGTCACAGCCTTCCAGCCTGTCCACAAAACTTTGGTAGATTTCCTCCTTCATATAGAGATCATCAAAACCTTCCATCGTATAGATCGCAGCCGCCTCCTGCAACAGTTCTTCCACCTGTTTCTTTTCTTTCTCCGAAAAATATTCTGCCAGTAAAATTTTCTTTTTCCATATAACACAGGCACCAGCTGCACTGATAATACCGTCAAACCGCTTCATCTCCTCCGGCATCTCACAATACGTCCGTCCGGTACAGATGCAGAGAATATGCCCGTTATCATACGCCTTTCTCAGTGCCTGTATTGTTTTTTCAGTCATCTTCTGGCTTTTTGGTATCAGTGTCCCATCAATATCCAGAAATACCAGTTTTCTGCTGTTTGAGTACAATCTTACAGATTCTCCTTAAAGAATGCCTCCAAAGCTGCTGCTGCCTCATCTTCCTGATCCCCCTCACAGACAACAGTAACTTCATTATCTTTCTTCACGCCCATAGCCATAACAGCCATGATCTTCTTTGCACTGCCCTTCTTCTCGCCGCACTTCAGAGTAATATCGCAGGGAAATTTCGCTGCTTCCTTCACCAGAAGCCCTGCCGGACGAGCATGGATTCCCAACGCATCCTGAACTGTGTAACTGAATTCTTTCATGAAATAAATCCTCCTTATATTAATTTTTTACTCTCCACTCATTATCATTTATTATTACTACTCTGTCAAGACAATTGTCCACTTCCGTAGCTGAACTGCTACATATTTACAACCTTATTCCTCACCGGAAGTATCATTGCCGGCGATACGGAAAGCTCATCCACTCCCATATTCACAAACTCTTCCGTCAGCGTCGTATCCGCGCCCAGTTCACCACAGATACCGGCCCAGATACCTTCCTTATGTGCTGCATCCACCACCATCTTGATCATCCGTAAAATAGCCGGGTGGTGTGCATTATAGAACATATCCAGTTTTGCATTCTGACGGTCGATCGCCAATGTATACTGGGTCAGATCATTTGTCCCGATGCTGAAGAAATCCACCTCTTTTGCCAGTTCATCGGCAATGATAACAGATGCCGGCGTCTCGATCATAATACCGAACTCGATCTCGCCCACTTCTTTGCCTTCTTCTAACAGCTCTTCCCTGATCTTCGCCAGAATCTTCTTGACAGTCTGCACTTCCCACACGGAGATAATCATCGGCACCATGATCGCTATCCTGCCATAAGCGGAAGCTCTGCACAGTGCACGAAGCTGGGTTCTGAACACTTCCCTCTTGTTTAAACAGATCCTGACCGCACGATAACCAAGAGCCGGATTTTCCTCCTTATCAAGTCCGAAATAACCGATCTGCTTATCCGCACCGATATCCAGTGTACGGATGATCACACGCTTTCCTTCCATCTTCTCCGCCACGGCTTTATAAGCCTCAAACTGCTCTTCTTCCGTGGGAAAGTCGTTACTCTGCAGATACAAAAACTCGCTTCTGAACAGGCCGATTCCCTCCGCATCATTGGCGAGAGCAGCCTCTGCATCCTCTACGCCGCCGATATTCGCATAGAGATTTACTTTCCTGCCGTCTTTTGTCACACTGGGTTTGCCCTTTAAGGCATTTAACAGTTCCTGTTCCTTTTTCTGTGCTTCCAGTTTATCCTGATAACTCTTTATAGTCTCCTCATCCGGTTCTACGATCAGCTTTCCTTCCTTACCATCCACGATGCCCATCAGCCCATCTACATGCTCAGCCTCAGACACCATAACAAGCGCCGGGATATTCATCGTACGGGCAAGAATCGCCGTATGAGAATTGGTGGAACCCTTTCTTGTCACAAAAGCCAGAACCTTGCTTCTGTCAAGCTGCAGCGTCTCGCTGGGCGCCAGATCCTCCGCCACCAGAATAGACGGCTCTTCCATGGCTGCGCCGCCCTCTTCCACGCCTGCCAGAATCCTGACAACTCTCGCAGAAATATCCTTTACATCGGCCGCACGTTCCTTCATGTAATCGTCATCCATCGAAGCAAAAATATCTGAAAAATTCTGTCCGTTTACAGAAACCGCATATTCCGCATTCACCTGCTCATCCCGAATCATCCCCTTGATGCCGTCCAGATAATCCTCATCCTCCAACATCATCTGATGTACCTCAAAAATCGCCGCATTCTCCTCACCTACTTCCGCAACCGCTTTCTCATACAGGCTGCCCAGCTGCGCGGAGGCAGTTTCCTTGGCGGCTTCAAACCGGGCGATCTCCGCTTCCACATCAGAAACTGTGGTCTTATTTACTTCCACTTTCTTAGCGCCAAACTCTTTGATCTTTCCGATCGCAACGCCTTTAAACGCCGCTTTCCCCGATAATACCCTCATAATTTTTGCTCCTTTCGGTTTTATCTTTTACTGCTCCATTTATTAAAATATACTAAAATTATTGCAAACAGGCAAGGATCCTTTACCCGTTTTTACCAAATTTATAAAACTATTGTTACAATTCGCGGCATGGGAACCGTGAACAGTAACAACAGTTCAGCGCTCCCGCCTCCCTGCCACACTTTCTCTAACTGTCAGACTTCACCCGCCCACAATACTGATGACGCCCACCAGGGCAAGCAGCCAGAAAATCACTGCAAGCCCGGCAAGCAAAGGGCTCGCTTTCTTTTCAACGATTGCTTCCTGCTCCTCGTCATAAAACAGCTTCACTTTTGCCCCGGCCTTATAAGTACCTTTTGTTCTGGAATTATAAGCAGACAAAAAAATCTTTTCCTTTTCATGAACAATACATCTGATCAGAGGGTAGTATGACTCCACAGGTTTGGAAAACTTCTTGTTCTCCCCGGTGCGGTAATACAGAATATCAATGATCTCCCCCTCTAACCCGGACAGATTTTTCCCTCTGTCTTTCAGGAAAGAAGAGAGCGAGACCACGCCGGCAAGGATCAGCAAAAGAACCAGAATCACCGAACCGGCCTTTTCTCCGCTGTTCTGATATACGATCGGAAAAACCGCCAGCCCCATTCCCGCAAGGGTGATGGCAAGAGCCGTACCAAAAGTAACAGATTTTCCCGTAAAGGGCACTATCCTGCTGCCGCTTCTCATCAGCTTTATCTCGTCGCCCTTTTCGTACGCCGTCGTGCTGCTTATCTTTTCGTGAGAGGTCTTTCCACCGCCGCTGCACTGCACCATCATTTCGTAGTAGTGCTGGATCAGCCGCTCCTCCTTATCCCTTTTTTCGACAAGCTTTGCAGAAAGCACCTTTCCACTCAGCATATTTCCCGGCTTCTGCAGCCGCAGATACGCCCTGATATTGGTGGTCCCAACTACAAAAACCGCCGCCCCCAACAACACCAGAAATATTGTTTGTATACTCATCCGTCTCTTTCCTGTTCCTCTCCCCGCATAAAGTCCTCAAAAGATCTGATAACCGGATATCCGGCGCTGACAGCATCCTCAGGACAGTACCATGTCCCCTTCATCCCAAATTCGGTGGAGCCGATCACATCCTTTTTCAGGCTGTCCCCGATAAAGACGCATTCCTCCGGCTTACACCCTGCCTTTTTTACGCACAGCTCAAAGAAGCGCGGTGTGGGTTTCTCCTCACCGGCTTCCTCACTTGTCACAATGAAATCCAGGTACTTCAGAACGCCCAGCTTTTCAAGCTTTTTATACTGTATATAAGCCGTCATATCCGAACCGACTCCCAGTCTGATTCCTCTCGCTTTCAACCGGGAAAGCAGAGGAACAAGTCCAGGTTCCGGCTCCATAACTTCCAGTATTGTATCCCAGTAGACATGATACATTTCCATGGCTTTCTGATACTCTGTACTGTCGATCTGCTCCAGAAAGCATTGAAAACGAAGAAGCCTGTTGTGCAGCGCCGCGCAGTTGTCACCGGTTCTTTCCGTCACAATATCCGCGCACTTTTTCATGAGGTCTGCCATTTCCGCAGGTTTCATGCCAAAGTTTTCCTTCACATAGGCACCCAAAGCAGTCATCGCCGCTTTGTGTGCCCTGTCAAAGCTGTACATCGTATTATCAATATCAAAAATAATCGCTTTTATCATTTCTGTCCGTAGTAGGCGTTTGCGCCATGCTTTCTGTAATAATGCTTATCCTGCAGCTCCCTGGGCGCAGGTTTCACGTCCGGATTGATCATCTCGCAGCGTGCCGCCATTTTTGCCACTTCCTCCAACACCACCGCGTTGTGTACTGCCTCGTGGCCGTCTTTTCCCCAGGTGAACGGTCCGTGATTCTTACATAACACTGCCGGAACCGCCTCATAATCTTTCTCTTTAAATACATCCACGATCAGAAGACCTGTGTTCTTCTCATAATCTTTCAGTTCTTCCTCCGTCAGGCATCTCGCACAGGGCACCTCTCCGTAGATATAATCCGCATGGGTCGTGCCGTAGCATGGAATTCCTCTGCCTGCCTGCGCCCAGCTGGTAGCCCAGGGGGAATGGGTATGTACCACTCCGCCGATCTTCGTGAAAGCCTTATACAGTTCTACATGGGTTGCCGTATCGGAAGACGGGTTGTATCTGCCCTCCACCTTATTGCCCTCCAGGTCCATAATCACCATATCTTCCGGCGTCAGCTTATCATAGTCCACCCCGCTGGGTTTGATCGCGAAAAGCCCGCTCTCCCTGTCGATCTCACTCACATTGCCCCAGGTGAACGTCACTAACCCATATTTTGGCAACAGCATATTCGCCTCATAAACACGTTTTTTCAGTTCTTCTAACATTGTTCTCTCTCCTATTCCCTTGTTATTGTGTAAAGCGCCGCTTCATCGATCTCCCTGTTCGTGGACACCAGCATATCCTTCCCGTCCTTCACATAGTGATACACATTTGCGGAACCGCAGTCCCTGTCGATATACTCCATCTCGTAAGCACCTTTTTCCTTGTTGTAGGAGAACATCATCAGATCCCTTTCGCCTTTGCGGTGCCCCGTCACCAGCACAGGTTTCCCGCACATCATACCGCCATAGATCGAATGTAAAAACTCTCTCTTTTCCTCAAACTCATAATCCAGCCTGAATATGCCGTCTTTTTTCTTATAAAAACGGATCGTATCCCCATGGAAAGGCGTGAGCACTGCCAGCTCCTTTTCTCCGTCCTCATCGAAGTCCACAAGCACCGCATCGCTGGCCGCATCGGAAATCAGTTCCTCAATGGTCCACGCTCCGTCTGCGCTCTCGGGGGGTGTAAATTTAAATACGCCGTTGTCCGAAGAGATAATACTGCAGGGCAGTCCATTATCCTCCGTTCTGTAATAACCATGGTTCTTCAACATATTTTCCCTAATCACAGTGAGGGAAAGCTGATGCTCTTCATTAAATCCGCTCAGATCATCGGGAAGCACTGCCGCGAACACTTTTCCCGGGAATCTCCAGTCCTCCTTGTATTCATGATCGGATTTAAGCGCACAGGCAATCAGGTACTTTACACCATTCCTTACCAGAATATCAAATCTATGCACAAAAGGCAACTCCACCAACGTCCTTATTTCCCAGTTTCCCTTTTCGATGGGCGTTGCGATAACGATCTTCGCCTCTTTGGAATCATTCGGCGAATAGAATCTGTTGGTTGCCAGAAACTGACCGTCGCTGCCCGGCACCTGCACCATTGTCATCACGCCGCCGGGTTCTGTCCAGACAACGTCCTTCTCATTTCCGTCTGCATCAAAAAGCAGGCATTTATCCACCTTTTCCGCCGCCACCAGAAAATGTTCCTCCCCATGATATTTTAACGGAGCGATCGCATAACATTTTGTCAGATTTGAAATGACCTTTTTTTCTACTTTCATTTTACAGTCCTCTTTTCTATTATTTTCTGCATTTTCAGACACAATGCGCTCTAATTGGTGCATTTCCACACGGACAACAGGAAATATCACCCTCTGACCTGTCTGTCAAGAATCCCCGCCATTCTATCATGGGCAGAGCGCAGGTCGTCCTTCCAGTTGTCATCGCCCGTGTACCAGAATTCCGTCACATACCTGCGGATCCCCAGCTCCCATGCCTTTTCGATGGCCGCCTCAAAGTTCACATGTCCCATGCCGTAAGGCACCTCACGGTATCTTCCTGGCAGCGTCTCTTTCAGGTGAAGAGAAGTCATATTACCTCTCCCCAGTTCCAGATCCTCCAGCACATCAGACTGATACTGCACTGCCGCATTTGTCATATTTCCCAGATCCGGATAGACCTTTAAGTAATTGGAGCCGCACAAAACAACATATTTCATAGCCTTTTCCACAGTATTCATAAATTCATTTTCCATGGTTTCCAGGCCCAGTATCACGCCAGCCCGTTCCGCCATCTCAGCGCCAATCCGCAAATTCTTCAGATAGCGTCTCTTTGTCTCTATCGTGGATGGCTCATAGTACACATCATAGCCCGGGATCATCACCACCCGGACACCAATATCCTCTGCAAACCGGATGGACTTTTCCAGAATCTCCATCGCTCTGGCCTCATAGTCCGATTTATCATTCCCCATGGAATATTTTGTCAAAGCGCTGACACACATCGTGCGAATCGGCATTCCTGTCTCATACATCAGTTTCACCAGCGCAAGACGTTCCTCCATTGGCATATCCAGACGCCCGATCTTATCTTCTGTGGCATCAATGCTGAGTTCCACATAATCGTACCCGGCCTCCTTTGCCGCTTCCAGTTTTTCCCTCCATGTAATATCAGAGGGCATTGCCTTTTCATATAATCCCAAAGCATATGCTTTCATTTTCCTGCTGCCTCCTGCTCTTTGCTTTTCAGGTTCGCGCGAATACAAATCAGTAATCGCTCTTTTTCACCTGACAGACTTCCACTCCCTGCATGCGCATCTGCTCCAGCTCTTCTTCCGGCGCCATCTCATCTGTTATCAGGTGTTTTATGACCTCAATGCCACAGCTCGTAAAACTACTGTTATGTCCTATTTTTGTATAGTCCGCCAGCAGATATACCGCCTGTGTCGTATGCTCTATCATCAGCTGGTTAACATTCACTTCATTTGCGATCTCCGTGGACATGCCTGTCGCCGCGCTGATGCCGGCACAGCCCATAAAGGCCTTTTTTGCAAAAATATTCTGCAGGTTTCTGGTGGCAAAGTCTCCCACTAACGCCTCTTTGGGATGTCTCACCTCGCCGCCTGTCAGAATAATATCGACGCCATCCGCCTTCTCCTGGCTGATAGCCTTACCGTTGTTGGTAATTACCGTCACATGCCGGCTCTTAATATATTTGATGATATTGAGGGCATTGCGGCTGGTGTTGATAAAGATCGTATCCCCGTCCTCCACAAGTGTCGCAGCATATCTCGCGATCAGATCTCTGTATATGGTGACATCATCCATATAGCCATCCGCCTCTTTTGATACCCTCGCCCCTCCGTAAAATCTTGTGATCTGCTTCTTTTCTTCCAGAAACTGGAGATCTCTCCGAATTGTCACCACAGAAACGCCTAATCTTTCGGCCAGTTCATCTACACGGATCTGTGGGTTTCTCTGCAGCATATCCAGCACCTGTTGTCTTCTTCCTTCTACATAAGCTCTTTCCCTCTTCATGCTGACCTCCGCGTGCTGCCTATCAGCACAGATTTTCCAAACGAACTGATTTCATTTTTACGGGAGCCCTGCCAAAATGACGGGGCTCCCGATTCTTTTCTTATGCAATAATACCTTTTTCTCTCATCTTATCTTCCATTTCCTGCTGGGACATGATATTGCGCAGACCGATCACGATGGTGCCCTTTTTCTCAGCATCCTTGAACATGTTTGTAAAATTCTGAGCGCAGAATACCACGTCGTACTGGGAAGCTGCGGTCTTACCCTCCGACAGCGCACAGTGGTGTACTTTGCCGGGTTTAATTCCAACCTTATCTAATGTCTTCTGCATTGTCATTTTCATCATCAGGCTGGAACCTGCACCGTTTGCACAACATACCAGAAAACTCATATTTTCTTTAGCCATATCTATTTTCCTCCATTTCAGTTCTATAATCTCTCGGAATCTTTAAGCCAATAAACACAAGGCTTTCAGATGCCTT
>CAJTPM010000054.1 GCA_910578085.1 uncultured Lachnospiraceae bacterium | reverse complement strand
ACACTATTCGGATCATACTGGACAACCATTCCGCGCATACCTCAAAGGAAACAAAAGCTTTTCTGGCCACAATGCCGGAATGGAGGTTTGAATTTGTATTCACACCTAAGCACGGCTCCTGGCTGAATATGATTGAAAGCTTTTTCAGTAAAATGACAAAACAGATGCTAAAAGGGATCCGTGTAAAATCAAAACAAGAACTTGTTGACCGCATATACAAATATTTTAAAGAAATAAATGCAGACCCGGTTGTGTTCCATTGGAAATATAAAATGAACGAAATTCAGCTTTAATTATCCAATGTAAAACTATGTGTTATTTTGTGTTCAATGTACTAGAATATAAAATATTATCAGAGGGCAAGCAGAGTTTTTTATCAAAAGAGCCTGCTATTGTAGAAGTTAGAAAAAAGCAATTAAATATTCAAAATGTTAAAAATATAGAAGATGGAAATCTTGCAGATGGAGATATTATAAAACATTATTGTGACAAATGTGATAAAAATGTATTAATGAAAATTATGATCACTCCGAGTGGAGTGGTTGGAATGTGCAGCAAATGCAGAGGGTATAAAACTCTTAAAAAGAATGAAAATTATACTACAGAAACGTCAATTCGAAACATACCAAAGTGTCCTACTTGTCAATCAACTAACATAAAAAGAGTTTCTGGAACATCAAAGGTTGTTTCAGTTGCTGTGTGGGGATTATTATCTCAAAAAGTTAAAAAGCAATTTCACTGTAATAACTGTGGATATGAATGGTAATTTTTTATCATATCTTTTTAAGCGTTAAAAAAGCGTGGTACAAAAAGACACTGATTAAGGTGTCTTTTTTGTAGCAATGTGGAAATAAACATTTGATTGATTTTAGCTTTAATTTTATTTTGCATTCAACTACCACGTTAAATGCAGACAGGTTTATACTTGTTTATCTATATAAAATAGAAAAGTAGTTACACTCTTTATAATTTGCCCAGAATACACAATGTTGAACGTAAAATCCAACTACCCATTGTACTCGTTGAACATTCCCGGAAATTATTATCTTTACCGGGCTTTGCTGCGGATCTGATATATAATATACAGACTTTTTACTATACCTACTTACTTTCGCACAAGGTTCTCTATTTCATCTCAAGACTTCAAAAATAGAGTAGTATCTGCATACGTTTAATCCGTTCCCGCAATATCAGGTATTTACTTATATCACGTTAAAAACTTTGCCCATTATAGTAAGGGTTACAAAACCGTGAAAGCTACATATCCTCGATATAATAATATCTTGTTCCATGTTACCATGCTATATGTAGAGTGGACACACTGGCGTTTTAAGATAATCCACGTTTTTTATTAAGCCGAATATACCGGCACCGAGCCCGGCAGTTCCGAAGGAACCCAGTTTATCTGTAACAGTATTTACAACGGAAAGCAGCCCGTTCAAAGCATCGACAGTACCTGTAACCGTACCAGAATCCGCAAAATTCCCAATCAGCTCCGTCCAGGTATTACTAAGCCTCACCAGACTGGCCTCCATGCTGCCTGCACTCTTTTCGGCTGCCATGGCGGCACTGCCAGCTCCCTGGGAATACAGATCGAGCATGGATTCGTAGGATGCCCAGTCCGACAGAAGAGTGGACAGGGTGTCTGCATGATCCCCCGAACCGATCCCTGTAAGGATATCCGTCCGTCTGGCGTCGCCCTCCGGTAGTCCGTTAAAAGCCTCTGCCAGTTCTTTCAGCAGTTCCACAGGCGTCTTCAACTGTTCGGAACCGTTTACCATTTCTGTCATGGAAATACCGAGAGAACGGAGCGCCCCGGCGGCAGTCCCGCCTGCCGTATTCTGTAAAGCGTCAAAAATAGTTTTGAGGGCGTTACCGACCTCCGCGCCGGAACTTTCCGTATTTGCCGTGACTGTGGCGATCAATGCCGAGAGCTCATCGATTTCAACACCGTACTGTGCAGCGGCGGAAGCGGAAGCAGTGGTGGCGTCCGCCATATCCTGCAGGCTTACGGCAGCGCTGTCCGCCATATGGTTCTGGGAATCCAGCACAGCATTTAACGCTTCGATATTTCCCTGAAAATGATAGGCCGCATCAGCCGCCTTAAGGTAATCATTTGCGGAAGCGGCCGTCATATCGCCTGCGGCCTGTGCCAGCAGGGAGAGTTCGGCCATTTCCCCGGCATTGTCGAAACCGGAGCGGTACATTTCTTTTACGCCGGCCAGATAGTCTGCGGCACTTTTGCCGTATTTTGAGGCTGCCTCGAAAGCATTGTCCCCCAGTTCTTCCATCTGTTTTTCCGTCAGGTTGGCAGATTTACTGATCTCTGTGAGTATGCTGTCGATCTCGACCAGCTCTGATACCGCCTCTTTTGCCTTGGCTATGCCGAACATAACAGCGGAATTGACAGAGAGCCACTTCGTGAAACCTTCTCCCGCCCCTGCAAGCTGCTTTTTCAGCAGGGCGGTGAGTTTTTGTAATCCCTGGATGGAATTTTCAGCTTCTTTTAATGCTGCCTCGTCAGAGATTTCCTGTTGTAGTGTGGAAAGATTGTCCATATGTTTTTCATCCTTTCTTTTCTTTTTTATTCTTGTAAGAGAAGAACAAAGTATCTTTTTCCGCCTCCTGCCGGATCTTATTTTTGCTCTTCCTCATATACGCAAAAAGATTCGTCCGTTATTTACGGACGGTCCGTTTCTGAAAAAGCCGTAAATAACGGATGTTTTTGCAGGTATTGTAAAGCGTTACACTATTACAAAAAAACCACATCCCAAAAGAACAGGGTATTACTTACCAGCGATTCCACAAATTACAATCATGAAGTTTTTGTAAAACCTCTTGCGGGAAAAGAAAAGGAATGGTATCGTTAAAACAGACGTATATTTATAGAAAAAGCGCAGTAAGGACACCTATGGAAAACAGAGAAAATAAAGTACTGAAAAACAGCAGAAACAGCAGAGCCAGATTGCGGAAACAGGTACGCATCTTTGCAGTCATCGCAAGTCTTTCTGTTATTATAACGTTTGTAACGATCTTAGTCAGCGTTGGAATATGCCTTCACTATAAGAAGCAGTACAATGAAGTGGAAGCCTTTGCCGAGCAGGCAGCGCAGGGAAAAGAGGATGAGGAGGCAGTGGAGGCTGTCTCGGGGGAGATCGTCTATACCCAGGAGGAAGTGGATTCCATGGTGACTGCTGCGGTCACTAATGCAATTGACAATGCGGATTCGGAAGTCCTGCAGATTTTACAGGGCAGACTGGAAAACGGGGACGGCACCATGGCGATCCTGCGGGATCTTTACCCGGAACATGTGGTGATGTTAGATTCCGGTCAATACTATTTTTTGCCGATGCAGGAAGATCTGGCCTTCAATACCTATGCAGAAGACAATTTCATTGCGGAGGAGGGCGGCCTTGTCACCTATCAGGAAAATGGAGAAACCATCACAAAAAAGGGAATTGACGTGTCAAAATATCAGGGCGAGATAGACTGGGAAGCGGTTAAAAATGACGGCGTTGATTACGCGATCATCCGCGCGGGCATCCGCGGTTACAGCGAGGGTGGTATTCTGGAAGATGAATTTTTCCGTCAGAATATGGAAGGTGCTATTGCCAATAACATTCCTGTGGGGGTATACTTTTTTACCCAGGCGCTCAATGAGGAGGAAGCTCTGGAGGAGGCCAATTTTGTGATCGGGCTGTTGCAGGACTACTCGTTGACTTATCCGGTCTATCTGGATGTGGAAGATGTTAAGAAAGACAATTGCCGTACCAATAATCTGACAGTGGAAGAACGGACAAACAACGCGAAAGTATTTCTGGAAGCGATCGAGGCGGCAGGGTATCATCCGGCAATCTACGGCAATATGAAGACATTTTTGCTGATGTTGGATCTGTCGGCGCTTGAGCAGTATGATAAATGGTTTGCCGGGTATACATTACCGATCTATTACCCCTATGAGTATAAGATGCTGCAGTATTCGGAGAAGGGAAGAGTAGCCGGTATTACCGGACATGTGGATGTCAATATCTGTTTCAAGGAGTATGATGGGCAGGAATAAAAGCGGCAGTGGCTTTACAGGAGATAAAACGGTATGACAGTACTTCAGATTATTGCATGTTATTTGATTATTATGAATATAGTCGGTTTTTTCTTTATGGGAATTGATAAATGGAGAGCAAAAAAACACGCCTGGAGAATCTCTGAGGCGACGCTTCTTTTAGTTGCGGTGTTAGGCGGTGCGGCCGGTTCCCTGTTAGGGATGCACCTGTTCCACCATAAGACGAGACACTGGTATTTTCTCTATGGCATTCCCGCCATGCTGGTCGTACATATCCTGCTTGGTATTTTCATATGGAAAGGGCCCGTGCAGTTTATCTTTTTATAAAAGACAATACAATTGTGGGGATCCGACAACGTTTCGCCCAGCCGTAGAAGGATATATACTCCTCTTGCGGCTGGACAATATGTGTACGGCCCCCAATTTTTTTTAAATCGCCACAATCACCCCGCCATCATTGGCATACATGGAACTGACCCCGGCAGTGTTCAGTATCTTAACTTCTTTAAATTTCGACCGCGCCAGCAGTAGTTTCTTCACCAGATCAGCCCGGTCCGGGCAGTTGCAATGGGAAATATAAAGAACCTTCTGGTTGAGATCCTTTCCTTCACTGACAATGATATCCGCCATTTTGGTCAGTGCCTTTTTGATGCCTACGGACTGTCCTTTCTGGATGATAACGCCTTCGATCGCGCCCATCACAGGTTTGATGCTGAGCGTGGAGGCGATCAGGGCCTTTACGCCGGAAAGCCTGCCGTTTTTGCGGAGCGTTTCCAGATTGTCGAGTACAAAGTAAGTACTCATGGCGCTGCGGAAAGTCTCCAGCTTTTTCACGATCTGGGCGAAGGGCATGGAGCCTTCTTCCTCCCACTCCATGATCTTCATTGCAAGCTGGGTTTCCCCAATGCTGGCGGATTCCGAATCACAGACATAGATATCCTTTTTTCCGTATTCCTCTTCATAGAGGTGCTTTCCCAGAACAGCGCTGTTGTAACTGCCGCTTAAGTGGGAAGACAAGGTCACACAGTAAATATGCTCTGCGGCGGCTCGATAGGCGTCCCGATACCGTTCCGGGGAAGGACAGGCGGATTTGGGGCATTTCGGATAGGCGGCGACTCTGTTTAAAAAGTCCTTTTGATCAAAAGTTTCATCATCCTGAATCTGATAGTCTCCCACTTCTAATGTCAGGGGAACGCGCTCAAAGCGCGGATCGTTTTTATATTCCTCCGGAAGTTCGCAACAACTGTCAACCACAATTTTATAACGCATATCTTTTCTCCATTTTTTTTTGAATATAGGGACAGTTCGTAAAGCGCACCGCCCGCTATTTTGTAACATGCAGAAAACGTTGCAGATAAGTCTGCACGTTCATTTAACAAAAACTTTGTTATCTGGTATTCATTACTACATGATAATATCATAAGAAACTATTTATTGCAATAGTATATGGAGAAAAAATGTGTTATACTCTTAATCATATAAAACAGATCCGGCCTGCAGCCGGATACGGGTGTGATTCAATTTTTATAATTTGTGAGAGGGAGAGGAAACGATGGAAATTTGTTTGAAAAACGGAGAACTGGAGGCGAAGATCTGTTCAAAAGGCGCGGAACTTGCGTCCCTTAGCAGAGGGGGAAGGGAATATTTGTGGAACGGGGATCCTGCTTACTGGAACAGGCATGCCCCCATCCTGTTTCCCATTGTGGGCAGTCTTAAGGGAAAGCAGTATCGCTATGAGGGAAAGACCTACGATATGGGACAGCACGGCTTTGCCAGAGACATGGAATTTACGGTGGTATCCCAGACGGAAAAGAAGCTGGTGATGGCACTGTCTGAGACGGAGGAGACGCTGCGAAATTATCCGTTCCGCTTCCTGCTGGAACTTTCCTATGAACTGAAGGAGGACGGGCTGCTTGTAGGCTGGCGGGTGAAAAACACGGATCGTAAGACGATGCATTTTTCCATCGGCGGACATCCGGCTTTCAACTGTCCGATGGAGGGAAAAGGAAAACAGAGCGATTACATGCTGCGGTTTAAAAAGGACGGTAAGCCGCTGACAGAGATCATTTCCGCGGTGATCGTGGAAGGCGGTCTGGTGGGGGAGGATACGCTGGAATTCGGCCTGGAGGACGGGTATGTGCCGCTTACGAAGAATCTGTTTGACACCGACACGATCGTGCTGGAGGATGGACAGACGGACGAGGTGTCTTTGTATGATCCGGAGGGAAAAGAGTATGTGCGGGTAAGCTTTCCGATGCCCATCGTCGGGATCTGGACGCCGATTCAGAAAAATGCGCCGTTTCTCTGTATTGAACCCTGGTGCGGCAGATGTGATGACGCGGATTTTGACGGGGAACTGCCGGAGAAGAGGTGGGGCAACGCGTTGGAGCCAGAGGAGGTATTCGAGACGGCTTACGAGATCCGGGTGAAGTAAGCGCCGAAAACAAAGATAGCCTGCATTGTGATAGGACGCGCCCTGTTCTCATAATCATATAGAAAGAGATGATATGATCAGGAGAGCAGGGTAACTTATGGAGAAGAAACAGGGAAAGATAAATATCGCGAAGCTGATGAAAACCGCTTTCTGGGCGGCGATACTGGTGCTGGTACTTTTTTTCGGGAAAAGGCTTTTGCCGGGGGACGAGGCGGATCCGGAAAAGGACGGCGGCGTTTCCGGGAATGAAAACACAGTCGGCTATCGGGAAAACGACGGGGATGAGATACAAAGAAGCGCCACCGTTGTATCCCACGGCGGAGAACAGTATGTGGAGGCCGCGTCTTCCGGAAGCTGGGGACTTGGATTTGGCGCGGACGGCAGTGAAACACAGCCTACCGGCAGTCTTTCCAAAGAAGAACTGGCGGAGTATGACGCCTGGTATCTGGGGGCGGATACGGAAAAAGTCCTGTACCTGACTTTTGACTGCGGCTATGAGAACGGCAATACGGAAAAGATTCTGGATGCATTACACAAGCACAATGCAAAGGCCACATTTTTTGTGGTGGGGCATTTTCTGGAGAGTGCGCCGGATCTGGTGAAACGGATGAAAGAGGAAGGGCATATGGTGGGGAACCACACCTGGCACCATCCGGATATGGATACCATCGCCGAGGAGGCCAAATTCAGAGAGGAACTTGACCTGGTTGCGGCAAAATACAAAGAGATCACGGGAGAAGAGTTAAACCACTTTTACAGACCGCCCCAGGGAAAATATAATCTGAACAATCTGGCGATGGCGAAAAAACTGGGATATCAGACGATCTTCTGGAGTCTCGCCTATGTGGATTGGAATGTGGACGCCCAGCCCACGAAGGAGGAAGCGTTCTCAAAATTGACCGGAAGAGTCCATCCGGGAGCTGTTGTGCTTCTGCATAATACGTCGAAGACAAACGGCGAAATTTTAGATGAGTTATTAACAAAATGGGAGGAAATGGGGTATCATTTCGGTACTTTAGAGGATCTGACATCATGAAAAAACTTGTAGCAGGCATTTTGGCCCATGTGGATGCGGGAAAGACCACGCTCTCAGAGGGGCTGCTTTATCAGTGCGGCGCGATCCGCAGGCTGGGGAGGGTGGATACCCGGGATGCTTTTTTAGATACCTACGAACTGGAAAAAGAGCGGGGGATCACCATATTTTCCAAGCAGGCTCTGCTGCGGTATAAGGATATGGAGCTCACCCTGCTCGATACGCCTGGGCATGTGGATTTTTCGGCGGAGATGGAACGGACACTGCAGGTACTTGACTATGCGGTGCTGCTCATCAGCGGCGCCGACGGTGTGCAGGGACATACAAAGACTTTGTGGCGTCTCCTGAAAAGGTACGGGATTCCCACTTTTTTATTTTTTAACAAGATGGATCAGCCGGGAACCGATAAGGAGGCGCTTTTGCGGGAAAGTCTGGGAGACGGGATCGTTGACTTCTCCAGTCAGAATACGGAAGAATTTTATGAAAACATAGCGGTCTGTGAGGAAAAACTGCTGGAAGGGTTTCTGGAGACGGGGCGGATCGATCAGGAGGAGATCGTCCGGCTGATCAGGCAGAGAAAACTGTTTCCCTGCTTTTTCGGTTCCGCTCTGCGGCTTCAGGGGGTGGAGGAGCTGTTAGAGGGGCTGTATCGTTATACGGAAATGCCGGCTCCCGGGGGAGCGGCCACATCGGGAGATAACAGGTTTGCCGCAAGGGTATATAAAATTTCCAGGGATAAACAGGGAAACCGGCTGACGTTTCTGAAGGTAACGAAGGGAAGCCTGAAAGTAAGAGAGACGCTGACCGGGAAAATGCCGCAGGAGGGCGGTCTGTGGCAGGAGAAGGTGACGCAGATACGCAGTTATTCCGGAGAAAAATACAGTACTGTCGATACAGCCGACACAGGCGGTATCTATGCGGTGACAGGCTTGTCATATACTATGCCGGGAGATGGACTGGGGGCGGAAAGTGCCAGGGTGGAACCTGTGCTGGAACCGGTGTTGACCTATCAGGTCTATCTGCCGGATGATGTGCAGCCAGCCATGGCACTGCCGAAGCTCAGACTGCTTGAGGAGGAAGAGCCGGCTCTTCATATTCTGTGGGAGGAGCATTTGCAGGAGATCCATGTGCAGCTGATGGGACCGGTCCAGCTGGAAGTGCTGCAGAATATGATCGCGGAGCGGTTTCAGATGGGGGTGAACTTCGGCCCCGGGAATATTGTATATAAGGAAACCATCGCGGATACGGTGGAAGGCGTCGGACATTTTGAACCGCTGCGGCATTATGCGGAGGTGCAGCTGCTTCTTGAGCCGGGAGAGCCGGGGAGCGGCCTTCAGACGGCGGTGGACTGCAGCGAGGATCTGTTAAGTAAAAACTGGCAGAGGTTGGTGTTGACGCATCTGGAGGAGCGGGAGCATAAGGGCGTGCTGACCGGTTCCGCCCTGACGGATGTAAAGATCACGCTGACCGGCGGAAAGGCCCATCTGAAGCATACCGAGGGAGGTGATTTCAGGCAGGCGACCTACCGGGCGGTGCGCCAGGGGCTGATGCAGGCAGAATCGGTGCTGTTGGAGCCGTATTATGAATTTACGCTGGAGATTCCTGCGCAGATGACGGGGCGGGCTATGACCGATTTAGAGCGCATGCAGGCAAGGATATCGTCGCCGGAAATATCCGAAGAGACAGCCCTTTTGCGGGGACAGGCCCCGGTCGCCTGTCTGCAGGATTATCAGATCGAAGTGACAGCCTACACGAAGGGGCAGGGACATCTGACCTGTCTGCCGGCGGGCTATGCCCCCTGTCATAACCCGGAGGAAGTCCTGGAAAAGATCGGGTATGATCCGGAGGCGGATCTTTACAATCCTTCTTCTTCCGTATTCTGCGCCCACGGGGCGGGGTATCTGGTGCCCTGGTATGAGGCGGCCGCCCACATGCATGTGGAGAGCGGGAGAAAGGAGCGGTCCGAAGGGAGCGGGCAGCCTGCGGGGAGAGCGCCGGAAAAAAGAGCCGGCCAGGAGAGGCGCCGCAGGGAGACACTGGGCGCGGAGGAGATCGACGCCATTCTGGCGGGGGCTTCCCATGCAAACAGCCGTCCGGAGGGCGAGGGACGGAAATGGAATGCAAAGGGAAAGCACAGGCGAAGCGGCAAAGCGGCGCCTGCAGGCAGCCCATCGTCATCAGACGGTGCGGCAAGGACACTGGAATACGGGAAAGCGCAGGCGGAGCGGAAAAAGGAGCAGGAGAGGAAGGCGTATCTGCTGGTGGACGGCTACAATATTATCTTCGCCTGGGAGGAGCTTCGGGAGCTTTCGGCAGTCAATATCGACGGTGCCAGAGGACGGCTTCTTGATATCCTGTGCAATTATCAGGGGATGCGGCAGTGTGAAGTGATCGCGGTCTTTGATGCCTACCGGGTGAAAGGGCATGATACGGAGCTGTTTGATTACCATAATATCCATGTGGTCTACACGAAGGAGGCGGAGACGGCGGATCAGTATATTGAGCGTTTTTCCCACGAAAACGGCAGAAAATATGACGTCACGGTGGCTACTTCCGACGGACTGGAGCAGATCATTATCAGAGGCCAGGGATGCCGCCTGTTATCGGCCAGAGAGCTGAAAAAGGAGATTGACTATTATAGTCAGGAACTGAAAGCAGAGTATCTGGACAGGCAGCCTGCGGGAAAACGCTTTATGTTAGAAGGCATGGAGGAGAGGCTGCGGGAGGAGCTTGAGTGACAAAGGAAGTGCATGCCGATGAGATTTATATTATTGGAGTGAAGGCTGGCAATTGATTGTTTTGAAGAAGCAAGTTATAATTAATCGACTGTTTGCGGGCGGTGAAACCAGCAGAAAACAAAATACTGATTATGGCAGGATCGGTAATGTTAAGTTTACAGGCTATGAGAAAATGATGGATCAAATTAAATTTGATTGGGGGTATTACCATGAGATCCAAAGAAGCAAAGGCAAGAGTGAAAATAAATGATATGCTCAAGGAAGCAGGGTGGCGTTTCTTTGATGATGAAAATGGATCCGCCAATGTCTCTGTGGAAGCAAATGTAAAGATGACCCGTTCACAGATCGATGGAATGGGAGAGAACTTTGAAAAATCTGTAAACGGATATGTGGATTTCCTCCTTCTCGACGAAAATAATCGGCCGTTCATTGTGCTGGAAGCCAAATCAGAAGAGATTGACCCATTAGTCGGAAAAGAGCAGGCCAGAGAATATGCCGGCAATTTATATGTTAAATATGTCATTTTGTCAAACGGGAATGTACATTACTTCTGGAACATAGAAAAGGGCAATCCGCAGCTCATTACTGCTTTTCCAAGTTATGAATCTTTAAAAAGTAGCAAAGCGTTTTCTTCTGACATCTCAAAACTTTATAATGAGAAAATTGAAAGTGACTATATAGCTGTAACACAGATGACAGACTATGCGCAGGATCTGCGATATCAGAATGAAGAGACAAGACAGGATTTCATCAGAGATCATGGCTTACGTTTTCTGCGCAGGTATCAGATCCGTGCGATTGAGTCCCTGCAGAAAAGTGCTAAATCAGGAAATACCAGATATTTGTTTGAGATGGCAACCGGAACGGGGAAAACATTAGTATCTGCAGCTGTCATTAAACTGTTTTTACGCACCGGAAATGCAAAACGTGTTTTATTTCTCGTTGATCGCCTGGAACTTGAAAATCAGGCACAGAAAAGCTTTCGTGATTATCTGAAAAGAGATTACACTTCTCTTGTCTTCAAAGAGCATCGGGATGATTGGAAAAAAGCAGATATTGTTGTTACTACTGTGCAAAGCCTTCTTTACAACAATAAATATCGACGGCTGTTTAAACCGACCGATTTTGATCTGGTGATTTCAGACGAAGCGCATCGCAGTATCAGTGGAAATGCCAGAGCTGTATTTGAATATTTTCTGGGATATAAATTGGGCCTCACGGCAACACCAAAAGATTATATTAAAAATGTTGATATAGAGAAACTTAAAATGACCGATATTCGCTCCTGGGAGAGACGGCAGCTTCTTGATTCCTATGAGACATTTGGATGTAAAAGCGGTGATCCAACTTTCAGATATAGCTTAATAGATGGGGTAAAAGATAAAGAGGGTCCGTTTTTGGTTAATCCCACTGTTGTAGATGCCCGTACGGATATCACGACACAGCTGCTCTCGGATAGAGGATATTCCGTGGTTGTTAAAAGCGGTGAAAACGAGGATGAGGATGAAGAAGAGAGCTTTTTCGGGCGAAATTTTGAAAAAACTTTTTTCTCGGGAAATACAAATAAAATGTTCTGTAAAACGTTTCTTCAAAATGCATTGAGGGATCCCATTTCGTCTGACGTGGGAAAATCTATCATATTTTGCGTCAGCAGGAAACATGCCGCAAAAATCACTGAGATACTTAACGAATATGCTGAGGAAATCTGGCCGGGCAAATACAACTCTGATTTTGCCATGCAGATCACATCCGATATAACAAATGCGCAGGCATATACCATTAATTTTCAGAACAATAATTTGAGTGGATATACCGGGTTTCCTGAAAATTATAAAAGTTCCAAAACCCGTGTCTGCGTTACGGTAGGTATGATGACGACAGGATATGATTGCACGGATCTTCTTAATGTTGTTTTAATGCGGCCGATCTTTTCGCCGGGTGACTTTGTCCAGATAAAAGGCCGGGGGACCCGTATCTGTGATTTCAAATATACCTGTGTCGAAGGAGGGCGCCGGGAAACCGTCAGGAAACCTAAAACGACATTTAAACTATTTGATTTTTTTGGAAATTATGAATATTTTGAAGAGGCCTTTCTATATGACGAAGTAATAAAATTGCCTCGGCGGCAGAAAGAGAAGGGACAGTTTGGAGATGGAGAGGCAAATACAGACAGGCAAAAGATTGAGTCATATGAATCTTTTGAACCGGATGAGATTTGTTTCCTGACGGAAATTGCTGCCGGCGCCGAAGGAATGAAGATTGATCGAAAGCTATATGAGAAATTTGAGGAAACGATCAGGGAGGATGAATATATTAAGCGACAGGTTGCTGCTGGCGATTTTAATGCGGTTGAGCAATATATCATACGGGAACTGTTCGATAAGCCGGATGATTATATCAATATGGATAAATTACGGCGGGCGATAAATATAGATCGCCGCGTAAGCCTGCGCGAAATAATTGATAAGGTTTTTGGATTTATTCCCGGATACAAATCAAAACATGAATTAGTCCAGGATGAGTTCGAGCGGTTTAAACAGACTTGTGAGATACCTGCTGACAGGTATTATGATATCAAAAATTTTTTTGAGGTATATCTGACAGACAAATATGTTCGCCGGGTTTTTGAGGATAAGAACCCGCAGATGCTTGCGGACTGCCCCACATTTACCATGGGAGACCTGAAACAATTAGGTACAGCCAATGCGAGGATGGTCATGGATTATATATCTGACCATGTAAATGTAAACCGCTTTACAAATTGAAACAGGAAGGGATAAAAAGAATGCTGAGTTTCGATATGAAAAATAAATTAAATACACTGAGAGACATTCTTGTCGGAAAGGTTCCTGATCCAAAATCCCAGGTCGAACAGATTACAATTGCAATGATATTCAAATTCATGGACGACATGGATAAGGAATTCCTCGAGGATGAGTTCTTTGGCGGGGAAAGAAAATTTTTTGTTGATACGGAAAAGGTGAAATATTCCAAATATGCCTGGAGCAATCTGATGAATCCGCAGATAAGCGGTCAGGACCGGGCGGATTTATACCGTGAAGGAATTGAGGCAATGCAGCGAAATCCCAATCTTCCTGATTTTTTTCGAGATGTGTTTCGCAATGCATACATTCCGTTTCGGGATGCGGAAACCATCAATCTTTTCCTGAAAGAAATCAACGATTTCACTTAT
Organism: uncultured Lachnospiraceae bacterium; assembly: GCA_910578085.1. Lineage (GTDB taxonomy): Bacteria > Bacillota > Clostridia > Lachnospirales > Lachnospiraceae > 1XD8-76. The sequence goes on along the minus strand of CAJTPM010000054.1, from coordinate 3,795 downwards.
AACAGCCAGACCAGTGAGGATCTGGGAGAAGCCTTTGAGATGCTTCTCAGCATTATGGGTTCGCAGGGCGATGCCGGACAGTTCAGAACGCCCAGGCACATTATAGATATGATTGTTGAAATTGTTCAGCCGGCAAAAAACGATCGTATCCTTGATCCTGCCTGTGGAACAGCCGGATTTTTAATATCTGCCTATAAATATATTTTAAACCATAGTCTTGACAGTGAGGGACATATTTCCCTTACTCCTGATGAAAAAAAGAAAATGATGAGAAACTTCGAGGGGTATGATATTTCCCAGGATATGGTGCGTCTGTCACGGGTGAACATGTATCTTCATCATTTTGCCAAACCGAGAATTTTTGAATATGATACCCTGACAAGTTTGGACCGCTGGGAGGAGCAGTTTGATGTCATTCTTGCCAATCCTCCGTTTATGACGCCGAAGGGAGGAATTAACCCTCATAATCGTTTCAGAGAGCCGAATGTTAAGCGCAGCGAAATACTTTTTGTTGACTATATTGCAGAACATTTATCTCCAAATGGACGTGCCGGCATTATCGTACCGGAGGGGGTTGTTTTTCAGTCTGCAAATGTATACAGAAAACTTCGTAAATATTTAATTGACGAAGGATTTCTTTATGCTGTTATATCCCTGCCCGCCGGTATTTTTAATCCGTATAGCGGTGTCAAGACAAGCGTACTTTTGATAGACAGAGCTTTGGCAAAACAAAAGGATGATGTGCTTTTTGTAAAGATGAACAGTGATGGTTTTGATTTGGGCGCACAACGCAGGGAAATCGGACAAAATGATATTCCGGATATTATTGATCTTGTAAAGGCTTATCAAAATAGTAAAGATGTATCCGGAAGTCCGCTTGTCCAGCTTGTCAGCAAAAAAAGGATCGCAGATCAGGATTACATACTTGTCGGAGAACGTTTTAAAGAAACGGCAGCGGTTAAAAGCGCCTGGCCGGTGGTGAAACTTGGCGATGTCTGCATTACATCATCGGGCGGCACTCCGAAAAGCAATGTAGAAGAATACTACAAAAACGGTACAGTAAACTGGCTGAAAAGTGGAGAGGTATCTCGCGGTTTTATTTATGAAACGGATGAGAAAATTACCGAAAAAGCACTTGCAAATTCATCGGCAAAAATTTTTCCGGAAAATACGGTCGTCATAGCCATGTATGGTGCGACTGCCGGCCAGGTGGGCCTGCTAAAAGTTAAAAGCAGTACAAACCAGGCAGTCTGTGCGGTATTGCCGAGCGATAATTTCATACCGGAGTTTTTATATTATTTACTGAGAACGAAGCGCGACTTTCTGGTCAGCCTTTCTACTGGCGGAGCACAGCCAAATATTTCTCAATCGATCTTAAAAAACCTGCAAATACCCATGCCGCCGCTTTCTGTTCAGAAAGAAATAGTGGAAGAGATCGAGAACTGTCAGAAAATCATAGATGGCGCAAAACAGATCGTGGATCATTATAAACCTGTTGTGAGGCCTGATGAAAGCTGGAGTGATTACAATATTGGTGATCTGTATGATATCAGTTATGGCGTAACAGTTTCCATCCCTCAAAACGAAGACAAAAATGGAATAAAAATTGTGTCCACGGCAGAACTTGGTCTGAACGGGCTGTTAGACTTAAGTAAAATCAGGAAAATAAAATATGAAGAGAAATATCGAAAATTTATTTTAAAGCCGGATACACTGCTGTTTAACTGGAGAAACGCGCCTAAACATGTCGGAAAAACCGCACTGTTTCTGGAAACAGATGATGAATATATAAATGCTTCTTTTCTGTTGGCTTTATCAAACAAGGATGAGTCCGTTGCTGATAATATGTTTGTCTGGTGCGCAATAAACAATTTGCGGGAAACAGGGTATTTTATGCGAAACTCACGCCAGGCGGTAAATCAGGCAAACTTTAACGCAGAATTGCTGGCACGGACAAAAATCAAACTTCCGCCGATCGAAGTTCAAAAACAACTGGCTGCCCAGCTCAATGAAGAAATGGCTGTTGTTAAACAGAACAGGCGGCTTATGGAAATTTTTGAGCAGAAGATAAAAGACAGGATCAGTGAAGTCTGATCTCCGGGTGTAATTCATACAGCAGGTGATTTTATGAACGAATATATAGATAAATTGAATATGTATCTGCCGATTGATTTTGCGGATGAGGAAAATAATGCCTACCGTCAGTATTTGATTGAGAGCTTTCATGAAAATTGTGAAAAGGGAAAGCATCAATTTGCATTGATGGCTTTTCACATGCTCTTTATGTCATTCCTGTACAAGGAATTCTGGGAGTTAAAACAATTCAGCTTCAGCAAAGTGCAGGGATTATGTAAGTCAGATGCAAAATTTAATGGAATAAACAATATTTTTGAGGCATCCATTATTCCGGAAAAAACCATGATAGACCAGTACCTGAGCATTCATTCATGGCATGTAAATAAAAAGAATGCTGTAAAAGAATTTGTAGATAAAAGGGATAACTGTGCCCATGCGAGCGGTTTCATTCAATACGATGCGAGTGAATCAGAAAGAATTTATCTGGATGTTCTTGATCAGGCACAGAAAATATCACAGGCTAATAAGCAAAATGTAGTTGACATCATTCAGAAGAAATTGATTGATTTTATTAAAAACGAAGATGAATTTAATGCGAAAACAAGCGGCGAATTTATTTCTGATCTGATAAGAGAAGTAAAGATATCACCCCGTGATATCAGTTATGTTTTATCAGCTGATACGCCACAGATTGTAACGGATGATACTTCAGGCATTTTCGTTGTTGCATATTTTTTTGCCATGCTGCAGCTGCATTCCGGGTATCTGCAAAATTCTGTTGAAAATACCCTGAATATTCCTGACGAATATTTTGCGGACAGGCTTTATCTCTATCTCGATACACTTGATGCCGACAGGAAACTGGCATTACAGGTGCAGGTCGAGGATGAAATGGAATATTTAAATGCCTGCGGTACTCTGATATCGGTTGGGAAACTTTCTGATATCTGGTGAAAATCGGAATTTTGCATTACATAAAACGGCGCGAACCCTGAACCCACCCGGTTCGGCTTCGCGCCATAACCTGCGGAAGAAGGGACTTGAACCCTGAAAAGTGACCATGGAAATACAGTAAAATCAATGGTTTCAGGATATTCAGGAGGAAAAGTGACCAAAAAAGTGACCATTTAGAAAAATACGCAAGAAAGGAGAATCTTGCACATATGTTAGGACATTTAAATAAGTCCTTTATCAGTTGTAGCGATATGATTGTTAGAGGGCTTATTTGTGTGGCTTAACATGATTACAGAGGGAAGTTTCACAAATTGTATTCAAACGCCCATATGAGCCTCACAGAGTGTCACAGAGGTATTCTGAGACCACACATCCATCAGTAACTTAAAAACATCATTTCATTGACAAAATCACACTATCAAAATCACATTCCCAAAATTAAAAACTAAATAATCAAAATCGAAGGAGGAACAAAATAAATGCCAAGAGTAAAAGGAACGCAGGCATTATCAGCTCATCAGATGGCAAGGCGTATATGTGAAAGAGATGATAATGTTTATGATAAGAGGATTATCGAAAATATCCTTAACATGTATACGGATGAATGCAGGGAAGCAATACTGCGTGGAGAAAGAGTGCTGATCTCAAGGGTGGGTACGATTATCCCCGAGGTAAAAGTCCATGAGGGAAACTTTAACCTGCCAAGATGCAATAAGGAGCTTCCTGTATAATTCAAATATAGGGAATTCCAAGAAGGGTGGTTGA
>CAJTPM010000053.1 GCA_910578085.1 uncultured Lachnospiraceae bacterium | reverse complement strand
CTTTCCACGATAATTTTTGTGGGTGGGTGCTGTCGGGTGGCTCTATGCTGTGTATTGCTGTCTTTGCTCATAAATCTGCTCCTTTACAATAAAATAGAGCGCATAGATTTGTTTTCTATACGCTCTGACGCTGTGTTACTTATTCAGTTGTGATTGTGATAATGGTTGTTTAGAGAATATGAAATTTATCTCTCTGACATATATTTCTGTATTTCATCAGATGTTAGTTTTCTTACTTGCGTGTTTGCATATTCTTTGTATTTTTCAACAATGAAAATAGGTTTCATTTTATCACAAGTTTTTCCTTTGTTCTTTTTTAGATATAATAGCAAGTCCTCACTGTCCGCAAAGATTTTGTATGAAAGTCTGCCGTTTTCACTTTTTATCTCATAAATACCGCATGGTTTCTTCATACTGTAATCAGCAGTGCGCAAATATAATTTTGCAATCTCTAACGACTTAAAAGGGAAATTCCACCGTTGCAACCCACGCTTGGGGTCATGTTCAATACAAATGCACCGCCCACAAGTCCCACAAATGTATTGTGTATGATTTGCTAAGCAATCCAATGGATTTAATAGTGGTGTTATTCTATTTTCACTAATATAACATTCCATGCACATTTCAATTTCACTCCCTTTGCAACTTTTGATTTTTACCTCTAACAGAATACCATAATCACACTCATATTTCCATTAAATTTCTTCCTCCCTCCGTTTCGTTCTGCTCTGTTGCCTGTTATGCTGTCGGTTCTCGTTCTGAAGTTCCCTCTCAAGGTTCTTCCTGTTATAGCTGATTACCTCGGCATACGCTAATTCTGTGGCGGTCTTGGTCTGCTCTTTGCCGATACTGTCATATTCAGACTGCAAAGACTGTATCTCTGCTTTCCACTGTTTCGGCGTTATCTTCTCGCCGTTCTGTAAAAGGCTCTGCATACGCTCCTTTAATTCGGGGTACTTTGATAAGCTGTCCTTATGCTCCTTATCGTATTTCATTTTCGCAAATCCTTTGAGTGACTGGCTCTCCTTATAGGTGGCTTGGATTGGTGCATAGAGGGCATACATTTTTGACAGTTCCTTTAATCGGTTTAGTTTCTGCCCCTTTGACAAATGCACTGTTTCAAGCTGACTGTATTTCTGTTCCCTATCCGCTGTAAAGTTCACAAGGCTTTCAAAGCTGTCTATCTTCCTTGTCGTGATGAATTTCTCCGCATTGTCGGCTGACTGCAAGGCGGTTCTGTCGGCTATTTTTCTTAGATGTTTTCCGCTGACAATGGGCAAGTCTAATCTGCCTTTGCGCCCCCTCACTTTTGCAATCATCTCCATGACTTCATTCTTCACGCTGACCGCTGTATTTTTAATCTTTTCGTACTGTGCGCTGTGTACTTCCTGCTTGGCAAACATGAGCATTTCTTTCGCCTGTTCCAACAGCATATTGTTCCTGATGATTTCCCGATTGATGTTGCCCCTCTCGGTCTGTATGCCCTTGCGTTCTAAAGCGTTGGCAACCGCACCGATATGGATTGTCGGCTCTCTGTCAATCCCCTGTTCCTTAAAAGAGCGGTGTTCCCAATGTAGCGCAATCCCCAACTGCTCATTGGTGGCATTGATTGTGTCGGCTAAATCTTTTCGCCACATCTTGGCGTTTTCTTGGCTGTTCCAGTCTGTGCTGTCGGCGGTGTGGCATTTCCACTGTTTGCGGTTGCGCTTGTCAACTTTCTGCTGTCCTGTCTTTTTGTCAATGATGGGAATACGCTCCCCGTTTTCGTCAAGGTCATACACCTTTTTCTGTTTCGCTCCCCATTCCCCTTTTTCCGTAAGAGGGCGCAGGGTAAGCATTACATGGATATGGAGATTGCGCTGTCCTTTGTCGTTCTCGCTGTCATGGATTGCCCAGTCAGCACACATTCCTTTGTCAACAAAATTCCTCTGCACATAATCCCTCACGACTTCCTCCGCAAGTTCATAACTCCATTCGTTGGGGAGTGACGCTTTCAACATTCTCGCAAGCTGTGATTTCTGTCCTTTCTCTGCCAGTTCAACAGCGTTCCATAAGGTGGCTCGGTCTGCATATTCTTTGGGCGCATTGGGCGGGAGAGTGATTTCACTGTGGACTAAATCTTCATGGTATTTCGGGCGGTAGGTCTGCCCGTCAAACTCGCTGACAAGAATGCTCCTGCTGATGTATGATGCTTTCTCGACTGCCGACTGCCCCTTGCTCCGCCTGACAATGGAAAAACGTGTGCTTGCCTGTTTCGTAACATTAGCCATGCGCAACACCTACATTCTGCCGACAGGGTATAGGGGCGCACTCATAGACTTTGTGGGCAGATAAAGGCTGTTCTTTAGCCTTTATCTGAACGCAAAGTTCACTAAAGGGTAGCAAGCGCAGCTTGCGAAGGGGAATTGTCGTTTCCCCTTTTGGCTGCCGCAAGGCAGACAACGCCCTCCGCAGGAGTCCATGCAAGTGAAACTTGCCCCTCGGAGAGCGCACATACCACCTCTGGTGGTATATCTGTGCGCACCCCGTAAACGGGGTGAATACGTTACCTCGGCTTTCCAGTGTCCTCGCCTTTGTCATTCCGTACCGCCCTCGCTTTCATTTTCGGCATTGGTGGGATTGGATTGTGAGGGAGTGGTTTCTCGGCTTTCCGCTTTGATTTTAGAGATAATCTGCTGACACTCCCTTGTCTGCAAGGCAACCGATAAGATACGGTTTAACTCGCCCTCGTCATAGCGGTAACAGTCGGGGAGATACTTCACGACAATACCGCCCATGATGTACTTGTGGTGGTTCTCGGCTTTGCGTTTCTTCTCATTCTGCTTTTTCTTTTCGTTGGCTACACGCTGTTTTGCCTGTTGTAATACCTGTAATGCTTTTTCTAAGTTTTTACTTGTGTCATTTTTGCTCTCGATCATCTTGATACCTCGTTCTTTCTGTGCTGTGTTATTAGTTTCTGAAATTAAAAAAGGTAGCTGATTGTCTGTTAAGATAATCGCTACCTAAAGGTAAACAATATTTAGTTTTCATATCATTTTTCTGTCTTGATTTTTCCCGACAAACTGGAATTTATCTACGAAGCCCTTCTTCTGTAAAAGTTCTTTTTAATGCCTTCTCTGTCGGGAATATAGAGCCTATCAAAACAGCAATTTGAATAAATGTCAAAATCAAGCCGACAATTCCAATAGCATCATCTGAAGCTCCATAAAATGGAAGATGAATAATAAGTGACGGAACTAAAATAATCCAGCCAATTCGCCACCAAAGTTTTCCACAGTAATGATGAGCAAAATGCCATGTATCCATATTCTTCATAGAACGAGAGGTTCTATATCCAATCAGAGAATTTATCTTTTGCGGCGGACGCTTCCACATAAGCCGTCCAATAACTATCATCAGCAACGGAATCATTAAATCACAGCAAAGCATAAACCACCAAAACCACATTACATTCACCTCTACAATTTGCGATTTGTTAAATTGTTCAATGTCATTATCTTACCACAAACGCATACACAATTCCATTAAATTTTCTTTAATTTCCCTTTGCCTTGTTATTTGCAATCATCATCTGCCTTGCCCGTTCCCTCTGCTCTGTACTGAACGCCCTCGGCTTGCGGTAGCAGACGTATGACTTTGGAAAAGAATAGGTCTTAGATACCTCGTCCTGCCCTGTCAGCTTGTATGTGTCGGGGAAGTCGGCAACAAGCGTGTCAAGTTTCCGCATAACCGCTTTATCCCTTGTATAGAGGGTGGCGGTCTTTTCTCCTGCATTATAATTGACAATCGTTTCCTGTTCGTATCGGGAAAGTTTCATAGTGCCATATCCCCCTTTCCTTTGCTGTGGGTTCTGTGCTTTTTTCCCTCGGAAACTGTCGGCTGTTTTGCCTGTTCCTTTGCTTTGGCTAACCTTGTCCTTATGGAGTGGTCACGCTCGGTCAGTTTCCGTCTTTTGGTGGTGGCGGTCAGTTCCGCACACGTTTCTTCTGACAGGGAATTTAATTTCTTTAAGGTGCTACTTACTATCTGCTTTGTGTTATCGTCTTTTATCTGCGGAAGAATAGCAGACAGACTGGCGCACGTTTCCGCTTTTCCCTGTTCTCCAAACTGGTAAATCAGATTGATTTCATCAGCGTTAAAAGGTATCTGTATATTTGCGCCCTCACATAAACGCTCCACGCCCACGCACTTAGGGAGATTTTTTGTCAGTTCGTAATTATCCCTCGCTGTGATTGTTCCATGCCTGTCGGTCTGCCTTACCTCGACTTCACACTGGCTTTTCTGTTCCAACACAAGCCACTGGTATTTATCGTTTTCTTTCGTAAATACAGTCTGATGCGCATTGGAGTGTGTCTTGCTACGGATATATTTGTCGGCGGTACTGTAATAGTCCAAAATCTGTTGTTCCTGCTTTTTATTCATGGTCTTTGCCCTCCTGTGATATGGATTGATATGATTGATTGGTTTCGGTGTTGATATATGATTTTTTCTCGTTACTTGTTGGGAGATTTGATTGCGGAATACTGTTGTTGGGTATTTCTCCGCTTGGGGAATAGGAGTTCATTTCATACGGTAATTACCGCATGAAAAAAGACTATAACCGATACTGTCATAGCCTTTTAAGGATTGAGGAAGTCCCTTTTTTATTTGTATTTGTTTGTCGCCCCTCCGCACTATCCAACATCGCAAGCGTTCACCACTTCGGAAACGTCGGCGCGGTGCATAAGCTCTTTTAAGGTTTTGAACTGTTTCCCCTTGTCGGCGGCGACGGTGTACTGCCATTCCTCCGGCAGAATGGGTAAGCTCTCATAGCTCCATTTTTTATACTGCTCCCCATAGGCGGCAGCGTCCGCAAGCTCCACCAAATGACCGACACACCAAGAAATGAGGTAGCCCCCGCCCTCGATATATCCGTCCTTTTTCTCTTTTACCCCAAGCGCGGCAGCGATACTTGCCGCGACGCTGGGCTTTTCTGCAATGACTAATCTATGTGAAGTCAATAAAAATTCCTCCTTTCATTTTCCCGTGTTTTTCTTCTCTGTCAGCTTCTTGATACAGTACCCCACGCAGGGCGGTTCCCGGTTGTAGGGACAGCCCTTGCAGTGCGGGGGAATGGAAGCGGGCGGCGATTTTCCACGCCGCCCGTCCCCCGGTTTCTGTATCATCATTCTTTCTAAGGGGTTTTCGGTGAACAGGGTCATGCTTCCTCGTCCTCCATTTCCCCGGCTCCGGCTCGTCCTCGTCGTAATCGTCAAAATCGAAATCGTCAAGGTCTGTGCCGCCCTTTACGTCCTGTTTGGGCTTCATAATCTTAAAGTAATAGAAAGCACCGCCGCCCCCGGCAATGGCGACGATCAGAAAGAGCAGCAGCCCGCCCGTGCCTGTTTTCTTCTCCTTTGGTTCCTCCGGCTCGTCGGGTTCCGGCTCCGCTGCCTTGCCGCTGCAAGCGGTCATGTTGTCCTTGCAGACGGGGCAGCTTACATTTACTTTCCCGGCTTCGCATTTCTCCGTACAGTTGCAGACTGTGGGCGGCTCCGTCTTTTCGCTCCCGTCCTCCATGAGTGCCATAAGGTCGGCTTCGTCCACTTGATTGAGGAAATGCACGGTGTTTTCCCCCTCGTCGTCCCGGTCAATGAGGATATAAAAGTAATTGCCGTTTTTGGTCGTCACGGTGATAAGCTGCTTGTTGCCGCCGAAATCGTCAACCAGCGTCGCGTTCCCGTCCGGGGTGAGGGGTTCTTCCTTTTCGGGTTCCTCGTAGACAACGCCGCTGTCGTCGGTCGCGTCGTCCTGTCCCTCCGGGGTCTGCGCGTAGGCGGTGACGGAAAAGCCGCCCATGAGGATAAGGGCGGCGCAAAGGGTCAAAAGCATTTTAAGGGTTTTCTTATTCTTCATCTTCGTTTTCCTCCTGTTCGTCATTGTCTGCGCCGCTTAAAACGGGCGCGGGGGTCATGCCGGGGATTGCCCCGTTTTGCAGCATGGCGGTAAGCTCCTGCGGGGAAAGCCGCATAGAGCGCACAAGCTGGACGATCTGCAAATTCTCCGCTTCGGTTTTCTGCGCTTCCAGCCCTTTGAGCTTGTTCTGATACTCGGTGATCTTCTCGTGGGTCTTTTCAATCTCCCGGTTGATACGGTCAATCTTGTTTGCTGCCATAGTGTAAAACTCCTTTCATAGTCAAAAATGTGTTCAGTTCCAATTCATCAAGCCGTACCCTTTGATACAGCCATAGTCAAGGGGGTAGCTTTTTATCTTGCAAGCGTCGCCGGAATTGCCCTCGACGGTGTAAACGCGCTGCCCATCCGTGCCGATTACAAGCCCCACATGGTCTGCGCTCCCGTCCCCGTCCCAGTCAAAAAAGATCGCGTCGCCGGGGGCGATATTCTCATAGCCCCTCGCGCCCCATTGCCCCCGTGACTGGAACCACGGTACGCCCTGTGACTGGCACGCGGCAAAGCGCGGCTCGCTTTTCCCGGCTTGATTGTAGCACCATGAAACGAAACAGGCGCACCATTCCACGCGGCTGTTGAAGCCGTACCAGCTCCAATAGGGCTGTCCCCCTACATTGCCTACCTGTGACTTTGCCCGGTCTACCACGGCGGTATTTCCGGGGCGTGTACCGTTGACAAGCTGCACCCCGCTTAAATCCTCCGACGGGTTCCCGTCCGGGGAACCGCCGCCGAAAATAAGGGGTTTGTTTCCGCTGGTTTCCAAGTACACCCGGAACATTTCAAGCTGCTCCGGCGTAAGCAGTCCCGGCGCAAGCTCGGATATGGGCTTGTTCTCCAGCTTGATATTGAGGATAAAATACTCATAGGGGACTTCCTCGGTGGTGGTTTCCCCGGTGTCCGGGTCTGTGCTTGTTTCTGTGCGGTAACGTATTTCCACTTCCTCCGTCAGAGTGAGGGTATATTGAAGTTCAAAGATACGCTGTATTTCTGCCTGTGCGGTCGCCGGGGTGTAGGTCTGTAAAAGCGCGGTCAGATAGGACGCTAATTCATGGGGGTTATGCCCGATACTGTCAAGGTCATAGCGGTACTCGTCATAGCCGGGATTGTCGCGCTCGATATTGTCAATCCTGCGCTGCAAGTCCGTTTCCAGTGCCGCATAGTTATTTTCCACGGCGACTAAATCCGCGTCCTCCGACGTGTAGGAAGTCCCGACAATGCCGTTAATCATGCCGGAAAACATAGCTCCACAAGAAGATAATGCGGAAGAAATCATAATGAAAAGCAGCAGCGCACCTATGGCGATACATACGCCCGCCGGGTGTCGCCCCACAAATGCGATTGCCTTTTTGGTTCCCTCGGCGGTCTTTTTGGCGGCTTTTCTTGTGTTCTCCGCTGCGTTCTTGACAGACTTTGCGCCCTGTGCCTTGACAGTCTTTGCATACTGCTTTTTAATGCGCTGCTTCTGCATGTACCGGGAGAATGGATTTGACGCTGCGATCTGCGGGTTGTCATGGAGTGCCTTTTGGTAGAGATAGTTGGCGTTTGCTTTCTGCGCCGCCTTTTCAGCCTTTGCCGCCGCCCGGTAGGGTTTGAGCTTGTGGCTGCGGTAGCCCTCCTTGACTTTCCGCGCCCCGTACTTCGCGGCTTTTTCGGCGGTTTCCTCGGATTTGTGCGCACCCTCCACGCCGGAATTGTCCTTTTCCACGGAATGTACCTTGTTATGGACGAAAATACCCGCTTCCTGCGCGGGGCGGGATAACGGGTTTTTATGGTCTTTGCCGCCGTTCATGGGCTTTTCCCGTTCCTCGAAGCGCAGGCGGGTCTTGCCTTTCCCGGTGGCTTCGTCAAAGGTACGCTCCCCCACAAGTTTCTTTTCCTTTGGGATTTTCGCCCTTGCTTCGTCCAGCCTGTCAGCGGCTTTGTCGGATTTCTTGATATACTTTTCCAGCTCCGGCGTTGCCCGTTCTTCCTCGGTGAATTGCAGCCGGGAAGTGCGGGCGCGGCTTTCTGCTTCTGCCTGTGCTTTCCGTGCCGCCTTTTTGCTGGCTCTGCGGGTGTGCGCCCCGTCGATATGCTCTAAGACGCGCTCGGCGGTTCCCGTGTCCTGTGCGGCTTCCGTCCCCGGCGCATGGGGCAGGGGCGGCGCATTGGGGGATATGTCCGGCGCGGGATTGCCCGGTATGGGCTGCGCTGCCTGTGCGTCTTGTGCTGCCTGTTGCTCCGGCGTTTTCAGTAAGGCAGCTTCCCGCGCCCGTTTGCTGATACGCTTTTGTTTCCCTGTCGCCCCGTTTACCTCGATAGCCCCGTCGCGGCTCATTTTCTGCGTGATCTTGTCACGGGCTTTGTACTGCTTCATGGTGGTTCACCTCCAAACTGCGCCCCCCAAGAGGGCGCAAGGCTGATAAAATAATCTGCGGGTTACGCGCCGCCCACTTCCTCCGGCTTTGTCGTCATAACACGGTACAGCTCGGTATCTTTCGGAAAACGGTCTACAAAGGGCAAAATGACATTTCCATAAAATAAAAGCCCCTCGCCCGCTTCGGAATGGGTGACGTAGCTCATTTGCTGCGGGGAGATGTTGAGCTGCTTCGCAAGGATAGCCCGGTCGCCCGCCGCTTGATTGAGCATGAGGACAAAATCGCTGTTCTCAAAGATATTTTCCACTTCCCGGCTTGCCAAAAGGTCTTTCACGTTCTGCGTAATGGCTGTGGGTATGCCGCCCCACTTTCTGAAACGCTTCCAGATTTCGACGCTGTAAGCGGCGGTCTGTTCGTCTTTCAGTAACAGGTGAAATTCGTCCATAAAATACCGTGTGGACTTCTTCGCTGCCCGGTTCACGGTGACACGGTTCCACACTTGATCTTGAACAATCAGCATACCCAGCTTTTTGAGCTGCTTCCCAAGCTGTTTAATGTCAAAGCAGACAAGGCGGTTGTTAAGCTCTACATTTGTCCTGTGGTTAAAGACGTTAAGGCTCCCGGAAACGTAAAGCTCCAATGCCGCCGCGATACGCGCCGCTTCCGGCTCCGGCTGCTTCAAAAGCTCGTCGTAAAGGTCGCCCAAAATCGGCATTTTTGCCGGGTCGGGGGCTGCAAGGAAAGGACGGTACACGTTCCTAACAGCGCGGTCAATGACGGTCTTATCCACGGGCTGCAAGCCCTCCTTGCCGCCGACGATCAGCTCACAAAGGGAGAGGATAAAATCGCTTTTCAGCGCAAGCGGGTTGTCGTCCTCGGAATAGTTGAGGTTTATATCCATAGGGTTGACGTAGTGCGGGCTGGTGGGGGAAAGCCTTATCACCTGTCCCTGTAATCTTTGCACAAGGGGGTAATACTCGGCTTCGGGATCGCAGATAATAATGTCGTCGTCCGTAATGAGGAAAGCGTTTGTCATTTCCCGCTTCGCCGCAAAGGATTTCCCGCTTCCCGGCGTTCCCAAGATTAAGCCGTTGGGATTTTTAAGCTGCTTGCGGTCGCATAAGATCATGTTGTTGGAAAGAGCGTTCAGCCCGTAATAAAGGCTTGCGCCCCTCTGAAAAAGCTCCTGCGTGATAAAGGGGATAAAGATTGCTGTGCTGGAAGTCGTCAAGCCCCGCTGTATAGGGATAAGGTTCTCACCGATAGGGACGCTTGACATCAGCCCCGCTTCCTGCTGGTAGTCAAGCCGGGTGAGGGCGCAGTTATATTTCTGTGCAATCCCCGCCGCCGCGAAAATGTCATTTTCCAGCTTTCTTTTTGTGTCTGCCATGTTCACCACAAGGAAAGTCAAGAGGAACATTCTTTCATTGCGGCTCTGTAAATCCTGCAAGAGATTTTTCGCTTCGCCGCCAAACGTGGCAAGGTCGGACGGGATTATATCCATGTCGTACCCTGCGCGGACGGCTTTCTTCTGTTCCTCGATCTTCATTTTGTCAAGGTCGGTGATTTTCCTCTTGACGGTCTTGATTGCTTCCGTCTGGTCGATACTGTGGATATGCAGGTTGACAATCACACCCGTTTCAAGGTCTAACATATCCGCTAAAATGCGGTCGTTTAACTCCGGCGCAAGTATCTGTAAGAACGACACCGCGCCAATCTTTTTCCCCATGCGGAAATACCGCCCCTCGCCAAAACGGAATGAGGGCGGGGCGATAAAGTCCTTTGTGGTAAGCCCGGACGGGGCAAGCCATGAAAAATCAAATTGAAACGGCTCCCCCTCCGGGTGGAATACCCCGTGCATGGTCTGTAACCGTTCATAGCCTGTCTGCGGTCGGGCAGATACCCCCAGCACCTTGAAATTGTTCAGTATGTCCGTTTCGATACGGGAAAGCCGGGATTTTGCCGCGCTCATGTTGTCCGCTTCAATACTGAACGTGATATATTTGTGCTTCACAAGCCCGTTGTTCCCTTTGGAAAGCTGGCTTTTCAGCATATCCCCGTACTCCGTGCGGATAGAGTTGAAAGCGTCCTCCTGTGCCGGAATGTTGATTGCTTTTTCCGCTTCCTCCCGCTGCGTCCCTTGATTGATGAAAGAGAGCTGCACCGAAACGGAAGCGTCAAAATAGTTGAGGAAGTCACACCAGTTTTCAAAAATGGCGGTCTTGTCGTCTGCCTGTGCAAGCTGGTAGTTTATATCCTCGTAGACAATGCTCTTGCTGTATTTCTTTTCCGTTATCCGGCATATCCCGTCCGGGTACAGGTTGATGTAGGGGATTGTCTGCTGGGCGGTGTGCGCCTTTCCGTCCCCCTTTGCCTGTCTGATTGCGGCGGCGATCTGTTTCTTCTCGCTGCGGGTCAGTTTCCGCTTCGCCTTAGTTCCGGGGCTTTTTCCCGGTGCGCCGCCTTTGGTTGGTTCCTTTGACAATCGCTGATACCTCCTTTTCCAGTTTCCGCTGCTTTTCCAAGACAGCGTATAAATTCTGCGTCTGATAGGGTCGCTCCTTTGGTCGGACAAATTTTGTCTGTATGATGTTTTTCACCACGGTTTCAAGGGGCTGTCCGTGTTTCTCGTACATTGCCATGAGGAAGCAGGGCAGCATGACGACGATCATCACAAATGCCGCCGCGCTGGTTCCCGCGCTGTCCTTTAGCAAGAAAAAAAGCGGCAAGCCGATAATGAGTGCTGCCGCGAAACAAACGATCTGCCGCTTCGTGAGGTTGAAAGCGACTTTTGTTTTTATCTTTGATAAATCCTTTGGTACGGGTACATACGCCATACCGAAAACCTCCTTTCCGTCAAAGCTCTATGCTGTTCTTTGTTTCATTCCCCCATGTGTCCCAGCCCGCCGTTTCCTGCCTTGCGAAAAGCTCTATCCGGGGAATGTCGCCCATAAGGGCAATGATTTTTTCCCGCGTTATGTCCGGCTTTTTGCTGTGCTGCTCGATAGGGGAAATAATGAATTGATGTATTCCCGCAGACTTCCGCTTTGGGTGTCCCCGTGTGGCAAATAAGCAGAGTTCCGCGTTTCCCCGCGTCCAAAATCCCAAGCCGTAAAACCATGTATAGGACTTTTTATTGAGTTTCAGCCATACAAAGGCGGCGGTCTTGTAGGAAAAGCCCCAAGCCTTGATAAGCCGCAGGGCTTCGGGGAGCTGTGGGAATGTCGCCCACAAAAAAAGCGCGCTGTCCTCTGCCGCAAGGTCAGCCACGGGAAGCGCGCAAAGTTCCTCTATGCTCATGGTCGGGTAGTGGTGTTCTGCCGCGCCGGAAAGCCGCTTCTGTGCGTACTTCCACGGGGGATCGGCGTAGATTATGCCGTATTTCTTTTCAATGGTTTCTTGTCCCTCCTTTCCGTATGCTTCCTTTTAAGCTCCATAAAGGGTAATCAAGGCAAAGGTCAATCTTTGCCCTTTGCCTGTCCCTATTCTATGGGGTTTTCCCGCGTCAAGGTCGGGTCGTATTTTCTCCGCTTCGCTCTGAAAATCTCCACCCTGCCCTTGACACGCCTTTAGTGCGCCGCGAAAATGGACTTAGCAAGTGCGCCGGATTTGAACAGGGAAAAGCAGAGGATCACCGTATAAGCAGCAAGGGAGAATATCGCGCTGTGTAGGTTGTCCGCCACGGTGATATTGTTCACCAGCACCGCGTAAATGCCGACGCACACCATAATGAGGAAGCCTTGAAAGCCGATAGCGAACAGGGCTTTTAAGTAGTTGTTGCCGATCTGCCCCCATTCTTTATTTGTCATTGTTGCAAATGGGATAGGCGACACGGAACAGTAAAGGTAAATTTCTATCATTCTGCCGTAGAGGACAACGGTTATCAGTACGGACATGATTTTCATGCAAAGGCTCACAAGGCTTGTTTCCATAACCAGTAATAAAAGTTCGGGGATTTCCATTGCGTCAAGCCCCTCCTGCATGGAAGCAAGGGCGGCGGCAACATCAATGTCTGTGCTGCCGCTTATCACCCCCGCCGCGCCGGAAACGACGTGCTGCGCAACGTCAAAGACTGCCATAGTAATATCAAAGGTGTGGGTGACAAGGTACACCGCCACCCACGCCTTGAAAAACCACTTGAAAAACATAAACGTGTCAACGTCGTGCATATTGTTCTTTTCCGTTACCATGCTGATTAGCTCCACGCATAGGACGTAAGTAATGACAAGCCCCGCTATGGGGACAATGACATTTTCTGATAATGAGCGTATCATGCTGAAAATGCCCGCGTTCCACCCCTGCGGGGTCTGCCCTACCTCGGCGGCGATTGTGCCGACTTTCTCGTTTACGTCCCCGAACATAGTTGACAGGTTCCCGTTAATGGCTCCTATGAGGATTTCCTTTATCCATTCCGTGATCGCGTCAAGTATGCTCTGCATAGGCTCTTACCTGCGCTTTTTAACCGAACAGCCCGGAAAGCAGGGGTACAAGGGTCATGCCGATCAGGGCAACGCCGCCGCCCGCCATGAGCTGTTTTATCCCCAATTAGGTGTAAAAACTCTGCTCGATGGCGGGCGGCGGCGTACAAAAAATCTATATGGTGTTGTTAAGAGAACCGTCCCGGCGGGACAGGTCAGGCAGTGACCTGTTCCACCTCCGGGATGGGTTTGAGATTAAAATGAATTTCGATAGAAATGTGTCTTGTTTTATTTTCGTCAATGCGCTCATGCACGACGATTTCTTTGATTAAGCGGTTGAGGGTGGCTGCGTCCAGCTCTGTGATGTTGGCGTATTCCTGAATGGCTTCCACCCATTGTTTTGCGTCATTGGCAAGCTGGACTTCATCGGACAGCCGCTTCCTGCCCTCGGACACTTTTGTTTTAAGCTCCGTCTGCTCGGTCTGTGTCCTTTCCAGCATGGTGTTGAAGTTCTGCTCACTGATACGCCCTGCAATCATATCCTCATAAAGCCGCATTACCATTTTGTCCAGAACCTCAATCCGTTCCTCGTCCCTTGTAAGGGAGCGTTCCATTGCTTCCCGCTGTTCCCGCTGCTCGGCTTCACAGGTATTGGTCAGGCGGTCGGCAACCGCTTCCCCGTCCATCAGGGCAGCTCTGGCACATTCCCGTATTTTCCGCAGCACATGGCTGTAAAGGGTGTCATAATCAATCCGGTGCTGGGTGCAGTGGTTCTTTCCAAAGGCATTGTAGGTTTTGCAGGAGTATATCCGCTGGGGATGTTTTGCGTTTGTGTAGCGTATCGTCAGCGACTTCCCACACTCGCCGCATTTTAGCAGTCCGGCAAACAGGCTGATTTCATTGGTCTGCCCCGGACGCTGGCGGGATTTCAGCTTGTTCTGCACAATGTCAAAACTCATGCGGTCAATCAGCGGTTCATGCTGTCCCTCCACCACAATCCAGTCCTCCGGCTTCTTTTCCCCAATCGTGCCGATTTTGAAGCGGTAGTCTTTTTTCTGGGAAGCAATCGCCCCGGTGTAGACGGGATTCATCAAAAGGTCTTTGATAACGGAGAAGTCCCACATATACCGCCCGTTTTCCGGGTCTTTCTTTTCCCATTTGGTGCGGGTATTGCGAAGCCCCCGTTCCCGGTTCCACCATGTGGGGCAGGGGATTTTTTCTTCCTCCAGCCGTCTGCGGATATAGTTCGGACCATGACCGTTCAGGGCATATCCGAAAATCAGCCGCACAATCGGGGCGGTTTCCTCGTCAATGAGCAGATGGTTTTTGTCCTCCGGGTCTTTCCGATACCCAAACGGGGCAAGACACCCGGTAAACTGTCCTTTCTGCGCTTTCAGAAGATAAGAGGAATGGACTTTCTTGGAAATATCCTTGCTGTACATCTCGTTCAGGATATTCTTGAACGGGGCGATGTCGTTGTTATCCCGCAGGGTGTCGATACCGTCATTCATGGCGATATAGCGGACACCGTTTCTTGGGAAAAAGTCCTCAATCAAATGCCCGGTTTGCAGATAGTTCCGCCCCAGTCGGCTGAGGTCTTTCGTGATGACAAGGTTGATTTGCCTGCGCTCAATGGCTCTCAACATTCTCTGTAAATCAGGACGCTCCATATTAAGACCTGTGAAGCCATCGTCCTGATAGACTGCCACAACCTCCCATCCCTGCTTTTCGCAGTATTTTTCCAGCATATCACGCTGGTTTGCGATACTGGCACTTTCGCCTTGCAGGTCATCGTCCTTTGACAGTCTGCAATAGACCGCTGCACGATAGCCCCCGGCAAGTGCCGAACCGATTGTTCTGTATTCCATTTCGTTCATCATAGCCATTTACCCACACAATCCAGACGGTATCTGGCTCTTTTGAACCTCATCTTCATTATACTTCAAATCTTTCTTTTTAGCAAGATATTCTTTTGAATTTGTCTTTCCATATTTCTGGGAAATCAGGCTGACGAACACATCGGTTGCGTCAAGCTCCCCGTCAAACACAGTAGTCACATGAATCTCTGTTTTGTTTTTTGCCATAGGCAGTTATCCTCCATACATGAAAATAGCCAGACAGAGGGTGTCGGCAACGAAGTCCGGCAACGGGCTTCAAAAGACCTTGCAAACAATCTCAATCTGGCGATGGTTACTATTTATATTTTTCTTTTATTTTTCTGTTGTTTTGGTTGTCATAGGGGAGAAAAGCCCGCAGTTATGGGATTTTCTCCGGCAACCGGCTCGGCAACGGGATAGCAACAGGGTGTGCAACAGGCTGTCATTTTCAGAATGGAAGCTCCATCTGTTCTGTGACCTCCACAAAACCGTCCACCATTTTTTCAGACGGGTTGCCGGAGTCCGTTGCCGGGTTTTCACGCTCCCAGCCCTTTTGTCTGCCATATTCTGAAAACATTCTTGGATTCGGGAAGTACCGCCAGCCGGAAATGCACTGGTTCATAATCTCGTTGATTTCCCGGATTTCCCATTGCTTCGGTTCGTCAAAGGCATGGTTCAAGGCTTCCTTGTAGAGCTGCTTGGAACAGACCATGCTCCCGGTGTACTTATCAAGATACGCCTGTATCATTCCGGCTTTGGTGTCCTCCGGCATAAAATCCCGCTGGTGTTCTTTGAGATACCGCTGCATGGCGGGGCTGAAAGCCAGCTTGAACCTGCCGCTTCGGTAAATCTCCATCGCTTCCGCCCACATCTGCTCGATATAGGCTCTGGAAGCGGCTTCGTCCTCCAAAATGTGAACCTCGGCTTGCTCCGGGTACACCATGACGGGGATAAAGCGGCGGTTGCCGGAACGGTCAAGGGGAAGAAAATCAAGGGCATTGGAAGTGCCGCCAAACACGCACTGACGGGGGCGGTCTGCCGGGTGGGTTTCATAGGGTATCTTGTAAACCTCTTTCTGCCGGCTTAAAAATGACTTGATTTCCTCAATGCTCTTGGCGTTTGCGGTTGCCATCATTTCCGACATTTCGATAATCCAGTGACCTTGCAGCTTGCGGTACACATTGTCATCGTCCAGCTTCCGCAAATCATCGGAGAACCACTCGTCCCGGATTGCCAGCAGACGGAAGAAGGTGGACTTGCCAGCCCCCTGACCGCCTACCAGACAAAGCATGATTTCAAACTTGCACCCCGGCTGAAAGGCTCGTGAGATTGCACCCAGCAGGAACAGCTTCAACGCTTCATAGGTGTAATCGTCTGCGTCAGCCCCCAGAAAGTGCCGCAGGCAGAAGCGGATTCGCTCTGTCCCGTCCCACACAAGGGAACTTAAATAATCCCGGATGGGGTGGTACTTGTTTTCATTCGCCACAATCCCGATGGCGTTATCAATCTTTTTCTCATTGGTAAGCCCGTAGGTTTCTTCCAGATAGAGAAGCAGATACTTCATATCTGTATCGTTCAGGGGGGTGCTTTCCCTGTGGAAGCCGATGGGCTTTATGATGTCCTTGCGGTCAGTCAGGATATTGTATGCGATAGCCCCGGAAAGCAGCGGGTCACGCTGGAATACAGTCAGGCAGTTCCGTATACTCTGACGGACGCCGCCTTTCTCGGTAGTTTCCAGCCCCTCCTTGATTTCCTCAATGCTCTGGGGTGGCTGCATGGCGTTCATGGTGTTTTTTAGTTCTTGCTGCGTCTGCGGCGGCAAGCTCTGCCATTCGCTGTTCAAGCTGTATCACATCCTTTCCGTAGTCCGTAATCAAAGCCGCTTTTTCCTCTGTTTCCCCGAACAGCAGCACATCCAGCAGATACTCCACTTGGTCTTGCTTCTGTAAGGCTTCTATAAACCGGGGATGAAAGGCTTCCTCCGGGGAGTGTGGGGCGTAGTCCGTTCTCCATGCCCGAAGCAGATGGAGATAATCGGCAAGAATACGGAAGCAGCGGCTCTTTGCTTCTTGAAACTGTTCCTCCGGGGATTTCTGCCAGGGCTTGGGCTTTTTTGCCTTTCCCGGCGGCTTCCAGTCCTCATAGGAAAGCCCGAAGTCCTGTGCCAGTTGTACGGCGGCTTCTTTCTTTCCCAGCCCATACAGGGCGGCGGCAAAATCAATCACATCCCCATCCGCACCGCAACCGAAGCAGTGGTAACGCCGATCCAGCTTCATGCTTGGGGTTTTATCGTGATGGAACGGGCAGCAAGCCATCCCGTTCCGCCCTGCATGGATTCCATAATGCTCCGCAGCCTGTCTGGTTGTGACGGACTGCTTCACAGCTTCAAATACATTCAAATCTGTCCCTCCTTGAAAAAAAGAAAAAACACCTGACATTCTCTGATTGAAAATGGCAAGTGTCTGTTAAAGTTCCATATCCTGTTGTTTGCGTTTTGTCTGCGCCGGGATAGTTCTTTTAGCCTTTTTCTCGTCCACCTTATCCTGCAAGGCTTCCTTGATGGGCTGTTTCTTGGGTGGCTCTTTACTTTCCTCTGTGCCGGGTGTGGCTTTCCGTACCCAATAACGGATGTCCCGCAGCTTCTTCAAATCCTCCTGTACCTCGGTCAGCGGTACTTTCAGCTCTGCGATTTCGCTGAGAAGCGTTTCCTGCTCCTCTTGCAGTTCCTTTTGAGTGCTGTCCTTATCGTCCGGGTGCTTAGCAAGGTAGGCGGCGGCTTTCTCATACCGGGCAACCTCCGGGTGTTCCTGTTTGAATTTTTCCTTTGTTTTCTTAAAAAATATCTTCTGGTACTTGTCATAGACGGGCTTACATTCCTTGCTGTCTGTCCGGCTGGCAAGAATCCCGTCAATCACTTTGCTGCGGGCTTCCTTTGGCTTCATCTGATTGCGGTAATCTGCGGCTGATTTCCCGGAAGATTCCAGAAATACTTCTAAGTCCTCCACAGTAGAAAGCCCCTTTTGCCGGAGATAGGACAGGGCTTCGCTGACTGCCTTTAAGTCCTGTGAAGTCCCCCGGTTCTGTCCAGCCCTTGTCCAGTCCTTCCGTTCTTCCTTTCGTATCTCCATATACTTCATCAGCAGATTTGGAAGAAAGACCGCTTCCTCCGCCGCTTTTTGTGCAAGCAGCTCTTTCCGTTTTTCTCCCAGCTCGGTAATCCAGCCTTTGAGGTTTTGGATAAGCTGCCGGATGGACTTCATCAGGCGGTTGGCGGCTCTGATTTCCCGGTTCAGATTGCCGATATTCGTCTGGATACCACGTTTTTCCATCTGCCGGACAGCAGCACCCTCATGGACAGTGGGGACAATATCAAGCCCCTGTCTGGCATAGGAACGCAAGTCCACACGCTCCGGGCGGTCATTGGCTTCCAGATAGCGGTTCTGG
>CAJTPM010000052.1 GCA_910578085.1 uncultured Lachnospiraceae bacterium | reverse complement strand
TATCAACCACCCTTCTTGGAATTCCCTATATTTGAATTATACAGGAAGCTCCAAAAATATTTTACATGAAAATGAAAAATAGAATAAAAATCATATGTAACAGCTGTTTATAACCGTCTATTTTTCATTTTTTCATCAAATATATCTATTTTAAGTAGTTGTTCCAGGTTTTAATCATGTTCCGGGCTCCGCTATCCTTGTTACTGCCACGTAAACTGCAGAGATTTTATACCATGTCGGGTAGTCTACAATCCCCGACACAGGAAGGCCGAATATCCGCTGGAACACTCTGACAGTCTCCGCCGTTCTCGGCCCATAGATGCCATCTGCAGGAACCACCGGAATAGCCGGATAATTCTGAGCAATGCGGTTAAGCTGTTCCTGAATCTGCCGCACTTTATCCCCTCTGGCGCCTATGGTCAGATTATATCCCGGCCAGGACGAAGGCACACCGGAAACGCTGGTCGCCGTATTGATATACATATCGCTCCCATAGTAATAGCGTATGATCTCTATAGCAGAGTACCCCTGATCTCCCAGATACTTGGAGCCCCACTGAGAAAGACCGTTGCATGTGACGGTCGTACCGTTGCAGTATGAGGTAAAAATGGGCTGCCGTACACCGGGCCTTGACAGATAATTTGCAAAGATCGTATCCACCAGATAACTGATATTGCTGTAAATATTTCTGCCCCGCATCCATTTCTGGTCATAGGCAGTGGAAGAGGTGATCGTGAAATTGCGTCCCTGATTCCTGTACCACTCCGTATACACTCTGTTCAGGGTGAAGGACATAATAGCTAAAACATTGGCGTAGATCGTCTGTTCCGGCCAGGTAGCATAAATCTCCGAGGAAGCCACATTCTTGATATAGTCTCTGTAGGGCACATAGTAATTCGGCGCTGACGTATCCGTCGGCAGTCCGTCATGTACCACCACTGTCTCCGGTATCACCACTCTGCTCAAAACGATCTCCCCGTCCTCATCTATCGGCTTGACTTCATCTTCCTCAATTTTCGGCGGATACTCCCCAAACAGAGTATGAGGCGGTATTACAATATCCTCCTCCGGCGCTGTCTCCACCTCCTGAGGAATCATACTGATGGGCTGAATGGATTCCACTTCCGGCAGTATCTGCACGCCTTCCACAACAACCGTCTCATATCCCGGCGCCGTCACGGCAATATCATAGTCAGCATAGGGCTGCACCTCCTGTTCCGGCTCTAACGAGTAGTCAAGCGGTGGCGCCGGCAGTTCAATCTCCACCGTCTGTCCCGAAATATCCGTATTCAGTTCCTCTATGACCGTATCTGGCTGTCCTGAAAGCGTTACCGTAACTTTTGCATCCGTCACCGGGAAAAATCCCAGTGTGGAAGTCACATTGATCTGCAGTTTTCCTCTGTCTGTATAGTCATTCTGCGCAGCATGCAGTTTATTTTCTGGCATAAAAAATCCCCGCATATATTCTCTTACGCCATTATATGCGAGGCAGATCTTTTTGTGACTTCGGCCAGACGGTACCGCAGGACAGGATGCATATATCCTGTCCGGACTCTCCGCAGCATTAATCCCCCTATCTCTCCACCGATGCCGCCATCCTGTGGTAAGTATGCCTTATTCCCCGGACTGCCGTGGAATAAGCGAATATATTTTCCGGCAGGGACATACCACCGTACCCGGCATCCCCCAGATGGTGGATATCCGTCCCGGTCATCTTGCACAGTAACGCAAGCCGCTTTATCGTGTCCGTATCAGCCCCCTCCTGGGACGTCCCGATGGCAGTGATTGTCATGGCTCCCAGTTCATGGGCGCAGGTTACAAGTTCCTTCGCATACTCCACGGTAATCCCCGGCACAGTCCCCGGCGCCGGCAGAAGAATGATATCGGTGCCGGCTTTCACAAAGCTCTCCACGTCCTCTTTCGTCATGATATTTTCTGCCGCTTCCGACAGGATCCCCGCCGCGTGCATCTTCCCTGCGGCAAGCGCCACCTGATCCCCCACGGCTTCCCGGTAACGCTTTAACGTTTCAATGATAGCCGGATTGCTGACGCCCATCCCCGGATTCCCGGTCAGCAGAATCAGATCCACCCCCATCTCCGCCGCCCGCTTTGCATTCTCCACGGTGGCTCTGCGCCCCGGGGACATCTTCCACATGGGTTCTGTCTCTCCCTCTTCCCCTTCTTTTACAGGTTCCAGATTGATCCCCACCGGCCTCCCGGTAAGCTTTTTTATGAGCCGCACCGTATTTTCCGGCTCTGTCTTTGGCAGTCCGTTCACCACCGGTTTTATCACATCAAACATATTGAGCAGTACGACATCCGCTCCCATGGCCGCCACAAACTCCGCATTGGTCACATTCCCCAGCATGGGCTGCAGCGTTCCTATGGTCTCACAGGCGATAATCCGCCCCTCACTTTTTAAAATGGATTCCAGAAGATCCTCTTTCGTAAACTTCTGAAAATCAGAAGCATAACAGTCAAGCATTCTCTTTGCCATAAAGTTTCCTCCGACTTATTCCGGTTATTTGCCAGCGCCTGGCGAAGCAAGTGTGTATCCCGAAGCGGTCTTACAGTTCCAGGGAAAGCTGTTCCATCTCATCCTGCACGATCACACCGATCTCCATGAAAATCGGATACAGATAACTGGCCCCGAAAGTCTTTAACTTTTTCGGGCCGCTGACAGGCAAACCCGCCTTTTGCAGCTCCATCGCATTCCAGAGGGAAAGATTTACCGTGGAGCGGGTGATGGACTTGTCTTTTCTGCTGACAAATATCTCATACCCTTTAATAGAATAACTGTAGTTTAAATGTTTCGCCGTCTCAAAATTCTTCCCTTCCAGCAAAACAAGCGCCTCCCAGAGGACGTCTTCCAGTTCCTCCGCCGATATGCCTCCCCCCTCTATTTCCATCTTCACAAGTTTTTTCAGTTCCTGAAGCTTTTTTGCCTGTTTTTCTTTCGTATCCCTTTTTTCGCTCATGTATCATCCTCTCCGAACAGTGCGGTCATGCAGTATCACACGGCCCGTCTGAACGATATAATATGCTGCCACCATAAACAGCATGCCGCAGATAAAACCGGCCATATCAATACAGACATCCAGAACACCTGGAGCCCTTCCCGCCGAAAAAAACTGGATCGACTCATCCACCACTGCCGTAAACAATCCTGTCAGGACAGACAGAATCATATTTTTTTTTGGTTTCAAACAGTATACCACAAACAAAAGTACCGTCAATACGCCCTCCAGGCCATATTCTGAAAAATGAGCCATTTTTCGGACAAAATGTTCCGTGACGGCCTCTCTTCCCATGGATTCCAGCACTCCGTTGACCGCTTCAGTTACTCTTCCGCTTCGCCCGGCGGAAACCTCCGCGCTCTCCATCGAATTATGCCAGATAAACAGAACAGAGGCAAAAAACATGACCATGACAAGGATCCTCAGCAAAATCTGCGCCCGCTTCATCGCCACACTTTTATCCGCGCCTGTGCATATCGCTTTTTTCAAGGTTCAGTCCTTTCTTGCGTCACCCCAGAAAAACAGTGCCACTGTTCCTGGTCCCGTATGGCTGCCGATGGTGGTGCCGATGTTGTTGATAACCACTTTCCCTGACAGCTTTGGAAACGCCTCCTCCACAAGATCCGCCACCTTTTTCGCATCTTCGTAACATGCTGACTGGGAAATATAACACTTCCCACTATAGTCTGTCCCGTTCTGTGCGTGTTCTTTCATCTTTTCGGTAATTTCCTGTATTACTTTTTTCTTTGTCCTGATCTTCTGTCTAGGGATCAGCCTTCCCTCGTTATCCATATTTAAAAGCGGGCAGATATTTAACACCATCCCTACCGTTCCCGCTGTTTTGGAGATCCGGCCGCCTCTGATATAAAATGTCAGATCCGTGGAGAAAAACCAGTGATGCAGTTTCAGCTTATTTTCTTCCAGCCACTGATGCGCCTCCTCAAGTGTTTTTCCCTCGTCCCGCAGATCCGCCATTTTATCCATGATCAGACCATAGCCCGAAGACGCTCCCAGAGAATCCACCACATAGATCTTCCTGTCCGGATACTGCTCCATCAGTTCATCGGCCGCCAGTTTTGCCGAATTAAACACACCGGAAATGCCGGAAGAAAGCGTCACATGTAAAATATCCTTCCCCGCTTTCAGGAACGGCTCAAAATATTCCCGGAACTCTTCCACATTGATCTGGGATGTTCTCGTCGATGCGCCCTCCTGCATCCTGCGATAAAACTCATCAAAAGGGATAGACTGCCCCAGATCATCTCTGTATTGTTTCCCATCTAACTCAAAATGAAAGCAAATGTAGTGAATATCACGTTTTTCAAAATGCTCCTTCTCTAGATCCGCTGTAGAGCAGCAGCTGATAATATAGTCACTCATCATAATTTCCTCCTCTCCTATCCAAAACCTTTTCCCAGTATACCACATAAATCCGCACTTCACAAACATTACGGGGAATTTTCTGAAACAGGGTGGGGGCAGGTTTTTGGGGGAGGCCGCCCGGATGGGGGTGATCATATCCTGTGAAGCCTGTACATCAAAATCAGGCAGAGATCCAAAAAATCCCTGCCTAATTATCATTATTTAAAAATATTTTTATTTATTCATCAAAAGCATCATAATCTCATTGCTTCTCGCAACGAAGTTCGCCATCTCCTCCGCCGGAAGCGGTGCATTCTGGATCTTCGCCAGATCATAGAGCTGTTCGCAGATCATTTTGGAGTCTTTCTCCTCCTTATGCTCCATGACATACTGTACCAGAGGATGGCTTGCGTTTAAGACAAGGGTTTCGCCCTCTTCCCCGAACATCCCCATATCCATACCGTTCACCGCATACATCTTCATCATATCCTGCATTCTGCGGCTCTCTTCGGAGATGGTCAGCATGGACGAAATCTTTTTATTTTTCAGCTTTTCAAGCTTCACGGTCAGCTTGTCCTTTTTCAGCGCCTTCTTCACTAATTTCCCGATGGCTTCCGCGTTTTCTTCCAGTTCCTTCTCAGCCTTTTTGGAAGTCTTTGCCTTGAAGTTCTCCGTCAGATCCGCATCGATACGCATGAATTTGATGCCTTCATTTTTGGATTCCAGCTGCTGTACAAAAGGCTGATCGATATTGTGTGTCAGGATCACAGCGTCCATCTTTGCAGCCTTGAACATATTGATATACTGGCCCTGCTGCCTCTCGTCGGTTACATAATAGATAATCTTTTCCTTTTTTTCCTCTGCGTCATCACCGCCGTCCGCATCTTCTGCATCCGGCTCTTCGGTCACAACCTCGGCTTCCACCTTTTCGCCGTTTTCGTCCACGGCCTCCCCGGCGCCTGTGCCTTCTCCAACGGCCTCTGCCTCTGCCTCTTCGCCGTTTTCATCCACAGCGTTCTCGCCCTCAGCGTTTTCCTCCGCCTCATCCGGATCGCTCTTTGCCACTTCCAGGCATTCCGGCAGCGTCAGATATTTGCCCTCCAGATTCTTAAACAGAATATAGTCCGTCATCTTTTCGCAGAACTTGTCGTCTTTCAGACAGCCAAACTTGATGAAGGGGCTGATATCATCCCAGTATTTATCATACTCTTCCTTATCTGTCTTACACATGCCGGACAGCTTATCCGCCACTTTCTTCGTGATATAATCGGAAATCTTTTTCACAAAACCATCGTTCTGCAGGGCGCTTCTGGACACATTTAACGGCAGATCCGGACAGTCGATGACCCCCTTTAACAGAAGCAGGAATTCCGGAATAACTTCCTTGATGTTATCCGCAATAAACACCTGGTTGTTGTACAGTTTGATCTTTCCCTCGATGGACTCGTACTCCAGATTGATCTTCGGGAAATACAGGATGCCTTTTAAGTTGAAAGGATAATCCATATTCAGATGGATCCAGAACAGGGGCTCCTTGTAATCCTGGAATACCTTGCGGTAAAATTCCAGATATTCTTCCTTTGTGCACTCGTTGGGATGCTTTGCCCAAAGCGGATGAATATCGTTTAACAACTGGGGACGCCTCTTTATTTTCAGGCGCTGTTTGTCCTCTTCCTTTTCCTTCGGCAGCTCCTCCACCACGATATCGCTCTCTAACTTCTCCTCCGCATCAATGGTCTGGGTTTCGTCGCTCTCCTCTTTGGAGAGATAGATCTCTGTCGGCATAAAGGAACAGTATTTCTGAACAACGCTTCTGGCCTCATACTCATTACAGTATTTCAGGCAATCCTCATTCAAAAACAGGGTGACCGTTGTGCCAACTTCCGCTTTATCACCTTTTTCCATGGAGAACTCCGTGCCGCCGTCGCACTCCCAGTGTACCGGCTCCGCGCCTTTCTTCCAGGACAGGGAGTCGATATGCACTTCATCCGCTACCATAAACGCCGAATAGAAGCCCAGTCCGAAATGCCCGATGATCTGATCCTCGTTGGTTTTGTCCTTATACTGCGCAATAAAATCCGTAGCTCCGGAAAATGCGATCTGATTGATATACTCCTCCACTTCGTCCGTCGTCATGCCGATGCCGTTATCAGTAATTTTAATTGTCTTTTTCTCCGGATGGATCTGCACATCGATCCTTGGCTTAAAATCCTCAGGCAGTGCATACTCCCCCATCATATCTAACTTCTTCAACTTTGTGATGGCATCGCAGCCGTTGGAGATCAGCTCTCTGTAAAAAATGTCCTGATCCGAGTACAGCCATTTTTTAATAATAGGAAAAATATTATCGCTGTTGATTGATAAGTTTCCGCTCTTTGCTACCATGTTTCGTCCACTCCTTCTTTCCATTGTCTCTGAGCCTGGTACTTTCCAGACATCATATACGTTCTACATACTTTTGTGTGAAGAGTTTTTCTGACGCCACATCCTTTTTCATGTCCTCTTCACGCTGCTATAGTCAAGTGTAGCTCTCCTCATCGCACAAGTCAAGAGAAAACTAGCACTCATCGAGAATGAGTGCTAATAATTCATAAAAAACCCGCTGATTCAGCGGGTTTTCAGCATTTCTTAAATTTCTCTAAAGTCAACTGATATAGTATTGTGTATATACATCAAAGAAGCTTGATGTGGTAACCTCACTGTCGTGAAGCAGTGTGGTCTCCTGCCAGAGTTCCTCGTTCATATGGCGGGTCAGCGTCTGCACATAGGAATCGTACTCTCTGCTGAACGCTTCCTTCTTCCTCTCCTCCACGATCTTAATTTTATTGAGATCCGTTTCCTCCCGGTTCAGGGTGCTGACACATTTCAGGATATAGTAGCCTTCCGGTGTTTCAATAATACCGCTGACTTCCCCGTTGCCAAGCTGAAACGCCGCCGCTTCACAGGCCGCATCCATCTCCCCTTTTCTGATGGATACGGTACTCTCCGCCGCCTCATTGTATCTGGTGGCCACCACATCAAAGTCCTCTCCGTCTTCTACCCTCCTGAGCGCTTCTTCCGCCCTGGCATAGGCATAGCTTCTCTGTTGCTCAGAATAAGATTCCGTATCGCCCGGTTCTTCCTGTTTTGCGAACTTTATCAGAATCTGCTGAGCTATCACCGTTCTGGCCTCGTCGTCACTGATCTCCGGGTTTACATCTTTTATCATGTATTCATATACTTTATCCGCTAGAGCATATTCTCTGTAAAGCTGTCTGATCGTATCAGCCGTTACATCTAACGTTTCCTTCTCTGCATCTGTCAGCGATTCAAAATAAACCTTTGCCGCCTCGTTTACCGCATCCTGCTCCGACTCATCCAGTGAGATCCCATATTTTTCCGCCATCAGATTCATGGTCTTGATCTGGGCAAGCTCTGCCAGCACGGATTCCTTTACGCTCTGTTCTATGGTCACACCGTTTTGCTCCTGTCCCCAGATCTCCGGGCCATAAACCTGCTCATACTGGTTCTGGATGTTCGTCAGGTACACCATCACTTCCTTTTTGTAACAGGAAGCCGTCTCGATCCGGAAAACCTCATCTTTCGTAAAGCCAGTGGTCAGAACGATCTTTGTATCCCTGTTGATCTTTTCACAGCCGGTCAGGCAGAATAAGGAAAGGAGTAACGCTGCTATCAGCATTTTACTTCGTTGATATATTCTGTTTTTACTCATAGATGTTCTTTTCATCCTTACTACTGCCGGTTATCGACCGGATGGTTTTCTCTCATACTTTACAAAGTGATAAGTCACGTCAAAATAAACCTGTTCATCGCTGTCCGCCGTGATCTCCCATTCTGCGTCTTCATCCAGATTCGGGCACCAGGCATCCGCCTCGTAAATCCTGTCAATCTTTGTCACATGGGCCACATCGCAGTAAGGCAGAAGCTGTCTGTAGATGCTTTCTCCGCCGATCACATAGATATCTCTGTCTTCATACTGTTTGCATTCCTTCAACAGCTCTTCTATACTGTGCACTACATGCGCCCCCTTCACCTGATAGTCCGGCTTACTCGACAAAATGATGTTGGTGCGGTTTTTTAAGGGCTGTTTACCCGGAAAAGTTTCCATGGTCTTTCTGCCCAATATCACCACTTTGCCGGTGGTTTCCTGCTGGAACATTTTGTGATCATTAGGGATCCGCACAAGAAGGCCTTCCCTGTTGCCAATAGCCCAGTTTTCGTCTACTGCGACAATTAAATTCATAATTGGTTTCCTTTCGAGGTTGATGGTATAAGACTCTGGTACGAGGCAGAAAATACCTGTGCTGCCGGCATCCGCATGTTAAATGTGCGTATTAGTACCTACAGTGTCTTTGTTTTAACTGTTATTATATCGCCACAGGAATGTTTTCTACCTGCTCACCGGTGATATAATTGTCTACCCTCACGTCGTTTCTGGTAAACTCATAAAAATCGTGGATATCAGGGTTTAACCAGAAGGTGGGCGCATCATGGGATTCCCGTTTGATCAGCTCCTCTGCGATCGGAATGTGGCGGTCGTAGATATGGGCGTCGGCTATGACATGAACCAGTTCTCCGGCCTCCATGCCGCAGACCTGGGCAAGCATATGCACCAGAACCGCATACTGTACCACATTCCAGTTGTTGGCGGTCAGCACATCCTGAGAGCGCTGATTCAAGACCGCGTTTAAGGTCAGCTTTTCCTCCCCCTTTTTCTGCGTCACATTAAAGGTCATGGAGTAGGCGCAGGGATAGAGGTTCATCTCATGCAGATCCTGATGCACATAGAGATTGGTCATGATCCGACGGCTGAAAGGATTGTTTTTCAGATCGTAGATCACCCTATCGGTCTGATCCATCATCCCCTCCTTATACTGATGTTTTACGCCCATCTGATAGCCGTAGGCCTTTCCGATGGATCCGTCCTCGTCCGCCCAGGCATCCCAGATATGACTGTGAAGGTCATGAATATTGTTGGATTTTTTCTGCCAGATCCAAAGCATTTCATCCGTCGCACTCTTAAGCGCCGTCCGCCGAAGCGTCAGGATCGGAAACTCCTTCGACAGATCATACCGGTTCACCACGCCAAACTTTTTGATCGTATAAGCCGGTGTGCCATCCTCCCAGTGCGGTCTGACCCTCTCCCCCTCGGTGCTGGTCCCATTCTCCAATATATCCTTACACATGCCAATAAATATCTTATCCGCTAAACTCATTGCCTCTCCTGTCTAATCACTTCGTATTCCGTCTTCACATTATCTCATTGTATTTTATCTGTATTCTATTTTCCTCCCGGCGTCCGCATTTAAAAAATCACCTGTCATACTTATCGCACAGCGAATTAATCTGATCTGCAAACTTCGCCAGCTCCTTATTTGTGCCGCCATGATTCTTCTCAATGACAGCCATCAGGCGCTTACCTGCCGCCACAAGCCTGTTGTAAATATCGGAAACAATAAAGATTTTCTTCTTAACCGGTACAGGCGAAGCTTCAAAGAGCAGTCTGTCCGTGGCAAGATCAAACTCCGTGCCGCTGTAGGGCGCGTATGTATGATGTCCGTACTCCACTTTCAGGCATTCTGCGAACTCCTTGCAGACAGAATCCTCACCGTGAACGATAAACACTCTTCTGGGCTTTTCCTTAAAGCCCTCGATCCAAGCGATCAGACCGTTTTTATCTGCATGGCCCGACATGCCCACCAGGGTTTTGATCTGTGCCCGTATGGTCACCGGCTCCCCGAACAGTTTCACATGCTCCGCGCCCTCTACAATGGCACGCCCAAGCGTTCCAACCGCCTGATACCCAACGAACAGTATCGTACATTCAGGCCGCCACAGGTTATGCTTCAGATGGTGGCGGATACGCCCCGCCTCACACATGCCGGATGCGGAAATGATTACTTTCGGTTCGCTGTCAAAGTTGATCATCTTCGATTCGTCGCTGGTGATGGAACGCTTCAGGCCCGGGAAGGAGATCGGATTGATGCCCTGATGCACCAGTTCCATGGCCTCCTCGTCAAAACAAGACTCGATATTCCTGTTGAATATCTCCGTCGCATCCACAGCCAACGGACTGTCCACATACACCGGAAAATCAGGATGTCCTTTTATCAGATTGTCCGCTTTGATCTGTCGCAGGAAATAGAGCAGTTCCTGTGTTCTGCCCACTGCAAACGAAGGGATCACCACATTTCCTCCTTTATCGAAGGTCTCCTGTATGATTCCGGCAAGCTCGTTCACATAATCCGGCCTGGTCTCCGAGTGGAGCCTGTTGCCGTAGGTGGACTCCATCACCACATAATCCGCCGCTTCCGTATAGGCCGGATCACAGATCAACGGCTGATCCAGGTTACCGATATCTCCCGAAAAGACAATCTTTTTCTCTGTATTGCCTTCTTTCAGCCACACTTCAATGCTGGCCGACCCCAACAGATGGCCGATATCTGTAAAGCGGATCTCTATGCCTTCGCACAATTCCACTTTCCGGCCGTAAGCACAGGGCACAAGTGCTCTGATCGCACCGTCCGCATCTTCCATCGTATAAACCGGCTCCATGCTCTCCACATGGGCGCTTCTCTTTGCCTTTCTGTTTTTCCACTCCGCTTCCTGCTGCTGAATATGTGCACAGTCACGAAGCATAATGCCGCACAGGTCCGCCGTTGCTTCCGTAGCATAGATACGTCCTCTGAATCCCTTCGCGTACAGCGCTGGCAGCATGCCGGAATGGTCAATGTGGGCATGGGTCAGCAACACATAGTCGATCAATGACTCCTGCACCGGCAGTTCCACATTCTCAAAGACGTTGACTCCCTGCTCCATACCGTAGTCAACCAGAATTCTCTTTCCACAGGCCTCCAGATAGTGACAACTTCCAGTCACTTCATGGTCCGCCCCGATAAACATTAGTTTCATGCCTGTCCCCTCCTGTTCTGTTTTGCAGATGCCCTGCTGCCTGCATGGCATCCGTTTCTCTGCACTGCTCCAAATCAGAATACCTTCTCTATTATTTATACCACTAATTCGCCAGAAATACCACCCTGATCAGCCCTAAAATCAATAAATGCACCGGATAAAACAGATAGAAAAAGTACTGGAATCCCCTTCCCCGCCATTTTCTCTCTCCATTGTAAAACAAAATCAGCAGAAAGCCACCAATGCTGTACGGCTCCCATAAAAACAGGAGATAACCGCCAATACAGCAAAGCAGCGGATGAATACCAGCGCGCCTTCCAATATAGAACAACACGATCAGCAGCACGCCGTATATATTATAATCGGTCCGAAAAAATGCTGCCGCTGTCATGCCCACAAAGGTAAACAAAGCTGCAAGACAGATCAGAAACCCTGTGTATACAGGCGCCATCCATTGAAGAGATATCCCGCTTTTGCCGCCTGTCCCATTTATCCATTCTCTGGTTTCCACTATATATTTTCTGCGCAGTTCATATTTCTCATACAGACTTTCAAACCCTTCTATTACCAGAAAACCGATGACAAGTGTCCAGAAGACATTCTGACTGTCTTTATAGAATAATCTGCCGTAAAATGCCAGATCAAACGGAATCTCCGAGAGTGCTGTAAAAAGTACAAGACGTCCCAAATATCCTGTTCTGTTTCGCGTATGAAAGAATCCTTCCACCAGAAGGAACGCAAAAATCGGGAATGCGGTTCTTCCTATACTGCGAAGCACTCCGTCAATTTCATGCAAAACCTGAAAATTATCTGCGCTTCCACTCAAAAGTACCGTCTCAATAAACGATGCCCCAATATGATCTATCACCATGGTCACTATCGCTATGACCTTTAACATATCACTGTTGAGAAATTTCCATCTGGTTTTCAAACGGTCTCCCCTTTCACCTGATTTCACTACATCCTTTCCCCTGCAATTTTTCGCAGAATAAAAAATACTACCTGTTATTCCCTCATCACCTTTTCATACTCCTGTACAGCCTGCTCGTCTGTCAAAGAATACTGCTCCATCAGATAATTTTTAATTTCAGATTCCGGACAGTGGTTTCTTATCATCCTGTTTATCTGCTTATATATTTCAAATTCTTTCTCTACAGCATTACATTTTTTCTTTATATCATCATATTTTTTCCTTGTATCATCATATTTTTTCCTTGTATCATCATATTTTTTCCTTGTATCATCATATTTTTTCTTTGTATCATCATATTTTTTCTTTGTATCATCATACTCCTTCTTTACTTCTGCTATATTTTTTCTTTCCTGCTGTATATCTATTTTCACATTTTCAAATAACCTTGCCATCTTACGCTCCTTAATTCTGGAAACTACACTCTCTGTTTCATCCTCTGGCAGATTCATACTATATAATAATGCCCTCAATAATTTTGCGATCGTATCTAACAGATACTGCGGGGTATCCTTTAATATTTCACACACCTGCTCGCCAGGAAGTCTAACAAAAGCGGATATATCTTCCGGACTCTGAATTTTATTGATCAGCATGGCAAGGGAAATCTCGTCCCCCTTTTCTAACAGATCCGCATTGCTGTAATCATGCAGTCTTACAAGCTGATACTCAAAATGCGGCAGATATTTCCCAAGCAGTTCTCCACACAGAATCCTGTCCGAAAAATTAAGCGGTGCGGTCCACTTTCTGTCACCTTCATAATAGACAATAGGCAAAATCGGTGGATATCGGAATTCTTTTCTGCTGCTGATGCCCGGATGCTGCTTATCCATCTCTTTCTCATAATCTTCCCAAATATATATCATATACCGAAGTATCTGCATTCCTACATTATACTCCACTTTTGTTTTATGTTCAATAAGCGAAATAATATAAAGTGGTAGGTTAAGCTGATTTTCCTTATCCTTCATAGGAAGATAACGCGAAATATCCACTTTTTTGACCGTATCACTCTCCCGCTCCGTGCTGTATAGTGGCACATAACGTTCTGACACATCCTCAACATCTTCCGGTTGAATATTCCTCAAAATTTCCATATCCGCATAATCTCTGAAAAATTGGGAACTGAGTATCTTATCCCCGAAAATCAGCTTACTGCTGCTGTCCGAAATTTTAGGATTACTGATAACAAACTGCTTTTCTTCTGCCATAATAGCTCCTCTCTTTTGCTGCAAAAAGGAAATGCACAGAAAGCAGACAATAGAAAATACCTTTCAGCCTGTGCCTTATCCCCTCTGTTAATTACGTATAACAGGTATTTATGGAACGATCTGTTCCTTTTACCTTTCGGTCATCCCGAAAGTAAGAATTCTATCAAAGAAGTTTGATATTTGGAATATATAATTACTATATCACTGAAATATTTAAAAATCAATAAGTTTTTTTGTGTCAAAAAGCAGTATGACATTCCAGGGTTTTTATCGTAGTCTGACGCAAGCCTTTATGCCGGTACTTTTCCTGTTACAATCTTCCATCAGCATCCGGCCGTACCCTTCTATGAACTCACCGGTAAACTGTCTGCCAGTCTGACAGACCCATGCATAAATATTTTTCTCTAAGAAAAGCAGGTCAAAAATTATTTTAAAAAAGTATTGACAAACACTTTAGGCTTTGATAATATAAATCTTGCGTTAAGGAAATACAGAAAATAAAACGCATAAGCGCGAGTGGCTCAGTTGGTGGAGCACGACCTTGCCAAGGTCGGGGTCGCGGGTTCGAGTCCCGTCTCGCGCTCTTTTCTATGTAATGGGAATGCTGGTAAACAGAGCATTCCCATTATTTTTGTGTATCTGCCAGGTTATAGACAGCTGCAGACAGCAATTTCATAATACATTGCCGGTCAAATCGTATATCTGTCTGTCACCGGATCATAAACCGTTCATAACTTATCATAAACATCTGCTTCTCATTCATGATACTCAAAAGTCATAAAAAAGCATCTCTTAATCAGTCCATATTTTAAATCGGATAATAAACACAGCTCCTATGAAACTTAAAGAATAATTCTTTTATTGCCCTGCAATGAACATATTGCGCAAAATGAATGCATTGTGTATAGTG
The DNA here is from genome assembly GCA_910578085.1 of uncultured Lachnospiraceae bacterium. Taxonomy (GTDB): domain Bacteria; phylum Bacillota; class Clostridia; order Lachnospirales; family Lachnospiraceae; genus 1XD8-76. Next base: position 3,868 of record CAJTPM010000052.1, on the reverse strand, counting down.
AATATATTGACTATATATACTTATATAAAAACTGTTAAACTCCTACAAGATTGAGAAGAAGGGCTGAATTCAAGATGGATAAGAATGTTATGGAGACATGGAAAATTTTCATGAAACTGTGCGAGGAATTTCCTGAACTATACGAGAATTATGTCCAAAAAGTAGAAAGAGAGATTAAAAGCTACAATCTCGATTTTAAAATTACGGAAGAGGACAAAGAACGGGTCTGGAAACAGCTGCAGGAACGAATCAAAAAAGACACATGAATAAAAGCCGGGAAAAAGCCTCTGACCAATCTGCCTGTTTCCCGTTCTCATCGTACATAAGAAGAAAACTGATTTGAAAGCTGGTTAATGGCAATGTCCACTGCAATGTGAGCAATCTGCACCACACTGCAGGGATTTTCCCCTTTTTTTGTCGCGCACCATACTTCTTATGGCTAATGCCACCGCCCCCGCCAGGAGAAGCCCTGTTATAAGTGTCCCCATTTTTTCCTCCATTCAGGCTCCGCAACAATCTTACTTTGCCGCTGCTGTTTTTTTAAATCAATTCTCAGTACACTGTCCACCTTATAAGACCCGGACAGCAGATAAGTTTGTTACGAGTTTATCAGTCTTATCGGAAAATATCAACCCCCACGGTCCTCCTTTTTCACACGGTCGTCGTCCAAACCCCTTTCCAGTCCTCTGACCTGTGCTGAGAAATCAGCACTGTTTTCCATTATTTTCCGTAACCTGTCCGTTTGCGATCCGGACACCTTTGATGGAAACAATTAAATCTGCCAGCTTCTGTTTTATTTGTCACACTAAAAAAACTGTGCTATACTGAAAAAATCACAGGATCATCTGAAGATCGCCTGTGCCGCATCTGTACTGAAATGGGGATCACTATGAGAATTTTTGGAAATGAATCATCTGAAAACTATTTGGAAACTATACTATTATTGAGTAAAAAATTACCAGTTGTACGTGCTGTGGATATTGCCAACGAACTGGACTTCAAAAAGCCCAGCGTCAGTATTGCCATGAAAAATCTGCGGGAGAAAAATCAGATCACTGTCTCAGAACAAGGTTTTATCTATCTGACGGAAAGCGGAAAAGAAATTGCAGAAATGATCTATGAGCGCCATCTGCTGATCTCCTCCTGGCTCACAGAACTCGGTGTGCCGGAAGAGATCGCTGTAAAAGACGCCTGTCGGATAGAGCATGTGATCAGTAAAGAAAGCTTTGAAGCCGTGAAAAATTATGTGAGCAGCATCTCACAGAACAAACACTGACAGTAAAATGCATGGCAGACACACTGCCGCTCCCCAGAAAATTTCCTGTATCGTATGACGCTTTAACCGCAGGGAAGCCCACACTACCGCTATTGCAATGCAGATGCAGGGGAGAACTGCCTGCCTGCCCAGAAAGTATGACAGAAAATAGAGTGTTCCTGTCACACTGCAGGCATGCCCGCTGGCCCGTACATGCAATACTTTATTCCAGAAAAGCAGACATATCATGGAGATAAAGTAAGAAATAATAATATACCTGAGCTCTCTGCCGCAGTTTCCGGCCACAGCCAGAATAAAGGCGGTCAGATAACCTGTAAATGTCAGAACAAAAGCTATATTGCGCTGCTCTTCTCTCACTTCTCCTTTCGTAGGCAGCAGCTTCTGTATCGGATAAGCCAGAATCGGCAAAAAACCCAACAGTACAATAGCCAGTACCATCTGTGCTGCACTGTCACAAAAACTATCCAGCGATACCGCCAGTATAATCAGCATACTGCTCACCAGAAGAGGCGGCACCGTCAGCACCCGAATCCCTTTCGCCAGCATATTTCCAACTTTATTATTCTGTATTCTGATATTTTCGTTCATGGTGATTCCTCCGTTTCAAATTTTTCTTTTCGCAGTTTCTTTATCTTCTTTACATAGTTTTTATTACTATGTGTAATGGTATCACTTTTTATGTGTAGTTTCAATACTTTTTATCACTTTTTTTATTTTTTGCATATAATGTATAAAACCAACTATGGGAGAACCTATGAGAACGGGAAAAAAACTGACTGCACTGCTGCTTGCGGCGGTGATGCTTTTCAGTATGACAGTGCTTGTCACAGGATGCGGCTCCGAAAAGAGCCAGAACAATGGCGATAAAACTCATGTCGTACTGAATGAAGTGGCGCATTCCATCTTTTATGCGCCCATGTATGTTGCAATCGAGGAAGGATATTTCGCCGAAGAAGGTCTGGACGTGGAACTGGTGACTGGCTACGGCGCCGATAAGACTATGACAGCCCTGCTGTCGGGAGAAGCCGATATCGGCTTTATGGGCGCAGAAGCGACAATCTACAGCTATGCGGAAGGCATGGAGGATTCCGCCGTCAACTTTGCGCAGCTCACCCAGCGCGCCGGAAACTTCCTTGTGGCAAGAGAGCCCATCGAAGATTTCAGCTGGGATATGTTAAAAGGAAAGGATGTGCTGGGTGGCCGGGCAGGCGGTATGCCTGAAATGGTATTTGAATACATACTTTCCAAAAACAACATCGATAAATCCGAGGTCAACATCGACCAGTCCATCGACTTCGGTTCAACTGCTGCCGCATTCTCCGGCGGTCAGGGAGAGTTTACGGTAGAGTTTGAACCTCACGCCACCTCTCTGGAATTAAAAGGCGACGGCTACGTAGTAGCTTCTCTGGGCGAAGCCTCCGGTTACGTTCCCTATACCTCCTTCTCCGCAAGAAAGAGCTATATCGAGAAAAACCCGGAAGTCATTCAGGCTTTCACAAACGCCCTGCAAAAAGGCATGGATTATTGCGCCGAACACACACCGGAAGAAATTGCAAAAGTAATCAGCCCTCAGTTTGCGGAAACGGATACAGAGACACTGGAAATTATTGTAGAGCGCTATGCCGCTCAGGATACCTGGAAGACAGATCCCGCTTTTGAAAAAGAAGCCTTCGACCTGCTGCAGAATATTCTGATGGATGCCGGCGAACTGGATAAAGCCTTGCCCTATGAGGAACTTGTAACAACAGAATTTGTAAAATAACATACAATCGAGCTGGACGCCCGTCAGCTCTGCTGACATACTTTCGCCGGGCGACCCCATGCACAAAAATCAGGGCTGTTGACCGATAATCATTTTTATCTGTCAGCAGCCCTGCATGATTCTTGCCATTTGAAAATCTGCGGCCGGCATTTGCAGCCGCTTTTTTAATCACTTTTACAGCAATTTCTCCAGTTCCTGCAAAAGCAATTCCTCAGAACCATCCTCCACGGTCACCGCCTCTATCCCCAGTTTCCTCGCCGCTTCCGTATTTTCCGGTCTGTCATCAAAAAACAGGCACTCCTCCGGTTTCAGCTGATATTTCTGCAGCAGATGCTGGTAGATGGCCGGATTTGGTTTGATCTCCCGTATCTGGTAAGAGATCACGCCACCATCCACAAGTTCCCGAAATGGAAAGCCATCCGTATGTAGCGGAAACAGTTCCCCCGAATAGTTTGACAAAAGATAGAGTTTATAACCCTTTTCCTTCAGTTTTCGGACAGCCTCCCATACTTTCGGCCGCTCCACCACCATCTTTTTCCCGCTGGTAATAAACCAGCGGGCTTCTTCTTCCCATTGCGGATACTTCTTCACAACAACGCTCACTAATTCTTCTATTGAAACAATTCCCGCATCCACATCCGGCCAGATGGGATTGTCAAAAAATTCCCTGCCGATCTTGTCCGCCTTGTCTTCCTCCCAGCCTGCTTCCAGGCACATCTCCCGCCATCTGTACCCGATCAGCACACTGCCTATATCAAAGATAATATTTTTCATTTTTCCTCCCTATATTGTCAAGTGATTTTCCTTAAAAAATCAAGGAATTTATAGTT
>CAJTPM010000051.1 GCA_910578085.1 uncultured Lachnospiraceae bacterium | reverse complement strand
CTTTTTATCAACCACCCTTCTTGGAATTCCCTATATTTGAATTATACAGGAAGCTACTAAAGCAAACATAAATAACAGGCTTAGTGTTCCCAATACAAAACACGTATTCCGCATTTTAGAGGAAAACTGACGCATTAAAAACAAACAGTCTTTTTTATAAATCAAGCTCCCTTTGCTTTTTATATATTTCATCAAAAAAGCCGAAAGCCCTAAATAGAAAAAGTAAAATGTAAAGGCAAGCCCAATCATTTCAAATACTGCCGCCCATTTTGTTATCCTTCCGGTAAAAATGAGAAAATATAAAAACAATACATTTCCCATGGAAAGATAGAATAACCACTTCCATATAGCATTTCTTTTCTCGTTTACTGTTTCATTCTGCCTGTCCATGTTAAGTAGACTTATGATTTCCATATTGGAGAATTTCTTCTTATTCCGAAAAAGGGCAATCATAAAACACGCCCCGTACAGGATAATTGTCAATAAGATGCTTCCTGCTGATATTTCTATATTTACCCTGTGATTTTTCCCGATACTTTTATAAAAAACATAAAATAATATCTGCTGTAACCCGCTCCCCAAAAGGAGTCCCACAAAAAGAGCGGATATTCCAAGATAGAAATTTTCTTTCATGTAAAGGGCTGCAATCTGCTTTTTCTTCATTCCCGATAATAAGTAAATTGCAAATTCCCGGCTTCTTTTTTCTAAAATAAAACGTGTCATATAGTTTATCAGCCATGCAACAATCATAAGGATTGCCACTGTGGAAACTGCCATAAATGTAACTAACATTGTTCCTGCCGTAGAAAGCTCCCCGTTGTTTCCAAAATGAATCATTTCGTAAATATCCTTTGAAAACAGCAAAGAATGAAAGGAAAAAGTGAGGGCTGTTATCATACACAAGGTTAGAAAGTAATTCAGATAATCTTTCCACAGCCTGCGGGCATTTCGTAATGCAAGTTTATTCAGCATAAATATCATCACCCCCGATTTTGGACTGCATATCAAGAATACGGTTTAAATACTCTTTTTTACCCATATTTCCCCGTTCCAGTTCAGAGCATATCTTACCGTCACTTAAAAACAATATTTTTTCACAATAACAGGCTGAAAATACATCATGTGTTACCATTAAAATCGTTGCTCCTAATTCCCTGTTCATAATCTGTAAAGTATGAAGAAGCATAGCAGATGAGTTTGAATCCAGTGCCCCCGTTGGTTCATCAGCAAGAATCAGTTTGGGATTATTGACAAGTGCCCTTGCACAAGCCGCCCGCTGTTTTTGACCGCCAGACACTTCATATGGAAATTTGCTTAAAATGTCGCAGATATGTAAAGTTTCTGATATACTCTTTACTCTGCTTTCAATTTCTTCTTTCAAACGAGCTGTGCTCGTTTTATGCCTGCAAAGAGCCATAGGAAGCATGATATTTTCTTCAATACTCAATGTATCTAACAGGTTATAGTCTTGAAAGACGAATCCAAGGTTTTCCTGCCGGAAATCTGATAATTCCTCCTCGGTCATTTGGGAAATATCAGCCATGTCATAAAGAACCTGCCCGTCAGACATTTTGTCTATGGTAGCCAGAATATTTAATATGGTCGTTTTTCCCGAACCGGAAGCACCCATGATTCCAATAAAAGCCCCCTTATCTACATGGAAACTTACATTGTCAACAGCGGTAACTTTTATATTTCCCATGCCATAATTCTTTACAAGGTTTTTAACCTCAATAAAATGGTTTCTCGCCATAATATCCCACCATTCCTTTCTTCTGCTTAAATATTGGATTCTAATAAATCAGATATTTTTTTCATTCTGATTTCGGAGCAGTATGGAATAAGACCAGTAAATTCCTATACAGAAAAATGTGATAAAGCTGCCAATACCGCTTAAAATCATGGAGAGAGTAATGCAAAACAGTATATCCATATACTTCATACTCTCAAATACAGGAAGCCCCCAACCACTGCCAACAGCTACAAATATCAAAAGACCAAGCGCAATACCTCCAACCAACATTTTCTTCATTTTAAGAAATTCTTCCTGTATTTCCTTTCGCACTTCCTCCGCAAATACAAGTTCCTTTTTCCGAAGAACCCTATACGGATTTTGTTTCAACGCAATGTAGATCACAACAGCAAGTAAGAGCATAATAGATATGGTTGTAAGTATTGGCGCAACACTGGAAGCAAAAAAGTAATGTTCCGTAGAAGTATAAGATACTGAATTACAGCCTAACGCAATTCCACATGCCGTTGCCAACAGCAAAAATTTTCTTTTGTAATAGAACAGGAAGCCATTTGCTGTTTCCCTGCTTACATAAAACCCTTTCGTTTCTTCCTGTAATTTTTTTTCATTATCTGAACCAATCGCCCTGTCATCAAGCAATAGGTCATCTAATTTCACTTGAAATATTTTGCTGATTAAGATTATCTTTTCTGTTTCGGGATAACCATTGTTATTTTCCCATTTGCTTACTGCCTGTCTGCTTGTGTTTAATTTTTCTGCCAGTGCTTCCTGTGAAAGTCCTTGTGACTTCCGTAGCTTATACAGCTTTTCTCCGAATGTCATATTTTTTCCTCCTTGTTCTCGCCCATAGTAGCATAATGGCTCAAAATGTCTATCATTCAGCTCTGACAATTCCGCAACTTTAAGTTGCTATTGGTTATTTTCTCCCATAAGCAGCAACAAAAGTCTGCCTAAAATAATAATTTAGCACTATATCCGACAAATTGAAACAATGCACATACATCAGCATCTGCCCCAAGTCCTGATGAGTCAGCTTGTCAATTTTCAAATCAATCAGCACATAGCAGCGGAGCAGACGGTTATAAAAAACAAGGTCCACATAGAAATTTTCTTCCCGGTAAGTGAACCGTTTCTGCCTGGCCTCAAACAGGTATCCTTTTCCAAGCTCCAACAAAAACTTTTGCCCCACTCCAGCAGGCAGCCGAACAGCAGGTCCAGGTCGGTGCGGTCGGGCTTGATGTTGCTCACCAGTTGGTCAAGCATACTCTGGTCGTATTCCCCGGCGGAGTAGTACACATCGGCCATGTTGGTGTCGGCCAGCTTGAAGACGCGGAAGCCGCCGTCAAAGAACTTGCCGGGGTTGTCGGCGGCGATCTTCTTTGCGGCGCGGCGGATGCGCTCCTTGCCGATTTCTGTTAATAGATGTGGACGCTGCAATTCATCGCAAATTGCGATAGCGTTTTTCGTTACTTGAATCGCACTTCCTACGGCCCGTTTTAGGTTTTCATCAAGATCCTCTTGCCACTGAACAAGGATGTAGTGTGCATTTATGGCTTGCTCCGATGACACTGACATCACTGCTATCAGTAGAATCTGAAAGAATTACCGGGGAACTGCTTCAAAGCGATGCTCATATGATGGCGATTCGATACAATATCTCATAACCTTTCAAGTTTTAGAGTGATGATAAGAAATTGCATGAGAATGGAAGTTTTATGAAAAAAGAGGAGTGATTTACGGTATGCGAAGTAAAGGGTATGAGAGCAAAAAAACGGTATGGCAGGACAGGGTAGCACTATTCAGAAAATACATAACCGAAAGAACACTCCTGTGGGGAATCATAATCTGTATGACCATTATCATAGCGGATATTTTTGACGGGTGCTCTTTTATGCTGAGTAATCTTGGAGCGGTGGGATTCGGCTTTGTAGCGTTGCTTTGCTTTTGTGTTGTCATACTTAGCACAAAAGCCTGGGAATGGTTGCGGCCGCCAGTAGTCACAGAGTTTGATAGGGCTTTGATGTCCGGCATGGTTGCAGGGAGTTTACTTCTTGCCTATACATTAGCTCTTTATATAACGGGAGATGCACAATTTAATATTTATAAACCTGTTTTGGCAGCGGGAATGCTGTTGCTGTTGGTGGTAAGCCTGATTTTTCGCAACCATAAATTAACTGGGAATGAAGATAAGAGGATTTATAATACGTACACCCTGAAAGAACTTTATCAGGGAGATATTACCGGTACAGGCGGCATCATTTATTTTGAAAAAGGAAGCAGAGGATTACGACTTGCTTAACCGAAGAGAATTGATTTGAACGATCAGCGATATCATACGCACCTGTGAGCCCCGCAGAAAATATGTTATCAGTCTTTCGGGAGCATGCGGGCAGGGAAAGACAACGATCATTAATAATGTAAAAAAGGAACTGGAACGGAAGGATGATATTGTTATCATCGGCAGCTTTGATCCATGGAATTATGAATCAAAGGAAGCTCTGTTTTCCGCCATGCTGGATACAATTTTCCGGTATGAGGGAATTGATTATAATATAAACAGGATTCGCAGTTTGAAGAGACAGCTGGGGGAGTTGATCTTTGACGGTTTATGTCTCTTTGTCGTCAGTTTGGAACCGGATATGGTTATGCATTGAACGAAAATTATTTTACTATTTTTACAGACAGAGACAGGATAGCCTCTCTTTTAGAGATAAGAATGCACGGTACAGAAAGCGAAGCGTTTGTAAGAAGAATATGGGGTTCGTACTTGGGGAAGGAAAAGGATGGCAGTCGGGGAAATTTTGAGGACGAAGTGACAATGGAATATGAAGTCGAGTTGAAATTGTAAATATACGAAGTCATAAAAAAGTAAAAGAATATATTTGAAATATGACAAAATTGATGTATAATATCATTGGAACAGGAAGGGGGGTAATTATGGCGGCTATATACGAGAAATTAAAACTGATGAGAGAACAATCCGGATTGAGACAGGGACAGATTGCGGAATATCTCGGTGTAACCCAGACATTTATCTCTAAAGTAGAAACAGGAGAAAGAAATTTGACTGTTGCGCAGTTGGAAAATCTTGTCAACCTTTATGGCTATAGTCTGGCGGCATTTGCAAATGAAGATGTCGTGGCAAGGCCAATTCAGTTTGCATACAGGGCACAGGAGGTAAGCCAGGCTGATCTTAAAGTAATTGCTGATATCAGTAAAATAGTAATAAACAGTCAATTTATGACAGAAGTATTGGAGGAAACGAATGGATAAACTTGATCTTAATACAAAAGCGCAGGAGTTAAGAGAACGGATGGGTGAAGATGTCAATTCACCTGTAGATATATTTTCGTTAGCGAATCAGATTGATAAGTTGACTATTGTATATTACCCATTAGGGGAAAATATCAGTGGAATGTGCGTTGCAAACGAAAAAGTTAAATTGATTGCTGTGAATTCAACTATGTCATATGGAAGGCAGCGATTTTCTCTCGCTCATGAATTTTATCACTTGTATTTTGATGAGTTATCCGAATTTAATGTGTGCTCGAAGAAACTTGATTCAACAAATGAAGCTGAAAAAAATGCCGATCAATTTGCATCATATTATTGCACTGGAACAGTATTTCGGTATGAGCCATCAGGCAATGTTGTGGAGACTGGTTTCAGAAGGCTATTTGACGCGCAGACAATTAGAAGAATTTAGTTTTGGCGTAATGTTAACTGCGAGGGGATTAGGGTATGATGATAAACTGTACAGGCCATCTCCACTTGAATTACAGAAAAGAACTTATGGATATTATTTAAAACAGGTGGAGAATTTACGAAAGAGCGAGCTGGTTTCATATGGAAAAATAGATGAACTGCTTTTAGATGCTTTTCGGGATGATATCGCATTTGGAGATGAGAGCGGGACAGGAGGGGAAATAATTGACTGATAGATATTTTTTTGATACGGATTGTCTGTCAGCTTTTCTTTGGGTACGTGGTGAAAGTATATTATCCCAATTGTTTGCAGGGCATATTGTTTTACCAATGCAGGTGTACGATGAATTGAAATGCTGCCGACGGCAACTTTCTCTGATTATATGAAAAACAAACCATTATTAAACCCAAATCGTTACCTGCAACTGCGAGAATAAGATGAAATTAGAAAATATCAAATGGCATAACAGTAAAAACATAGATCAGATATTAAGATTTATTGCGGAAGGAAAACCGGACTATCCGGTGGTCTGTCCCGACTGCGGCAGCAGGAGCGGGCATGTTTATATAAATCGATATCAGAATACCCACAGAGGCGGGGCCTGGGCATGGTGCAGCGTATGCCGTTCGTTTGGGCACTATAGTTATGCAGTTCCCGTGTGGTGGGGGAATTATGCGTGTGTTGACAGGGAAAAGCTGTGCGCCGCAAACCCCAATGAACTGGTACAATACGAAACTGCGCTGGATGACCATGTAAATTACCAGCTGATGCGCTATTGTATGTCTGACAATGTCTGCCAATATTGTATCCGCAAAGAATATGAGACGCCGAAGACCGGGAAATGTCCGCAATGCGGGCGGGAAACCTGGACGGTGCAGCTGGATGGTGTCTGTATGCTTATTTCCTGCAGCAGTTGTGGGTTTGAAGTGATTGGAGCGAGTTTTTTTCCGCCGTGTATGAATGACGATCTTGACTATACCATTACAGTGAGAGAAGTAACAAAAGAAAAAAAGATCAAACTGGCCAGATTGTTTGGCAGGAATGTAGCAGAGATCATCAAAGCATTCAGAGAAAACGGGCAGGTGCAGAAAACAGAAAAGCTGGAAGATGCTAAAATGACGATACAGAGCCTTATTGAATCAGAGATTTCATTTGATATTTCACCGGATTTGATGAAAAAATACCCGCATTTAATCGGTTGTCAATATAGAGATTAAAATTCGGAAAGGGAGGAAACCGCATGTTAGACATCCTGATCGTAGAAGACAACGCGGAGATTGCCGCGCTTCTGTGCGACTTTCTGAGAAAGGAAAACTATACCGTCAGCGCCGTAAACACAGGCGAAAAGGCGCTTGATCTGTACGAACGATATGGCGCCAAACTGATCATACTGGATATTATGCTGCCCGGAATGGACGGCTTTGCGGTCTGTTCCAAAATCAGGGAGAGTTCCAACGCGCACATCCTGATCGCCAGCGCGAAGACGGAGAAAAATGACAAGTTAAAGGGCTTAAACATCGGAGCCGATGACTATATTGAAAAACCTTATGACATTGATATTCTTTTGGCCAGGATCAGAGGGATCTTCAAGCGCAAATACGGGCAGGAGGAGATCGTGGCGGGAGAACTCCGGCTGAACACCGTAAAGCAGACATTATCTGTGAGGGATCGGGAGATCGAACTTGCGGAGAAGGAATTTGAACTGCTGAAACTTTTAATGGAGAATCGGCATGTCACGTTGAAAAAGGAGTATCTTTTCAACACTGTCTGGGGCAGTGACAGCGACTCGGAGATACAGACGCTGACGGTGCATATCAGGCGGCTGCGGGAAAAGCTGGAGGCGGATCCGAAAAATCCGGCGCATATTATAACAGAGTGGGGAGCGGGATACAGATTTGAGTAAATTTAAGGGATTTTTTTGTCTGATCATGGCGGCAGAGATCGCGCTGCTTTTGCTTTGCAACGGCCTGTATCTTTATGAAAAGGACAGCGACAGAGGAAGGCTTTACCGTGTGGAGGCAAACCGCATTGTCCGGGAGATGCGGGATCGGAAGCTGACGGAGGAGGAGATCATCTCTTATGACCTGTCTGCGTATCAAACCATCGTCGGCATCCGGGCATTTTCGATGGCGGAAGTCTGCAATCATGATTATGTGGTGGAGGACATAGACGGTAAATTATATCGAATAGAATACCGGGCGGATCAAAACTACAGACCATTATTTTACATGAACGGTGCGCTGCTTTTCATGATGTTTCTCACAGGCGCCGTACTTTTTTATGTCTACAGGAAAGTTTTAAAGCCCTTCCACGCCATGAGCGGCCTTTCTTATGAACTGGCAAAAGGCAATCTGTCCGCGCCGATTAAGGAGGAGAGAAGCAAACTGTTTGGGCGTTTCCTCTGGGGGATGGATATGCTTCGTGAGAAGTTGGAAGATAACAGGGAGAGGGAACTGGAATTCCAGAGGGAGAGAAAAACGCTGATTCTATCTTTGTCTCACGATATCAGAACGCCCCTGTCTTCCATTGAACTGTATTCCAGAGCGTTGGCTGAGAATCTGTATGAGACGCCTGAGAAAAAAGAGGAAGCCCTGCAGGGCATCCGGAGAAACGCGGGAGAAATAAAAAAATATGTGGAGGAGATCGTCGCCGCTTCCAGAGAGGATTTTCTGAACCTGGAAGTGGAAAACGGTGAGATTTATCTGTCGGAGATTCTGCGGGAGACAGAGCGGTATTACAGGGACAGGCTGGCTGTGATCCATACGGAATTTAAGGTGGAGGACTGCGGAGAGTGCCTGTTAAAGGGCGATAAGAACAGGCTGATCGAGGTGCTGCAGAATCTGATGGAAAATGCCATCAAGTACGGCGATGGCAAAAGGATTTGCCTTTCCTGTGAAGAGGAGGAGGATTGTAAGCTGCTTCATGTTGAGAATTCCGGCAACAGCTTGAAGGAGGAAGAACTGCCGAACCTGTTTGACCCTTTTTATCGGGGCGGCAACAGCCAGGGGGTGAAGGGAAACGGGCTGGGGCTGTATATCTGTAAAACGCTGATGCGCAAGATGGACGGCGAGGTTTTTGCACAGGTTTCGGATGGAAAGTTCCAGGTTACGGTCGTGATACGGAAGGCGTGAGGGAGGAATCGCAGGCGGCGTCAGGGAATGGCTGGCGCCGGTGGCGGTGCGCAAGGCGTGAGCGGGAAATGGCAGATGACAGTTAAGGATTTGTTCACAATTTCTCCTGTATGATGGTCTCATAACAGGAGAAAGGAGCACAGGAATGTTATTCCATATTTTAAGAAACGATCTGAAGAGAAAAAAGACGATGAACGCCATACTGTTTCTGTTCATTGTTCTGGCGGCCATGTTTGTGGCCAGTGGTGTTAATAATGTGATAACCGTTGCAAACGGCACCGACTATTATCTGGATAAGGCGGGAGTGGGGGATTTTGTCACGATCACCATGGGGGATAATGCGGTGGGCGCGTTGGATGAAGTGCTGGAGGAGGAAAGCGCGATACAGAGTTATCGCAGGGAGTGCGTTGTGTTCGGCGCCCAGGACAATATTACGGCGCAGGACGGCTCCGCCGTGGAGAGCCAGAATGCCACGATTTTTCAGGACATAGAGACGTCGGCCATCACGTTTTTTGATGCAGACAATGAACCGATCATGGAGGTGGCGCCGGGGCATGTCTACGTCTCGGGCAGTTTTATGAAAGATAACGGGTTTTCAGAGGGGGATGTGATCTGCATAGACCATAACGACACAAAACTGTCTCTTACTTTAAGCGGTACAGCCAAGGATGCGCTGCTTGGTTCCGACCTGATGGGAAATACACGGTTTGTATTAAATGACAGGGATATGAAGGCGCTTCTTGACAATGAGGTGATCTACGACCACTACCGCGGCGAGATCTGTTATGTGGATACGGATGATGTGCAGGCGGTGAAAGCGGCCATGTCGGATGCCTCAAACGTGGCTTTTGACGGTTCCCGCGCTACGATCAAAATGTGCTATGTGATGGATATGGTGGTGGCGTTTGTCATGCTGATTTTGAGCATTTGTCTGATTATCGTATCTTTTGTGGTGCTGAAATTTTCCATCAGTTTTACGATCTCGGAAGAATACCGGGAGATCGGCGTCATGAAGGCCATCGGTCTGACAAACGGCCGGATCAGAAGCCTGTATATTGTAAAATATCTGATGATGGCCGTCGCCGGCGCCGTGATCGGTTTTCTTATGAGTATTCCCTTCGGCAGGCTGTTGCTTAATTCTGTCAGTGAAAAGATGGTGCTCGGTAACGAGGGCGGCGCTCTGATCAATCTGGCGGGTGCGGTGCTGGTGGTGGCAGTCATAGTTCTGTTTTCCTTTTTCTGTACGGGGAAAGTGAAAAAACTGACGCCGGTGGATGCGATCCGAAACGGCCAGACCGGAGAACGGTATCAAAATAAAAGCGTGCTGCGGATCCATACATGTCCCGCGGGCAGCGCATTTTTTCTGGCGGCAAACGATATTCTGAGCGGCCCCGGACGTTTTCTCACGATCATGATCTCGTTCGGACTCTGCACGCTGTTTGTGCTGATGCTGGTAAATACCTGTGCGACGATAAAAAGTCCGAATCTGATCTACTCCTTCGGGACAAAAAGCGATCTCTATATGACAGATGTGTCAAAAACTATGAAAATTATGAACGGCGGCTCCAGAGAGGGTATGAAGGAGCAGCTGAAGGACATGGGGGAAGAGCTGGAAGAAGAGGGAATGCCGGCAGAGCTGTGTATTGAACTGCAGTATAAATATCCGATTACATTTGACGGGAACCGTTACGTTTTCTCCTGTCAGCAGGGTGTGAACACGGAGATAACGGAGTATGCTTATACCGAGGGAAGCATACCGGAAAATGCGCAGGAGATCACCATTACACCGCAGATATCCGAGATGACAGGCGCAAAGATCGGCGACACGCTGACGATCCACTACGGCGGGGAAGATCAGACTTGCATGGTGACGGCATATTTCCAGACCATGAACCAGCTCGGAGAAGTGATCAGGCTTCACGAGGATGCACCCACGGATTTCGGATTTGTTGCCAGCGCCCTCTCCTACCAGATCGATTTTACGGATGATCCCACGGAGGAGGAGATCGAACGCCGGAAGGAGAGGATCAAAGAGCTGTACGATAACGACAAGGTGATGAATGCCACGGAATACTGTATAGACTGTACGAAGGTGGTGGATACGCTGGAGAATGTGCAGTTCCTGCTTCTGGGGATCACGCTGGTGGTCGTCCTGCTGGTGACGATTCTGATGGAGAGAAGCTTTATTGCGGATGAGAAGAGTCAGATCGCCATTCTGAAGGCGGTGGGTTTCCGGGACGGTGTGGTGATCCGGTGGCATGTGTACCGCCTCGGGCTGGTGGCGCTTACAGCAGTGATCCTGGCAGCGGTGTTGTCTGGTCCGATGACGAAACTGTGTATCACGCCGATCTTCGGTATGATGGGGGCAACGGATGTAGATTACAGGATTGATCCGCTGCAGATCTTCTTCCTGTATCCGGGGATCGTGCTGGCGATGACGGCTGTGGTGACCTGGATCACGGCATTGTATACAAAGACGATAAAGAGCAGTGATACGGCAAATATTGAGTAAAAATATATAGTATAGAATATATAGAAAATAAGATATGGTAAGTTATGACGAGAGGGAAATTTGACGGGCATTCCGAACAGTGCCGGGAAATGGCCGGATCGGGCAGCATATAAAGTATAAAATATATAGTGATGATGCCGGCGGGGAAAACGCGCGGCAGTTCAGGAGGAATAGAAGATGGCAACAGTACTGGAAGTAAAAGATCTGTGCAAAACATATGTGATCAATAAGAGGCAGAATAATGTGTTAAAAAACGTGAATTTTTCGGTGGAGGAAGGGGAGATGGTGGCAGTCATGGGCCCCTCCGGCTCCGGTAAATCTACGCTTCTGTATGCGGTATCGGGTATGGATGCGGCCACCGGCGGAACAGTCCTGTTTGACGGGAGGGATATCACAAAATTAAAGAGTAAAGAACTGGCAGCGCTGCGTCTGGATGAGATGGGATTTATTTTCCAGCAGATGTACATGATGAAAAACCTGACGATTCTGGACAATATCGTGCTGCCTGCAGTGGAGAGCAAAAAGACTTCCGAAACCAAAAAGGAAAAGATAAAGCGGGGCGAGGAGCTGATGCGTAAGCTGGATATTATTGAAGTGGCGGATAATGACATCAATGAAGTATCCGGCGGGCAGCTGCAGAGGGCCTGCATCTGCAGGAGCATGATCAATAGGCCGAAGGTTCTGTTCGCGGATGAGCCCACCGGGGCACTGAACAGAAACGCTTCCAATGAGGTGATGGAAGAACTGGTGAAGCTGAATGAGGAGGGCACGACAGTCATGATGGTCACCCACGATGCGAAAGTGGCGGCAAGATGTTCCAGAGTGCTGTACATTGTGGACGGTAATATCAGGGGGGAGTACAGGTCGCCTGCGGGCGCGGAGATGCCGGAGAAGGATAGAGAGCGGCGGTTAAATAACTGGCTTTTGGAGCTGGGGTGGTAGGAATACCTGGAGGAAAAGTAGAGATAAGCACAGTTGACTTGATGAACGGAATAAAACCGTCACTTCGTAAGGGGTGGCGGTTTTTTTCAGTGATTTTTTATGAAAATATGTTATAATCTTTTGGATGGGCAGCAGATTACAGATATTTTTGCCGAGTGCAGTATTGACACAGAAAGTGGAGGGAGGGTTTTATGGAATATCTGAAACAGTTTACGATCATATTGGCGGTGACCTGCGTGGGGGAGATCATGAAGATGGTGATTCCGCTGCCGATACCGGGCAGTATCTACGGGCTGGTGTTGATGCTCGGATTGCTGATATCCGGAAAGCTGCGCATTGAGAGAGTGGAAAAAGCCGCAAAATTTCTGGTGGAGATCATGCCTGTGATGTTTATTCCGGCGGCGGTGGGACTGATGTCGTCATGGGACCGCCTGCAGCCGATCCTGCTTCCGGTTTCCGTGATCACTGTGGTATCTACGGTGCTTGTCATGGCGGTAACCGGAAGGGTTACAGACTTTATGATAGTCCGGAAAAAGAGAGGTGACAAAAAATGAGGCAGATAATTGCCGGTTCGGCGACGGCGGGCGTTGTGATCAGTTTGTGTGCGTACTATGCGGGGATGATCCTGAAAAAGAAAACAGGCCTGGCGCTATTCAATCCGCTGCTTTTGTCAGTTGTTTTTGTGATCGCCTTTTTGTCGCTATTTCAAATAGACTATGACAGTTACCTAAACAGCGCAGAGTATCTGAGTTACCTGTTGACGCCTGCGACAGTAAGCCTTGCGATTCCCCTGTATAAACAGCTTGAAACGTTAAAAAAGAACGTGGCAGCGATTGCGGCGGGCATTGGCGCGGGGGTATTGACGAGCCTTTCTTCCGTACTGCTCATGTCCCGGGCCTTTCGTCTGTCCCATGAGGAGTATGTCACACTGCTGCCGAAATCTATCACAACAGCCATCGGTATGGGAGTATCGGAAGAACTGGGGGGATGTGTGACGATTACAGTCGCGGTGATCATTGTCACGGGAATACTCGGAAATATGACGGCGGAATTTCTATGCAGAATATGCCGTCTTCGAAGCGTAGTTTCCAGAGGACTTGCCATCGGAGCGGCCAGTCATGCCATTGGAACCGCAAAAGCCATGGAGATGGGGGAAGAGGAGGGCGCAATGAGCAGCCTTGCGATCGTTATGTCGGGATTGTGTACCGTGATAGGAGCCACGGTGTTTGCCGGCTTTTATTAGAAAGGGATAGAGATTATGGAACATTCCAGTCGATTTTTTGAAAACAGAGCATGTCAGTATTTCCACTGTCACCAGGACCTGGAGGAATGCAACTGTCTGTTCTGCTACTGTCCGCTGTATGTCAGGACAGACTGTCCGGGTAATCCGTCGTATCTGGAAGCGGGCGGAAAGCGGATTAAGGTGTGCAGTAACTGTACGTTTCCCCATCGGCCGGAAAATTATGATGCAGTGATTGAGATGCTGAAAAAATGAGGCGCTGCGGATTTTAGTCAATTATAATTTACTATTTTATGATTGACTTTAGGGGGAGGTACTTTTGAAAAATGTCGATGTGGAAAAGAATTTATCTGTTGTATGAATAAAGAGGATAGTGTGACCATGGGATGCATATGATGATAATGACAGGGCAACTATAAAAATTTGCATTCAAGCTACAAATATTACTTGCAAAAAAGTATAAATAACTATAAAATAATATCAAAAGTATAAAAAGATATAAAAAGGTATAAAGAGAAATAAAAAGTATAAAAAGGGAAAACAGCATGCAGAATCCTTTCACAACGACATTCAGCAAAACACCGGAGTATACCTATATAGCAATAGATAAGACAAAGGAAATCCTGGAAAATTTCAGTTACGAGATGCCATCTGAGTCTGTATATAAAATTACCGGCGTCAGGGGTTCCGGAAAAACTGTAATACTTGCAAAGATCGAGGAGGAATTGAGAAATGAAAAAAATAAAGAAAAGGGCTGGCTTGTCTTTGATTTAAATCCCACGAGAGATATGCTGGGACAGATTGCCGCAATGCTTCATAAAGAGGGATTTGGCGGGAGCGATACAAAAGGCAGGAGCATCAATATTTCTGCAACGTTCTTCGGAGCCGGCGGAGAGATCGGATATGGAGCTGAAAAAGCGAACGATTTTTTTGACATAGGCGTAGAAGTGGAGACTATGATTCAGCAGGCGAAGGAAAAGGGAAAGCGGATTCTTGTCGGAATCGATGAGGTGTCAAAGACAACGGAAATGATCAGGTTTGCTTCCGAATATGGAAGATGGCTCAGAGCAAATTATCCGGTGTATCTTGTGTGTACGGGGCTTTATGAAAATATACAGGAAGTCAGCAATGTGAAAAACCTTACGTTTTTCAGAAGGGCTACAACGCTAAAGACAGAACCGTTAAATATGATAAGAATGTCTGCCATGTATAAAAAACAGCTTCCGGTGGAAGGCGATGAAGCGCGGAAAATGGCGGAATGCACAAAAGGATATGCCTATGCATTTCAGGAGCTTGGCGTACTGTATTTTAAAAAGAGAGATACGGAGACTTTAGAGGATATCATACCGGATCTAAAAGCGGAGTTATTTGCTTATTCCTACGAAAAGATCTGGGAGGAAATGACGGACGGGGACAGATTTTTAGCAGCGCTTCTCACGGAGAAAAAAGAGTATAAGAGGGAAGAAGTGCTTGAACTGATGGGAGAAAAAGCCGGCAACTACTCGATGTACAGGGACAGATTACTTAAGCGGGGGATCTTAGAAGGGAGGCAGGCCTATATCTCACTGGCGCTGCCGTATTTTGCAGATTATATAAAAGAATATTGTTAGATAAATATAGGGAGGGGCATTACTGTCCCTCCGCTTTCATTCCCGTATACAACTGATAATACTTCCCTTTCTCCGCGATCAGTTCATCGTGGCTGCCGCGCTCGATGATCCGCCCCTGCTCTAGGACCATGATACAGTCGCTGTTGCGGACGGTGCTGAGCCTGTGGGCGATGACGAAGGTGGTGCGGCCGTTCATCAAGGAATCCATGCCCCGCTGCACAAGCATTTCCGTCCGGGTGTCGATGCTGGAAGTAGCTTCGTCCAGAATCAGTACCGGCGGATCCGCCACGGCAGCCCTGGCGATAGCGAGGAGCTGACGCTGGCCCTGGGAGAGATTTGCGCCGTCCCCAGTTAGAAGCGTTTGGTAGCCGCTTGGCAGCCTCTTGATAAAGCCGTGGGCGTTGGCCAGTTTTGCAGCCGCGATACATTCCTCATCGGTGGCGTCCAGTTTTCCGTAGCGGATGTTCTCCATAACCGTGCCGGTGAACAGATGGGTGTCCTGCAGCACGATACCCAGGGAGCGCCGTAAATCGTCTTTTTTGATTTTGTTGATATTGATGCCGTCATAGCGGATCTTGCCGTCCTGAATATCGTAGAATCGGTTGATCAGGTTGGTGATCGTCGTTTTGCCTGCGCCAGTGCTGCCCACGAAAGCGATCTTCTGGCCGGGGGTGGCAAACATTTTGATATTGTGCAGCACGATCTTATCGTCGTTATAGCCGAAATCCACGTCGTCGAACACCACGTCGCCGGTCAGTTCCGTGTAGGTGACGGTGCCGTCCGCCTGATGGGGGTGCTTCCAGGCCCACATGCCGGTGCGCTCCCTGCACTCTACGATATTACCATCGGAATCTTTCTTCGCGCGGACAAGCGTTACATACCCTTCGTCCACTTCCGGCGTTTCATCCATCAGCTTAAAAATACGGTCGGCGCCGGCAAGGGCCATGACAACCGAGTTGAGCTGCTGGCTGACCTGGGTGATGGGCTGGTTGAAGTTTCTGTTGAGCGTCAGGAAGGAAACCAGTGTACCGATGGTCAGGCCAAGCTGCCCGTTTGCAGCAAAGAGTGCGCCGGCGATGGCGCAGACCACATAGCTGACATGACCGAGCTGGGCGTTCAGCGGCATCAAAATATTAGCGAACTTGTTGGCATTGTTGGCGCTCTCACGAAGATTTTCGTTGAGCTGTCTGAAACCTGCAAGGCTTTCTTCCTCATGGCAGAATACCTTGACCACTTTCTGGCCTTCCATCATCTCCTCGATATAACCGTTGACTTTCCCGATATCCTGCTGCTGCGCCATGAAGTATCTTCCGGAAAGGGAGGCTACGTTGCGGGTGACAAGCATCATCACGCCTACCATGAAAAGCGTGATAATGGTCAGAGGAACGCTCAGATAGAGCATGCTGACAAACACGCTGACAATGGTGATCACGCTGGACGCAAGCTGCGGGAGGCTGACACCGATCAGCTGTCTGAGAGTATCCACGTCGTTGGTGTAGACCGACATGATATCACCGTGGGGGTGTGTGTCAAAATATTTGATGGGCAGCGACTCCATTTTTGTGAATAATGTGACACGGATGTCATGCAAAGCGCCCTGGCTGACTCTCACCATGATCTGATTGTAGGCCCAGGAACACAAAATACCAATAATGTAGATACATGCCATTTTCAACAGCGCACTTTTTAACGGACCGAAATCCGGCGAAGAGGCGCCGATCATCGGTGTGATATAATCATCGATCAAAGACTGAATAAACAATGTGCCCTGCACGGTGGCCAGGGAGGAGCCTAGGATACACAGAAGCACGATAATGACTGGAAACGCATATTTTCCCATCAGAAATTTTGTGAGGCGCTTTAATAAAAGTCCTGCATTATCCAGTTTGGGTTTCGGTCCGTGTCCGCCCTGCCTTCCGGAGCCGTGAACTACTTTCGGCTGTGCCATTACAGAGTCCCTCCTTTCTGGTCAAAGTCGCCGCCGCCCTTTGTCTGGCTCTCGTAGACTTCGCGGTAGATGGCGTTGTTTTTAAGCAGATTTTCGTGGGTGTCGAAGCCGTCTATCCCGCCGTCCTCCAGAACGATGATGCGGTCGGCATCCTGGATGCTGGAAATTCTCTGAGCAATAATGAATTTGGTTGTGTTCGGTATTTCCTCCCGGAAGGCCTGACGGATACGTGCATCCGTGGCAGTATCAACCGCGGAAGTAGAATCGTCCAGAACAAGTATTTTCGGTTTCTTTAACAGAGCGCGGGCGATGCAGAGACGCTGCTTCTGTCCGCCGGACACGTTGGTGCCGCCCTGCTCGATGTAAGTCTCGTATTTGTCGGGGAATTGCTCGATAAATTCATCGGCGCAGGCCAGTTTGCAGACGCGCACGCAGTCCTCAAGGGTAGCATCCTTATCGCCCCAGCGCAGGTTCTCCAAAATCGTGCCGGAGAACAGGACGTTCTTTTGCAGCACCACTGCTACTTCATTCCGAAGGGTGTCCAGATCATATTCTCTGACGTCCCGGCCCCCTACTCTGACGCATCCTTTCGACACATCGTAGAGTCTGCTGATCAGGTTTACGAGGCTGGATTTGGCGGAGCCGGTGCCGCCGATGATGCCGATGGTTTCCCCGGGATGGATGTGGAGATCAATGTCGTTTAATACAAATTCTGCGGAAGAACGTTCCTGCTCTGCGCCGGAAGCCTCGGGCGTATCCGACTTATTCTTCCGGGGCTTCTTCCCGGTGTGTTTTATCGTTGCGGGATAGGAAAAAAATACATGTTCAAAATCCACACCGCCGTTCGCAACGTTCATCAGAGCGTTTTCGGGACTCACAAGATCCGGCTGTTCGTTTAACACTTCCACCACACGTCTGGCGCTGGCCGCCGCAAGCGTCAGCATCACAAAGATCATGGAGAGCATCATCAGGCTCATCAGAATGGACATCACATAGGAGAACAGGGTGGTCAGTTCTCCGGTGGTCAGCGTTCCAGCAGTAATCATCTGAGCGGCCAGCCAGGAAAGGGAAAGCATGCAGGAGTAGACGGCAAGCATCATCACAGGGCCGTTGTTTGCCACAACGGACTCCGCTTTTACAAACATCTTATAGATGCCCCCCGCGGCATTCTTAAACTTTTCATTTTCATAGTCTTCCCGCACAAAGGCTTTGACAACGCGGATCGCCGAGACGTTTTCCTGAATGCTGGCGTTTAAATCGTCGTATTTTTCAAAGACTTCGTTGAAGTATTTCATGGCCCTGGAGATGATAAGCCCAAGGAAGATCACCAGGATCGCCAGGGCGACGACAAAGACCATGCTCAGCCTTGTGCTGATGGAAAAAGCCATCACAAGAGAAAAGATCAGTGTGAGCGGCGCCCGGAAGCACATGCGGATGATCATCTGGAAGGCGTTCTGTAAGTTGGTCACATCCGTGGTCAGACGGGTGATAAGCCCGGCCGTGCTGAATTTGTCAATATTGGAAAAAGAAAATTTCTGGATATTTGTGTACATGGCGTCGCGGACATTGCAGGCAAAGCCGGAAGAAGCTCTGGCCGCATATTTTCCGGCCAGTACCCCAAATACCAGACCGAAGAAGGCAAGTAAGAGCATATATCCGCCATAGAGAAAAATGTCCGCCATACTTCCGGTCTGGATGCCCTTGTCAATCAACAGTCCCATTGTCCTGGGAAGCAGAATATCCACAACGACTTCCAAGGCCATGAAAAAGGGCGTTAAAAGAGAAGGGAGTTTATACTGCTTCACCTGTGCAGCTAATGTTTTGATCATAAAGTCGCCTCGTTTCTAAATCAATAAAATTGTGAGATCTGCTCACATTGCGGGATTTGTTTCTTAAAACTAAAATAAAGTGTGAAATACCGGATGATTGGTAATAGTTGCCATTGTAACACGATTTTGTGATAAATCAATGAAAAAAAGATAAGATAATTATAAATTTTTATTTTCACTGAACTGGAGCGGAGATATTATGCATTTCCCCGCTCAGATAACTGCCTTTGCAGCGTCTCCAGATCTTCTCCGCTCAGATTGTCAAGAATAGCCTGCTGAATGCGGTCTCTGACTGTGGCGGCGATCTCGTTCGTATTCATCTCCCTGTATTCTTCATAATATAAGGGAGGGAGAAAATGTACTTCCGTTTCCACGGCACCGAGTCCTCCCGCACCGAAGACCTTCCAGGAATTGATGATGGCGACGGGAACAATGGGCGCTTCCGCCTTCTGGGCGCATCGGAAAGATCCGCCCTTAAACTCGCAGACCATATTGTGGTTATCCGTATAGCCGCCCTCCGGGAAGATCAGGAAATTTTTGTGATCCTCTCTGATTTCACGGGTGATCTCCTTCATAATTTTAAGGCCCTGTCTCATATCGTCGAGAATAAGGCGTTTGCTCTCTAAAAGGTCGAGAAACTGCGCGGTCAGCATCACATGGGAGCGGGCTTCGTCCATCACAATGCTGCAGGGCCGCTCATGCATATCCACGATACCCAGGGCATCATATTTTCCCTGGTGGTTGGAGTACATGACATAACCGTTTTTCCTCGGCAGACGTTCCAGACCGTAGGCCTTTGTGGTGATCCGGCCGGTGTGCTGCATCTGGTGAACCACCCATTTGGCATAGTCGTACCGCTCCTGAAGGGTATATTTGGCGGGACGATTCGCTTTGTAACGCATAGTAGGTATAATATAAAAACCGCGCCAGCAGTTTAAAAGGATAACATAGAAAAATCGAAGCATAGTTTGAATTTCCCCCTAAAAGAATAGTATAATGAAAAAATTTTGATTTGTCAAAACTTTATGCAGGGTGTTTAGATGCGGGCTGTGTATCGATATGCCGGCAGGAATTTTCACGACAAACGCATGAGTAAATAAAATGTGAACAAACTGCTCCATTATCCGTTA
>CAJTPM010000050.1 GCA_910578085.1 uncultured Lachnospiraceae bacterium | reverse complement strand
AAGGCATCTGAAAGCCTTGTGTTTATTGGCTTAAAGATTCCGAGAGATTATATATAATAAAAGGAGGATATGCTTATATGCGGATTTCAGCAAACGGGGCATTTGCCCATGTAGAATATGTCTTTGCTGCAATCAAAGGTTATAAAAAAATAGCTTTGATATATTCCTGTTTTGAGCGAAGCGAAATAGCATTGAGAGGGTTTACCGCCAATATCAGCATCGGGAATGTAAATCTGTATCCGGAACAGGATTCCGGAGGGGATATAATGATATTTCCTAAGACACAGACTACTAATTACCACACAAAGCTGATGAGAGGGAAGGAACCCGTAAACCATGCGCTCTGCATATCGGATACACTAAATGAAACGTATATTGTTACTTCAAAGGAGTCGCAGGACAAGGATATTTACAACTGGCTGATGAATCACTTTGATCTGCCGCTGCTGACGGATTGGATACCTTATTTAAGGGAAGCAGGGAAAGAGTATATGTCCCGGGTTGAGACAAAAGTATATGGAGATATGCCGGAATGGGCAGAAAACGCATTGGTATATGAAATGTCCATGACAGAGGCCGTCCTGCAGGAACTGGTAACAAACGGATTAAGGAATTGCATGATAAAGATATCAGACAAGCCGCAGAAGCCGCTGCAGTTTGACAACATGGATGATTATTTTATGAAATATGGAAGCTCTTTGATAGAGAATCTGGAAAAGAAACTGAATCCATTGGTAGAGCTAAAAGACACGGTGGATGAAATCGCATTTTTGAAAAAGCGTTACTTCCCACAACAGGCGGCTATCGTAAACGGACTTATGGAATGCATGAAGCACAGTTCTTATGCTTTTCTTAACGAAGATATGGGATGCGGCAAGACTTTACAGGGAATGGGAGTTCCGGAAGGATTTTTTGTCAGGAAGATTATGGAAGAGAATAACATTTCTGTAGAATCCGTGTACAAAGACAGTTCATTGGTAAAATACCGGAATATCATTATGTGCCCGTCGCATCTGGTGGAAAAATGGAAAGAGGCGATACAGACAGATATTCCGTACGCCAAAGTGGTAATCATAAAGAGCATTAAGGAACTGTGCCGGCTGCGGAAACAGGGAAAAGCGAGAACCGGAAAGGAATTTTACATACTGAGTAAAGAAACCGGAAAGCTGTCCTATACTTATGTGCCGCTTCCTTCACAAATTAAGAAGAAAAACCCCATTGTTAAACGATGCAAAAACTGTAAGGACCTGCAGCGTATGTCCATGCGGACACAGTGTATTTGTGGATGTAAAGAGTGGGAACTTGAGGAATGCGAGTTTCAGGCTGTGGGTATGGTATGCCCGGAATGCAACCAGCTTCTGTATCCTGCGGATACGGATACATGCTGTCCTTCGGATGAAAACCGGCCGCTTCAGCCGTCTGATTTTGCTACACAGGCAAAAGCAAACCATGTCTGCAGAAATTGCGGAACTTCTCTTTGGCAGCCTGCCTGCGAACCGGTAAACAGGACATTGTCGTTCAAGCCGATAACCATCAGAAAAAAGTCATGGGTTAAAATGACGCATTGGGCGAACAAAGCAAAGAAGAACAAAAAGACCGTCTGGGTGCATGATAAGTGGAAAGAGGAATACATTGCAGAAAATGGTCTTGATGAAGATGAAATTACATATCCCAAGATTACGGGCGTGCGCAAGTATGCACCATCAAGATATATCAAAAAGTACCTGAAAGGTTATTTCGACTTTGCCATTTTTGATGAGGCTCATGAATACAAAGGCGGAGGAAGCGCACAGGGGTTTGCAATGCATGACCTTGTAAAAGCAAGCCGCTGGCAGCTGGCACTTACCGGCACGATTGCAGGAGGATATGCAAGCCATTTCTTTTACCTTCTTTTCCGTCTGGATCCCAGGAAGATGCGCAGCATGGGTTACACCTATGATGCAGCCGGGGAACGGAGGTTTGTCGAGAGGTATGGAACCATTGCAACTGAATATGAGGTGGAAAATGGGAAAAACGGCGATTATAACACGATGTCCAGAGGCAGGATGATAGGATCACCTAAATGCCGTCCCGGAATTTCCCTGAGCATATTTACGGATTTCCTCATGGATAAAGCCGTATTTTTAAATTTATCGGATATGAGCTCGTACCTGCCGCCGTTAAATGAGACGGTTGAATATGTGCCGCTGGAAGATGAGATTTATGATGTATACCGCGATATCAGGGAAAAGATGAAGACAGCAATGATTGAACAGCAGCTTGGCAACTCAATTTTGGGAAGCTTCTTACAGTTTTCGCTTTCCTATACGGATAAGCCGTACGGACGGTCAAATGTCCTGTCGCCGATAGACGGCGGAATCATTACGGAAGTTCCGGATTTGTCCTATCTGACGAAAGACGGGAAACTCTTGAATAAGGAAAGGCGTCTTTGTGAAATTGTCAAGCGGGAGCTGAAGGAAGACAGAAACGTTTTTGTCTACTGCGAGTATACAGGAAAAGGAGAGGCCCGGGTAACAAAGCGCCTGAAAGAAATCATTACCAGGGAATGCGGTCTGCGGGCGAAAGAAGTGGAGATTCTTGAAAGCAGCAATCCGCCGGCGGAAGAAAGGGAGGCATGGATGCACCAGATGGCAGCAAAAGGCGTCAGGGTGTTCATCACAAATCCCCGCTGCGTGAAGACGGGACTGGATTTCCTTTTTGAGTATAGAAATGCGTTGTATAACTATCCGACGATTATCTTTTACCAATACAGCTACGACCTTTTTACCATGTGGCAGGCGAGCAGGCGTCATTACCGTCTGAACCAGATTCTAGAATGCCGGACCATATATCTTTTGTCAGAAAGAACAATCCAGATCGATGCGCTGGAGATGGTGGCGAGCAAACAGGTAGCCACCAGCGCGATACAGGGGCATTTTTCATCAGAAGGTCTGTGTGCCATGGCACAGGGGGTAGACCCTAAAATAAAACTTGCACAGGCAGTCACCGAAAAAACACCGGAGCAGATGAAAGGCTTAAAAAGTATGTTTGATGTACTGAATCAGTGGCACTCCGCTACCGGGGAACGGCAGGAGCATAGGCAGATGAAAACCTTTGAGGAATTGACAGGAATAGATATTACAACAAGGGTGAGCCGATCCGGAGGATTATTGTCCGACACGGGAGAGTCCATAGACCTGTTTGACCTGTTTGGTTTAAAAACGAATAGTGAAGATCGGATAAAGGAAGAGGAGGAGGGGTTCGAAATGCCACAGGAAGAGAAAGCTGTTGAGGAAGAAACAATGGAAGAAGATTTACAGGTGAAGCAGGCTGAAGATGCCGGAATAAATTCAAATGCGCTGTTTACTACGTTTTTATTGGATACAGGTTCCATAGGCGAAATATTCAGTAAAAGCGAAAAAAAGAAAAAGAAAGCCGGCAAAGGGATGCCTACATTATTTAGTATGTAACAGAAGTCATTAATGGCAGAAAATATCTGCCCCAAAAAAGGAGGAAAATATATGAAATTTACAGTGGAAAGTTCAAGATTTGCGGAGTGTATGAGAAAAATTCAGCCCGCAGTGGGAGTCACCAAGGAGAAAAAGGAGGTTACAGAAAATTCCGTACGGCTGACCATGACCAAAAAACAGAAGATCAAAGAAGGCTATATTGGAATGGCAGTCAGTTTCGATGGAAAAAAACAGTTGTTCAGTGCGTTTCTGATTAATGAACTGGAGATGGAAGAAGAGGACTATGATGCATATATCAGCGGTAAAAAGCTGTGTGACATCACAAATGCCCTGAATAACGGCAATGAAGCGCCGTTATCGTTGGAAGTCGGAAAGAGCTGTATCATAAAAAAAGGTGGAAATCAGATCCAGATACCGCTTGGCGAAGAACCAGTTATCATCGCGCCGACAAACGACTGGCTGGTAAGGACGACCATGGATACAAAGAAGTTTCTTGAAATTTTGTTCAGGGCGGGCAGGTTTTATGATTCTGGTGCTGATGGTGTGACAGGTTCCGTTTGTATCCGCTTTGACATGGAGAATGGAAAATTTCAGATGAGCAGCACTGACACTTATAAGCTGGCTTTCTATGGGGACAGTGTAAAATACGAGCTGCCTGATTCTGTAAAGGAGGAAGGCTCAGAGCAGAAAAAGGAGCTTCTTTATCAGGTGGATGGAGACCAGTTAAAAATCCTCACAAAGTTTTTGACAGGGAAAAATACGGAGATCTGCGCTTATGAGAAGTACCTGTATTTTAAGAGCGAGGCAGATATCGCTATGTTCATGATTAAAGATGCCGGAGACAACCCGTATGCATTGAGCGGGGTAATTTCCATGGCAAATGGGCATAGCAGAGCCAGCAAAATCACGGCTCTTCCAAAGGATGTTCTGGAAACCCTTGATGTTTTCGATGTAGCAAACCAGGGAGAGGAACCCTTCGTCTATATTACAAAGAACAAAACCGGAGGTCTCTGCTTCAGTACAAAAGCAAAGACATATAAAGGCATTGTGCCGTGCAAAGTCGAAGGAAAGTTTAAAGATATGATACTTAATTCTAAGTTTTTCCGCATGGCTCTTGATAACTATGACAGGGAAGAAGCCATGAGCATCTTTGTGGGGGACAGCAACGAGGGCATATTGTTTAAAGACGCCGAGGAAACGGAAGATTTTAATATTGTAATCAGAATTACAGAATAGTTGGTTATTTGGGGAAAGATGTGTGAATTACATCTTTCCCCGTTTTTTTGTATTCAGGTATCCAAAAGAAGATTGCCGGCAGAGCCGACGGGTGGGGAAAAATTTTCCGGCTCAACGGTTAACCATAGAATGGAATTAATGGCTATAGGAATGTAAAAATGTAAAAAAATATTTTACAAACGAGTTGATAATGTGGGAAAATACGAGTATACTATAAACATGGAAAGGGAGGGAAAATACGATATGTCATTTGATGCTTTATTTGAACAGAGAATATTAGTGGGTAAAAAATTAAAGGACTGCATCAGGGATTCAGGCTTCACTAAAATATCGTTCTCTAAAAAAGCGGATATCTCAAGACCTACACTGGATCGCCTGTTAAGCGGCACGGTTGATAACAAGAGTACATTTGACAGACATATACAAAAAATCCTCAATGTATTAGACATGACCGTGGATCAACTGCTCTCCTATCGTCCGGTCGGAGAAGTCAAAAAAACAGGTGCGGTGTATTCCTTAAATGCGCCGTCTGATTATTCAATGGATGAAAAGACAAAAAAACAGTATGGTCTGCTTATGGATGTCATAGACCTTTGTGCAATTTATTATTAAGGTGATTGTTATGAGTGAAAAAATAACGGCAGAAAATCTTGATCAGGTAATTCGGAAGAATAAGGAGATAAGCGCGGACATTGAGCAGTGCAGGCAGCTGGTATTCACCCAGTTTAACCGGATGCAGGTAAGTTCACCGCCGCAGCTGGCAATCCAATTACTCAGGACATACGGGCTGATCCAGATGCCAGTCAATAATCCTTATTTTGGCGGTGCTATTTATGTGAAAGAGGGCAGACGGATTCCGTTTATCAATACAGCACTGCCGCGTGCGAATCAGTATTTTGCGGAATGGCACGAATTATATCATCTTTTATTTGATACAGTGTCATTCGACCATCTTATCGAGCCGGAAAACACTATGGAAGAGAGAAAAGCGGAATATTTTGCTTCCAGGATGTTGTTGGGAAATTTAATGTCGTATTTTTCTGAATTGCCAGAGGATATGGATTTCCGTTCCAAAGTTTATAACTGCATGGCAGTATTCCAGACGCCATACAAGGCTGTTTTGATTGCATTATACGAAACTGCCGCCCAGACGGAGAATAATGCCCTTATGGATAAGGTGAAAACATACTTTGATAATGTCCACCCAGACATGTCAGAATGTTTTGCAGAGCTGGGATTGGACAACACACTGGTTCTGCCTTCGTATGTCGTGGATGTAAGTTCGCTCCAATCCAGGATTAAAGAATGCGAGCAGGAAAGACCGGATATAAGTTACCACAAAGATAACGAGCATTTTTTGGAGAGGGTTATGAAAGAAATCAAGCTGGTTGCAGGTGAGTCATATGTGTAATATACTTAATATACCTCATTACGACAAGTATAACGGTGAAAAGAGAATTGCGCTGCTGGATAATTCTGCGGTATCATTTATGCTACAGCTTGATAATAAGGGATATAAACCCGACTTAATGTTACAAGGGTATGATGTAATATTTCTGCCAGAGTGGGTTGTTGAAGAAATTCGGGATTCAGAGTCTAGAGTTCAATATATAGAAAGACTGGAGAATACAGGTGTTCCTATCAAGATTATAAAGGAAGACTTTTATAGCAATTTGATGGACAAGGAAGAAATTTTCCTATATGAAATAGTAAAAGCAGCTGTATCCAGATTAGGGGATTTAAAAAAATATCTCCGTGAGAATGTAGACAAAGAAGATCCGCTGGATATGGAACCATATGAAGACTGGATACGTGAGATGTATACAAACTGGCCACTGGAAGGGGGATTAACGGTCAGCGGACGGGTAAAAAAGAAAAATGCAGGGGAAATTTCGCTGACTATTTTATCTGAAATATTTTCATGGCATTATCCTGATACGGAGATTTTGACAGTATACACACAGGATTCCGATTCCTATGTTTTTCAAACGTGTGCTGAGGAACTTTTAAAGAAGGCAGATCACCTAAAAAATGTAGCCCCGGTAAGTGTTACATACCGCTCAAATGATTCCATACTTTGCCAGATGTACAGGGATAAGCAGCTGGCAATAGAGGAAATCGGGGATATCCGTAAGGACGCAAGAAATGTGATATATACATTGATGCGTGAAGATAATACAGTCGCGCTTGTGACTAAAGTACTGGATAATGAAGAATTTGTTAAGCTGATACAGAACAAATCTGTACAGATTATCTTTTAAAATTAAACGAAAGAAAGCGGATTATGTACGGTTCATTCCGTCAAATCCATAATAATGTTTTTATGATATGATTAGCGCGTCAAGAATACCATTTTTGACGCGCTAATCATGATATAGGTATTATAATAAAACAGATATCAGGTAATCAAAGGTCTGTTGTTCATTTACAAACGAAAGTCTTTTTAATCGGTGCAGTACTTATTAAAAAGTTTTATGTGGTGTGGATGCAGTATTTTTTCGCATAATAAAAAGTATGGCAGAGATTATCTCCGTCATTTTGATATAAAATGAGGTAGATAGTATGAGGTTATTTGAATACAACAAAGAGCTGGAGAATGGAAAGGTATCAAATGTACACATGATTTGCTGGATAGCTTAGTTTATCTTGGTTATAATCTAAAAACGGCTGATAAAAAATCTGAATATCACCATTATCATCTACTTCACCGCCTGCGCTTATGAGATTTTCTTTCCATAAATCATTTGTCAGGCTGGTTACATACAAATCTATTCCTATCTCTCTTGTTGCCACATAGGACATCAAAAAGACTATTCTCGTAGCAATGCCCTGTCTGCGGTAATTGCGGGGGATTAGAATGCTTGAAACATGGACAAAATTGCTGAATCCGGATGCCAGATCTTCACGATCCCTTACACAAAACTGCAATATCAGCAGCTCCTTTTTTTCAGTATCTCCAATATGAATTTCATAGCGGACATATTCGCCCTTCTTTTTTACAGTTCCCTTGGCAAGATATAATTTTTCAAAGCATTCGTTCAGGATGCTAATAAACGCAAGTTCATTCTTTTTAAAACGTCCCCGATATTCTATCATTTGTAATTCCCCTATGTGTTATATAAAATGATAATGTAATTCAATTATTATAACAAAGAAAGTGCCGACAAAAAAACAATAAATACGCGTAAGAAATTTACACAAATATGAGTAAAAATACGCGGCGGTTTTTGTATAATAATACCATTTTTGGGTTTATTTTACCGAAATTGAAAAAGAAAAATAATAAAAAAAGGGAAAATAGTCAATTGTAGGCAGATGTATCGAATCGGAAATCCGGTACTATTGACGGAAAAGAATCTTCTGATAAGATTAAAAGAAGTAAAAGCACATGTGATTTTTATAATTTGATATGAAAAAGGAGGCTTGCACGCATGTATGACCTGGTGTGCAGGGCCGATACCCTTTTTCTTGCTGCGCAGATCAGAATGGAAGGCATTCTGCTGACAGGGAACGAGTGGGATTTTTTGATGGAAGACCCCGAGGACGGCGTATTTGCCACCCTCATTGACAAAGCGGAAGATATCGGTGCCAGCGGATATCAGCTTTTGATGACCATAGGGGTAATCGGTCTGGTATTCTCGATTATTTTTACGGCAATTTCCCTGCTCATGACATCCAACGCGCAGAAGAAGGAGGAGAAAAAATCACATGCGCTGGTTATATGCGTTGCTGGAATTTGTATTTTCAGCGTATTCAGCATAGTCGGTTTTTTCAAATCAATCGGCTCTGGATTATAGTTAGTCACTTGAGGTGGAGGCAAAAAGCTCCACCTTTCTTTTTTTGCGCGAAAATTGGGAAGGAGGAAGAATTTGGCATCAACAGGAGTATTCAGGGTACCAAGGGAGTTTAAGGATGAAGATAAATGGTTCCGCTATTTTACCAAGAAACAGGCACTGGTATTGATACTGGTATTACTGGCGGACTACAAGCTTATTATGGCAGCTGCACCCCACGGCATGGTTATTGCGGCTGTCATTGTATCTATTTTAATTACTCTGGTGGCAGGCGGCATGGTCATGATCGAACTGCCGGTAGATGTGATGTTTCTGACAGGGGGCGGCATTACGCTGGATCAGTGGCTTTTCAGGGTGATGTTAAGGAAATGCCGCCGGGTGTTATATACAAAGCATACACAGGAGGGAAGCTGATGTATGAAAGAAAAAAATAGAGAAAACCGCCATATCGTGAGGAAAAAGATATGCACAGCGGCGCTTTTTTTATGCGCATTGCTGCTGACGGGGTGCGGGGATGACGGGGAGAGCATTTATAATTTCTCAGGCGTTGAACCAAAGGAGATCGACCCGTGGGTATACCTGCAGGATACCGCGCTGTCCTCGAACACACAGATACTTGGTTTCGCCTCATCCGCAAGCCGCCTTGGGATTACCGTGGGGGTTATGGGGATTGTCTTTTCCATTATGTATATGGCCATCCGGATTTTTTTTGCCCGGAACGCGAAAGTCAGGGAGGAAATCAAGGAGGAAGCCATGATAAAGGGAATGGTGGCAATTATGATTTTCAGCGTCCCGTTCTGGCTGGGGATTTTTAAGCTGGCAGGTGAGATGCTGATTTAAAGGAGGAAGCAATGCAGACTATAGATACATTAGTCCGCTCCGTGCAGATAATCGCAGTAATTATCGTGGTTTTACTGGCAATATTCGGCGCGGTTGGATTTTATTTCATGAAGATACACAGGAGCAGGGTACAGGAGAAACATCTGGATTACAGCCAGTTTAGAAGGCTGGACTCCCTGGAATATGTGAGATTCGACGACGTGGGGGAGTACATGGTTGTTGCAGACGGGAAAAAGCGCTTTATCGGGGCGATTGCCTGCAGCGGGTGCGAGTTCCGCGATGCGGAGGACGAGGAACGCCTGCAGATTATACGGGGATACCTTTCCTTCATCAATGTACTTGATAACCAGAATATACAGTTTTGGCAGATGGCAAGGGATGTCAACCTGGATAAGATGGTAACGGATTACAAGGAGCAGCTCACGAGCCTTCAGGAGAGGCAGTATCTGATGACGCTGGATTATGAAGAAATAAAAAAGGAGTCGGAGCAGGTTCCGGAAGGTGAAGAAGAACGGTACGACCTGTATTATCAGAAACTCAGGCAGATGCAGAGGGAAATCATGTCCTTGGGCTACCGCGTGGATCAGCTGAAAATCCAGGTGCAGTATCTGGAATCCGTCAGCGGCGAGAAAGCAGATCCGCATTTGGATCAGCTGTATATTTACGACTGGACTTATAACGCCATTGATTTTACACAGGAACTTACGGAGAGCGAGATTTACTCCAAAGCTGAGAAGCAGCTCGAGAACAGGGCGGCGGCGTATATATCCTCACTCCGCAACGCCGGGGTAAAGGCCCGGATGCTGACAGGAGTGGAAATACTGGAACAGATGCGCCGCTATACACATCCGGTCAGCGCAGCAAAGTACCGCGCTGACGAAATTCTGCAGTCCGCATATGACAGCATTGCGGTGACGAGCAGTTCCTTAAGGGAAATGGAAGAAACGGTCAGCCAGAACGCATTAAGGGAAATGGCGGCAGAGTTTGCATTCATGGAAGAGGAGGAGAATCTGTAGATGAATCGGGAAATTATAGCAATTCTGCTCATAGCGGCATCGGGAATCTTATTTTTTGTAATCATGGCGGTTGTAATAGTAAGACTGCTTAAAAACAGGGAAAAGCCGAAACCGGCAGGAGAGGACGAGAAGCTGTTCAGGCGGGTATCTGCGGCGCGGGAGATAGTGGCGCCGGATGGGGTGGATCCGAATCCCCTGTCTTATTTCATTCTGAATGATGCAGGGCATGACGTGTATGTAAGGTGCTTTACCATTGATGCCCTGCCTAAACGGACTGCTTTCGCAACGACATTTCCAGCCCTGTTCAACAGCGGGCGGATGCGGGTCAGCGTTTTCATAGAGCCGCTGCCGGAGAGCCGTGCGGCACATATGCTGGATACGACAATCGTTGAAATCGAAACGAATATTATCAGTGCGGAAAAGAATTACAACCGGAATATGCTCCGCAAGCTGAACGGGAAGCTTCGGGAGACCGAAGGGTGGGCAGAGCGCATAGAAACAGGCGAAAACAGCCTTTACCATGTTTATTTCCTGTTCGTGCTCATGACATCTTCGCTGGAGGAACTCAATTATGAGTCGGATTCTTTCCGTAATCTTGCAAAAGAGAAACAGATTACGGTCAGCGCCTGTTATGGCGTGCAGCCGGAAGCCTTTTTGTCGGGAATGCCTTTAAACCGCAGGGTAAACGCAGGGATAGGGCCTGTGAAAACTGCCGGATTAAAGAGACATACGATGGACAAACTCAGTATCTCTAGTATCTTTAACCATACCCAGACAGATTTCATCCATGAAAACGGCGTCGTTTTGGGAAGGAACATGTCCAGCTGGAAGCCTGTGGCGTATGACTGCTATGATACCAGCCACAACGGATATAACGTGGTTTTCTGCGGGATGACGGGTACGGGGAAGTCTGCCACGATGAAGATTCTTGCATCCCGGTACATATCCAAAAACGGATACCGCTTTGTTGCAATTGACAGTCAGGCAAGGGGAAACCGCGGGGAGTATGCGATGATGGCGGACGTGCAGTGCGGCATTAATTACCAGATAAAAGTCGGAAGCGACATTATTTTGAATCCCTTTGAGGTCCGGGAAGAAGAGGAATGGTCGGAAATGGA
Source organism: uncultured Lachnospiraceae bacterium (assembly GCA_910578085.1). GTDB lineage: Bacteria > Bacillota > Clostridia > Lachnospirales > Lachnospiraceae > 1XD8-76. The sequence continues at coordinate 9,140 of CAJTPM010000050.1, read as the reverse complement.
CGGCGATTATATGGTGTTAAAGCTGAAAGATAAAGTGGAAGATGCCAGAAGCAGCCTTATGATCATGGTCCAGGGAAATAAGGGAGCTGCGGATTTTGAACTGACAACCTACCTTGAGCGTGTCATTACGGACATAATAGTGGAACTGTATGAGGAACGGGGAATCATTGACGGCCAGGTGGACAGCCTGTTTGAGGAAGGGCTGCAGGAGAAGGAGATTTTGGGAAGCGGGAAAAGGCGGAAAACGCTGCCCACGATGACGGATTTTTATAAAAAGGCTTTAAAAAAGGAGCGCGATAACGAGATCAGGGAACACAAGAAAGCCTACCGCATTCTGCTCGACAGCCTAAAGGAACGTATCCGGGAACTGTATTACTGTCCAAAGTGTCTGCGCTTCTATACAAGAAAAGAGTATGAGACGTTAAAGCATGTCTGCGGATGCGGGGAAAATGGTCATAAGATACAGGCCATACAGGGGGTAAAAAGCTACTTCGACGGACAGAGTAATGTTGTCATAGACAGGAATGTGAAATTTACCAACATAGACCTGTCGCAGCTTCCGGAAGAGGAGAGGGCGGTTGCCCGGCTGGTGGCACTCAGCTTTGTAACGGAACATTTTATAAAGAAAAATGCAATTAACCCAAAGAAAATGGAGTATATGGGTGTGATCTGCGACGAGCTGCATGAAAATTTCAAGTCCCTGCCCGCCGTACAGAAGCTTGATTATGTTTCCAGGACGTCAAGAAAAAGGCTGGTGTCGCTGTGGACGGCAACACAGGCATTGAAGGATTACCAGAGGATGCCGGAAACGGAAGCCCTGTTAAAGCAGGCGGCAACAAAATTTGTGTTCAAGCAGGACTATCAGGACCGGAGCTGGGTGAAAGAAGCGCTCAACCTTACAAATGGACAGGCAGACCGCATCCTGGAACTTGGCGGGGATCCTTCGGACAAGAGCGAGGACCGGAAAGGGGAAGTCTGCATCGTGGATAACGGAAAGGTATGCTTCTGTAAGGTGGACTACTTAAAAGCGGCGGAAGCGGTATTTGTGGAAACGGATGCCAGGACACTGCAGGCTATGTACGGAGGCGAGGCAGGATGAGGGGACTGAAAAAAGCACTGTGCCTTGCATTGTTATGCATTCCGCTTTTGCTCTGCCGGGGAATGGTCGTGTATGCATCCCAGTCTGACAGCATAGAGAATGATGTCGATGAAGGGAACAACAACCGCTTTGATACAACATCACCCTGGCTGAAAGGTACGTCAGACGAGTCTATTTATGGGAATCCCATTGATGCAGGGGAAGAACAGCAGGACATTACCGTGGGCAAGCCCGGACGTGTGGAAAAATACATTGCAGAACTGCTAAGGAATATAGGCAGTTCCGTTATTGCACTCCTGCAGGATAACATCGGCGCATCCCTGGACAGTATCGTATACGGGAGGGTAGGAAGCGGGCAGCCCAACAAGGTTAACATCTATGCCTTTGAACTGCGTAAGGGAAATCCTTACGGCGTGACCGCATCAGTATGTTATGCGCTGCTTAGGGGAATGATGTTCATTTTCCTCGGGATTACTTTTGTGTTCCAGCTGGCGAAATCGGCATGGACCGGACAGACCGCAAAAAGCAGGGATGAAATCAGGAGTATGTTTCCGTCCATGGCATTGAAGTTTGCCGCGCTTATTTTAATGCCGTACCTGCTGGACGTGGCGCTGTATGTGAGGGATGTCCTGCTGTACGGCATTAAGGAAGTAACTTCGCAGATGATAACCGGAGGGGCAACATTATCACTGTCGAAGGCTTTTCTGATTAATGCGGAACGCAGCGGAACTTTTGTTGATGCCGTCATGTACCTGGGAACAGTGGTCTTAACGGTTTATTTTGTGTTTTTATATGTTGCCGTGGCCATAGATATGCTGGTCTGTTTTGTCAGTTTTCCTTTTTTGTGCGTACTTCAGAGCAGGAAGCGGGATCTGCTTGGCGGATGGGTAATGACCATGTTTTCCAATATCATGACGCCCGTGATAGATGCCGTACTGCTCCTGATTCCATTGCTCACAAGCCTGATGTTGTCGGACACGATAAAAGGCGTGGCGGTTATCCAGCTGGTCATGTGCATGCTTCTTATTCCGGCGAGGATCCGGTTTAAGGCGCTGCTGGGAATCCAGAGCAACGAACGGAACGGCTTTTTGGGAGCGATGGCAATGATGACGCTTACAAGGGCAATTGCATCACGTATCAAACAGGGTGTTGGAAAACTCGCAGATGCTTTTTCTGATGCGAGAAAGAGCCGTATGTATGGAGAAATGGCGGATGTTGACAGGGAAGAAGAGGAGTCCTACTTGTCAGCGGCAGAAGGAAAAGGCAGCCCGAATAACAGACTATCAGAAGATGGAAATAATCTGTCAGGGGTAGATGGCGGACAGGAAAAAGGCGTTTCATCTGCGGAAACAGGAAGCGAAAAACCGGAAGATCAGAATAATGCGCCAGTCCTTGACAGGGAACCAGATGATATTGCAGTCCCTCAGACGGCGGATTATGCACAGGAAGGGTTATCGTACGGAAACTTTAAAGAAAGGACGGATTTCCCGTCAGATATCTCAGGTGCGGATGATGCCGGTACCGGGACTCCGCCTCAAAATAAAAACGATTTACTGCGGAGCATAGACGGTGCAATGAATCAATCGCAGGAAAATCTGGATAAATTGAAGGTAGACCGCGCGGAACTGGTACAGCAGGATAAACAATTGAGGCGCCAGATGTTGAACCACAGGCGCGGCTCGGAAGAATACCGGGAGCTGGAAACGGAAAGGGCGGATATAGAAAGCCAGACAGCCCGGCTGGATAAGAGAATCGCAATGGAGAACGGGCGTCTTAACCAGCTTCGCCAGCAGTCAAGGCAGCTTCATACAGCAATGGGCGTACATGGGACACCGACAAGCTTTGATGACAGAAGGGCGGAGATTTTACAGAAAAGGGCGACCATCTCCAATTTTGAACAACCTGAATTTAAGGGTGTTCTTAGCAATGCACAGATGCGGGATTTATACAAGAAACGCGCTGTAGCGAATGTGGTAAAGGTAGCTGCCGGGACAGGCGGCGGCGCTGCATTAGGGGCAGTTGCCGGCGGCTCAGCAGTATTTTTAGGCGCTTCGGCGGCAGCACTTTCTTCCGCAGGAGGTATTCAGGCGGGCGGAGGCGCAGGAGAGGCAGCGGTAGATGTATCTATTGAAGCCGGGCATATTGCGGGAGCGGCTGCCAGGAGTGGGGGAAAAAGAATTTACCAGGCAGCTGATATGGCGGCATCCGCTTATCTCATGAATAAAATCAGACCTGCAGCAATGCAGGCATCCTTTTATATGGATACCGGAACCACGGTGGGCGGTACAGTGGAAGCTCCTACATTAGATAAGGAAGAAACAGAAACAGTAAGCGGCATAAATACCCGGTCCGGTAAGCAGATACAGGCAGATGTTTCCTATGCAGTGCAGGAAATCCTGAGCGTAGAAGGCACGATGAAGAACAGTACGGCGCTGCGGGCGATGCAGCAGGCCAACCTGCGGGCAGAGAAAGAGATAGCAGTCATGCGCGAGGAAGGAAAAGTAGTTCTGACCGAGGAGATAATCCGCACAAAAAGGATAGAAGCCCAGACAGCGGCGATTTCAGAGGCAGTCCTTTTGCAGATGGAAAAGAAAGCCAGATATGACCGCGGATCCGAGGACTATGAAAATGCGGCAAAAATGATTCAGGAACGGGTAAAACAGATTTTAGAGGACAAGAACCGTCCCTTGGTATAACAGGAGGACAGATGAAAAAGGGCAAATTAAAAGTATTGCTGTGCCTGCTTTTATTCTCCCTGCTTCTTTCGGGGTGCGAGGGAGATTATGGGTATTATGGAAAAGCGGACATTCCCCCGCTGGTGGAGCAGTGGAGGGAAGAGGTGGAATTTTATGCGGATATGTACGGGATTGCCGAGTACGTCGATGTGCTGCTTGCAATTATCGCACAGGAGTCCGGCGGTGATGCGGAAAAAACACCGGATATCATGCAGTGTTCGGCAAGTGCGGGACTTCCGGCAAATTCCATAACGGAACCGGTTGAGAGTATCCGGCAGGGGGTGTGGTATTTCAGTTCACTGCTCGCAGCAGGCACGGACAAAGGCGTGGATATGGATTCCGTAATACAGGCCTACAATTTCGGCGGCGGATACATAGATTACATAGAAGCGGAACGGGACGGACACCACTCGGAAGCAGCTGCAAGGGAATTTTCCAGCAGGATGTGCGCACAGCATGGATACTCCGTATACGGAGACGTGCTGTATGTGGAGCATGTACGGTCGTGGCTGAGCGGCTCCGATGGCATGGGAGAAGGTGATTACGATACCATGCTGGCATGTATGCAGGAATATTTAGGAGTACCGTATTTGTATGGCGGAAGTGGGAAATATGGCATTGATTGTTCTGCACTCACGCAAAAAATCTTTAAGTCAGTGGGCATCACCTTGCCAAGAACGGCGCAATCACAATATGATTTTGTGACGCATATTTCGGACGCGGAAGCAGAACCGGGTGATCTGGTTTTCTTTGAGGGAACTTACGAAAGCGGCACATATATAACCCATGTGGGTATATATGTAGGAAACGGCAGGATGTTCCATGCAAGCTCCGGTAAGGGATATTGCTGTTACTCGTCAATAAACACAGCCTATTACCAAAACCATCTTGTCGGTTTTGGGAGGCCGTAAAGAAACAAGGAGGAAGAAACATGAAATATGGTAATTTCAAAAAAGCGCTGTTTTCAACACTGGTTACAATTCTGGTGGTTCTGCTTTTTCTGACGGGCACGTTTTTACTGGTTATGTCAAGAGATGGCACAGGGGAAGACAAATCGCAGACAGAGGACATGGCAGGACAAGAGGAAGTGCCTTTGGAACAGTCGGCCGGACAGAATTCGGAGCAGTTTTTACAGTCATTTGCAGAGGTTTTGTATACCTACGATACCAGGGAACGCAGGTTTTACGAAGGTACGGAAGCATTTATGACACCGCAGGCATATGCGGAACTAGTGCCGTTTTCAGTAGGAGAATCAACGGAAAGCGGAGAGAAAATTCCGGCAGTGATATCTTCACTTCGGGAGGCGAAGTGCTATTATTGCTGCTTTTCAGAGACAGAGGCAGAAGTCATCATGGAGAGCTGTTTTACGCTGAACGGAAGCGGAAACGGGCAGATTATGCAGTATATCAAGCTGAATATCGAAAAGCAGAGCAATGAGTGGAAAATTACAGGTATCAATGTTTTAGATACTCTGGAACAGTGAGGTGGCAAATGAGACAAATAGAGGTGATCTGCGGCATTCCGGAAGACACCACATCAACCGGACTTGTAGAGAGGATTTGCCAGATGGCATTAGAAAGAGAAATAAAGGTTGTTATACATCCATGCTTAAGCAAGCAGGAAGTGGAATATAAGACGTTTTCTATGGATAATCACGAGAATGTGGTTATTCTTCTACAGGAAAATATGGATATGTCGGCATCTTACCAGTCATGGGAAATTGCGGCACTCAGGGACATTAAAAGAATCCCGGTAGTTGTGTCGGTAGATAGGAAGCACTACGGTACGGATTACATGGCGGTCCTGTATGCTGCGGGGATTACGGACGCGGTTTATGAAGAAGATGCCGATGCGGAGGAATTGACGAAAAGAATCCTGTCAAGGCGCTCCAGAAGGGAATCCAGGGAATATTACGGAATCAGGTCTATGGATGAAGTTGTGTCAGTGCTGGATATTTTGGGAAAAGATACGCTTGAACGGTATGTCTATTATATCAGCGCAGGCATTGATGCCCATGATACACAGATCCGCTATCAGGAAGTCCGGGATAAATTAAGTTATGTTGAAAATTGTTGCCTGGCTGAACACCTTCCGGAAAATATCATACAGGAATTACAGTCAGATGAGGGATTTGCCTTATATCAGAATACTATGCAGAAAATGAAAAAAGGAAGGGAAAAGAAAATGGGTACAGGGAATTTAAAAGTGGGTCTCAGAATGGGGCCTTGAGAGAAAAAGGAGGAAATATTTAGTGAACGAAACACAGACAAAGGGGAATGAAGACCGCATTTCATTTATTATGGAAGAAATAGAAAAGCTTTCGACACATATTAAAACGTACAGTGTAGGTTCTTACCCTGTTTTTTACTTACAGCTTCATAGTATTTTGAAAGTACAGGATATCCTTGAGATGCGTCTGTCCGATGTCTATGAATGTGTACATGGCAATGTGTATGTAAAAGATCAGATTATATGTGATGAAAAGGAAGTTGGACTGAGCGGGGAAGACAGAAAAAATCTGGCATGGTATGCGATGCAGCGCATAAAGGTCAGGAATACGGAAGAGGAACAGATGAAAGAAATGTATCTTTGCGTTAATAAACAGGGGAAACCGCTTCAAAAGCAGGTGTATAGAAAAATGCTGGAACGCTCCAGCAGTGAACTGGATCTGAGCAGGGTATACAATTCCGGGTATCTTCGCAGTCTGTACGGTTATCTTGAAATTGCATACGGTAGAAAAACCATAGAGGATGTTGCAACAGAATATCAGGTGGAGCGGTATTATCTGCTCAACCGCATTTTTAAAGGCATGAGCATTGAATATGACAGCCAGCTCTTAAATGAGGTGGCAAATATTGATGAGGCCGATTTATAGGAGGACAGATGCAGATTACATCAATAATAAAAAAACTGAAGGAATTAGCGGAAAAGAGTCCGGCAGGGGAAGAACTGGCAATGGAGGCGGCAGCAATGCTTTCGCTTCTTATGGCAGGTCAGGATGGCAGATGCACGATTCATCTGCTAAGGGGAGATACAACCGTATTCTTCTATTCCTCCCTTCCGGATGATGAGGCAGGATTCTGGAGATGCCCCCTGCCCGCAGTAGAAGAAAGATGCCGGATCAGGAATGACAGCCGGGCATTCGTGCTGTCAGATATGGGAAAGTATGAAGGATTCCTGATATTGGAAGAATCTCAGGGAGGAAGCGGATTGGCATCAGAAGATACGGAAAATCTGTTATGGATATTTCAATTATTTTGGTGTACGTGTCTTTTGGCAGATGAGTCAGAGAAGAACTTCTTTACCGATCCGGTAACGGAGCTGCCGGGAATAGCCGTATTTAAGCAGGCGGCATCCCGGATAATCGCCTCCGGGCAGGAAGGGTATCTTGTCGTTGCCCGGGTTCCGGTGTATTTGGAAAGACCGTATTCTGAAAACAGCATGGATTGCAGGCTTCAGGAGCTTGCAGGGTATTTTAGGGAAAAGGAAGGCATAACGGCTTACCGTATTGCGGCGGATATGATAGCCATTCTGACAGATGGCGAAAAGGGGACAGCATTGGATCATATGCAGAAGATTATGCTGTTGCTGCCAGAAACGTCCCTGTTTCTGACATCGCTGGTGCATATGGAAAAAGAAAAGGTCTTAACGAAGATTCAGGAGGAAATGGGTAAGTTAGGGGAAGGCAGTACCGGGATCGAGACTTCCTGCCCAGGCCCAAGACTGCCAATATTCATAAAGGACAGAAACAAGGGGGATGGGAATGGAAAAAATTGACAAACTGCATTGTCTGCAGATTGCTATTGCAGTGTTCTTTGGATGTATGGCTTTCTTTTTCATTCCTCCGTCCATTGCATATGGGGAAGAGGTATACATTCAGGAGGAAACAGGGGAGAGCGAACAGGAAAACTCCATATATGATGCGTTAAGAGAACGGATACAGGATTCTTGGGAGAGCGGCATGGAAAATTTGGAGGAAGTTAATCCGATAGAAATCAGCGGCAATTTTGCTGAACGGATCCTGCGTACCATAGCGGCGGCTTGTTACAGCAATTTAAAAAGCATAAAAGCAGGGGCACTGCTGATAGGGCTTGTTTCCTTTGTTTTGGGAGCAGCTATTGCACTGTTGGCAACAAAAGACAAGAAAATGCGGAAAACGGCAGTCAGCGTCGGCATGATAGCGGTGCCGGTAATCCTTTTGATTATTGTATTTGGTATTTCCTGGTTTATCAGTATTTTCCGGTAACGGATTGATAACCGGTAAAACATATTATTTTAACGGAGGTGCAATCAATGAAAGACCAGTTGTATGAAATTTCAGGAAAATTTTTAGGCGGAAGAAAAGAGAAAGAACATTCTTATGTGCCGGAAAGGACAGATGGGCATCTGGAGCGTTATAAAAAGCTGATGGATACAGGGGAATATATGCAGATGGCTTTTGAAAAGGCAGGAGCAGACGGCACCCTTTCCAAAGTGGACAAGGACATCATTATCTGCATGGCATCAGATGCAATTACGGGGGATCCGTATGATCTGCGGTACAAGTCACAGAAGCTGGCGGACGTATACTATGTAAAAGTGGTCAGGGTGGACGATGAAAGCCGTACCGTCTGGGTAAGCCACAATGAAGCGCGGAAGGATAAACGTCCGGAAATCGAAGAAGAAATCAATAACCGGCTGAAAAAGGATAACGGGAATGCAAATTTGCGTGTAAAGGGCAAGGTAATCCGTATCCAGTCTAAAACGGTAGATGGAGAGAACATAGATACGGGCGTATGGCTGGACTTATGCGGTGTCGGAATCTTAGGGTTTGTGTATATCGGCGACTGGGCAAATACATTTACGTCCGCGCTGAAGGGAACAGTATCTTACGGTGATGTTGTGGAAGTATGCATACATGAAAAAAAGATAAGAAAGCAGAAGAAACAGGACATTATCTATTATGCCTGCTCCAGAAAGGAGCTGGTAGAGGATCCGTGGGAGCAGAAATCGCTGGAAGAAAAGTATCATGTTGGCGACATTGTGCGCATTAAGTGCCTGTCACTGAAAAAGGGGCACTGGTTTGGCGAAATCAATGGCTTGGAAGATATCCAGGTATTTACCGAGTACCCGTCATCAGCAAGAGATTTTCCAATTATTCCGGGCATGGAGTATATGGGAAAGATTTATTACATGAATACAAAGGAACGTTCCTTAAAAGCAAGGGTGTTCCAGGCGCTTACGCTGGAGGGATACGAAAAGCCGGAAAATAATCAGGAGCTTCCTGTATAATTCAAATATAGGGAATTCCAAGAAGGGTGGTTGAT
>CAJTPM010000049.1 GCA_910578085.1 uncultured Lachnospiraceae bacterium | reverse complement strand
AAAGGCATCTGGAAGCCTTGTGTTTATTGGCTTAAAGATTCCGAGAGATTATATAATAGAAACGGAGGAAAATTTATTATGAAAATCTATAAAAATGTGACGGAACTTGTGGGAGGAACGCCTTTACTGGAGGCTGGGAATTTTGGAAAAAAATTTGCGCCGGAGGCGACGATTCTTGCGAAACTGGAATATTTTAATCCGGCGGGCAGCGTGAAGGACAGAGTGGCGAAGGCGATCATCTTTGATGCGCTGGAAAAAGGGACGCTGACGAAGGATTCTGTGATCATCGAGCCTACCAGCGGCAATACGGGCATCGGCCTTTCCGCCATTGCGGCGTCTTTAGGGATCCGTATTATTATCACCATGCCGGAGACCATGAGTATAGAGCGGAGAAATCTGATGAAAGCCTACGGTGCAGAGCTGGTGCTGACGGAAGGAGCAAAAGGCATGAAGGGAGCCATCGCTAAAGCGGAGGAACTGGCGGCGGAGATTCCGAACAGCTTGATCGCAGGACAGTTTGTGAATCCGGTGAATCCGAAGGCCCACAGAGAGACTACTGGCCCGGAGATCTGGGAGGATACGGAGGGAAAAGTAGATATTTTTGTTGCCGGTGTGGGCACCGGCGGCACTATCAGCGGTGTGGGAGAGTATCTGAAAGAGAAAAATCCCGGCGTGAAGATCGTGGCGGTGGAACCTGCAGGCTCTCCGGTACTCTCGGAGGGAAGATCTGGCTCCCATGGTATTCAGGGCATCGGCGCTGGGTTTGTACCGGAGACATTAAATACGAAGATTTATGATGAGATCATCAAAGTACAGAATGAGGACGCCTTTGCGGCGGGCAGAGAATTTGCGCGGTCAGAGGGAATACTGGTGGGCATTTCTTCCGGTGCGGCGCTGTTTGCAGCGGTGGAACTTGCAAAACGGCCGGAGAACGCCGGGAAGGTGATCGCTGCATTGCTGCCTGACACCGGGGACAGGTATCTGTCTACGGTGATGTTTGCAGAGTGAAAGAACAGGAAATGGCGATAATTTAATGTCGTAATATCTCAGTAGTTTATGCAGTGCAATACAAAAACTATTGAGATATTACGATTTTATGCATAAAATGAAGATAACTGTTCTGATAGGAAATACAATGCAAAAGGGAATGGGTATCAATATGAAAAAACAAATCTTGGGACGTCTGGCTGGTGTGATCTTAGCGGCGGCAGTGTGCGGTCTTCTCTGGCAGTACCACAAAAGTACCGGGGAGAGATCCTGCACGGAAAATATCTTTGCTATGGATACCGTGATGAGCTTTACCGCCTATGGGAAAAACAGCGAGGCGGCGGTGGAGGCGGCAATAAAGGAAGTGGAACGTCTGGATGCGCTGTTGTCCACGGGAAAATCTTCCAGCGAAATATCCGGGATCAACAAAACAGGCGGCGGGCAGGGCCTGTCAGAGGATACGGCAGCGCTCTTTCAGAGAGGGCTGGAATTTTATGAGGACACGGACGGGGCTTTTGATTTTACGGTCTATCCTTTGATGCAGCTGTGGGGTTTTCCAACAAAGGAGTACCGTGTGCCGACAGAGGAGGAACTGCAGGCAGTACTGCCTCTTGTGGACGCCTCAAAAGTCAGAGTGGCGGGGGATGGAACAGATGGGGTATCTCTGGGTGAGGGGCAGCGGGTGGATTTCGGCGGGATCGCCAAGGGGTATGCTTCCGAACGGGTGATGGAACGCTACAGAGAATGCGGCATTACTTCGGGCATGGTATCCCTGGGCGGCAATGTACAGGTGCTTGGTGAAAAACCGGACGGATCGGACTGGAGAGTGGGGATACAGGATCCGGAAGGCACGAGAGGAGAACAGGTGGCTGTGCTGGAAGTGACAGACTGCGCGGTGGTAACTTCCGGGGGGTATGAGCGGTATTTCGAGGAGGATGGAAATACCTATATTCATATTCTGGATCCTGTCACGGGCTATCCGGCAGAAGGGGATCTTGCTTCGGTCACTGTGATCTCAGAGGACGGAACGCTGGCGGATGCTCTGTCCACTGCCCTCTATATCATGGGTTTCGATGATGCCGTCTCTTACTGGCGGGCCCATGAGGGCGAATTTGAGACGGTGCTGATTACTGATCAAGGTACGATCTTTGTCACGGAGGGCATTTATGAGCACCTCTCATCGGAGAGGGAGGTAATGGTAGTGTACCGGATGGAATGACCGTTCAGGTATGTGGCAGGCGGCCGGGCGAGGGCAGGTATATCCTGTTCAGACACGCTCCCGCCTGCCACATACCTGAACAGGGCCGCCATGGCATCGGACGAAACCGTCCCCTGTTTTTCCTTGACAAGATCATGGAAAAGAATCTACAATGAGAATCGAAAGATATGATAGAAAATAAAAGACACGCGACAGGATAGATATGCGTGCAGAAAAGGAGAACATAATGCCAAACGAGAAAATTCCTTATAAAATTTATCTGTCGGAAGACGAGATGCCAAAAGACTGGTACAATGTGCGGGCGGATATGAAAGTAAAACCGGCGCCCCTTTTAAATCCGGGAACCGGCGAGCCCATGACCTTTGAGGACCTTCGCCCCGTGTTCTGCGACGAACTGGTGAAGCAGGAACTGGATGACACGACGAAAAATATTCCGATCCCCCAGGAGATCAGGGATTTTTATAAGATGTACCGTCCCTCACCCCTTGTGCGGGCTTACTGTCTGGAAGAGAAGCTGCAGACGCCGGCGAAGATCTACTATAAGTTTGAAGGAAATAATACTTCCGGTTCCCATAAATTAAACAGTGCCATCGCCCAGGCTTACTATGCGAAGAAGCAGGGATTAAAGGGCGTGACCACCGAGACAGGAGCCGGGCAGTGGGGCACGGCGCTGTCCATGGCCTGTGCTTATCTGGATTTGGACTGTAAAGTCTATATGGTGAAAGTCAGCTATGAACAGAAGCCTTTCAGACGTGAAGTGATGCGCACCTACGGCGCCTCTGTGACGCCTTCCCCTTCCATGGAGACCGAGGTGGGAAAGAAGATCCTTGCAGAGCATCCCGGGACGACAGGCTCCCTGGGCTGTGCGATCTCCGAGGCGGTGGAAGTGGCCACGGGTACGCCGGGATATCGCTATGTGTTGGGAAGCGTGCTGAATCAGGTTCTTCTGCATCAGTCTGTGATCGGACTGGAGGCCAAAGCGGCCATGGATAAGTACGGGATCATGCCGGATGTGATCATCGGCTGTGCAGGAGGCGGCAGCAATCTGGGCGGTCTGATCTCTCCGTTTATGGGCGAAAAGCTCAGAGGGGAGAGGGACTATCGGTTTATCGCTGTGGAACCGGCGTCCTGCCCCAGCTTCACAAGAGGGCGTTTCGCCTATGATTTCTGTGATACGGGTATGGTATGCCCGCTTGCGAAGATGTACACACTGGGCAGCGGCTTTATTCCTTCCGCAAATCATGCGGGCGGCCTGCGTTATCACGGTATGAGCACCACCTTGTCTCAGCTGTATCATGATGGCTATATGGAGGCGGTTTCCGTGGAGCAGACACGGGTATTTGAGGCGGCGGAGCAGTTTGCGAGGGTGGAGGGCATTCTTCCGGCACCCGAGAGCAGTCATGCGATCCGTGTCGCCATCGACGAAGCGATGAAGTGTAAGGAGACAGGAGAGGAGAAGACGATCCTGTTCGGTCTCACCGGCACCGGCTATTTTGATATGGTGGCCTACGAGAAATTCCACAACGGGGAGATGATGGACTATATTCCCACCGATACGGAGTTGGAGGCAAGCTTTGCGAAGCTTCCCAGGATAGTGGGACAGGAGTGAAATACTCCGCGGCAGTCTGCGGAGTATTCCATCATCGCGGCAGTCTGAGGTGATTTTTTATTTTATAGGAAATTGCTCCGGATTTTTGAGTTCGCGGAGCGAACTCGCAATGCGAGCGTAGCTCGCTATTTTATGCGCAGGCCCACACAGTGGAATATGCCGCTAAAGCGGCGTGCGGACCGCGCGGCGGGCAGGGGAAGAAGATTTTCCCTGCTCGATTTTCAGGCGTTTTTTCAGGAATGGAATGAAGTGATTTTGGAATTGTTCTGCAAGCCGCGCCGCGCCATATCCCGCATAGGGAAACATGAAAATGGCGTAGGGAAGGATATACCTGCCGTTGGTCTCCCAGATAAGGAAGAAGAGTGCGCCGCCAAAAGCTGTCAGAGGAAACAGAAAGGCAAAGACATCGGTTTGGGGTTTCCGGCGAAAGAGCATCAGGGCGCAGACTGCGGCGCAGAGGTAAAGCACCATCTGATAATTGGTGATATAGTCTTTGAATGGAGCGTGGAGAGAGCCTGAAAACAGGCTTTCAACGAGAGGGTATCTCGCACCCAGAGAATTATAGGTGGCGGGGAAAACGGCCCAGCCAATGTCGATCCATTCTGCGCAGAATTTTCTGACAAAGAACCGGAAGGCATAACCGAGATTTTCTGCAAAAAAGGAAAGTCTTTCCTGATAGTCGGCCCTGCTGATGGCAGCAGCAGTTTCCGTATCGTAGTCAGCATCCGTTGTAAAAGTTTCAAAATTATAGCCGGTGTAAAATCCGGGACCGGGCTCGGCTTCCATCAGTCCCATGGCAAGATAACTGACGGCGGGGACACCGGAATTGATCTCCTGTCCGGACCGTTTTGCATAGCGGCTTTGTACAAGTGGAAGGATGCTCAGGGAAAGCGAAAACAGCAGGACAAAATAGGTGCTGTAAAGAAGCAGCCTTTTTGCAGGAAGCCGGCCTGTGTTATGAAGAATCCACAAAATGGCGATAATCATCAGAGCGATGATAAAGATCAGGGAATTTTTTCGAACCATTACACTGCAGGATATGGACAATAAGGCCGCAATACCGCAGAAAATTCTGAAAACAGGAGAAATATGCCCGGATTCATCCAGAAAAAGAAGCAGCATCCAGGTACCGAAAAGTGTGAAGGTAATGGATGGGATTTCACCGTAGATAAAGGAACTGTACATAATATAAGGGGCACAGAAGGCTGTAAAGAGCAGGGTGTAGATCTGCACTTTTTGGTTTACATAAGGCCTGGGTGAGGAGTGCTTCGTCCACTTTCCGAAAAGACGGCCACAGAGAAAGTACTGGGAGATGGTACAGAGTACGAGGCACAGCGCGTTGATTCCCTGTAAAATATGAAAATTATCGTTGCGGACAAGGCGGAAGATCATCTCGTAGAAGAAAGCCAGTCCAAATTGAAAGGGGTATACGGAAAAATAGGAATCTCTGTGAGAGACAGGACTGAAATCATCTGCGGCAAACTGTCTGGCGGCATAGTAGACCGAAGCGCCATCGGCGATGGGGCCGTTTTTGGAAAAGCAGATCCAAAGGAGACAGGCTCCAAATATCCAGAGACAGGTAAGAATAAGTAAAATCTGAGGACCCTGTTTTCTGTGGGAGAAAAAGGTTTCGAGACCGAAAAAAATGGCCAGAAAACAACATAAAAATAAAAGATTGAGCAGAGGGTTATCAAATTTAAGCTGAATGATATATTCGTAGGGATTTTCAATAGTGGCTGTTCCCAGAAAAGAGGAAACTGCCAGAATGCCAAACAGAATAAGTGACGATATCTGCAAAAAACGCATGCAGAAAGAGTAAAATTTTTGTAACATTATGAACTCCTCCTATATTGATACCCATTTTAGCACATAAGATTCATAAGTGCAGTAAATTTTTTCCTGAATTATGAAAACAGGGGTTATTCTTTGAAAGAACAGGCCGATATATCATATGAAAAACTGTCATATCAGAGGACAGAAGTAAACGGACTTACATATAAAAGCTATGGAGGGCATAACATGAACAAAGTAGGAACTTATGATACTTATGTAAACAATTATGGGAACTATGATGCATCCGCACAGACCGGAGCGCAGAAGATGGCAGCACAAAAGACGAATGAGGCTGCAAGCGCAAAACCGGTAGAGCTAAGCAGAGATGCAAAAAACCTGTTGAAGGAATTGCAGCAGAAATATGGCAACATGGATTTTATTATCGGAGAGTTTGAGACAGCGGATGAGGCTGCTTCTTATCTTGCCCGGGGTACGAAAGACTACAGCGTATTGATGAGCGCAGAAGAGCTGGAGAAGATGGCGAAAGATAAGAATGCAAAACAGGAAGGCATGGATAAGATTGAGAGTGCCAGAAATCAGCTTGCCTATCTGCAGACACAGCTTAAGGAATCCGGCGAGAATGTAAAGAGAATGGGCGTTACGTTTGAAAAGGACGGAACGACCACATTGTTTGCATCGTTAGAGAAGTCAGGTGAGCAGCTGAAGGAGCGCCAGGAGGCGGCAAAGGAAGCAAAGAAAGCGGAGAAAAACGGGGCAGGCAATCCCATGTACAACAGGATTAAGGAGACTACCGTAACGGCAAAGACCACGGAGGAACTGCTTGAGAAGATTCGCAATGTAGATTGGGAAAATGTGGAGGAAAAAACAGTGCCTGCTGCCGGCAGCAGATTTGATTATTTTGGATAAGAGGAAAGCGAATCAGGCAGGTTTGAAAGGGAAACAATAAAAATCAGAAAATTTGAATAGAAAGAATTATGGGAAATGAGCAGAGGCCATACCGGCATCGCAGGCGTATCAGAGCGTCGGCGGAATGTCTGGTATGGCCTTTTCATATACTGTAAAAAAGAGACCGTGCCAAAAAGCAAATTTTTTGCAGGCGGCAGGGCTTGTTTTGCGGCTCGGTAACAGGGGGAAAGGAAACCCGGATGAAGAAAAGGGGGAGAGTAAGAAGAGATCTGTACGGCCTTCTGATGCGGGCAGGGGTGGCCCTGGAAGTGGCAGCACTTGTCTGTCTGCTCTGTATGGGAATTGCTTCCGGAAAGAAAAAGGGAGAGGAGGCGGAACAGGTAAATGCGGACGGTATCTGGGAAGTGCTTGAGAAACACCAACAGGGTGAATTGGTGGAAGGCGAATCAGGGGATTATATCAAATGGGTGGATTTTACGGTGCCGGCAGAGGCTATGGATAAAGCTTATCAGTATGATGTGGACAGCTACGGACAGGAGATCCATATGAACTGGATCGAACTGTTAGCCTATGCGGCGGCGAAACAGGGAGGCAAATTTGGAAAGGCGGCGCTCAAAAATATTGATGAGTGTGCAAAAAAACTGAAGGAAGGGGAGAGCATTGAAAGCCTGACGGAGAAGTTAAAGTATTATCCCTATTACCTGGAAGCCTATACGGCGGTCCTTGGCGGATTTGTGGGTGAGTATGAGGTGGAGGGGGAAAAGCATTACGGCCTGAAGGCTTTTTTTCCGATTGCGGCCGGCTTTTACTATACGGATTACGATGACTTTGGGGCTTCCAGAAGTTATGGTTATGCAAGGCCACATCTGGGGCATGACATGATGGGGCAGATCGGTACACCAATCAGAATAATATGCGGAATCCGCACATTAAAAAATAATGTGCAGATTCCCGTCTTTTAAGATACATTTCCGGATGATCTTTCGGATCAGTTCATTTTTCCCAGTATACTCGATAGAATCAAAATTGTCCAACAGATAGCAGATATTCTGATAGATGTAATGCTCAGTCTCCCGGAGGGATCTGGCGGATGCATCCCGGAGCGATGCCTTACGGAGGTCTGTTTCCAGGGCTTTTTTCTGTTTATCCAGTTCTTCTATTTTGGATATGATATATGCCGCCGCCGGCGAATCCGATGTATTCATCAGGGCAGCAGTGAGGTTGTCGATGGCAGCAGCGGTCTGTTTTATCTCATCCTTGAGAGAAGAAGTGCTCTGCAGAGAATCGCCAGCATCCTGCCTGAGTTTAAAACCGTCCGGGTTAAAGCGGATCCTTCGAAGCTGTTTCAGGAAAGCCTCTTCCACCTGCTCGATCCGTATGTATTCGGTGTTGCATTTGGACTTCCCCTGACGAAACATATCTGTACAGTAGTAGTAAGAGAAAATGTGGCCATTTTTCTGATAGGTTCTCACATCCATCCGGGCGCCGCACTGGCAGCGTATCACACCTTTCAGGATCCCGCATTCATATTTGGCGGTGCGGACCATCTTATTGATACCGAGACGGTTCTGGGCCGCAATCCAGTCGGCTGCCGGCATCACGGGATCGTGAATGCCGATCGCTATGGACCAGTCGGATTTTTCCTGTTTTTTCTGAGAAGCCCTGCCGGTCTTTGTCTTTCCATATCCGATCAGGCCTTTCCTGCCGTCGAACAGGGCGGGATCCGGGAGAGAACAGCCCAGATCTTGGAAATAATAGTAGGCTTCCATGCTGTTCTGGCAATACACGGGATTTGTGATAATATTATAGATCTGTGAGGTGTTCAGATATTTGCCGGTCTGGCTCCTGATGCCGTGATCCCTGCAGTGGCGTTCTGTCTTTGTGATGGTATATCCCTGCAGGATCAGGTCATAGAGCATTTTCACGAGCCGGATCTTATCGCCGTCAACCATAAGGTAGGAGTGCTCTTTTTCTCCGATCTGCCGGCGGATGGAGGTCATGCCGGTGGGGAGCTTGCCGCCGGTCCACTTCCCTGCAGCGCCCAGCGCGCGCATATTGTCGGTGACACGTTCCGAGGTGTTTTCCCGCTCGAGCTGCGCAAACGCGGCGAGGATATACATGACAGTGCGGCCCATGGGCGTGGTGGTATCGAAGGATTCCTTTACGGAGACGAAAGACACATTGTGCTGCTCAAATATTTCGTACATGGCGGAAAATTCCTGCACGTTACGGCTGATCCGGTCTAACTTATAGACCATCACCACATCCAGCGCGTCGTTTTTGACGTCGCCCATCAGCTCCTGGAAGCCGGGGCGGTTGGTATTCTTCCCGGAGAAACCTTCATCCTGATCATAGATTCTAAATGTGATTTCCCTGTCTTTGAAAATAATACCGGCATAGTCCTTGCAGAGCTGCACCTGGACTTTGACGGAATCGCTGTTGTCGCGGTATACGGACTTTCTGGGGTAGATTCCTACAGTGAACATGCTTTATCCTCCTGTATATCATACTGACGGCAGGGCATAAAAATGCCAGGTGTTTGTGTTTTGCCTGGGAAGATGATATAATTCACTTGCGTAAGGAGGATTATATCGGCATTCCCGGTATAGTTCCGATCCGCTCCGGTGCTGGTAACATCGGGGCGGATATATGCATAAAATTATCATATTGACAAATGATAAAAATGATAGTACTATTAATATTGCAAAAAGTCATTAAGTGACTGTTATGTAATAAAAATTGATAGCATATTGAAATGCTAAAGCCTTTAAAAAGAAAGTTAGTGATGTTTCCAGTGCTTACTGAAAAATGTTCATTAACTTTTTTTTGCATAATTTTCCATAAAATCTATAAACATAACACAACGTTTAAAGCAAGTGGATGTTATTTTAACACCGCCGATTTCACGGAAAAGTAACTTGCATTCTTCTCGAATTTCATTTATAGAAAAATTGTAAATGCTTTTTAACAAAATCCCTGCTTTTTTATCAACTGTATTTTGAACACTCATCCATTTGTGCAATTCTTCAATAGTAGACACAGTGGGTAAGGCACCTATCGCTTTTAACTGTGACTTAGAGATAATTTTATCTACAGAGTTACGTGCATTGATATAATCTTTTAATTTACTTGAACTTGGGATAGGAGACGTACATCTTCTTACATATTTAAATACAGGAATCAAGTGAGTTGAGGATATAGACTTAAATCTGTCAAAACACATATTATCTGCATTTAATTTTTTATTGTCGAAAAGAATATCTTCTATTATTGACTCAACATCTAATATGCCATAACCAACTTTATTTAAGATAGAATCCCTATAGCCAATAGCTATTGCCAGCGGTTTTGCTGATAGATCTATATTATCTAAATCATCAATGTCCACAATTACTGATTCAGCGGTATCGCTGGATATATTTTGGTCAACAATTTGTTTTATGATTTTCCGCGTCTCACGAACCCTTGATGCGGCTATTCCGGGAATAATATTATTCAATTTTTCATAAACAGTAGAATAATTATCGGTTGTTATTTCTGTAATTGGTATTTCTTTTTTATTAGAGGTAAATATGGTACGTTTTGTTTCTATCAAACGTTTTTCCCCCTTTTTATAGCTGATAAAGACAAAATGGTTACTTATTGATGAAAGTTCTTTAGGAGTTAAACACTCTAAAAAATCTTCTATAATGCGTTGTATGTTTTCGTCTGTAAATGAATACCCCAAAAAAATAATCGGGGATTCTGCAAAAAGGGTTAGCATTTTTGCTATAATAAGCTTTCTGGAAGAATTAAAATTAGCATAGTCTTTTTCTGTTATAACTATAGATTTGGCATCCAGTACACTTCCGTGAATTTTGTATATCTCAGCTATATTATAACTATCTGCAGAAAAAAGTTCATTCTGATGACAAAATACCTGATAGTCATTTCTTAAAATTTCTGATTCTATAAAAGTATCATAATTTGTTGTTATAACAGCCAATATCTTATTTTTTAACAAGCGAAAAGAATCGATTTCTTTCAATAAAGAGGGATCTGAATTAACACGTAATTTTTTAAAATAACTTACAAGGAACATTTTATAGGGAGAGATACCCTGATCAACCCACTTTGGATTCTTAGGATTCCCAATTTTGATTTTAACCTTTCTGGCATAAAATGCAGCATTAAAATCATTTTCTATTACGGAAGCTAATTTTGTATTTATTTCAAAAGGAGAGTGTCCCTCTCGACGAAAGCGTTCAACATATTGGCTATAATAATATGGATCAGGATTAACAATTTTGAAGGAATCTTTTAATAAACCTTCCCAGTCAGGAAAATCATATAAATAGCGTTTAGAAATGCCAGAGCCAATAAATAATACTGGCATCTTTCTCTTTTCTACAATTCTGTCTAATATAGATTTTGCCATATTGATTACTCCTTTTTCAATAATTTCTCAACAACCCTTCCCATGCACAGGGAATCCTCTGTGAGCAGGATAATTACTGGATAAATAAGATTGACTATGGATTACAGTTTCCACACGGCTTGTAATTTTGTACAATTAACTCATCTCGTGAACTGCATGAGGTAGCATAATTTTGTGGGGCAATCTTTTTTACACTTTCACAGGAAGGATAATGAAATTTTTTAGAACTTGTATTTAAAACATAGGTAGCTGATGTTTGTTGCTGATCAGCATTATCATAAGTATTAAAATTATTTGAATTATCAGAGGCATAGCTTTGTGGGATTTCTGCTCCTGCCTGTTCATCTTCAGAGTATTGTTGTGTATTTTCCTCTGTAAATGGTATATTTTCAACTCCCTGAACTGTTCGTTCTTCAGCCAGTGTTTGTTCTTCTTCCTGCTGCAAATCTTTGATTTCTTCAGTAATAGATGCTGCTTTATCAGGTGCGGCAGATGGGATGTCTTCGGAAGCATTAGTAGGCTCTGGTGCAGGTTGAGGCTGTTCAGCAGCTATATCTACAGGCTCTGATATGGCGGGTTCTTCCGCGGCAACAGGAGCTTCATTTGTCACACTGATTGAATTGTCAGGTGCAGGATCGTCGGAGGTAAGAGCGAAACCAATGATACTGATCACAAATACCAATGCTGATATTCCGGCAAATGCAAAACGCTTTTTGGCTGATCTTCTTAGTATCAGGTTAATTATTGCCAATATTATAAAAACCGGAATACATAACAAGCTTATGCCGAGTAACAAAAGAAATACAGTATCCATAGTAATATCCTCCTCTGTTGTGAGTTAAAATTTTCTACGTAGCTCCACTACTTTACCAATGATTTTTACTGGCTTATCAATTATTTCCTGATTAGAAAAGTCTAAAGGATCATATGAAGGATTATTTGCGATTAACTCAATACCATCCTTATATTTCCGAAGGCGCTTGCAAGTGGCATCCGTGCCATTGACTGTAGCGATAACGATGTCTCCGGTTTCGGCGTCTTCTTGCTGACGAACGATCACTACATCACCGTCACATATATTGGGGATCATACTGTCACCGTGGATCTGCAAACCAAAAAAGTCACCAGTGCGGGCAAGTTCTTCCGTAATCTCTTCTGTATCGATGATATTCTCAATAGCCTCTATCGGGATGCCGGCAGCTACACGGCCAAGGACGTTGATGGTAACGCCTTTTGAGAAAGATGAATGGCGATCATCCCATCCAACAAGTTCTCGAGAAGTTGTACCTAATGCCTTGGCAAATAATTCTATTTTAGATTGCTGTAGGTCTACCTGTCCTTTTTCAATTTTTGTAATAGAAGAACGATCAGTATATCCTGTGAGTCTGGCGAGAGCATCCTGCGATAACCCTTTTTCTTCACGCAGACGCTTTATATTTTTATATAATTCTAGCACTCAATCACCTCCCATAAAGAAATAGTATCATGGATGTGAAAAAAATTCAACAATTTTATTAAAAAATGTTGACATACATTCACGGAGATGGTATAGTGAATTTAAATCAGCAAAGGAGGTGCGAAATGACTGATATTAGTGCATTGAGAAGATGCATAGAAGAACATGGGATGTCAATAAAATTTGTAGCAGAAAGAACTGGAATATTACGGGAGACATTGTATAATCGGATGAAGTCTGGAGATTTTAAAATTTCTGAGATTAGTGCATTGTCAAAACTTTTGAATTTGTCCAGGGATGAACGTGATGCTATTTTTTTTACATTGAATAGTGAATAATATTCAACAAAGGAAAAATGAAGGAGGTGAGGAAAATAGAAAAAGAAAACAGGGAATGTAATACATATACAGAAGAAAAAGAACTGCTCCACAAGCAATTACAGTTACTCGCAGAGAAGTCCATAAGATGTACGCCGGTGGAGCTTGCGGCGATATCGGAACAGATGGTTGCTATTTATTCTGTTCTGAATCCAAGTTTTTGAGAATGTAGTTGTATAAATCTGTGACTATTTTCTCAACGTCAAAGTTTCCCTGATTTCCAGCTCTGTGAAGTGCATCTTTATAAGATAATTTAACAAGTTCCAGGGCGATCTCGTTGGTTGACATTAAATTTTCCACCTTTCTTTCGTACTCGGCTCTGGCAGGAGCCTGTGAGTACAGTATAGAAAAGTGGAGAAGTAAATTCAAGTGAAAAAATAGAATGAAGGGGGTATTGAACATGGAAAATAAGGAGGTGAGAGATGTGCTTGATATTATATCGCAAAATGAAGGGATGCTGAAAGCAGCTCAAAAAAGAGCCAGTATTGATTCTGAAAAAGTCCAGAAAACTGTCTCCAGCTATTTGCAGATAGCCAGAGACAATCAGTTGAATTATAACGAATTGCAACAGGTGTTTACCATTACAAAGGATTCAGTGCTTCAGTCTTTAAACAGCGTATCAATTTCTGTTTTGCCCATTACTACTTCTGAAGCAGCGAATGTATAGTCCGTTATGAAATTTAAAAATTGTGTTTGTCTGGATATTTCATCGTTGCTGGTGTTATCGCGCGAATTCATTTTGCAGGTTGCAAAAGCTATTCCAATATCATGGGCGCGTTGTTCTAAGGTCATAGCGTTTCTCCTTTCTTTCGTACTCGGCTTGGCAGAGCCTGTAAGTACAGTATAGGAAAGAGAAGAAGCAAATTCAAGTGAAAAAACAGAATGAGAGGAGGTGAGGAAGATAAAGACAGATTGGGGACCATGGATAATCCTTATCGTTTTTTGGGGTTATATCTTATTTAGAAATTAATGCTTTTTTATTAGGTAAAAAATATAGAATATGAAAGCACAAAAAGCTAAGGAGAACAGCGAAACAAACAGTTCTGATATCTGACCATTAAATAACGCCAAGAAAAAATTGGCGGTGGAATAGAGAAGCAGACCGCCAGTCATCAAATTTATAAAGAAAATTAATTTATCTAAAAGATTTAAATGCTTTATATACGTAATGATAGAATCACTGGGATACCCCAATTCCTTTTTTAAAGCAGTATAGTCTTTAGCAACCTGATATTCAAAGTTGGCAATAAAGTATATATTCATTTGAGATTTAGAAGCTTCAATTTTTAAGCTTTTAAAAAGTTTCAGGGTTTTAGGATATACATAAGGATAGTTTTTATAGATGAGTTTATCAACTTTCTTTATGTAAATGGAAATATTATCTTTCACATTTCTGTTTGACTCAGAGATATATTGCAGAGTTAGTAAGTAAAGAGGAAGATAGACCAGATTAAATTGCTTTTCCTTTATTTGATATTTACGCGGTCTTGTAAGAGTATATCTGGTTACTAAATATGTAAAAAATGCGGGAAGGAGTATTTTTGCGTATTCGGAAATGGCAGGATAAATATTTTCAGGCATAGAATCAAGAAGTTCTTTCATTTAATTTGTTCTCCGCATATTTCAATTTCAGCATGTGATGCTGATAAGGAAAGCATATCACAAAATGGGAATGAGTGGAAGAAAAAATAGACTAAGAGGAGGTGAGGAGTACGGTAACAGTGTTAATTATTATCATTTTATTTTTGGTGATAATGCTCATATCCACAGAATTAGGATTGACGGCTTATGTGGCGTGGATGGAGGAAAACCACTTCCAACAACCATCCGACAAAGAAATGCAAAGGCTTATCGGATGGTGCCTGAAAAAATACTTACGGGGTTTGTTCAGAAAATCCTAGCTGTTTATTGATGGCGGCGGTTGCAACGCCTGTAAGAACAGTATAGGAGAAAAGGAGGTAGAGGTCAACGAAATTAGAAATGATAGGGGAGGAGGTGAGAAGAAGCATGAAAAAAGTAAACAGTAGTTTTAATCAGAGGGTAGACCTGAAATACGATAGTGGGATTTCTGTTGAATGTGTTCAGTGCGGAAAAGCTGGTCTGAAAGGTTTTCGCCGGATCATGGAAGCATATGGCGCGCGGATCAGATCTGTGGCAACGGAAAGTAAATAATGAAAAGTCCCGGCGGTGCGGGCACACCAACCGGGCACAAAACAAAAAATTTAACAATTCAACTATAGCATTCCTTTTGCAAAAAATCAAATGAATTTTGACGAAAAAGGACATGCCATAGTACATAGGCTTTAAAAAAAGGAAAGGTGCAGCCATGAAAAAACAAAAAGAGATTACGTGCACCGTGGAATTCACAGAAGGGGCGATAGACAGGATCACGGACGCATTTGTAGAACTGCATTACCAGATAGAGGACGGGATCTACAAGGGGCCGGTGCTCCCGAAACAGACAGAGGAAACCGCGTAAGCGGTTAACGATGGGACAAGCATATCAAGGAGACAGTGTTTATGAAATACAGGATAGAATACGCAGATGGAAGGTGCTGTAACTTCGCAAACGGCAGAAAAGATCTTCTGGAATGGCTTAAATTACTCAAGGACGAAACCATATCAGACATCAGGAAACTGTATAAAAACGGTTTTTCTGAAACGGTTATGGAAAAGTATGAGAAATATATCAATCATACTTCAAAATGAAAGGATGGAAATCGTGAGAGAAAAAGTGATGAGTTTATTGATATCGGCAGCGCTGGTGGTCTTCGCGATGGCGGCAGGCGCAGCGTGTTACCATCAGTACCTGGTACAGCGCGACCGGCTGCGGACAAGCCCGCCGGTATACATGCCGCCTTCCTTTCCGGAAGAAGGCAGGATATATACATATAAAGAAAAATAAAAACAGCCGACGTTCCCGCGTCGGCTGAGGACCGAAGTCCGTATCAAAAACCCTGTATACAGTATACGGCAAAAGGTCCGAAAAGTCAAGAAAAATGCAGGTTTTCAACCCGTTTTTGTAGCTCTATCAGAATATTAAACTTACGACAGGAGAGACCGGAATGTATGCTGTAGACAGTTACCACCTTATCAACCACATAGAGTACGAATACAAGTACCAGGGGAGATATGGGGCGAGGGGAGAGAAGCGGAAGAAAAAGAAAAAGGCCACGCCGGAACAAGTGGCGAAGCAGAACCAGTATAACCGGGAAGTGAAATGCCGGCGTCTGATCAGGAAGAACTTCTATCCCGGAGATTACTGGGTGACGCTGAAAAACAAAAGTGGTGCGCGGAAGTGCATGGAAGAATTCCTGAAAGATATACAGAAATTCCACCGGGGGATGCGCCGGGAGTATAAAAAGCGGGGAGAACTCTATAAATGGATCTGTCGGTTGGAGATCGGGAAGCGGGGCGGGCTCCACGCTCATCTTGTAATCAACCGCCTGCCGGGGGATGCCCAAACGGACCTGATCATCCGGGATGTCTGGCAGAAAGTGACACCGGGCGGCAGCGTCGACTATACGACGATCAGGGAGCAGGGCGGCGGGAAGGATCTGGCCGCCTACATTGTAAAGCAGGCCGGGGAAGAGATCGAAGGGCAGATGCATCTGTTCTCGAAAAAGGACCAGAAGAAGTTTACCCGCATCTCCTCTTCCAGAAATCTTGACAGGGCGGTGCCGGTGCGGAAGATCTACAGGCACTGGACCATGAAAAAGATCCTGGCAGAGGGGCCGAAGCCGACACCGGGCTATTACATCGATAAGGAATCCATCGTCGCCGGCGTCAACCGCTTCACGGGTTTCAGCTATTTTAAATACACAGAGGTGAGGATCCGGCAGATAGACTGCAGGCGGCAGGATTCGGGAGGCGGCCATGGATAGGGTACATATCTACACATACACGGACATCCGGGGACCGAGGAAACGGACAGGCTATTACATCTATCTGTTAGAGCAGGAGACGAAAAAAGGCCTGGCCACTCTTCACAAGATTGAGAGAATAGAGACGCCAGAGACGGAGAACCGGGTACAGCTTCTGGCGGTGATCGGGGCGCTGCGGCGTTTTTGGAAAAGCAGTGACATAGTAATCCATACCCATTCAGAGTATGTGGCAGCAGGCTTTACCAAAGGATGGCTTGAAAAATGGGTGGAAAACGACTGGAAGACCGGGAAAGGGGAACCGGTATCCAACCGGCCGGAATGGGAAGAAATGGCGGAATTACTGAATGTGCATGAGTTTGAGTTCTGCGTCGGAAAGCACACCTACAGCAACGTGATGGCGTGGTGGATCCGGAAGGTGAGAGAAGGGTATCTGGAAATAGAGGACATCATATATGGCAGCAGGAATGGAGGGTAAATGTGAACGTAAGTGGGATAAAAGAAATCAGGGTACAGATGACGAAGGCGGAACGGGAATTCCGGGAGCTGTTCCGTGAACTGGGAAAAAAATACGGCCTCAGCATGCATTCGCGATCAAGCATTTACGAAAACAGGGACGATATGATCGAGATCTGGCGGGAGGAGGGTGGGAAAACCGAGATTATCAGCAGGGTAAAAAGAAAAGATATAGAGGAGTGTTATGAGATAGCGGTTTTAGATCTGAAATTTTATGATGAACGGAAGCAGAGAACAGGGAAACATCCGCCTGTCCTGCAAGGAGGAAGACATGGATAAAATGTGGAGGCAAAAATGGAACAAATCCCCAAAAGACGGAATGACGCGGGGGCTGCTACACAATTGTCTGCAGAGAAAAAGGCAGGTAGAGATGAAGATGGAAAGACTGAGAAGTATGCAGTTACAGCTGAACCGGAAAACAATGCGGATGGAACCGGTGGGGCGGATTCAGAATGGAAAGGAGTGCAGATAATGACAGAAATATCCATACCGGTAAAAAAGCAGGTGGAAACTTCAGAGATACAGTACGGCGCCTGTAAATACTGCGGGCAGGTGCACCAGTTTGAGACAGTCGGCATGTGCAGCCAGGATCAGCTGGACGAGTGGGCATCCGAGAAATGTGACTGCAGCGAAGCGAAAGAAGCGGAGAAAATGAGGAAACGGGAACAGATTGCGCGGATGAACATTGAAGATATGTTCGGCAGATATGATACAGCAACGATCCTGCAGGCGGCAGTCCACCCGGTGGCGACATGTGCCGTAGATTCCGTAACGATCAACATCGGAAACGGTGAGAAAGCGACGATAAAGCTGACCGGTAAAGGAAAAATACAGGTAAAGAAGACCACGACATTGGAAGATACAAAGGAAAACTGACATGAAAAGCATCATGCACAGAAAAGAAGGCACCTGCTATCTCTGTGTAAAGCTCCATTCCGATTACTCTGAAAAGCGAACCCAGGAACACCACGCACTCCATGGGGCAGGCAGACGGAAGCTGTCGGAGAAATACGGATTAAAAGTGTATTTATGTTTACGGCATCACACAGCGGACGGCGGGCCGGAAGCAGTGCACAGAAACGCAGAGACAGACCTGTTTGTAAAAAGGGAAGCCCAGAAAGCATTTGAAAAGCGCTGGCCGGAATTGAACTTCCGGGAGATATTCGGGAAGAATTATCGGGATGAAAAAGACAGATGGCAGCAGGCATCCGGGGAGACAGGGCAGGGATTCAGATTCATTAAATAAATAAAAAGTAGATCGGAGGAAACAGAGATTTGCGCGCAGAAAACCATGGTTTACTCTGATCAGACAGATGGAATATTTAGAGTTTTTAAAAAGCAAAATAGAGATCGCAAAGGACAGCGGCTTTGAAGTGGATGAACAAAGCATAAACCCTGCATTAAAGCCGCATCAGCGGGATGGCGTTATCTGGGCGCTTCGTGGCGGCAGGCGGGCGCTGTTTGAGAGCTTCGGGCTGGGGAAGACAGTACAGGAACTGGAATTCTGTTACCAGGTGATAAAGAAATTTGGCGGAAAGGCGCTGATCGTATGCCCTTTCGGAGTAAAACAGGAATTTGCACATGATGCAGTCCATTTGCTCGGCTATCCAAAACCGGCGTATGTCCGGAACATGGAGGAAGCTACAAACTGTAGCACTGGCATTATGATCACCAACTATGAGCGCGTCCGGGACGGGGATATCGATCCGGCATACTTTATGGCCACATCTCTGGATGAAGCGAGTGTACTGCGGAGCTTCGGTAGCAAAACCTATCAGACGTTCCTTGATAAGTTTAAAGGCGTTCCCTATAAGCTGGTGGCCACGGCGACGCCGTCCCCGAACAAATATAAAGAGCTGATCCATTACGCCGGCTATCTGGAAGTGATGGACACCGGGCAGGCGCTTACAAGATTCTTCCAGCGGGACAGCACGAAGGCAAATAATTTAACACTATACCCGAACATGGAAGATGAATTCTGGATATGGATCAGCAGTTGGGCATTATTTGTCACAAAACCGTCGGATCTGAATCCGGATTACTCCGATGAGGGGTATGTACTTCCGCCGCTTGATGTCCGGTGGCATGAGCTGTCGGCCGAGTATGGGAAATTCATGGATAGGGATGGGCAGATGTGTATATTCAGCAATGCGGCAGCAGGCCTGAAAGAAGCAGCACGGGTGAAGAGGGAAAGCATTGACAGAAGGATCGTGAAGATGAGAGAGATCGTGGAGGCATCGCCGGAAGAACATTTTATTTTGTGGCATGATCTGGAAGCCGAGCGGCACGCCATAAAGAAAGCGCTGCCGGAAACAGTAGATATCTATGGCTCACAGGATTATGACCTGAGAGAAAAGCGTGTCATTGATTTTTCGGAGGGAAGGATACGGCTGTTTGCCACGAAAAAAGAGCTTTCCGGATCCGGCTGCAACTTTCAGAAATACTGCCACAGGGAGATATTTCTCGGTATTGATTATGAGTTTAATGATTTTATTCAGGCGGTTCACCGGTGCTACCGATTTTTGCAGAAAGAGCCGGTGGTGATCGATATCATCTACATGGAGAATGAAAGGGCGATAAAGGAAGCTCTGCTGGAAAAATGGGAAAGCCATAACCACATGGTGGAAAAGATGATAGAGATCATAAAGAAATACGGATTATCCGGCGCAGGGAAACAGTACGCTTTACAGCGGAAGATGGGAGTAAAGACAGTGAAAGTAACAGGAAACAGATTTACGGCGGTCAATGATGACTGTGTGGAAGAGGTGCGGCGGATGGCGGATAACAGCGTGGATCTGATCCACACATCCATCCCCTTCGGGAACCATTACGAGTACAGCGCGAACTATAATGACTTTGGCCATAACGCCGACACAGAGAAATTCTTTGAACAAATGGACTATCTCACACCGGAATTACTCAGAGTGCTGGCACCGGGAAGAGATGCGGCGATCCATGTGAAAGACCGGGTGCTGTTCGGGAATGCAACGGGGACTGGAATGCCGACAATAGAACCATTCCATGCACTGTGCATCAGCCACTACATGAAGCACGGCTTTCAGTATATGGGCATGATTACAGTCACGACGGATGTCGTAAGGGAAAACAATCAGACCTACCGGCTTGGGTGGACAGAACAGTGCAAGGACGGCAGCAAGATGGGCGTCGGCTGCCCGGAATACATCTTGTTGTTCCGGAAACTGCCGACAGACAGATCTACCGCTTATGCGGACCGTCCGATAGTGAAGAGCAAAGAAGATTATACAAGGGCGCAGTGGCAGATCGATGCACATGCCTACTGGAAGAGCAGCGGGGACAGGCTGGTGTCGAAAGAAGAACTGCAGGAGATCTCCGTAGACAGTCTGCAGGCCGTATACCGGGAATACAGCCGGGGAACCGTTTACAGCTACAAAGAACACGTAGAACTTGCAAAACAGTTAGATAAAAACGGCAGGCTGCCAGCGACCTTTATGGTGGTAGCACCGGGGAGCTGGAACCAGATGGAAGTCTGGGACGATATCAACCG
Source organism: uncultured Lachnospiraceae bacterium (assembly GCA_910578085.1). Lineage (GTDB taxonomy): Bacteria > Bacillota > Clostridia > Lachnospirales > Lachnospiraceae > 1XD8-76. The sequence continues at coordinate 589 of CAJTPM010000049.1, read as the reverse complement.
GATGCGCACACTCAACACAGACCAGAGCAGACGAAGACAGCAGATGCATGTATGTCCCCTGCAGTTGGACATTGTAGAGCGGATCATCAACAGGTACAGCGCCCCGGGAGATCTGGTACTGGATCCCTTCGGCGGCCTGATGACGGTACCGATGACGGCCGTCAAGATGGGCAGAAGAGGATACGGGATCGAATTGAATGCAGACTACTTCCGGGACGGCGTCGGGTACCTGCAGGCAGCAGAAAATGAGGTGGAATCGCCGACATTGTTTGATTTTATAAAGGTTTGAAATTTAAAGAAAGGAGCCAGCCTCCGGCCGGGGTGACGTGTACACGGGCTTCTTGATGAAATGAGACAGCTGACATTATTTGATGAAGAGGAGATAAACGGCGTCAGTGAGGACGCGCCTGAATTTGTCCAGAATGCGTGGAAAAAAGCAAAGCAGGACATGAAAAGGAACTTCACGGAATTACAGGAAAAGCCTTATGAGGAAAAAATCAGACGCCAGACTGTTATCGCATGGGATTTTTATGAAGAAATGATCTCTCGGAATTCTGATTGATCCTGCCAGCGAAACTCTGGCATTGGA
>CAJTPM010000048.1 GCA_910578085.1 uncultured Lachnospiraceae bacterium | reverse complement strand
AACAGCCACGTTTCCGGTTTGATTTCGGGCACCGGTATTTTGCGCGGTGTTTGGCAGCTTCATATCCATCTTTATGCATACGTAAGCCCAACTTACAGACAGGGACACCATCATCATCAATAGTGAAATCATCCTTATAAGTGAAATATCCGGTATGTCCGGGGTTGAGGTCAATAAAAGGAACGATATTTTCCCGTCTGCAGTATTCATAAACAGCGTAAGCATCGTGTGCAGAATCCAGAAGGAGCTTTTCAATCTGGAATTCCGGAAGATATGCTTTCATGGTGAAAAAGGAATGCAGGAAGGAAAGCATGTCATGCCGGGAGGCTCGCTCTAAAAGCGGAAACACAGGGAGGCCGCTGAAGGAATCGGAAGCCACATACATGTAGAGGTGGTATCCGAAGAAATAACATTCCCGGTGGGAGTCCCATCCCCAGTTACAGTCGGGTTGGGAATAATGGCGTTTGCAGTTACAGGAAGAACAGCCTTTCTCCTTACAATCGCAAGTGCGCTTTTTGCGCTGCTGTGCGGCAGTACGGACAGGAGTCCCATCACCGGCAAGAGCCAGGTGCCGGGGATTAACCAACCCCCGGTGGATGGACTGGTCCAGGAATTGCTGCTGATAAAGCCGGAAAATGAGGAAAAAGGGATTCTCAGGCTTTAAATGCCAGCGTTCCAGCAGGGGAAGAAGTTTTGAAGCAGTGCTGGAAGAATCGCAGGGAGTCTTCTCGCCTTTCTTCTTCCCCTTTGGAGGCTTCATCTTTGGGAACCGGTCCTTTGGGGAGAGGCTGTCTGAGCTGCTTTTCCAGATGCGGGAGAAGAAATCATAAAAAGTACCGACACCAGGGGTATCATCGGCAGGGAAGCCGCTGAGGATGGCGTAGAGAGGGGCCTCCCTGAGCATGCGGCACCAGACAGTGATGGAAGTAACTTTCAGTTTCAAGGCAAGCAGATAGGAGCGCAGCATGCAGGAAGGGAGCCTTGGTTCCGGGCCAAAGACAGAGTAGCAGTCCCGCATGATGGAATCCGTCTGGGAAAGGTCGAGGTACCAGAACTGCACGATATAGTCCCAGGTGCTTTTGGGAAGCACAAAGGGATCCGGGTAAAATTTAAGGAACTGGGATACGAAAGTATCCTGGAAGGCGGCATGGCCGCCGGGATTTGTAGGTAACAAAGAAATCGCCTCCAGTCGATTGAAATAAAATATAATCAATCGGCTTCGCCGCAAATTTTGAGCGATTTGTCAAGTGTTTTTGCAAAAAAAGTGGGTGATTTTTTTGAGATAGGGGTCTGAAAGCCTTATAAAATCAAGGCTGAAGATTCCGAGAAGTTATATTTTGAGATAGGAGGACACTACTATGAAAATTAACGGTACCAATGGGGCGAACACACAGATGGTGCAGATGGGGATGAATCAGGCAGCGGATTCATACAGCAAGAACATCCAGAACCAGATTGCCAACGCACAGAAGCAGTTGCAGGAACTTTCTTCCAATGAAGATATGACATTAGAGGAAAAGATGAAAAAAAGGCAGGAGATACAGCAGCAGATCAGTGACCTAAATATGCAGTTAAGGCAGCACCAGATAGAGCAGCGCAAAGAAAAGCAGCAGGCCAAAGGATCTTCCATGGATGATATGCTTGGCGGGACTGGAAATACCGGAAGTGCAAAGGCAGGAAACAAAAATACGGGGCTGTCGCAGGCAAGCATGACGGCAATGATTTCTGCGGACACATCCATCAAGCAGGCAAAGGTGCAGGGCAGCGTGGCAGCCAGCATGGAGGGCAGGGCGAATGTCCTGAAAGCAGAAGTCAAGCAGGACGGAGGAAATGTGGAAGCCAAGAAAAAGGAAATTGCGGAACTGGAGCAGAAAGCAGAGAATGCGACAGCTTCACAAATGAATACGCTTGCAGAAGCAAATAAGACGATGGAAGAAGCTGCTGAGGCAGAGCGCAATGACAATAAGGCATCTGAATCAAAAGAGGAAAAAACAGACTGGGCAGAAAACACAACCGAAAAGACAGCGGAAAGCGGCGCAGACGGAGAAAAAGCACAGGACGGTGTATCCGGTGCCGGGGTACAGGCAGGAGCTGCGGAGAATGTGCAGCCTGTTGAAACAGCCGTTCCAGAAGCTGCAACAGCACAGGCAGCAGTTTACACCCATGTGGATGTGCGTTTATAGGGAGGTGGTTTTGTATGTCGGAAATTAACAGCTTTAATGACTATGCGAGCAGATATAACACCAATATGGATTATTCCACGTTGTTTAGCGGCGGCGCTCCCTATATAGACAGCGGTATGGGCGGAGTCAACGTATCTGATTATGCAATGATTAAAAATGGCAGTTATGGAAAGCTAATGAAAGCGTACTATGCAAAGCAGGATGCGGATAAGCTGTCGCAGGCAGGGGATTCATCCAAGATGCTGACGTTAATGCGTTCCAGCGCGGATTCTCTGAAAAAGTCCGCAGAGGCGTTAGGCAATGCTTCACTTTATGAAAAAAAGAAATTCAAGAAAAAAGATGAGGAAACCGGGGAAGAAACCGAGGTAGAGGATTATGACTGGGATGCCATTACAAAAGCGGTCAAATCATTTGTTGACAATTATAATGCCGTGGTGGAGCAGGCGGGAAATTCAGAAACGAAGAATGTGTTGCGCAATGCGGCATGGATGACCAGCATAACGGAGAAGGCGGGTAACCTGCTCTCAAAAGTAGGCATCACCGTTGGCAAAGGCAATAAGCTGGAATTTGACGAGTACGTCCTGAAGGAAAAGACAGCTTTAGGGAAAAGCGGTATTAAGTTTGACAATATCTCTACTTTAAAATCCCTGTTTACCGGATATGGTTCCTTTGGCAGTCAAATTTCGCAGAAGGCATCCGCTATTTCCAGTGCGGCGGCGAGGACAAAAGGCGTTGATAAGACCTATAACAAGAATGGTGCTTATTCCGACACAATCTCGAAGCTGTTCCAGAGCACGATTGATGAAAGGGTAGGCAGCAAAAACGAGGATAAGGATAAGGTAACAGATAAATCCTATTGGGAACAGAAATTAAAGGAAGAAAAAGACAAGGGCAAAAACAAGAATGATTGACTCTTATAGAGTGCGATGGGAACTGAAAAAGCATATTTTTCAGTTCCCCTATGTTTATTAGTACACCATGTAATAAATAACTGCTTATATTGCACCGGATAAATTTTCAAGAGTATATGATAAAAAATGGAGGCGTATCGGAGTGTATTGAAAATCTCAGCGGTGCAAATCCTTTATTAGTTCGGGTGGTAAAGTATAAGAGGAATAATAGAGTGGATTGATATGCCAGAAGCAAAATGAAATCAGGAGGATAAGTTATGGCAATGGAAATTACAAACAACTATAACGCTTATGAAAATGTCTATGCAACACAGAAACAACAGACAGAAAAGAAACAGGCTGCATCAGGAAAGGAAACATCAGAAACGGCGGCCGCACAGAAAAATTCCGAAGCAGGAAATGACAAGGCGAAAAGTGTGGCAAGCTATGTGAAGAAATTGGAAAAGCTTGTGCCAAGTGTGGAATTCCGTGTAGGGAATGCTTGTTTATCTGCCCAAAGCGGCAAGTCATTGACCGTTAATCCCAAACTTTTGGAAAAAATGCAGAATGATCCTAAAACAAAAAAGGATATGGAAGACATGATAAAAGGCGTTGGGTCTATGTCTAAATTGGCAGAAAGCTTAGCGAAAGCTAGTGGCTGGACTATAGTGTACCAGCACAGTTATATTGATGAGAACGGAAAATATCATTGCAGAATGCAAGGCAGAAACGATGGTATGTTAAAATTGAGCGATAAGCTCCGGGAAGAAAGGAGGAGAAATTCGGAAAAGCTGATTGAAAAGTCAAAAGAAAAAGCAGCAGAAAAGGAAAAAGAGTTAGAGGGAAATAAAATTGAAACAGAGGAGAAGAAGGCAGACGAAGAGCAGGAAAAATCAGGCATTACCATCGTCAAGGAAAATACGTTGCTAGAAAAAGCGGAACAGATGATTTTAGAGAAATTGGAAAATTCCGAAAAGGGAGAAATTTATCTTGATGATGACGATATGCAGAAAGTGATTGAAGTAGCAAGGGAACAGGAAGAAAAAGAGGCTGTCAAAAAGCAGGGTAATCATGCAAATCCAGTAGGTGCAAATCTTGATTTGCAGATATAAGCGAAAGATGGCTGCAAATCAGTCACATAAATATAAAATAAGAGGAACTGCGCAGGACTTCTAAAGAGCAGAAGATACAGTTTTACGGAGCAGACAAAGGGGGCATGGGCGGCTCTGAATGACAGACAGAGGAGCCGCAGGTAAGATTTTTTGAAGGAGGATGATGGTATGTTAAATATTACAAATTACAGCTATCTAATTCAAAGTATGTTTGGAGGAACAAAGGCAACTTGGGGAGTGGGCTCGACATTACCGGGTATGTTTCAGTTTTCTCAACTAAACAGTGGCAGCATACAGTCACAATTGAAAGCGGCAGGCATTGACACAAACAGCAAGCAGTATAAGGCCGTTATCCAACAAATGTCAAAGGATGGCTGTAATGGCAGTATGTTTACGAGTGTTCAATCTATTAAAAATTTAATGAAAAATTATAATTCAAGAGGAGAATGGGTTGAACCGACTACAGGATTGACAGGACTTCTTGTAACAGATGAAACAGGTGATAGTTACAAAAAGATTATTGATATTCCTGAAAGCAGCAAAGATAAAATGTTTGAAGCCGTGAAAAATATTTATCTGAACAATAATGGAATGACGGACGGTACAGGAAAGACGGAAATTTATATGGATATGTATAGGCAGATGAAGTCAGACGATAGACTGTCAGCAGGCTATACATTGAGGCAGTATCATCTGGCATATACGCAGGCGTTTGTTTCAGCAATTAAGGCAGTAGATCCGACATGGGAATATGGCAAAGCCGTACCTTCTGGCGCATTGGACAGCGTTACAAGGGAATCCGTAGAAAGCCAGCTTGTCAAAAGCGGCAATACCTTTGTAAAAAAAACATCTTCGGGTAGCACATTGGATATGAAGATATAACCCATACCCTATATTCGGCGGAGGCACATTCGGGGAGCAGGAACGGCTTTGATAAAATGAAAGGGCGGAGAGGCGGTATGAAAAAATGTATCATGTTAGTCTTTATATTGACAGTAGGTATGTTTAGCATCGTTGGTTGTGGGGATAGGACAACTAAAAGCAATGCTTCAGATGCAGATGGAGCATATTTCAGTAACAATGAAGAAAAAAAACAATTTACTGAAATTATTACAGCTTCTGGTGAGACGATTGGTATCATTGATAATAATAAAGAAATAGAAAGGTTCGTAAAACAACTGGATATTGAATCCTGGAATTATATGGAACAGCTACCTGAAGATATAGACTTGGTATATAGCTATATATCATATGAGGTAATTGATGAGGCTGTATTTTTACAGGATGGAATACCGTTAGTTAATAAGAGTACCTTAGAATTTTATATTTCCAGTAAAGGTGAATATATTATACGAGATTATAATCAGGAAATAGAAGCAATAGCCAGAATATCAGAAGAGGCGGGACAGTTTCTTAATGCGCCGGAAGACTTAGAGCTAAATAAGAATATAACAGCGAAGGATATACTGGATGAGTGGGGACTTGATTTTTATGTGCCAAATGGTGATATTGAAAGTGATATTGAAAAAACAGATGATATAGAGAATGCTCGATATTATATAGGGGAAACATCCTTTACAGAAGAGGAACTACGCAAGACTTCTGAAGAGCAGAAGATACAGTTTTACGGAGCAGACAAAAACACTTTGCTGAATGAAATAGACGATATTTCTGAAATAGCGCAATATCTGAACGGGCTGGCTTTGGATCAGTGGGAATATGCAGATGATGCACCAAATCCAGAAGAAGTTGAATGCCAAATTGTCAGATTTATGTTATCAAGGCATAGTAATGAAAAAGAGTTAAAAGAAATGAATACCCAGATACTTTATAAAAGCGATGGTAATTACTATATTGAGGAAATAATTCCGGGTGAATATAGTGATCGGGGAGATTCTATAACACATTATCAAGTGTCAGAGGAGATAGCAAAATATATCTTATCATATTTAGAATAGGTAAAATATATAGAATGTATTGTTCCTTTTCTGTTTTTTGACTAAGTGATAATGGTTGCGGCAAGGCAGGAGATAAATGCTGCTATGAAAATGATTGCGGGTGGCTGGTAAATATTTTATTGTCAAATATATAAAGCAGAATTTAGGAGTGTGGTTGTATGAAAAAATGGAGTTATTTATTCACGGCACTTGCAGTTGTACTATCAGACATTATGTGTTTTGTAGCTGCCTATAACTATCGTGGTATGCTTTGTGGTATTGAACATCGTGGTTTTAGTGCTCCTGCCAGCATTGCATTTTTATCTGCTATTCCATTTTTGATAGGAATTATCATGTGTGTGGTTCTGGCAATCAGATTTCATAGAAAAAGCGAGTAACTTCAAGTTTTATGCAATAGGAACATCTTTCCGAAAAGGGAGAAAAGAAATTCATTATTGTTTTTGCAGTGATAGCAGTGGCTCTGTCACTGATTCCGGTCAGAAAGGTTTATGAGGATGGCGGGACGCAGACTTATACATCCCTGACCTATAAGGCCATTGTGTGGAAACAGGTAGATGGGAAATCGGGGACGGAATTTTACATTTTCCCCAACAACTTCCATCAGTTAGATTATTATGGAAAGCAGGGGATAGGCATAGCCTGAAAACAGGAAACAAAAGGGGAATCATAAATACCGGTACTACTAAGCTGAAACTTAAGGCACAGCAACCAACAGGTATGGAAACATCGTTTTCATAGGGCATGACATAGAAAAGCCAGCGGCACAGATACCAGTCTGACCTGCTGGCTTTTCTTTTTTTCGCCATACTACGTCTGTCTGGCTTCCGTATCGGAAGGGGCAGCATGGGGATTGCTTTCTGCCAGGGCGGCGGCCGTAGCCACCAGCACGGACAGGCTCCTTTCGTCACAGAGCGTGAGCAGCCTTAACAGCTCCTGGTATGTAGAGCCGGTCCTGTCATGGCTGTCCTGGAAGATACAGTCATCTGCGGATATATCCAGTGTCCTGCAGATATGATAGAAATTTTCAATGCTTGGGGAACAGCGGCAGCGCTCCAGGTCCTTCTGGAAGGATACGGAATGGTCGAGCAGCTCCGCACACTGCGCCTGGGTCAGATGTTTTTTCTTCCTGGCTCTCTTTAAGGCGGCGCTGAAGATCTGGGCATCATTGATGGATAAAGACATTGTGGTCACCTCCTATAAGTAGTGTATTGCCATACCTTGCAAAAGTAAAAATGGTATAGACACACTTAAAAGTAGAGCAATAGCATACTAGGCATCCAGACATCTGGTGAACAAAAAAAAACATGGTTCATCAGGGTTTTGTTTGGGTGCCTTTTTGCTGCCATGGGAGAGGTACATGGTCTGCAGTGGGGAATTTTCATAAGCCGGGCACCGGCGGGGGGATTGGGTCAAAAAAATCATAAGCTTCCTGGGGGCATTCTGCGCCCAGCATGGTAGTCTTGTACGCTACTTTTTGGAGGAAGGAATAAATTTATATCAAAAGAACGGTTATCCGGGAAATGAAACGGATAATAGTTCTTTTTCTATTGTATTAAAAAGGTTCCTGCAGATAAATCCGTTTTTCTGCAGGAGACATATTATCAGGTGCCGTTCACCTCCAATTCCGGGTTTTGCAGCAAAAAATCTGGAATTTAAGGAGGAAAAGCCATGTGGCAGAAAAATAACGGAAAGAGTGAAACGGAGATCTTACAGAATCAGTTTACGGCATATCTGGCAACTGCAGTACAGCGCCGCAGGAACGATTATCTACAGCAGATGGACAGGCGCCAGCAGATAGAGAGCCTGACCGAAGACTTCATGTTCATGCCGGAATGCAGCATAGAGCAGGACATGCTTCTGGGGCTGCCCGTTCTCATGCAGCTGGAGGACAGCGCGCTTCTCCATGCACTGAGGGAACTGAGCGAGAGGGAGCGTTACATATTCCTGGCAAGGGCAGTAGACGGGAAAAGCTTTGAGGCGCTGGCAGAGGAAACAGGGATGGGATATAAAGGCGTGGCATCGGTCTATTATCGGACAGTGCAGAAGATCAAAAGAAAGATAGGGGTGATGAAAAATGAATTTTAAGGAGATGCTTTTACAGGCGAAAGCTGGAAGGGAGTCGGTGGTCATGGCTTTACTGGAGATGTATAAGCCACTTCTGGTCAAGTATGCGATCATCAATGGAAGGTTTGATGAAGATCTGTATCAGGAACTGTGCATCATCTTGTTAAAGTGCATTGCCCGTTTCAGGATGTGACATATGGGAAAGGATTGCTGCATTTCCATAATGTGGCATGAGAGGGAAAAGCGCCGGAGCATATTGCCCGGCGCTTTTCTGGAATCTGTTTCACTTACAGGTCAATCCACAAATGTATTTGGCTCAGAAAAGAGTTTCTGCAATTTGCTGGCCAGATCCATGCGTGAGGTACAACGGATATCCCGGATAGGACCATAATTATTCATCTGTTCATCTATACTTTTAAAACTGATACGGAAATCGCTGCCGCCATCATGGGTGATCCAGATGCGTCTTCTGGTGGCAGGGTCAACCGCAATGATCCAGAGACTGTGCAGCCTGTCTACATAAGTAGGACATGTAAGGTGCCAGCAGCTCCGGTCATCATATTGGAAACCAGAAACTTCCGCCATCCGTTTTTCCAATACGGAATAAAGGGCTTTGTATTTCATGTGCCATACCTCTCTTTCCAGTCATGCAGATATGTGCAGTACCCTTTCGGGTCGATTTCCTGCAGGATTTCCGGGCGGAACCGGTATTCCGGGTACTGGCAGTATCCGCTCCGGGCATATGTACCGGTGGGAACTGCCAGCCCATGCCGTATGATCCACGCCAGGATTTCTTCGCCGTTATTGTTGGTGTCGATAAAGGCGCAGTTTTGAGGACGGACGGAATCCAGATTGACGGTGAGGACATTCCAGGGTTCCGGTTCCCCGTTCTCCCAGGAAGTCATAGTGACGGCAAGGTTCCCTTCCATATAGGAAGCGATCTTCAGCTCAATCTTATAGGTGGTTCCATATTTCTCCAAATCAAATGTTTTCATATTGTTTCCTTTCTGTGTGTCTGTATTATGCTGCTGTTTTTGGCATGTCCTGCGCCGGAAGGAGGATCACTCCTTTCTCCACTTCCGCAGGCGCCCATGTATCGTCTTTCCACATACAGCCGCTTGCAACATTGTAAAACTTAGGCGCTTTGGGTGGATTTCCAAAACATTCATCATCCAGGTACAGACAGATATGCCTGTCATAAAAGGGGATCAGTGCCTGATGGATCTGCTCTTTCAATGCCAGGGCAAGCTGGTCGATCTCTGCAATATCCTGGCGTTTAAAAGCGGCTGAAGATATCTGTTTCAGGATGCCGGACTGGTCAACAGTTGACTGGATCAGTGGCTGTGCTTCATCCATAAAATCAGCACGGATACGGATATTTTCAAATGCGATCTGTTTTACATAGGCTGTAGCGGTGGAGCTGATATTATGCCGCAGTTCATCAAAAGGTTTTTTATATTTGGTTTTTAATGTTTCCAGAGATGCCACGGCAAGGTTCCTTTTCAAAAGGTCAAGGTATTCTTCCAGTGCTTTTCGCAATTCAGTGCTTTCCATATGATTCCTCCAATCGTTCAAAATTCAGTCTGCTCTAAAAGTCATCCTCCCAGGGCGGCAGGGTGTCTTCTGCCAGAGATGGGGACCTGCCTGCTGTCTCCGTGGGGGCAGGGGGTTCTGTTTTTTGCTCTTCGGCTTTTTTCCCTGCTGTATTTTGTTGTCTGCGGGCGGTAAGCGTCAGGGCGTCTTCCCCCACATCATCCACACGCTGCTTCTTTGCCTGTTTTTTACGGCATTTTTCCACAGCGGCAGCATAATCATAGCCAATGGCTGCCTGGAATTTCTCTGCGATCTCCCTTAACTTTCCGGCCTGGTATTCATAGGTGGCTCTGTGGAAACCGGTCAGGTTCCACTGTTCGCACACCAGATCCAGCATGCGGGTATAATCCATGAGTGCATTGATCGTTTTCAGGATGTCACCGTAGCAGGTTTTCAGCTCGTGGGAGCCATCCAGATCCACATAGGAGAGGGTAAGTTCCTGTTTCAGATATCCCTCTATCTCTATGTGGTGTGCCAGCACCGGCTCATAGATCTCCCTGGGAAACTCCGGCATGTTTGCGGATGCAGTGCTCTCATTGTTCATCCGGTCCACCTCCTGCCTGCGGCGGCAGAGCGATAAGTCCGCTGACGATCATCTGGACGGCGGTGCGGTATCCACAGCAGTAGGATTGTTCCGCTATGGCGCTGTCTCTTTCGGAAACTGCCATCTGGTACTGTTCAAAAAGCCTTTGGGACTGGCCCAGGGCAGGCAGCAGTGCTTTTTCTGCCTCTTTTACATTCTGATCCAGCCTGGAGGGAACCGTAACGCATCCGTAAATGTCAGGCTCATACTTCCCATAAAACAGGTTATGTAAGAAATCGGGTTCGCCTGTTTCTGCCAGATGAATGACGGCAGGGGCAGGTTTTGACAGGGCAGCGGCGATCTGCCGGAGCGCTCCTATCAGCTCCGGCATCTGGTGATTAAAGAAGACATTACCCATCTTTGTTTCGTGAAAATTCATCTGTGTTCCTCCTTTCGTTGTTCGCCCGTATGACTGGGGCGTAATGGCATTTATGGTATTTTATGCGATCTTCTGTTCGCCCCAACGGATGTGCAGTTTCCCTTTTTCATCCCGCTCCTGACGCATTAGGAGGGAGAGAAGGTCATAATCCACGCTGAACCGGTCATAAATTTCATCCAGATCCACGTCCTGGCCCTTCATAAACAGGTTCAGCTTCTCCTTTGCCAGTACCATCTGCATCAGGTTGGATTCGATGCTGCCAGCATAGGTGAGGAAATAAATGTCCTTGTGTTCCGTTGAGGTATACCGGATGAACCGGAAATAGAACTGGCTCATGCCGGAGTTGTTGTAATGCAGTTCCGGTATGATGACCTTGTTGACGTAATCAAAATTCACGCTGGAGGGGAGGCTCTGCTGGGTGCAGAGTAGTATCCCGTTCCCGCTGTCCTGCAGTATCTGGCAAAGTGCCCGCCTTTTGGCAAAGCTGGTGTTGGCGCCGGTCACTACAAACAGGGGGCGGTCCGGCAGATATTCCCGTAGTGCCTTTTCATAAGATTCCAGCACAGTAACGTGCCGTACTCCGATGGCAATGATCTCATTCTCCCATTCGGCAGCCATCTCAACAGCGGCCATGACCTTCACCGGGGTATCCCCTGTATATTCCTGTACCGTATCCGGGGCAGCGCTGATGCGCAGGAGAAGCACGATCTGCTGGACCAGGCGCATCAGGGAATCCTTTCTGGAATTTCCAGTGGAAAAAAAGTAGTTATCCCGCATCTCATAAAATTCATGAATTGCTTTATGGTAGATTTCCTTTTCATCGGGTGGGAACTGGAGCAGCAACTGATGAATCCGTTTAATATCTTTGCAGGAAACCTCTTCAAAGGTTCTCGTGATAACGGTTTTTCCTAAAATATCATTGAGGATATCTGCGTTGTAGATATCCTGTGTACGTTTTTCCATGCCGAATACGGTAATCTTTTCCGGCAGATGGGAGGATGCGAACAAAGAATATCCTTTTTTGTAGGCAGGGATTGGCTGGCCGAAATAAGGATTGATGTCATAATCCGGTTCGGTATCCATTTCGCTGCTTTTGTTATGGTGGTAAATATAGCGGTTCCAGGAGATCATGTTGATGGAATTGTTGTAGAGCAGTTCCAGCTGTGGGGCAAATTCTGAAATGTTGTTCCTGGTGCTGGTTCCCGTAGTGAGCAGTTTCATCCGGCAGCGGCGGAAACAGGAAAGCACAGCCTGGCTCCTGGCGCTGTCAGGGTTGGATATTTCATCGCTCTCATCTAATATGAACTGGATATTTTGGTGCAGACGCTTCATGTGTCTGCGTAAATGTTTTTTATAAGCACTTACTTTGTTCAGTGTCAGCAGTACAAAATCTCCAGGACGGACGCGCTCCAAGTCTGCCAGACGCTTGATAAATACACAGGGCAGGTCATAGTTTGCCAATACCACGTCCCAGTTGTTGCGGATGGAGATGGCAGAGGAAACCACCCAGGTACTGTGTACGTTCTGGTTCTGCATCCGGTAAAGCCCTGTTGCAATGCCGGCCAGGGTCTTTCCGCTTCCCTGTTCCCACTGCAGCAGCGCATAGCGTTTCTGGAGGGTAAGGTTGATGTCGTGCCGCTGGATCTCATTCAAGCGGATTTCCTCCATACGGGAGGAATCCCACAGTGAAAAATCTTCCAGCCATCTGGCGATAGCCGGATCTTCATCCATTTCCGCATAGGGTATGTTCTGGGCCTCGTATTCTGCCCGTTTCCTGCAAAGCAGCCGTTCATAGCCCGGATAGGACTCCGGGGTGTTTTCAAGCACTGCCTGATACACTGGCACAGGCAGGCGCTTGCTGTCCTTGATCTGCCGGCGTGCGGCTGCACTGTACCCTTTATAGGCAAACTCGCCTTTCCTTTTGACCAGGCGGATACAGTCTGTTTTCGGTACGGGATTCTGCTTCTGCAATATCTGCCGGAGATAGACAAGTACCTTTTTCTCCGTAAGCTGGACCCGGCACCATTGTTCATAACTCATATCATCTGGCTGACGCTGGGTATAAAAGCGGTGCAGGTACTCGCAACATTTGGCATAGGATGGTCTGGTAAGCGGATGTGCCTTGATATGGTACAAGAGCTTTTGCGTCCGGTATCTGAAATCATTGGATGTATGGCGTGACCTTGCCAGTTCCAACAGGATTTTTGACTGGTTATTCTCCAGCGCTGATTTGGCAAAGGCCAGTATCTTCTGATAGGTATATTCCGCATCCTTTCTGATATCAAAATCTTTCGGCAGGATGTAGTCGGCCTCTGTCCGGTATGGGTGGGGCTTCCATCCCTGGTCCGCTGTCTTTTTCTGCCAGAATTGCAGCTTTGTAGGGAAACTGCTGACACCCAGACAGGAAAAAGCATTGTCTTGTAACAGAACCTGCCCCAAAAAACTGAAGCGGCTCTCCATCTCCCGGATCTGCCCCTTGTCGGTAAAATCATCTGCCAGAAAAGACTGGGGCACGATCAGCGCAAGGATTCCCAGAGGCTTCAATACCTCTGCAGCTTTCAGACAGTAGTACATCTGGGAGGGTATCTCCCTGCCGCTCTTGGTCCACCACTTTAAATGAAAGGGCGGGTTCCCCACTACATAGTCAAACCGTGTCTCCGGCTGGCAGGTGCGGATATCCCGACACTCGACCGTTGCTTCCGGATAAAGGAATTTTGCCACCTTCACGGCTTTTACATCCAGTTCACATCCGTAGATGTTCGCTTCTGTGGGGATAAAGTTAAAAAAACTCCCCATGCCGCAGGTAAGGTCTGCCACAAGGTCATGTTCAGACAATTTCAGGCAGGCTGTTATAAATTCGCACAGGCGGGGAGGCGTAAAGAACTGGCCGTTTTCAATCTCTTTCTTTGCCTCGCTGTATGCATGGTAATTCTCATAGTCTGCCCGTTCCGGACCGTGAAGGCCGCCATCGCCGGTATAGGCATTATAAATATCCTCCGGGCTGATGGAGCATTCTCCACAGAGGCCGCTGTCGATCAGGTACAGGACTTTTTCATTCAGTGCTTTTCGTTTATCCTGGGGGATGGATTCCTCCTGATAAGCATATTTCATTCGTATCACCTCGCTAACATATGGTTTTCATATAGTCCTCTATAAACTGGGAGGCGCAGGTTTCACTGGTAAATTTCAGATCAACCCTTCCGTTTTTGAACATCCGCAGGGACTGGATTTTTTTGCAGTCGTTAAACTCATACGGATTGCTAAGGGAATTATCTCTGTTAAGAGCCCTTGATAAACTGCCGGGAATAAGATCAAAAGAATCTGTTTCATAATGGGCAATGCCCCGTAAGATATCCTTTGTCCTGTCAGCCAATGACCATTCTCCCCCGCTGTACCGGTCCCGGAAGCTGCAGGCGTAGCCTGTGAATTGTATGGTATTTTTTTTCTGCTCAAACCGTGGGGTTCCGCTGCTGATAATCCAGGATGCCTGATGGCATTTATTCTTGAGTTCATGGAGCGCCTGTTCAAAAAAGGCCCGTCCACCGGTTTGAAGGAATATCTGTTCGAGGATATCTGTGTAACACAGAGACAGCTTTTCCATGTCCTGCGTATACTTTTGGCACAGTTCTTTATAGTTATCTGTCCATCTGTCAGTTGGCTCCTGGGGAACAAGATTGTGTATGATATCATTGGGGTCTATGGAAAAATGGTAAGTTTTGCTGAAGTAGGATACAATCTGGCATATGAACCGGGGATGCAGGGAGCGAATCTGCTGCCGGATGACATTATCAGAAAGTTTTACCCCGTCATAAGAAACGAGGTATGTTTCTGCAGATGTGCCTGCCGGCGCCAGTAACTCCCTCTGCTGGTTCAGCATGTCATCCCAGATAAATCCCAGTTCCGGCAGGGAAGTTCTGGCACTGTCATAGGCTGCCTGGTGAGCTTCACAGAATATCCGGTCTGATTCTGAAATGCGGGTATCTGCTTTCATTTCAACATTTTCAAATTTGGTAAGTAGGTTCATAAAATCCTCCTTTTTAATTAGAAAAGGCCGTGGTCTGGATAAGCCACGGCCGGAACATGGAGGCAGCCAGCACAGATGCGGCTGCCACAGTTGCTCAGAGTCCATTCACGCACATGCGGCCAGTCTCACAGGGAGCGGACTCATGACCGCCAGCGGAAAAGGGCTCATAGAAAGGTGATAATGGGTATTCCTGGTCTCAAAATGGATATTGTCTTCGGTCTGCTCGTGCAGGGCTACCACATTGGATGTTCGGTAGACACTTCCCTCAGCCGCAAATACAGCAGGCTTTCCGACAGTGATCGGGAACAGGAGCGTTCCGCAGAGCATTACTTTTTTCTTTTCTCCATAGTTTTTTGTTTTCATTTTCATCTTTTCTGACCTCCATTCTGCTTATGTATTGTTTTTTTGGACAAAACGGTGTTGTCTGCTATCATGAGTGGACAGTCTGGGTGCCGACATTGATCGGCGTGGATACAGGGGATCTCATTTTCACCATAAAAGGGATAACAGGTTGGAAAACCAGCTTTTTGGAGTAAGGATTCCGCTGTCTCCAGCAATGGACCGATTAAGGACATATCCCATGGAAACTCTGAAAGAACGGTTTCCGTCAGCTCAGCTTCGGGCTGCGTCAAAAGCCATAACAGCTGATATGCCAGGCCGTCCAGAAGTTCATTGCGTTTCTCTAAAAAGGGTTCAAAATGGTTGATTATATTATTCTTCACAGCATATCTCCCTCAGTGCGGTGCGTACTTCCTCCAGAAGTTCCTGGACACGTTTCATGGTGGTGTTCTGACGGCGGGCAATATCGCGGTTGTTGTAACCGCAGAATTTCAGATGCACAATGTTCATCTGCTGTTTGGATACCCGTTTTGCCAGATCATGCAGGAGCAGCTGTTCTTCCAGCTGGCGCATAAGTGGATTGGGTGCCGCTATGGTTTCTTCCAACGGCAAACTATTTTCGCTTGGTCCGACATGTAGGCTGATAACATCAGCATTGTGCTTGGGGCGCCTTTGTTTTCTCCTATGATCAGAAATACATGCCAACATTCTGCGCCATGCAATCGTGGTAAATGAATACTGTTGTAGTTCCGGTTCATTAAAGTAACGAGAAACTGCACGAAGATAACCGAAAATAACAACATCATAAAATTCATCTATGGGGAGATCATTTGCATATAAGAAGCTATAAACAAGACCGTGGTGTTCAGTTGCAAATAAGCATTGTTCCGAAGTTAAAGGTACTTCACACTTCATAAAAATTTCCTCCTTAAAATGCGAAAAGGACTCCCCCGGCACTAAACCGGGAGAATCCTTTCATACGTTTCATATGGCATAAGGCCATATCAGTTACATTAAATCAGGCAGGCAGGGCCTCACGTTCTCCGTCAAGGGGCTGCCCGTAGTTAAACTTTCCGCTTCCGCCTGCAGGCAGGACTTCCACATTGCTCTTACCATAATCGCAGCCATCGTCATGCTGGGTTTCATTGATGGCAGTGCGCTGCTGGAGCATCATGCGGATCTGTTCTTTAAAACCGTCTGCAAACTTCCGGATCTGTGCCAGCTCCTCACCACTGAAATCGTACAGGCGGCGGAAGGTGGCAACACTGTAATCATCCTTTCCGTTGTTCATTTTTTTAAGCCCGATCTGCACCACGCTGCCATAGGTCGCACGGCGGCGGAGCATAAAGGACTGGTTCATAAACTCCCGGAAGGGTTTCAGACTGGTAGGCGGCAGGGTCACCTGTAACGGCATGAACTCACCGCTGCGGAGCAGGTAGAGCACACGCATGTTCTTGCAGGCTTTTCCAGCCCCTTCAGCAGCAGAACCAAACTGGTTTAAAGCGCAGGCTGCACAGGAACCGCCCGGCTCCCCGATCCCCTGTCTTCCGTCTACGGAAGAGCAGAGGGGAGTGGCATTGTCGTCATACTCGCTGCCTTCCGGCCAGTAAGCGTTGTTGGGATGGTTGAAAAGGATAACTCCTTCCAGCGTTTTAGCGAAGTCAGGATTTTCCGGGTCATCTGAGGGAAACTCAAATACCAGTCCGCCGCCGGCCGGGATCTTGATCCGGGGGAAGCTCATCTGCAGGCCGTCCATATCCTCCGCCAGTTCTTCCTGGGTAAACTCGCCTTCCGGCATGGCTGCCGGGAGCATAAATTTCTGTTCTGCCAAAGCGTTGTTCTGAGTGTTATACATACTGTTTTCCTCCTTGAAATTAAAATGATGTTGTAATCGTGTCAGAGTGGCTGCGTCAGGCGGCCATCTGGTTGATCCGGTTCCACTGGCGGGCCGGCATGGAAAGAATGTTGTAGCCGATACTCTCCAGCTGGGTGGCCCTGTCATAGTTCTCCACATCCTGACTGTGCCGGGTGACTGCATTGGAAAGCCCGTACAGCGTAAGGTCTTTTCCCTCGATCAGATGCTGGAGGATGCCTTCCCCCTCATCGTCTGTGATGTGGAATTCCCGGCTGGCCAGTTTGACGATACCGGGAACATCTTTGGTGTTCATTTCGGCCTGGGAAGCATTCTGCATCAGGCCGACCACCTGGGCAAAACGTGCCTCTTCCACGGCGGCCCTGACGGTATCCTGGATCTTCAGGATAAAGGCTTTGTCATCCGCAGCCAGAGTCTTTTCTGAGTAGAGCTGGAAGTTATCTTCCATGTCATTGACCCGGCCCACATGGTTGCGGCGTGTCTGTGCGTCATTGACGATCATGCCGTTGCTGCATACCAGACGGTAGACAAGGGGCTGGATACTGACTGCCCCCATGCCGGTCTCACTGTTGGAGATGATGACGCCGGCCTGTACAATGTCTCCCGGAACAACCTCCGCTTCGAGGCGGGGATTCACCACTTTCATATACATCCGGCTGTCCGTGATCTGGCAGCTTTCAAACCTGGCGCCCTCCATCTGTCCTATAATGGGAAGGACGGCGGTGGCGATCTCCATGTTGTCGATCCGCCGGTAACGGTTGCTTAAGAATGCCCTTGCGGTGCCTCCCATGGTACGCAGAAGCCGTTTGGACGGGGAATGCTGAAGCCAGGCGTTCACATTTGCGGCCAGAAGTTCCGGCTTTTCCGTGAGCATCCGGTCATAATAAGGCGCAGGGATCTTTAAATGGGTCCCAAACTGCCGGTGGGCAATGGTGTTGACCTGCATGGGTTCCACCGGCTCGGTGTTCCCGTCAAACATATGAAGATAGATCTGGGAGTCATAAGGCTCCATCTGCAGGCTCCGGGTATCGACCAGATAATCCTCCTTCATGCTGTTCTGCCTTGTGATCTCAGCGGCCATTTCATTCAGGGTAAGACCTTCTTTCATTCGTGTTCAACTCCTTTCTTGTTGTGTGTGGGATTACCAGGAGATCTGGATGCCCTTTGCCGTGACCTCAGCCGCCAGCCCGTTGCGCTCAAAAACCTGCTGAAGCCGGGGCCAGTACGTCTTTTCCGGAAAGCCGGCAAGGTGTTCTTTTGCCACCTCCTCCGTGTCCTCCTCGACGCAGATATCGCCGTCTTCGTGGATCGTGAGACGGCTGTGGCCGCGGGAATTCAAGTCTGCCACAAGAGCCTCCAGGACTTTCCGGCCCTGGACCTCATACCAGATCTGAGGGTCTACCGGCTGCTTGTTGGACGGGACGGTATCTTCCGGTTCGCCGCCTCCGGCTTCCGAGAGAGGAACGATCTTTAACATGTTACAGGTGATGCCGGCGCTCTGGTCCATGCATACATCAGCATGGTCAAAATCCGGGATTCCATAAAGGCGGATGCGCCCGGTCCCTCCTGCCAGCGCCAGTTTTTCAGGGTTCTTTTCGCACCACTCCCAGCGAACGTCAGGATAAACCGCCCGAAGATAGGCGGAGATCCGGTGGTTGACATGACGGAGCAGGAGCAGTTCCGTTTCCGGGGCCTCCATAGTTGGAATCCCCATAGGCTGGGAGGGGGCGATCCCTTCCGCCAGACGTTTCTTTGCAAGCTGTTCACGCATCCTGCGGCGTTTCGCCTGCTGCATGTACGGCCGCAAAAGTACTGTTACAACCCACAGCCCCCAGAGGGTGAATACCCCGATCAGGGACCATGTCTGCCAGGGCCCCCTTATGAGTGCCAGTATAGCGATGACTGCACCGATCAGGATGCTGATGCTGCCCCAAAGGGCTTTGTCACTCTTCATTTTTAACCTTCCTTTCTTTGCTGTTGTTGAAAGTAACCTGCATGCACAAAAAAAGAGGAACCATGCCGGCATTTCAGGTTCATTCTGAAAACCGACAGGGTTCCTCTTTTAGCGCCGGAACGGGATTCATTCCGGCAGAGACTCACGTTCCCCGTCCAGTACCTCCACAGGGGGAGGGGCGGCGGCCGCTGTCTCAGGATCATCTGGAAAATCAGTGGAGCTTTCTTTAGGGATGCGGCCCGGAAGAAATCCGAAATTGGAAAGATAGATCTTCAGGATTTTTGTCCGTTCCTTTCCGTGGCCCATGGTACAGTCTACCAGCTGCTGTGTGCCGGTGATCCACAGCCGGCTGTCCTTTTTGACGCCAAGCCGGATCAGGCGGGATACTTCATCCTCCCATGCCCATACCTGGTAATACTGGAACTGCCCTTTGCCTGTCTGCTCGGTAAAACCGAAACAGACATAGGTGGAATCCTTCTGGCTCTTTTTGGGGGCCAGGTCATTCTCCACACGTCCAAATGCAAAAATCTGTGCCATAACACTCCTTTCTGCCACTGGCCTTGTTATCTATAAAAAAAGTGCCAGCGGGAACCCGGCCCAAACGGGCGCAGTAATACCACTGACACTTGTATACAAACTTAACAGCGTGTGCAATGCGATGTCTTCACCGCCGTACAGACAAACCTGCCTGCAATCCTGAAAGGATACGCACAAAAATCAATTACAAAGTAAGTATAACACTATATCTGGTGGATGTCAAGTTCATAAACACTATATATAGAATTTTGGAGTGGCAAAATACAATATCTTGTAGCCGGATGCCCAGGAGACTGCACACAGGGCTTCCTATCTATAAACAGGGATCAGGCTGCCTTTATTTTGCAGTATCCTGATTTTTTATTCCCGCGGGCAACGAGCCAAGTGACTGCTTGCGGGCATTTGGCGACTGCCGTGAGGGTCAAAGGCTCCGCTCGTTGGAGTGTTCCAAGTTTGATGATTCGTTGCTCGCGGCGGAGTCTTTGACTTCGAGCAGGTTTCCGGGCAGGCTGGAATCGTAGCCTAAAAACAGATCCGTGGAGAGGGAGGCATCCAGGTATTCGCTGCCCAGGGATGGGCGGGAGGCTTTCCGGAAGTAAAAGCAGTAACACCCGCCCGGTTTTATCTTCACCTGTTTTCCCAAAAGCAGGATGATGGCGGCTCCCTGGCTGTCGGTAAGCTCTATTTTGCGATACCTGCGTAAGGGCAGAGAGGAAACGGCGGTACAGATCCCCGTGATGGTTTCATAATCCCCACGCAGGAGCAAGACCAGGAGCCCGGCGCTGCGGAACAGACAGCCGCCGAAGATGATGCCGCTTAAAACCAGCAAAAGCCGGTCATGGGAGAGGAAAAATACAATGGCAGCGATGAAAAGGCTGCCGATCCCCATAAACAGGATCAGAAAAACTTTCAGCCGGAGGGTAAAAGGGGCGTTCAACCATTGTTCCATGTGATATCATATCCTTTCAAAAATAATCTGCTGGCGCAGGTACAGGTTTGCGACTGCAAGCGTAACGGCCTTGCTTTTGGGGGAGAGGCGCATCATGCAGCTGATGTTGTCGCTGGTAGTGTCCGCATCGTCATAGAGCCCTTCCAGGATGCTTTCCTCTGTAGGGAGGGCGCGGATATCCTTTTCCATGCACCGGATCAGTTCTGCGGTGGAGAGCAGGGCCTGCTTTGCAAGGGCCATGACCTGTTTTTCGTTTTCGGTACGCTGGTCATGGCGGAAGAGTTTTCTGGCAGAGGAAAACGGCACATGGTTTACAAGGGTCAGCTTCAGGAAAGACAGGACCCTTAGAAAGCTGGAGCCGTCCGTGGGGATGATGTACATGGAAGAGAGCAGGTCATAAAGGGCATCATATTCCGTTTCTCCTTTCCCACAGATCAGCAGGCCCCGTGTCAGGAGCCGCTCCACGCAGTCCTTCCAGGAGCGGTTTACGATATCCTTCTGTACCGGTAAAGTCGCCGTGTAGAGGCGCCCGATTTCTTCCATACGGGCGATACGCCAGTTCAGGCAGCTCCAGATGATCATTTCCTGCATATCGACCATATATTCTTTTCCCCCAAGGACGATAACAGGGCAGTAGCGCCGGCATCCGTTTGTCCTGCGCTCAAAGCGGCCGACAGCGGTGTAAAGTGTTTTCAGCATCATAAAAAATCCTCCTACTACAATATATTTATGGTTAATATTCCTAACATCCAGTTAGGATGTTATCCAATTTGTTGCTTAAGCTGTTAGAATGATAAGAGCAATCGGTATAGCGGAATCCTCCTTGGGCTTTGCGCCCGTAAATTAGTCTGCTAACCAGCTCTTCATTCGCAGCGTTCGTTTTATGCAGGTTGAGCCACCTTCAGGGTGCGTTCGCGTCACACCACAGTAGATTGAATGGGCAATGAGTAAAACTGGTACTGACCAATTGCAATCTCAACTAAGGAGTCACTTTTTTATGAACATGAACGCAGTAGGTATTGA
>CAJTPM010000047.1 GCA_910578085.1 uncultured Lachnospiraceae bacterium | reverse complement strand
TGTAACTATAAATTCCTTGATTTTTTAAGGAAAATCACTTGACAATATAGGGAGGTACATAAAAATCAGATACGGTCTGGGGATGTGATGGATAAAGAAACAAAAGATAAATTTCTCAGGGAATTGGTAGAAGAGGGCTATGAAAAACTTTATATTTTTATAAGCAGAGGGAATGGTGATAAAGATCTGGTGGATGATGTGGTACAGGAAACTTTTCTGGAAGCATACAGAAAAGCGGAGATTCTGATGGATCATGAGAATCCAATGGGATGGTTATATCTTACAGCTAAGAATAAGCTGATGAAACTACAATCCAGGAAGAAGAGTATGTATTCTCTGGATGACACAAAATATTTTCATTTCAAGGCAAGAGAGATAAAAGAATTTAAATACGGAGAAATTGAATTGGCGGAGACGATCAGGAATTCTGTCAGCGAAAAGGAATATGAGATGCTGCGTGATTATTATCTGAACGGATACTCCTCAGAGGAGGTGGCAGAAAAATACGGTGTGGATAAAGGCAGCATCAGGATGAGAATGAGCAGATTGAAAAAGAGATTGCGGGAGGAGCTTATCGTAGGCTGGCTGATTTTCTTTGTACTCTGTTTCAGAGCGGTACTGTGAAAGAAAACCGGAATTCTGATCCGTTATGTAAGAGTGAGGAATTTTTATGGTTGGCAATAAAAGAGTTTTAATAGATGAGCTGGAAAAACAACTTTTATGGTATAGAGAAGAAGCAACTGAAGAGGAGTTTGATCCGGATGCGGTGGATGCGATCTGTACCATGCTGCAAAAACTTTCACCGACAGGAGAACCTCATAAGAAAAAGGAGGAAGTTTTTGAAAATATAATGAATCGGGTTCGTCTGGAAGAGCGAAAAACGGCTAAGTTCGGGGAGGTAAGGCGTTTTGAGGAGAATCCGAAGGAAAGCAGCGTAGGCGGTGAAAGAAGATTGAATGGGAAGAAAATGTATTATTTCCTTCTCAGAAAGAGAGGACTGCGGGCAGCAATGGTTTTTATTGCAGTTGCCGGAATTTTCTTTTCTTTGGATAGAGTAATTTATGCAAGAGAGAACAAGTCACTGTTTACGATGATTTTGGAACAGGTCGGATGGTTGGAGATTGAGAAGGAAGAGGGAATGGAAAGGCTGGGAATGGATGCGGGGGGGAAGCAAGAGGATTTCTTTAACTCTTGGGCAGATTTATCCAGTGATTTGAAAAAGAAAATTGTCGTGCCACAATATATACCAGAGGGTTATTCACTTTATGGAATAAGATTGTGGAATTTTGATAACCGAAAAAATATTCAAACTAATTATTATGATCGGGGAAATGGTCATATACTGGTTGAAATTACTTTATGGGAAGATGGAGTAGACCACTACAGAGAAAATGTGTCAGATGAAAATATATATGCGTTGCTTCCTGAGTATTCTGATGAAAATACATTATATTATAAGTACGAGGATGAATATATTTGTATGGTGTTTATGGAAAACAGTTTTTATAGAATCAGCGGAAATATTTCGTTGGCGGAGATTGTTAAAATGAGAGAGGGATTAGGAGATGTAAAATAAATGCAAGAAAAATGTTACATTTAGTAATAAAATGCAATAACATAAATCAAGATAAAAATAGTTACACAAGGTGATGAATTAATTCACTTATAGGTACAAAAGAAAAGAGGTTAGAAAATGAAGGTAAGAGTAAAAAGATTAGTTGCTATTTTATGTGGTATTGTAATGCTGTTTAATAGTGGTATAGGACTGGTTTCTCATGCGGAGGAGATACTTAAGGCGTGGGAGGTTAATGAATATCAGGAACCTGTCGGGGATAATGTGGAACATGGTATCTATGATATTCCTGATTTTAGTGGAGCAAAGGCAGCAACACTGACCGGCTGCTCGATTGGTATCTCGGTAAATGCAGAGGGGGTGAGAGGATCAATTAAAACCGGTTCCACAGTACAGGCCAGTGAGATTGGTATCAGAGATATCAGGCTGGAAAAATATGTAGATGGTAAGTGGGTTTTAGTTGGATCACATCCTGGTGGGTTCAGAAATAATAATGATGTATATGCTATGGAGGTTTCAACCAGTTCCGCAGAAAAAGGGGTGGAGTATCGTCTCAGTTGTTATCATTATGCTTACCTGGAGGGTGAAAAACATGAGGTGTTTAATCAGACAAAAGGGGTAAGTTATAATCATTAAGGGATACTGTAAAACAGGCCAAAAATAAGTGGCAGGAAGTATAAACAGGTAACGAAAGTATAAATTAAGTAACAGTAGGAAGTAAGACTATAAGCAGAATGATTGATCACGTTTATGTATATTGTAATAAGTATTCTATGCGGCGCCTTCCGGCGCCGTTTTAAGATAGGGCAGTCCACTGGCAGATATAGTATTCTGCACAAAAATATTAGAATATGAAAATTGTTTTTGCACAAATACACCAAAAACAACATTGGAAAGAAAAGATAGATGAAATTCACACCATAATAGGATAAACTATAAAGAAGCGAGTGTTTGTCAGAAAGATACGAAAGGATGGAATCAACATGTCAGAAGTGAAGATCATGCTTGGGAATGAAGCGATCGCCCGGGGCGCTTACGAGGCGGGAGTAAAGGTATCCGCGGCTTATCCGGGGACGCCCAGTACGGAGATCAGTGAGAATATTGTGAAATATAAGGAAGATATTTACGCGGAGTGGTCGCCCAATGAAAAGGTGGCGGCGGAAGTTGCCATCGGGGCTTCGATCAGCGGGGTGCGCGCCATGTGTTCCATGAAACATGTGGGGGTGAACGTGGCCAGCGATCCGCTCTATACGGCCTCCTACGCGGGAGTGAACGGCGGACTTGTGCTGGTGGCGGCGGACGATCCGGGGTTATACAGCTCCCAGAATGAACAGGATACGAGGTGCGTGGCAAGAGCGGCGCAGGTGCCGGTTTTGGAGCCCTCGGATTCCCAGGAGGCGAAGGATTTTACAAAACTTGCCTTTACGCTGAGCGAAGAATATGACACACCTGTCATTGTCAGGACGACGACCCGTCTGTCGCACTCTCAGGGGGCGGTGACAATAGAAGAGAGAGCGGAGCCGGAAGATAAACCCTATGAAAAAAATCCGGCAAAATATGTGATGATGCCGGCCAATGCGAAAGGGCGCCATGTGTATGTGGAAGAGCGCATGAACAGGATGGCGCAGGATGGCTGTCAGATGGAGATCAACCGGGCGGAGTACCGCGATACGGCCATCGGCTTTGTGGCCAGCGGCATCGCGTACCAGTATGTCAGAGAGGCCTGCCCGGAGGCGTCTGTATTAAAGCTGGGGCTGGTGTATCCGCTGCCACGGAAGCTGATCGAGGAGTTTGCCGGCAAAGTGGACCGCCTGATCATCTTTGAAGAGCTGGAGCCTGTCTATGAGGAACAGATCAGATCCTGGGGGATCCCCTGCGAGGGAAAGGAACTGTTTACAAGGCAGGGGGAATACAGCGCGAACATGCTGCGGGAGGTGATCCTTCATGAGAAGCAGGAAAGAAGGGAGGCGGCGAAGGTGCCGAACCGTCCGCCGATTTTGTGCCCGGGCTGTCCTCACAGGAGTACCTTCTGGATCTTAAATAAACTGAAAATTCATGCGGCCGGGGATATTGGCTGCTACACCTTAGGGGCGGTGCCGCCGCTTCATGTGATCGAAACGACGATCTGTATGGGGGCAAGTATCTCCACGCTCCATGGGATGGAAAAGGCGAAAGGAAAGGATTACATAAAAAACTGGGTAGCCGTGATCGGGGATTCCACATTTATGCATACGGGCGTCAACTCCCTGATGAATATGGTCTACAATCAGGGGACGGGAACAGTGCTGATTCTGGACAATTCCACCACCGGCATGACCGGTCATCAGGACCATGCGGCCACAGGAAAAACGCTGCAGGGCGATGTGGTGCCTGCCATCAGTATTTATCATCTCTGTAAATCCATGGGCATTGAGCATGTGACGGAGGTGAACGCCTTTGATGTGGACATGCTGGAAAGGACTATCAAAGAGGAAGTGGCTAGGGACGCAGTATCCGTGATTATCGTGACAGCGCCCTGCGCCCTGTTAAAAGGACAGAAGTTCCCGAATAAATGCGTGGCGATTTCGGAGAAATGTAAAAAGTGCGGCGCATGCCTTAAGCCCGGCTGTCCTGCCCTGACAAAGAAGGAAGACGGCACGGTACAGATCGACGCTTCCATGTGCAACGGATGCGGACTGTGCGCACAGCTTTGTAAATTCGGGGCGATTGAAGTGAGAGAAAAGTAACGATATATAGAATGAAAGCGGGAGAATATTATGACGAAAAATATTATGATCGTCGGCGTGGGCGGGCAGGGAACGCTGCTCACCAGCCGGATATTAGGCGGTATTATGGTGGAAGGCGGTTATCAGGTAAAGCTTTCCGAGGTACACGGCATGGCTCAGCGGGGCGGTAGCGTGGTGACCTTTGTGCGCTATGGCGAGGAGGTGGCGGAGCCCATCGTGGAGGAAGGACAGGCAGATATTCTGATCGCCTTTGAGAGACTGGAAGCTCTGCGCTATGCCCATTTTCTGAAAAAAGACGGCGTGATCATCGCGAATGATCAGCGGATCGATCCCATGCCCGTGGTGATGGGAGCCGCGGAATATCCCGAAAACATTCTGGAGGATCTGGGGAAAACGTACAGGATCTATCGGATCGATGCACAGAAGAAAGCGCTGGAGCTGGGAAACAGCAGAGTGTTTAACATTATCGTGCTGGGACTTGCGGCAAGGCATATGAACTTTACGAAAAAGCAGTGGCTTACTGTGATAGAAAAGACCGTGCCGCCGAAAACAGTGGAGATTAACCGGAAGGCGTTTCTGGTTGGATACGGAGAGTAGAATACCTGTACAGATCAGAAAATTTGCAGTATGAGTACTGCAGAGCGGACAAAAAAGCCTGCATGGAACAGAGTGCGGTTGGGCATACAGGAAGCCTGTGCAGAATATACAGATGACGGAAAGGATAATTGACATAAATGATCATAGATTTTCACACCCACACATTTCCGGAAAAGATTGCGAAGGCAAGCATCGAAAGCCTGTCGAAATGTTCGGGAATCACGCCCCATACGGACGGCACGGCGGATGGCCTGCGGCGGAGCATGGAGGAGGCCTGTGTGGATCTGTCCGTGATCCTGCCTGTGGTGACAAGACCGGCACAGTTTGAGACGGTAAATAGAGTGGCGGCAAGGATCTGTGAGGCAGGAGGCGGCCTGCTCTCCTTCGGCGGCATTCACCCGGACTGTTCGGATATCAGACAGAAAATACGGGAGATCAAAGCCCTCGGCTTAAAGGGGATCAAGATCCATCCGGCCTATCAGGAAGTTTACATGGATGACATCCGTTATCTGCGGATTTTGGATGCGGCCACGGAACAGGGGCTGATTATCTCGGTGCATGCCGGGGTGGACATCGGACTGCCGGAGCCGGTTTATGCGGCGGTGGAGAAGATACTGTATGCGGTCAGAGAGACAAAACCGGAAAAACTGGTGTTGGCGCATCTCGGCGGCTGGAAAGAATGGGATGCGGTGGAGGAGCTGATCGCAGGGGAAAAGGTTTATCTCGACACGGCGTTTCTGGAGGACTATATCAGTGACGAACAGCTTTTGCGCATTATCCGCAGACACGGCGCGGAAAGGATCCTGTTCGGTACGGACTGTCCCTGGTCGGGACAGCGGGAGAGCATCGAGAGGTTTAAAAAGCTGTCCCTCACGGAGGAGGAGCGGACACTGATCTTTTCGGGGAACGCAGAGAGACTGTTTGGACTGAAATGAGAATGGACAGGAAGGAAACGCCAATGGTCCGGGAGGTTGAAAAGGAAAGATACGTATCTGGATTACCAGGAACGCAGGAAGCATGCAGAGGTATAAAATGATGGTCTGCCCGGATGGTAATAATAAAATATGAATGAATGGATGATTTTCCTTGGGATCGCCCTGTGCGCCGTTTTCCTTGTGGGACTGCAGGGGCGGCGGGAAGCAAAAAGGCAGAGAGCATATGCGCAAAAACTGATCAGAGAAGAATATGGGACTGCCCCGATGAAGAACAGCGCCAGGGATGAGGCCGCTGTGGAGGGCAGTTATCTCCATGCACAAAAAGAGTTCTTTCTGGACGATATCACCTGGAACGATCTGGATATGGACCGTGTGTTCCGACGGGTAAATTACGCCAGATGTTCCGCCGGGGCGGGGGAACTCTACAGGATCCTGCGCTGTCCGGTGATGGAGGAGGAGACGTTAAAGGAGCGGGATATTCTGGCGCAGAGCATGGCAGAGATAAGTTCGCTCAGAGAACAGCTTTCCATGGCGCTCCATGAGATCGGTTTTACCGGAAAGTATGCGCTGGAAGAATATCTGGATTATCTGGACAATCTGGGGGAGAGAAACAACTATAGACATATTCTGTTTGATCTTCTGTATGTTCCGGCTGTCGGCCTTCTGTTTTTGCAGCCGGCATTTGGCATAACGCTGTTGTTTCTGGCCCTGATCGTCAATATTACAACCTATTATAAGGAGAAGGCGGAGATTACTCCCTATCTGATCAGTTTTGCCTATATTCTGCGCATGATACGGGGTGCGGAGAACATAGGCGGAATCTTAACCAGAGCCGGGCGGAGCGGCGTTTTAAAAACAGGTGTGCCCGGAACAGAGGAGGTTTTTGCAAATTATCAGAAGATCCTGGATCAGGGGATCAGGGAGTTGGGGAGTTTTAAGAGATTTTCCGGGGCGGCCATGTCCATGTCCAATCCTGCGGGCGGATCAGGGCCTCTTGATATCCTGTTTGATTATCTGAAGATGGCGCTGCATCTGGATCTGATGAAATTCAATCAGATGTTACAGGTCGTCAGACAGAAGGACGCCGTGATAAGGAAGTTTGTTTCTGCGGTGGGAACGTTGGATGCCTGCATCTGTATCGCCTATTTCAGAGCCTCTCTGGAACAGTATTGCAGGCCGGAGAGGGACAGAGCGTATGGAATTTTGGCGGAGGAACTGTACCATCCTCTGTTGGAAGCGCCTGTCAAAAACAGTATTGACACGGGAAAAGGGGTGCTGATCACAGGTTCCAATGCCTCGGGAAAGTCCACGTTTTTAAAGACGGTAGCGCTTGGCGCGGTACTTGCACAGACGCTTTATACAGTGCCGGGGAGGAGGTTTTCGGCGCCTTTTTACCGGGTGATGAGTTCCATGGCGCTGCGGGATGATCTGATCGGCGGCGACAGTTACTTTATGGTGGAGATCAAGTCGTTAAAGCGGATTCTGGATGCCCGCGAGGAGATGGCCGGGGAGGAAAAGGGCAGTTTTTCGACCGGTATGCGGGAGGAAGGAAGCGGTGGGATGGAGAGGGCTGTCAGAGAAAACGCCGCGCCGCCGGTGTTATGTTTTGTGGATGAAGTGCTGCGGGGCACGAACACCGTGGAGCGGATCGCAGCATCCAGCAGAATTTTGCAGTCGCTGACCGGAAAAGGGGTGTTGTGCTTTGCGGCCACGCATGATATAGAACTGACGCATTTGCTGGAAAATACTTTTGAGAATTATCATTTTGAGGAGACCATAGAAGAGGGCGACATCAACTTTAATTATCTGCTGAAAAAGGGCAGAGCGCAGTCGAGGAATGCCATCAGACTGCTTCAGGTGATGGGATATGACAGTAATGTCATAAAAGAGGCAGAAGATATGGCGGGACGGTTTCTGGAAACCGGGAAGTGGGAAATGTAAGGAAGTACGGACAGGAAAGTATAAAACGGAATAACCTGCGCAGAAAATGTGAGACGCGTACAGAGAATGCAGGAATTGTTGTGAAAGATATGGGAGCAGTGAGATGAAAGTAACAATTTATACGGACGGTGCGGCCAGAGGAAATCCGGACGGACCGGGCGGGTACGGTGCGGTGGTGCAATTCGTGGACACGAAGGGGACGCTGCATGAAAGAGAGTACAGTGCCGGCTATAAAAAAACAACGAACAACCGCATGGAACTGATGGCGGCTATCGCAGGGCTGGAAGCGTTAATAAAGCCCTGTCAGGTGGAGCTTGTTTCGGATTCCAAATATCTGGTGGACGCATTTCAGAAAGACTGGATAAACGGCTGGCAGAAGAAAAACTGGAAAAAAGCGGATGGCGGCGCTGTGAAAAATGTGGATCTGTGGAAGCGGCTGTTGGCGGCCATGAAACCCCACCAGGTACAGTTTGTCTGGGTGAAGGGGCATGACGGCCATCCGGAGAATGAGCGCTGTGACCGGCTGGCCACTGCCGCGGCGGACGGTGAGGATCTGCTTGAAGATACAGGGGCCTTTTCCACACAGGAGGAAACAGTGGAAAAAAAGTGAGAGGATAATTGGAATAAAGAGTACAAACGGAAATAATTTAAAACTGAAAAAGATCCCGGTGTAAGAGGAGAACCTCTTATGCCGGGATCTTTGTATGTCCGGAAATTGATTCACAGGAATGCAGCGTTGTACGGTTGACTTGTGGAGGGATATATAATAAAAATATCATCAACAGGCAGAAATATCAGACCTGGGAAGAAGAAACAGACACAGACAGTAAAGGACAGGATGAAGGAGGAACAGGATATGGCATACCGGATCACAGACGAAGCGGTGGACAGCTACCGGGAGCATTTGGAGCGGGAGGAGTATGAGAGGGGAACGATAGAAAAGTATCTGCGGGATATCAGGACTTTCAGGGTATGGCTGGAAAAAGAGAGAAGTGCTGGGGAGGCCCCCGTGGAGAAAGCGGCGGCATCGGGCTGGAAGGGCAGCCTTGTGGAAAAGGGGTATGCGCCGGTGACGATCAACGCGATGCTTTCGTCCCTGAACGGATTTTTCGGGTATCAGGGGTGGCAGGAGTGCCGGGTAAAGTTTTTAAAGATCCAGAGACGTATCTTCCGGGATGAGGAGAGGGAACTGACCAGGGCTGAATATGCCCGTCTGCTGGAAACAGCCGCAAAAGAGGGAAATCCGCGTCTTGCGCTGCTGCTGGAGACGATCTGCGGGACGGGGATCCGGGTGTCTGAGGTCCGCTACATTACGGTGGAGGCGGTGAAAAGGAGGAGAGCGGATATCTCCTTAAAGGGAAAGATCCGTACGATCCTGCTGACGGGGAAGCTGTGTAAAAAACTGATGGACTATGCCAAGAAGCAGAAGATCCGGTCGGGAGAGATCTTCATTACAAGGAGTGGAAAGAGTCTGGAAAGACGTCAGATCTGGGGAGAGATGAAGAAACTGTGTGAGAAGGCCGGGGTTTCACCGGGGAAGGTATTTCCGCACAATCTGCGGCATCTGTTTGCGCGGACGTTTTATAAAATATGTAAGGACATCGTGGAGCTTGCAGATGTACTGGGACACAGCAGTATAGAGACAACGAGGATCTATCTGATCTCGACGGGGGAATCCCATGCGAGGACGCTGGAGAGGCTGAGGCTGGTCAGCTGAGAGGGAGGAAAGGTTATGGATATGACAAAATCATCATTTTGTCATATGCAAAAGGCGGAAAAACGTTTTCCAGACTGAGTTTCCACCCAATTGTTACATTTTAATAGATATTTTAATAATATTTTATGACTCGGACAGAAAAAAATCAACCGTAAATTTTGTATTTTTTTATTACAATTCTGTTCCGTTTTCAGGTAAAGTGCATTCTCCTATCCCACAAAATCAATAAAATGATGATTTTGTTGATAACAGGGATAAATAAGAGAGGGAATGTGTTATGAGAAAACAGTTGAAACGGCAGTGGAAGAAGTTGGCGAAGCGGAGTACAGCATACTTTTTGGTATTTGCGATGGTGGTTTCGGTGTTTTCAGTGAACATGGAAACGGGGCATGCGAAAGAGTATCCGGAGGTAAAGAGCGCGGGCACGGAGGATAGTTCCCAGGTATTTATTGAGGGCGGAGTCGTCATGGAGGAAGCAGGGAAGGGAACCGATGCGGATGGAAGCGGCAGTACGGGAACCGGAGCAGCCAGTGGGGATGTGACGTCAGAAACGGCTGCAGGTACAGGGGGAAGTGGCGGTGAAGAAAGCGGTGCGGCCGGAAGTGATGGTACAGAAACCGGTACAGAGGGAAGCAACGGCCAGGGAACGGACGGGGCAGGAAACGCTGCGGAAGGAACGGGAAGTGACGGTGAAGGTACTGATGCAGGCGGAAACGGCGGAGAAAGTACAGGAACCGGCACGGATGGAAGCGGGACCGGCAGCGACGATACAGAACCGGGAGAGAACGGCAGCGGAACTGATGAGGGTAATAGCACAGGAGGAACCGAAAACGGGGAACCTGCAGATGGCAGCAGCGATTCGGAAGCCCCGGATGACAGCGCTATACAGAATCCGGATGAAATAACTCAGGAGACGCCCCTGGACGTGTCGGCTAATGATCTGCTGGAAGAGGAGATTCCGCCCTTCGAGATCATGGATCTGGATGCATATGGCTCTATGAGAAATATGCTTTACGCCTATGCCCTGACATATGCAGAAAAGGGAAGCTTACAGGATCAGATCAACCAGGCGGTGAAGGACGGCCAGTCGGAGTGCACCCTTGATCTGACAGAGGATACAGCGGAAAACCTTGTGATTCTGGACGATATCAAAGTGACTCTGAATCTGAATGGGTATACCTTATATCCGTCTGTTCGCATCTATAATGGAAGCATGAGCCTGATCACAGTCTACGGTGAACTGGTGTTAAACGGAGATGGCGGTCTTGCTCCCGGCGGCATGGAGGATGTGCGCGGCATCACGGTGGGTGATGGCGGCCACCTTACCATGAATGGCAGTACCATAAAAGATTTTAATGTGGAACGCAATGGTGCAGGTGTTCTTGTGGAGAACAAGGGAACCTGTGTAATAAATGGTGGTTCTTTTACAGGTAATACGGCAAAATATTACGGCGGCGGTCTGTTTGCCTATGATGCGGCAGGCACCACGCTTGCAGGCGGTACATGGGAGAATAACCATGCGGAGTGCGGCGGCGGTATCGCTTTCAATAAGGCATCTGATGATCATTTCAGTTATAGAAATCTGACAGTAAGGAACAATACCGCCAGTGAAAAAGGCGGCGGTATTTATACGGAGAACGCCGCAAAGGGAGTCACACTGGAAAATGTAACAGTAGAAGGAAATACGGCGAAGATCGGCGGCGGCATGTATTTTGTAAACAGTGCAGAGATGAACATGCCTGAGAATGGCAATGCAGTAATAAAGGGAAACCATGCTACTGCAGGAAGCGGCGGCGGTATCTGGCTGGGACAGGGTTCCCGGTTTACCATGACTGCCGGCAATAAAATCACGGGAAACACTGCGGACAGCGTGAAGGGAGCAGCCGGCGGCGG
The DNA here is from genome assembly GCA_910578085.1 of uncultured Lachnospiraceae bacterium. Lineage (GTDB taxonomy): Bacteria > Bacillota > Clostridia > Lachnospirales > Lachnospiraceae > 1XD8-76. The sequence goes on along the minus strand of CAJTPM010000047.1, from coordinate 11,620 downwards.
TATCTATCTGTATCGAAGCAGCATATTTACCATGACCGGCGGCGAGATCAGCGGAAACCATGCGCTGACAAGCGGCGGCGGTGTTGCGGTTGCCAGTGAGAACAATTACCGAAGCAGTTTTACTATGAGCGGCGGTACTGTGAAGGAAAACAGCCTGGGACAGGAAGATATTGTGCAGACCGGACTTTACGGCGGCGGTATTTATGTTGGCAGCTATTCGGAGGAGGTCAGGATTTCCGGGGAGGCGGAGATTACAGCGAACAGTGGCGCCAGTCAGGGCGGCGGCGTCCATATTGCAGGAAGCGGGAAAGGATTTTTCCTGGAGGGAGGCAGGATCTTTGAGAACAGTGTGGATGTAAATAATCTGGAATCTCACGGCGGTGGTATTTACTGCAGCACGGTCACTACCATATCTGACGGCGAGATCTATGGAAATACAGCCAAATATGACGGCGGTGGTGCGAAACTGGGGACTGTTACCATGACCGGTGGTAAGATATATGGTAATACGTGCGGGCGTGATGGCGGCGGCGTAAGGAGCGGGGCCTTTACGATGTCTGATGCGGCAGTGATCTGTGAAAATACCAGCAGTAATAGCGGCGGCGGTATTTATTCATCAGCTTTTACCATGGAAGAAGGAGCTGAGATATACGGAAATAAAAGCAGAAGCAATGGCGGTGGCATTGCGGTGGATGGGTTTGTGACAATAAACGGTGGAGTTATATATGATAATACTGCCAGTCAGGGCGGCGGTATCTTTAACTGGAGAGGTTTTCGGATCACAGGCGGCAGTATCCATGGTAATACGGCATCCGGGCGTGGCGGTGGTATTGCCACGGACTATGGTTACAGATGTTATATGACAGGCGGTTCGATCCGGGATAACAGATCTGCGGCAAGTGGCGGCGGTATCTCTATTTACCGTGGCTGCCTGGAGATGAGCGGTGGAGAGGTCACCGGAAATAAAAGTACCGCAGGCAGCGGCGGCGGTATCTATGCTTACAGTATATGGAATGTATGGAGAGGCGAATGCGGCGGTGAGCGCCTGAAAATATCCGGGACTGCAAAAATCACCGGCAATACGGCCGGGAATAGCGGCGGCGGCGTCGGTGCGGAATGGGGAAGCGTGACTATTTCCGGTGGTGAGATTACCGGCAATACAGCCCTGGGTACAGGGACTAATACGGGCTATGGCGGCGGCGTCTGTGCATTCTCCTCCGTCACAAAGTTTGAAGTGATGGGCGGTATTATCAAAGATAACACGGCGAGACGAAAAGGAACGGATATTTACGGGACTTGCGCTTACCGCTATGATGGCAATGTTTATAAAGAAAGAATGGAGATTGCAGTCTGTGCGGCAAATGAGATGGGAGGAGGCTCTTCGGACAGTTATTGGATGGATGAAAATGGGACAGGAGCTGATAGGGTGCTGACGGGTTCCATTGACAATGGGGAATTCCTCAAAGAGATTCATGTGATAACGAAGGAAGATGGAACAAAGGGCGAGGATGGGGCCAGCCAGAAATTGAGCGAGACCTATGCCTATACTTTCTATGAGAAACAGGAGGGGATCGCGCAGGTTGACGAGGTGCTCTATCCTTCCGTGCAGGCGGCGGTAACTGCCCTTGAAAACAGCGAAGAGAAAGCGGCGGATAAAGTGATAACCATGCTGAAAGATAACCGCGAGACCGTGGTGATCCCGGCGGGTGTTACGGTAACGCTGGAATTAGACGGGCATGCACTGAAGGGAGAACTTGGCAGTGTTATTGAAGTGCAGGAAGGCGCAAAGCTGACGGTTCGGGACAGCAGTGAAGAGGGAACCGGTGCGATCCGGGAGGGAAAAGGAAAGTCAATTCTCTGCTATGACGGGAAGACTACCAGCACTTTTGGCGGTGGCATGTACATAGCCGGGGAAGTGATCCTTGAAAACGGCGCGGTAAAGAATAATGAGGCAACCTACGGTGGTGGTATCTATCTGAGCAAACATGGTGCCCTGACGATGAAGGACGGCCTTGTGACGGAAAACACAGGGCGTGGGGTGACGGTATACGATTACCGTGAGCTTGGTGGCTCAAAGGATGCGGATGCCAGGTTTGTGCTGCTGGGCGGACAGATCAGCAAAAACAACGGAGGTATATCTACATATAATAATACTGCTTCAAACATTGAGATTCTTATGGAAGGTGGAGTGATCTCAGATCACAATAACTCAGGAGCAGATGGAGCAGGTATCTGGATGAGCAGAGGTCTGTTCAGAATGACCGGTGGTGAGATCCGGGATAATACAGCGAACAGAGGGGCTATTTATGGAAATGCCGCAACGATTGAGATAACGGATGGAAAGATTATCAGGAATAGGGCTACCCATGGAAGCTGGGGCGGCGGTGCTCTCTGCTTTGAGAATTATTGTACCTGTAAGATTTCGGGAGATACGGTTATCGAAGAAAACACGGGTGTGAATGGCGGTGCACTTTATCTGTCAAACACTGCTTTTACGATGGAATCCGGCAAAATACAGGGCAATACGGCCACCGGTAACGGCGGTGCGCTCTGGGCAAATGGGTACAGCAAGATCACGCTGGCAGGAACAGCTGTGATTACAGACAACCATGCTTACGGTTTTGGCGGCGGCGTTTACTATAATACGACTGCGGGTGATAAGAATGCCTGGTTTAAACTGTCAGAGGATGCGGCTGTCTATGGAAATGAGACGGATATTCATCCAAGCGACCTCTATTTTGTGGCAAACAGCAATATTACAGAGCTTCCCGAGGTAGAAGATATGAGGACAGAAGGGGAAGATTATGTCTGCTGGTTTGATTACAGGTCCTATGAGCCCAAAAAGGCTGCCGATATCGTGGGGAAAAAGAACAGTGTTTATGATCTGGCGGCTTCTGCAGAGATACTGGAGACCGGAGAGATCTGGCAGATCCGGACCGGTGAGACAGATGAGGACGGAGAGGAGATCATAAAGAAATATTCATCTTTCGCGGCGGCAATCGCGGATGTGAGAACGATGACGCCTGTCAGTGGAAGAGATATTGTCATTGAACTGCTTGCAGAGGGCCACAGGGAAAGCGTTGAAATTCCTTATGGTTTAAAAGTCACGGTGGATCTGGGCGGTCATACGTTGATGCCTGTGAAATCAGACTATACTTTTTATGTGCGGAATGGGGCAGGCCTGACCGTGAAAAACGGGACGATCATGCCCGGTGAAGATATGGACATTTCCAGAGGTATCCGTGTGGCTGGCGGCGGTGATGAAAAGAATGTGTCTCTGCTGGCGGTGGAACATGTTACACTGGACGGTTTTCAGGGTAGTACCTACGGTGGCGGTATCTATGCAACCGGTTATTGGGGAATCGATCTGGATCATGTTACGATTAAGAACTGCTCTGTCACGGAGAGAGGCGGCGGCATTTATGCGAAACGTTCCGGGCAGAGATACGCATACGATTTTACGATGAAGAACAGCACAGTGACCGGGTGCAGTGCAAAAGAATATGGCGGCGGCGTTTCCGTGTATATTGAGAACAGTTATGACAATAAAAATTATGGTATTCGCCAGATCACCATGGAAAACTGTAAGATCACGGATAACAGGACAGGCGGCATCTATGGCGGCGGCGTATGTATTGAGACGCCAAACGGCGGATATATGCCTCTGAAAGTCACCATAACAGGAACGGAAATAAGCGGAAACCGTGCGAAATCCGGCGGTGGTCTGTTTATTAAAGATGTCCGTGAAACCGAGCTGGAAGATATGGAGATCAGCTATAATCAGACGTTTGGCGGTGGCGGCGGCGGCCTTTATATCTATGACAGCAGTATCAATATTCCGAAAAAAGCGTCGTTGACGAAGGTGAATATTCACCACAATACCACAAACGGCGGCGGCAGCGGGGGAGCCAGCATCGCCAGTGATAAAGTCACCATCAGAAATTCAGAATTTAATGATAACCAGGTATTAAGCTATAACGATGCAGGCGGCCTTTGGATAAATGGCGGGATTGAAATGTATGACAGCGAGATCTGCAGAAACAGTGCCAAAGATGTGGGCGGCTTCAGTATTTCGGAACAGAATTCGGGCAGGCCTGTGCATCTTAAGAATGTGCAGGTGCGGGATAACCATGCCCGCAATAATTACGGCGGAATTTATATGTATCAGCCGAACAATTATAACAGAGAATTTACCTTTGATCATTGTGAGATTACGGGAAATACAAGCAGCAATGGTAATGGCGGCGGTATTAACCTGAGATATATGGTGAAAAATAAAGTGAATCTGATCGGCACGGTAGTGTCCGGCAACAGTACTACCGGTCATGGTGGCGGTATCTACATGGATAACTGGGGGGCAAACGGGACGAATCTGGTGCTGGGACAGGATACCGTTATTGAGAATAATACGGCAGGCGGCAGCGGCGGCGGTATCTTTGCAGATGGAGCCTACAGCAACAGGCATACCGTATCGATCAGTGAGGGAGTATCTGTGCGGGGCAATACGGCAGGCGGCAGTGGCGGCGGCCTCTGGGCAAAGGTTGCGGATATTGAAATGACCGGCGGTGAAATTACGGGAAATACTGCGAACTATGGCGGCGGTATCTCTCTCAATTACTCTGGCTGGTGGACTGAAAACAATACGGTGTGGAATCACCGCAACGCCAGTCTTGAAATGACCGGTGGTAAGATCACCGGTAACGAAGCGCTCACAGACGGCGGTGGCCTGCATGTGGGTGCAGGCTGTGATGAAGGTATAGAAATATCCGGTGGTGAGATCACTGGAAACCATGCGGTGCGCTGGGGCGGTGGTGTGGCTCAGTCGTTAGACGCAACGCATTTCCAGCTGCTTCCGGGGGGGAAGATCTATGATAATTCGGCAGGTCTTGGTCAGGACGTGTACGGAAACTATGCGAATGGCAAAACTTCCAGACTGAGTCTGTTACCGGCGGCAGATATGTTTGATGCGACGGACGAAAGCCACAGAGGCATCGGCTGGTTCGATGAAAAGACCAGTGAGACGATCACCACGGAGATCAAGGGGAAACTTGCAAGATATTATGCCCTGACCCTGCTCTATGATAACGGTGAGACAGTCTGCATGATCGGCGAAACACCGTTTACTTCCGTACAGGCAGCGGTGAATGCCATTCAAAGTGGTGCGGTCACCCTGGAAGAAGGGGAGACTGCGGAGATCAGAATGGTAAAGGATTCCGTGGAGAATGTGGCGATTCCGGGAGAGATGACGGTGGTGCTTAACTTAAACGGTAAAACGTTGAGAGGACATTCCACGGCCATCTCCTGTCAGGGAAATCTGACCATTGTGGATGAAAAAGACCCGGGTGTCACAACTACAGGTACGATCACCGGTTTCGGTGTGGAGGCCGGCGGCGGTGTCCGTGTTCTTTCCGGCGGCCATGTGACGATGAAGAGCGGGCAGATCTCTGACTGTTATGGATCCACCGCAAATACCGGAGACAACAGCGGAGAAAAAGGCGGCGCGGCAGTCTGTGTGGAAGCAGGTACTTTTGTGCTGGAAGGAGGTTCACTGAACCATAACAGCGCGCCTTGCGGTTCTGCGGTGTTAGTGAGAAATGGTGCCGGCAGGTTCCAGATGCTGGGCGGTGTGATTGAAGAAAACACGGGAAATTACGGTGCGGTCTTTGTGAAGAGAGGTACGGCTCAGATCGCAGGCGGAAAGATCATAAAAAATACGGCGAAGAATAATGGCGGCGGCGTCTATATCAGCAGCGGCACATTGAATATTATCGGAAAGAAAGATAATACGGTTGAGATAAGTGACAACAGCGCCGGAGAACGGGGCGGTGGCATTTACATCAATGACGGCCGAGTAAGCCTGAAAAATGTGGATATTACAAGTAACAGGACAACAAATGCAAAGACCACGGATGTGACCATGTCTGCCGGCGGCGGTATTTACGCTAACGTGGGCAGACTGGATATCGGTGAAGGTACGACCATAATGAATAACAGTGCGGTGCGCGGCGGCGGCATCTACCAGCGAAGCACCAGCACGATCCATATGATTGACGGCGTGATCAGCAAGAACACCGCGCAGATGGGCGGCGGCGTAGCCCAGTATCCGAATGCGATATGTAAATTTCTGCTGATGGGAGGCGGCGTTTACGACAATCTTTCCAAACTGAGCGCTTCGGGTAATGATTTTTATTCCCGCTATGAGGGCACGGATCCTAATTATGGAAAGAACAGCGTGGTACCACAGCTGACTCTGATCAATGCAGCATCCATGGGGAATGAAAATTACAATGCATGGAAAGATGATGCCTATATCAAACAGAAAGGCGAGGAAGGCTATCAGAGATTAGGAGAGCTGATCGGGGAAGGACAGTATATTATAGCAGATATCACCATGTCCTACAATGTGGATCTTACGGCCGCTCACTATGAGACAGAGATCGCAAAAACAAATCTGCTGACGGATCTGGAAGTGGGCAGCGTGACGCTGACGAGGAGCACGAATAAAGGAACAGAGAAGACGGTTACGGGCGAGCGTTTTTGGGACAGTGACAGTGCTACGAAAGAGAGCGAGAAAACGGCAGGCAGGATGCATGAACTGTACCCGGATCTCTGGGTACTGTCGGAGGAGACCTATGGAGAAGATGATCTTGCCTATATCAGATATACAGGGGACGATGCAAAGTATGCAGGGGATCACGGAAACGGTTTGGGACTGTATGAGCAGAACCAGATAGCGGACTGGACTGCAGGCAATGACTCCTGTGGAGAGAATACGCTGGTAAGAACCTTTGATAAAGTGACTTATCCGTTTACGGTCACCATGCAGAAGAAGAAAGAGGCGATCGGAAATATAGATGTCTCCGGGAATGATTTCCATGAAGAAGAGGAAATGTCTCCGGATGATTACTATAGACTGTGGCTGGAAGTACGTCTGCCGGCAGATACGGACAAAGCGGATTTCTGGACAGGTGGAAAAGATGCCTTCTCCAGCATGACCCACTATATTATGGAAACGGAACTGGATGAACAGGGGAACAGCATCCGGGTAATGCGGGGCTACTGGGATCTGGATGCCCTGAAACAGGATCTGACGCCGAACTTTGCGGAGGGAGGTATCTGGGGTGACTCTATCACGATCCAGATCTACGGTATGCAGGATGGAGACACCATTAAGCCGGAATTCAGATGCTGGATGGAAGGCAGCGAAGAGGTGGAAAAAGGCTGTGAGAGCGACAGGCTCACGGTATCTGCCGCAGCAAAATACAATGTGACAGTGGACTATAATTCTGCGCTTTCCTACACCAGTTACTTTGATACGCAAAAAGGGCTTGAGGTCTCCGAAAAAGAGATGGAGACAAATCCGGATGTGGTGTACGGCACGATGCTGGGGTATGGCGTTACTTTAGAACTGTACAATGACAACACAGAGAAAGGTCTGAAAGGAATTGAGCTGCCGGCGGACGGCGTGGAGTTTGACCTGCGCTTTAAGGGGGGCCTGTATATGGACGGTGAGCCGATCCTGGATGAGAACAAAAACCCTGTTGTGGAGGCTCCTTATATCTGGGCCTATAAGGAGAATGAGAATGGCGATCTGGGTAAGACCCTGGATGGCACTACATACAGTCGGAACATGAACTGGAACGACGAGGACGATATAACGATCACCACCAATTATGCATACAATGCGGCTCCCTATAATAGCAGAGGGGGAAACACTGGCTGTTATAACGGCGGAAGCTGGATAATGGAAGAAGGGGTAAGCAGAGAAGGGATAACGGAGAGTGTGGTGCACGCAAGAATTGCGGGCTACAGCGTGAACTTTGGGGATGCCAATCCCAGCCATGCGGCAAACGGCACCCAGACCGGTGTGATCGGAAGCGTGTTAAAGAATTCCTATGTGAAGGCTTTTTCGGCGGGTTATGTGCAGATACTTTTCCCCATCGATGAGGAAAAAGTCACGGAAAACGGTTATCTTTCCATTATGATGGAGGCGGCCGTAACAGGAACAAAGGCAGAGAGCATCTCCCATAATCCTGCGGTAAGCGGTAGTAGGAAGGACGATTTGGATAACCTGAAAAAGTACTTTGGCGTAGATAGCCTGGATGAGCTGGAGGAAGGTCTGGCCACAGGAGAAGTATTCTACAAGGATAATTACTCGGATAACCAGTTTGGCACCTACGTGATGAGCGGGGCGGGTAATGCGGACAACGTCATCAAGAACAATTATTTCATGACTTCCACCCAGGGAGTTTTATCCGGGCAGGAGGGCAATGCCTCCACGCCGCTTATGTCCACTGTTTATATCGGCGGGGATATGCGCTTTGGCAGCAAGGCGATCAGGACGGATGATGAGGAAGATAAAGAGCATTACATCAGACCGGAGGATTTCAATACGCAGACGGATAACAAGGTGGAGTATAACTACCTGACGGCATTGAATATCCTGCAGAAGTTTGATGCGGACGCCTATACTCCTCTTGGAGGTACAGCTTCTGTCATAAATAAGAACTATAATTTTGACAGCAAAGGGATCGGAAATTTTGTGATCTCCACCACGGAGACGGCGACTTCCTGGTCTAACACCAAGACAAAGAATGCAAAACTGAGCATTCTGTATGCGGCAAAGCCAAACGGTGAAAACTGGGAGAAGAAGTCTGTGGAAATGAAAGACGGCGATGTGGATAAGGTCTATGACGATGGCGGTGTGGCGGATATGGATAGCTGCCGTGAGGAAAATCTGATCTATTTTGCAACGCTGCAGGATCTTTACGACTATTTCGGCGGGCCGGAAAACGGAAAGTGCGTGGCGATCCTGTATGAGCTGCGGGACTGCTGTATCCGTAACGGGCGCAGTGTGACAGTAAGGGCGGGAATGCAGGTGAGCAGCGACTTTGAGCTGACCGGCAATACCTACTGTACTACCAATGATGTACGATTCTGGAGCAACTACAGACCGGTATACAAGGATTACTTTACAAAGTACTATAACAGCAAGAATGAGGAGGAGAGAGCGAAGTTCGATGCATTGCGCTATACCAGTACCTGGGAAAATGTTTCCTATGGTGTGAAAGATGGTGTGACGGCTTACGGCAAAGGACTGACAGATGCCTGCTATCACGGAGGCGTAAACGGAAAAGGGCAGGTTACGAGCACAGATCCGGGCTACCAGGCTTACTTTGAGGTGGAAAAGAAGGCGCCGGAGGGAACCGAAAAGGCGACCACACTGCGGCCGGCATTCGGAGGAATTTATGGGGACGGCTACATCAAATCCCAGTATGTGGGAGGCGCAAAGAAAGCAGGAACTCATAATGGCTGGCTGAGCGGCAATACGCTGTTGATCAATACGTTGGAACCGGATATCAATATTTATGTGGCAGATTTCATAGAAGGCTCCGGCGGAGCTTCTGGTATGGCGCGTAAGAACAGTTATAATGTGAGCAATGGCGAAAGAGTGGCGAAATTTGAAGTAGAGCCTTCCATGGGCATAGCGGCCGGGCTGGGGGATCACTATCTGGTTTCCACCGGTTCCCTTTCCACGGGAATCTCCATCGAGCTGAAGCTGCCGAAGAAACTGGCCTATCAGAAGGGCAGCGTTCGGATCGACTACAGTGACAAAAACTGCGGTTACAGAGAAGGGGAACTGGAATGGTCCTTTGAGGAAAAGAAAAATGCGGACGGCACGACATCACTGTATTTGTATACGGATATCACGGATATCCATAAAAAACTTCCGGAGATCTTTTTTGAGACCTTTATCGGTGATCTGAATCCGTTATCGGATGACGGGGAAGTAAAAAATGGTGAAACACTGGAAGTAAAGGCATTTATCACGCCGATCTACGGAAAAGAAAACCAGATGGCGGCAAAGAGCAGTTTCGACGCCTGCAAGTTCAAAATAGTTAAAACAACAGAGAGCGGCGGCTATATTACCACCGATACACCTTTAGGAGAACTGGGCAGCGATATGATCTACAATCTGCATTACAGTGCAAAGAATGAGGCGGTCAATGTGGAACTTGTGGATATTCTGCCTTACAATGGAGATGGCCGGGAGACGAATTTCCAGGGCGGATACCGGGTATCCAGGCTTGAGATCACTTTCACAAGTGAAGAGGATTATCTGGATTACATAGCTGAGAATGGAGGAGAATTACGGTATAAGGCAGAGCAGCGGGTACCTGCCGGAAGCGATGAGCTGAAAGTGAGAAACGAGATGCGGGCTGATATGAGAGATGAAGCGCTGCTCTCAGAATACAGGTCTGACGATTCAGGATACACAGTTGTGTACGATATTGAGAAACTGGCAGAAAGTGATCCTGTACTGTATAAGGCGATGCTTCAGACAGATGAGAAAAACAGTGCCGGCGCTCTCTATATAAGAGTACCTCATGTATCTGTGAAGAGCGGATTTACAGTAAAGGCCGTACTGACACCAAGAGACAGGGATGGCGGGATGATCGTCGGGAAAAATGAAGAGATACAGCGCGGAAACAATGTATACGGCGACAGTTTCTTCTACAGTGTCGGCGGTGACGGCAATACGATCCCTACAGGCAATGCATTCATTAGAATGATAGGACGTTACATATCCGGTATTGTGTGGATGGATCAGGACAATGACGGTAAGTATGTGGCGGGGACAACGACAAATCCCAGCAATGACAGAGTGATGGCAGGGGTTGACGTAGAATTATATGAGGTGACAGGCGAAGGCGATAGCAGGAAATATGAACCTGCGACAGATGCATATGGAAATAAGGTTGCACCGGTAAAGACAGACAAAAACGGGAGATACCAGTTTGAAAACCTTACACCGGGAACGTATACAGCAGTATTTAAAAACGATGCCAGCAATGACGGGGTGAAGGATGACAGGGACTATTATGTGAAAAAGGGAACAGCGAATGTAACGCCGATCTCTTTTGAGAGACTGAGTCTCACAAGCCTGGACAGTTCTTCTGTCAGGAGCAGCAATTACAACTATGCAGAACCTTACTATGGAACGGGAAAGGACAGCACAGACGGACCGGCCAGGCTGGAAGCAGCTTGTCTGTATAAGGAGATTTCACTTCCGGAAGCGAAGAACATACAGACAACACCGTATGTATCCGGCAACTGGAATGCGGGTCTGTACTATATTGACCAGAGCATTGTGAAAAACTGGAATAACATGACGATATACGATCAGGATAAGGAATACGGCGTCGCTTTTGCAGTGACCGGAACCTACCGGAACAACGCAAAAGATCCGGGGAATGAACCGGAAGGCGGCGCGGAGACCTTCAACCTGGACTATACGATGACCGGAAAGGGAGCAAAGCCGGAAACCGTGAAGGTAACAGGCGGAAAAGGCGTTGCAGAGGATATCCTGAAAGAGGGAACGGACAAAAAGTTCACAACATTTACTGCGACGGCAACACCCGCATCCTTAAGTGGGAAGGCGGAGACGCAGACCTGCACCTGGAGCCTGAACAATCTGGCGCTGCAGGCGGAGGGTAGAAGCGGAAAGATCCACTATACGGTGGAGGAGGCGAAAGCCTACGAAAAGACAGGCGTACTGCTCTGGATGAATATTATCCCCCTTGGGAGCCACCAGTTTCCCGCTTCAGAGCCACCCGGA